>JBOFUP010000041.1:0-1005 GCA_051652645.1 Bacteroidales bacterium
CTCTATATTTGACTACTCATTCAGAGCTAGGAGAGGAGTTCACTTATTAATCAGATTTCTTTGCTAATATTGATGGCTATATTAAGATAAAACTGTTTGGTTGCAATAGAACCCTATTGCAACCTATTGCAACCGTCTATTGCAACCCCTAAAGCTCTGATTGTAAGAGAGTGTTGCAATAGTGGCAATAGAAATGGTCAAAACTAAGAGTCTGTGAGGATATTTTGCTGTTTCGTTAATAGTGATTTGTTAAATCGGGGGGGTGTTTTAACGACTAATCATCGATGGTAATTAGCCACTGTCTAATTGTGTTTTACCCTTAGGCTTTTGGGTGGTTAGGCTGTGGCTAACTAGGCTTTAGGCACTGCCTAATTTTGCACTGAGTTTGGGGTGGAAAGTCAAAGGCTTTTGGGTACTAACTCTGTGAGTTTGACCCCTAAAGTCACAGTCTTTTCTTGAGGGTGATTAATTCGTAATTCATAATGCTTAATTCGTAATTGGGGGAATGATTCACGCAGATTATCTTTTCCTATTACTCTGAATAAACTCAACAGGCACGAAGTGATCTCAACAGCAAAGCCTCAACAAAGGAATTCTCCACGGATCTGTCGGATAGGAGCTTCGTTACCACTGCGCTGGATTAATTCGTAATTAGGGGAAATGATTCACGCAGATTGCGCAGATTTTTTTTGTCAAAGCCACTAGTCTCTATCCCTTTTGTCCACGGATCTGTCGGATAGGAGCTTCGTTACCACTATGCTTGGATTTATTCATTATTGGAGCTACTTATATGCTATGTTTTGTAAAATTGGTTTAGGTGGGTCGAATTTCAAAGTCTGTGAGAAAAAAATCTGTTTTTTCTATCTACATCTGTTCTGATTAACACTTGCTGTATCTGTTGTTTACATAAATAGAGATGATGGTTTGCTATTGGTTATTCATCATAGTGATAATGTATAATATCAGCCTCAATTTTAAGATAATAAGCAACCATGTAGATAGAAA
>JBOFUP010000042.1:0-5209 GCA_051652645.1 Bacteroidales bacterium
CGAGTATGAGTTTATCGTTCGTCAGCAGCGTAACTACAAAGCGTAATTTAGTTCAAACACCGATTTTTTGAAACTCAGACACAATGGAAAAGAATATAAATGTAAATGTAAAGGTGTGGCGCCAAAGAGGTCCTAAAGAGAAGGGTCATTTTGAGACGATTGCACTACAAGGAATATCAACTGGTTCATCATTCCTTGAGATGATGGATATTATGAACGAAAAGCTTGTGAACGAAGGGAAAGAGCCTGTAGCTTTTGACCATGACTGTCGCGAGGGTATCTGTGGTATGTGTTCTCTTTATATCAATGGACATGCACACGGGCCAGACGATTCAATCACAACTTGTCAGTTGCACATGCGTAAGTTCAAGGATGGTGAGACAATCACTATCGAGCCATGGCGTTCGGCTGGTTTCCCAGTTATTCGCGACTTGATGGTTGATCGTACAGCATTCGATAAGATCATCCAAGCAGGTGGTTACATCTCAGTAAATACAGGAGGTATACCAGATGCAAACGCAATACCAATCTCAAAGATCGATGCAGACGAGTCAATGGACTCAGCTTCATGTATCGGTTGTGGTGCTTGTGTAGCAGCTTGTAAAAACGGTTCGGCTATGTTGTTCGTGTCGGCTAAAGTTAGCCAATTGGCACTTCTACCACAAGGTCGTGTTGAGGCTGCTCGTCGTGCTAAGGCTATGGTTGCTCGTATGGATGAACTAGGATTTGGTAACTGTACAAACACGGCAGCGTGTGAGGCAGAATGTCCAAAAAACATCTCAATCACAAACATTGCACGCTTGAACAGAGAGTTTATCTCAGCTAAGGTGCAAGATTAATATGGCTATTTAGGCAACGATTATTTATAAGTATTAAAAAAAGGGTTTCCCTACTTCTGACTGCGAAGTTAGAAGTAGGGTTTTTTTATAACTCAAGACTAATTAATATGAAAAGATCAGATGTAGAAATAACTCTCTACATCTGATCTTTTCCTATTTTTTCAATATCTTCTTGGAGTGTTCTGATGCAGATACTCCCTCAATTATCTGCTCAATGATGCCTTTCTCGTTAATGACGAATGTTATTCTCTTTGTATATAGCATTCCATTAGCACCATATGAGTTGATGATGGTTTTGTCTGTATCAGCAATTAGAGGGAAGTTAAGATTGTGCTCTTTGGCAAATGCGGCGTGAGACTTGATATCATCATCGCTAACTCCTATAATATTGTATCCTTTACTTTGGAGTTCGCTATAGTCATCTCTAAAAGCACAAGCCTGAGCAGTACATCCTGGAGTATTATCTTTAGGATAGAAGTATAGGACTACCTTCTTCCCCTTGTAGTCTTTGGACTCTATTATATTGTTGTTTTGATCATACCCTTTGAACCAAGGGGCAGGGTTACCTACCTTTAGTTGTGCTTGTATGGCAGAAAGAGACAGAATGAGAGTCAGTGTGATAAATAGTAGTTTCTTCATATATTCAAGTAGTGTTGGTTTACTATCAGAACACTTAATGCTCTGATATAGTTTACCTCTCACTGATATATAAGTATATATAAATAGAGGGCTACGCATTTGTGTGTGTAGCCCTCTATTTATATATCCTATTTCAAGATCTGAGTTGTATGCTCTTTCGTATTTACCTTCTCAATAATATCAGTAATGATACCGTTTTGATCTATGATAAACGTTTTGCGTATAATCCCCATATACTCTTTACCATACAGTTTTTTCATGCCCCAAGCATCGTATGCCTCTAGCATTTTCTTCTCCTCATCTGATAGGATGGTAAATGGAAGGTTTTGCTTATCAGCAAATCGTTTGTGTGAATTAATTGAGTCTGCGCTAACTCCAATCACGCTGTATCCAGCTGCTTGTAGTTGTTCGTAGTTATCTCTTAGATTGCATGCTTCTGCCGTACATCCAGGTGTGCTGTCTTTAGGATAGAAGTATAGAACAATTTTCTTTCCGCTATATTGTTCCAATGTATGTATCTCACCATTCTGGTCAGGAGCTGAGAAGTGAGGGGCTTTATCCCCAATCTTTAGTTTTGGCATATCTATTACTATTTTGTTATTATAATCTCTAACAATAAAAGGCCTACCGATGTTCGGCAGGCCTTTATGTTGTATAGGTCTATTTGTTATACATTCTATCTCTAAGAGCTTTTACCTCTTCACTAGTTATGTAGTCATCATAGTCCATGATCTTGTCAATAATTCCATTAGGAGTCAATTCAATAACACGGTTACATACTGTCTGTATGAATTCGTGGTCATGCGATGACATAAGGAGGTTTCCTTTGAACACCTTAAGTGTGTTGTTGAATGCCTGTATTGACTCAAGGTCAAGGTGGTTTGTTGGTGAATCGAGTACAAGACAGTTTGCACTCTTCATCATCATACGCGCAATCATACATCTCATCTTCTCACCCCCTGAAAGAACAGAAGCCTTTTTCAATATCTCCTCACCAGAGAATAGCATACGTCCTAGGTATCCTTTGATGTATAGGTCTGTTGTATCGTCAGAGTATTGACAAAGCCAATCAACAAGGTTGAAGTCTGTGTCGAAGAATTTTGAGTTGTCAAGTGGTAGGTAAGCAGGAGTAATTGTTACACCCCACTCAAACGTACCAGAGTCAGCTTTCTTTTGATCATTGATGATTTCGAAGAATGCTGTCATTGCACGAGGGTCTTTAGAAAGGAATACAATCTTGTCACCTTTCTCAACCATGAAGTTGACGTCATTGAATAGAGTTACTCCATCAATAGATGAAGACAGGCCGTGTACTTCAAGAACCTTATTTCCTGGTTCGCGGTCTGGTTGGAACTGTATGCCAGGGTATCTACGAGAAGAAGGTTGGATCTCTTCAATGTTAAGTTTCTCCAACATCTTCTTACGGCTAGTTGTTTGCTTTGATTTAGCAACGTTGGCGCTGAATCGTTGAATGAACTCTTGAAGCTCTTTCTTCTTCTCTTCAGCTTTCTTATTTTGATTCTGTTGTTGACGAAGTGCTAACTGACTTGATTCATACCAGAAGCTGTAGTTACCAGCAAATGATTGTACCTTACCAAAGTCAATATCTACGGTGTGAGTACATACTGCGTCAAGGAAGTGACGGTCGTGCGATACAACCAATACAGTGTTCTCAAAGTTTGCAAGGTAGTTCTCAAGCCACATAACCGTTTCTAAGTCGAGGTCATTGGTAGGCTCATCAAGAAGAAGGTTATCTGGTTTGCCAAATAGAGCTTTTGCAAGAAGTACACGTACTTTCTCTTTACCAGGGATATCTTTCATCAGAGTGTAGTGTAGGTCTTCCTTGATGCCAAGTCCACTTAGTAGCATTCCTGCATCACTTTCAGCGTTCCAACCTTCTAGCTCTGCGAATTTCTCCTCTAGTTCAGCCGCGCGAAGTCCATCTTCATCAGAGAAGTCTTCCTTCATATAAATTGCGTTCTTCTCTTGCATGATGTCCCAAAGAACAGTGTGTCCCATCATCACTGTGTCTAGTACAGTTTGGTCATCGTATGCGTGGTGATCCTGGCTCAACACAGAAAGGCGTTCGCCTGGTCCCAACGTGACAGTCCCGGTTGTTGCATCAATTTGTCCGCTGATGGCTTTAAGCATTGTAGATTTGCCGGCACCGTTAGCTCCGATAATACCGTAGCAGTTCCCCGGGGTGAATTTTAGATTTACATCCTCGAAAAGTTTCCTTTTACCAAATTGGATGCCTAAGTTCGTAACTGTAATCATTGTTGTTTTGAGATTATGAGATGAGATGAGATAAAACGAAAGGTTTAGACATAAAAAAACCCTCACAAGCGATTGTACGATTGTAAGGGTTTTTTCGTGGTGCCACCAGGAATCGAACCGGGGACACAAGGATTTTCAGTCCTTTGCTCTACCAACTGAGCTATGGCACCGTTGTTTCGCAATTGCAGTGCAAATGTGCGTATTATTTCTCATATGACCAAATATTACTCTCTTTTTTTTCTTAAAACGGTTAACACATAGTCCCAGAAAGCCTCTTTTTCTAAATGATTAGATAGTAAATGAACTAAGAATTGAGCAAAGTCGTTATTTTTGAGGAGACTATTGTATATATAATTGGTCTGACAATTGAAAAAAAACAAATAAAGCTTTCCCGATTTGAAAAAAGAGAATAAATTTGCACCGTACAGTAGTCTATTTTAGTACTTCTTGCCTTTATGGTTAAGAAGTTGTGAAGATAAGTGATTGTATTATAACCAATTTAATTAACTAAGTCATGATTAGAAAACTTTATTTGCCATTCCTGATGGCTATTTTAGTTGCTTTCACAGCGTGTAGTAAAAAGATGGGTCCGTTGTCGGCGGATATGTTTAAGGTAACTCCATCTCCTCTTGAGTTGAAAGGTGGAAAAGTTAACGCTACCATTGATGGTCAGTTCCCAGAGAAATACTTCAACAAGAAGTCAGAGGTTACTGTAACTCCAGTGCTAGTTTACGGAGGTAAAGAGTCTAAATCGACTTCTGTTACTTTCCAAGGAGAGAAAGTTAAAGGCAATAACAACACTATCGCTTACAAAGCTGGTGGTAAATATTCTATGCCTGCGTCATTTACTTATGTTCCAGAGATGCGTAACTCAGAGCTTTATCTTGAGTTTAGCGTTGTAAGAGGGGCTAAGTCTTACAAATTGCCACGTTTGAAAGTTGCAGAAGGTGTTATCTCAACTGAATTGATGTCAGCAGCAGCAGCAGCTAAGCCATCAATCGCAGCAGATAAATTCCAGCGCATCATCAAGGAGGCTTACCAAGCACAGATCTTGTTCTTGATCCAACAAGCTAACCTACGTGCTTCTGAGTTGAAATCAGAGCAATTGGCTCAACTTCACACAGACATCAAAGCTGCAGCTGCAGCACCAAACAAAGAGATCACAGGTATCGAGATCTCATCTTACGCTTCTCCAGACGGTGCTTTGGATTTGAACGAAAGATTGGCTGGTCAGCGTGAGAAAAACACTCAGTCATACTTGGCTAAAGAGTTGAAAAAATCAAAAGTTGAAGCTAACATCGAAGGTAAATTCACTGCTGAAGACTGGGATGGTTTCAAAGAGTTGATGGAAAAATCAAACATCCAAGACAAAGAGTTGGTACTTCGCGTACTTTCTATGTACAACGATCCAGAGCAACGTGAGCGTGAAATCAAGAACATGTCTTCTGTTTTCA
>JBOFUP010000043.1:0-2189 GCA_051652645.1 Bacteroidales bacterium
CATATTCAGAACATCTATCTAGTAGATAAAAAACAGATTGCACGTAACAAAGTGCAGGTGATATCTCAATTTACACAGACCGGAACGCATACCAATCGTTACGACGTAACTATATTGGTCAATGGTCTGCCTCTAGTACAGGTTGAGTTGAAAAAGCGTGGAGTAGCTATACGTGAGGCTTTCAACCAAGTACATCGTTACTCCAAGGAGAGCTTCAACAGCTCTAATTCACTATACAAATACCTGCAGATCTTTGTCATCTCGAATGGAACGGATAGCCGCTATTTTGCCAATACGGTAAAACGAAATAAGAATAGTTTTGACTTTACCATGAATTGGGCTAAGGCGGATAATACTCTTATTCGCGATCTGAAAGATTTTACAGCTACATTCTTCCAGAAACAGACCCTACTGAACATACTGTTTACTTACTCTGTTTTTGACTCTAGTGACACGCTTCTTATTATGCGTCCCTATCAGATTGCGGCAACTGAACGTATCCTATGGAAGATCAAGAGCTCGTATCTCTCTGGATCAACCTCCAGAATTGAATCCGGTGGATACATATGGCATACAACTGGGTCGGGCAAAACGCTAACCAGCTTTAAAGCTGCTCGATTGGCCACGGAGCTAGAGTTTATTGATAAGGTCTT
Source organism: Bacteroidales bacterium (assembly GCA_051652645.1). GTDB lineage: Bacteria > Bacteroidota > Bacteroidia > Bacteroidales > UBA7332 > UBA7332. The sequence continues at coordinate 654 of JBOFUP010000043.1, forward strand.
TTTTGTGGTAGATCGTAAGGATCTGGATTTTCAGACTATGAAAGAGTATCAGCGTTTCTCCCCTGATAGTGTCAACGGCTCTGAAAGTACCTTGGGATTAAAACGTAACATCGAAAAGGATGATAATAAGATTATTGTAACTACGATACAAAAGCTCAATAACTTGATCAAGGGTGAGGGTGATCTAGATATATACAAGAAACAGGTGGTATTTATCTTTGACGAGGCTCACCGTTCTCAGTTTGGTGAAGCTCAAAAGAACTTGAAAAAGAAATTCAAAAAATTCTATCAGTTTGGCTTTACTGGCACTCCTATATTCCCTGAAAATGCTTTAGGGTCGGAAACCACTGCTAGTGTGTTTGGAACGGAGTTGCACGCTTATGTGATTACGGATGCTATACGTGATGATAAGGTTTTGAAGTTTAAAGTGGACTATAACGATGTTAGGCCTAAATTCAAGGATATAGAGAGTGAACAGGATGAGAAGAAGCTCAGCTCAGCTGAGAATAGACAAGCTCTACTCCACCCGTCACGCATCACAGAAATATCGCAATATATCCTACAGAACTTCCGAATGAAAACGCATCGTAGCCATGGAACAAACAATGGCTTTAATGCCATGTTTGCTGTGAGTAGTGTGGATGCCGCTAAGTGTTATTACGAAGAGATCAATCGTTTGCAAAGAGATAGTGAGCGTCCTTTAAGAATTGCGACCATCTTCTCTTTTGCAGCTAACGAAGAGCAGAATGCTATTGGTGATATTATGGACGAGACGTTCGAACCTTCGGCTTTGGATAGCAGTGCCAAGGAGTTCTTGACGAAAGCCATAAATGACTATAACATAATGTTCAAAACTAGTTATGGTGTAGATAGCAAAGAGTTTCAAAACTACTATCGTGACCTATCCAAACGTGTTAAAAGCAAAGAGATTGATCTGATAATTGTTGTTGGGATGTTTCTAACTGGCTTTGATGCCCCTACGCTGAATACACTCTTTGTCGATAAAAACCTTCGCTATCATGGTCTTATGCAGGCTTTCTCGCGAACGAACAGAATTTATGATGCTACCAAAACTTTTGGTAATATAATTACCTTTAGGGACTTGGAGGCTTCTACTGTGGATGCAATAACGCTCTTTGGGGACAAAAACACTAGAAATGTTATTCTCGAAAAGAGTTATAAAGAGTATCTGGAAGGCTTTACAGATATAGTCACCGGCGAGGCTCGACGTGGCTATATTGACGTGGTCAAGGAGCTGAACGAGAAGTTCCCAGAAACGGATGTTATTGTTACAGAGAGTGACAAAAAAGAGTTCTCAAAACTCTTCGGAGAATATCTTCGTCTGGAAAATATTCTTCAGAACTATGATGAGTTTACTCACCTTAAAGCTCTAAAGGAGATTGATGTGACAGATCCTCAAGCCCTCGAATCATTCAAAGAGACTCATTATGTCACTGACCAGGAGATAGAGGCTATGCAGGAAGTGGAAATACTCTCGGATCGTAAGGCTCAAGATTTTCGATCTACTTATAACGA
>JBOFUP010000044.1:0-1986 GCA_051652645.1 Bacteroidales bacterium
GTAAGAACTTATGATATTGCTTGAACCAAGGACTGTCTGACACGTACCCATAGAATGGGTCCCACAAGTTTTCTTTTGCTTGTCCGAGGGTCAATGCAATAAAGGTGCCATGTAAAATCTCGTTACCACGAATGTTGAACACATCATTTGGCTTACCGATAACAAGGAATCTATGGAGAATGTAAGCTGCAATCATTGTAGTCACAGCAGACTTACCGCTACGCTGTCCAGCACATACGGCAAGTTCATTGTACAGGTTTAATTCTTTCTCAGCAATAAGTTCGGCACGACCTACACCACAGCAGGGGCATGTACCAAATTCGAGAAAGGTTACTTTGGATTCTAAAACAGATAAACCTTCATGTGCTTCGTGTCCATCATCATGCATCCACTCGGTGTCACTGCATCGAGGGCAATTATGGACTATGATTCCATTACAGGAAAAGTTTTCTCCTTTAGGCACAGTCAAATCATATACAGTGTGATAACCTGCATCTTCTATTGACACTATTTTACTAAAGGCTAAGTCTGAGTTATTGATATGATTTAGTCTAGCTAGAATAGCGGGGTCATGTTTTTCCCAGAACGCAATAAAATCAGCAGACGCTAATGCGCCTTCAATAATAAAAGAAGAACGTCTAGCGTAAGTTGCATGATCGAGGCCTCTGTCATGGTAGGCCGTCCTAAATGTCTTAGAGTATTCAAACAACTCTTTACCATAGGGTACGACGCCAGGTCTATAGTTTCCTTGGTCTGTAGAGAACATTGAGGGCTCATAGGAAGACGCATTGAGTATATCTTGCCTAAGTTGATTTTTAGTGCCTATAATAGCCGCATACTTTGCTTTGTCTTCTCTAAATATCCATTCACCTCTAAGGCTTCGTCTATCGTTAGACTCTCTATGAGATATTATTTTTGAGTTGCTATAATACTCTCTATACTTTCCGTATAGACCTAAATTGTCCATTATTAGGTGAAGCTGTTTTATCATAGTTGGACTAGATGTTGTTATTCCTACCTTGTGATCAGAATATCCATCACAGTCCATTATAGCTCTAATGCACTCAACAGTGTGCTCTCGTGTAGACTCTAATATACACTTAGGTATAGTTTTATCATAACAAAGTCCGTGTACGCCAAAATGCTTAAAAAATCTACTTAAGACAACTGAGGATACTACGGCGTTGTCTAGAGGCTGAATGCTATTTGGTTTCATAAAGTTTCTAGTAACTCGGCAGGATAGGCCAAATACTTTTTCAACACAATATATAAAGTCGTCAACCAGTCCAGAGGCACTCAAGGATATAAAAGATATACCTTTTTTATCTATTCTACCATCAGCCAATGTATAACCTATAAGTCGAGCTAATTCATTAGTCATCTTTGTGGGTATAGTAGGCTGTTTTCCCTTGTGGTTATTATCTACAATTTTTCCTGAGAAATGCAGATATGTACCATCTCGGTGATCTACATAGGATGGAAAACTATAGCTGTCTGTAGGGAATAAATTTTGATTAAGTCTAGCGACACCTATATCACCAACCTTTAAATTCTGTGCTTCTACCCAACTAAAGGTATATAACGGATTAAGGTTTAAAATTCTATGTTCTGGGGTTACTGTAACATGTTTACCATTTGCGTAAGTTATTTTAAGACACTTACGTCGTTTAGAAGTCATCCCCCCGTATGAAACGTCTTTTATTCCATCTAGGCATACCGTCTTATGTTTTACAGGAACCATACCTGTACTACTTGGATTCCCTAGTAAATCTTCAATATGCTTTAGTCCCTTATCTGTTTGAGTATAGCTTCCTGCCGCTACACAAAACTCTGCCATGAATTTTATACCTATCAAGGCCTGTTCAAGATAGGGAGGCGAGTCCAAAAAGCCTTCATCAACACAGAAATGGTAGAAGTTTTTTGCCCTGGGTATAGCACTGTCATCTATACGCATGTCCCTGGCAATAGGGTTAAATGATTCGATTT
>JBOFUP010000045.1:0-24160 GCA_051652645.1 Bacteroidales bacterium
GAAGCAACGTGATTTACCGATCTAGGCATAGTTCTACGATGTTGTGAATGTTAGCGTCACGATTAGGTGATCTTAGTAAATGCTAAAACATTCGGTTAAAAAAATCCTTTAAACTCGCTTTGTTTAAATATCTTAGAGATAACCTCTAATTATTTCATTCCAAGAAGGAACATAACGTTGTTTACGTCACTAGCGTGAACCAAACCAGACTGAGTAAGATTTCTCTTCTGCTTGTTAGTCTTTTTAGTCAAAATGTGACGTTTGAAAGCGTGTTTTCTCTTGATTTTACCTGATCCGGTAAGGGCAAACCTTTTTTTGGCACCGGAATTAGTCTTCATCTTAGGCATCTTGTACGAGTTTTTAATTAAATAAAAATGAATATAGCGTTGTATGCTTAATTCCAAAAGTATGATGCAATGACTCAGATAGATTACTCTGCCGCCTGCTCTTCGCCCGACGGTTTCTCTTTCTTAGCTGGTTTCTCAACCTTCTTCTTTGGAGAAAGCATAATGATCATACGCTTTCCTTCTAATTGAGGAAGAGAGTCAACTTTGGCGTAATCTTCCAACTCATTTGCAAAGCGAAGCAATAGCAATTCGCCTTGTTCTTTGAATAGGATTGAACGACCCTTAAAAAACACGTAAGCTTTAACCTTAGATCCCTCTTCGAGAAAAGCCTTAGCATGCTTAAACTTAAAGTTATAGTCATGGTCGTCTGTTTGAGGTCCAAAACGGATCTCCTTAACAACTATCTTAGTCGCTTTAGCTTTCTGTTCCTTTACACGTTTTTTCTGTTGATAAAGGAATTTTTGATAGTCCGTAATTCTACAAACTGGAGGAGCTGCATTCGGGGAGATTTCAACAAGATCTAAACCTTGATCGTCTGCCATACGCATAGCCTCTTGAAAAGAGTATACACCAGGCTCTATATTTTCGCCAACTAGACGAACTTCTTTAACGCCACGAATGAGTTCGTTTATACGATTCTCTGGTTCTGGTTTGCCTTGCGGTCTTTGTGGTCTTCTGTTAGGTAATGCCATTCAGAAATACTTCGTTGTAAAATTAATTGTTTTCTTCTATTATAGTGATCTTCTACCACACCCTACAAATTATACTATGATATTTACAGGACATCTCATATATGGCAGAAAAACAGTGCAAATGTAGTAAATGAAATCGGATATATAACCTTTTTTCCTCTTTTTTTTCCTCAGCCAATCTTCATTTGCCTCAATATTCAACTTGTAGGTTCTTTAAACTCTTCTTTAGAGCTCATTAGAATCTCAGTTCCGCAGTCGGCACAACACCAATAAGGTCCGACTCTTGTTGGGAGATTATCAGCTAGAATAATCTCTCCACGCTCTATCTCTTTATATAGCTCATGTTCTAAATCAGAGACACCATAAATGACATCTGCAATATGGGTTGAGCCACATCGTTTGCATTTTGAGGGTTTACGTTCGGCCCAGATAGGTTCGGCAGGGTCTGTGATATTGAGTAATATCAAATTAACTAGTTCATCAAAACCTATAGGCTGACCACCATATCCCCAAACCTTCTTTTTCATATCCCCTACTGATATAATAACACAGTAGGCTGGGTTCCCAGCAACATAAAGCTCGTTGACATTAACAACACCGTCGCTTAATTTTGTATTAAAGTATGAGTTATAAGTAGCTCTCATATCGAAAAAATGGACATCTAATGCCTTCTGATATATCACCATTAGCTGCCTAGCCCATATAACATCTCGAAATCTCATATCCCTCACTTGAATATCATCTAGATTACATTTGATAGAATTTTCAGACAATACTACACGCCAACCTAGCTCTTTTTCAAAAGTAGATGGACGATAGATTAGCTCAATAGTAAGCTGATCAATAACAAAATCTAAAGGAGGCAACATCATTGTTGGATGAGGTATTAAAGTGTTGAGCGCAATCTCTCTAAGATTTCATAAACAGCAGGGCATGTATATGAGTTCTTAATAGTAAGAGAAGAAATCTGGAAGAACTTTTTTCTATCAGTGTGCGGATACTCTCTACAAGCTTTAGGTCTACTCTCATAGATTGAGCAGTAGTTGTCGTCCATCAAAAATGGACAAGGCATACTCTTGAAAACATAATCCTTATCTTCATCTATACGTAAATAACGCTCAATCACCTCGTGTGGTTTACTCCTTGTTGCTGAAGCTATCTTTTCTATATCACGGTCCGTTATTCTTGGACCAAGAGATCGACAACAGTTTGCACACTCTAAGCAGTCAACCTCTTGAAACACTTCTTGGTGAAGATAGTGGATCTGATCATCCAAATCACGTAGTTGGCTCTTTTTTAAACCCTTAAAAAACTTCTTGTTAATATTAGCCGACTTCTCGGCCTTTTCCTTCAACAATTTCAGATCCATACTACACTATTTCAATAAATCTGGTCTAAGCATTTTGGTTCTATTAACAGATTGCTCATGCTCCCATTCACTAATCAACTTATGATTTCCTGAAAGAAGAACCTCTGGCACTTTCCACCCTTTATAGTCTGATGGTCTGGTATACACCGGAGGAGCAAGTAAGTTATCTTGAAATGAATCAGATAATGCCGACTGCTCATCGGAGATAGCTCCAGGTATAAGCCTAACAACAGCATCCGTTATTATAGCTGCAGCCAACTCCCCTCCTGTTAGAACGAAATCGCCTATAGAGATCTCCTTTGTAATCAGATGCTCTCTAATTCTGTAGTCAATACCCTTATAATGGCCACAAAGAATGATTAGATTCTCTGCCATTGATAGAGTATTAGCCATTGGCTGGTTAAACTGTTCTCCATCGGGAGTTGTGAATATGACCTCATCATAATCACGCTCTGCTTTTAGGCTGTTAATAGCCCTCTCTATTGGCTCAATCTGAAGCACCATCCCAGCACAACCACCAAAGGCGTAATCATCAACTCTATTATGTTTTTGTGTTGAATACTCTCTTAGATTATGTAGATGTATCTCAGCCAACCCTTTATCTTGTGCACGTTGCACTATTGAGTGTGTCAATGGGCTCACTATAAGCTCGGGCAACACCGTTATTATATCTATTCTCATACGATTGAATTATCTTTTGTCTTGTTTTGAAGTTACAATTTCTAGAGATGCTACAAGTGCATACCCAAATATAAGTAGCATTAAAGAGCTCCAAGGGAAAGAATCAGGAAGCACATTTGACTCAATTAAAGGCTTTGAAACACCATGTCTATCTACATATGTCTCAATGGTCTCTTTCCAAGGCCAAACCTTATTCAAAGAGCCAAACATAAAACCAGTCAACACTGCTATAGTTACATTATAGAAGCGTGATAATAGGAAAGATAGAAGATTTGAGAATGAAACAATACCTATAGCAGCCCCTGAAACAAAGGTAGCTATTATTGATATCTTAAACTCCTTAATTGCATCCATCATAAAAAAATACTTCCCTAGCAAAACAAGAATAAAACTACCTGAAATACCAGGTAGAATCATAGCACAAATAGCAATACTTCCACATAGAAAGATGAACCAATAGCTATCTGGTGTATTTGCAGGAGTTGAAACAGTTATGAAGAAAGCCACTATAGCCCCTAATATAAACCCAACAATAGGAGCAACGCTCCATTTAGTTACCCGTTTCGACACATAGTAAGTAGAGGCCATCACCAAACCAAAAAAGAATGACCATACCAAAACAGGATGATTTGTCAATAGATAAGTTATAACCTTAGCTAGAGACATAAAGCTAATAGCAATACCTGCTATTACGGAGATTAAGAAGTTTGCATTTATAGCATTCCAAAAGTCCTTTATCTTAAAAGTGAACAGCATCTTTAGAGTCGTAGCATTTACGCTCTTTATTGAGTTGATAAGCTCCTCATAGATACCCACGAGAAAGGCTATTGTTCCACCAGAGACACCAGGGACAACATCTGCTGCACCCATACCCATCCCTTTGACCACCAAAGCAAGATAATCATTCAATCCTCTTTTCATATTTCTATATTTATTCATCCTAGCAGAGGCTACTACTTAAATATTGAGCTGCATACGGAGATTAACGAAAACTACTACCAATTATATAGATTGGTTTTGAGTAAAACGTAATCCGTTTGCAGCTCAATACATATATTATATACCTCCAACTATCAATTATGAGATATAAATTTACTATTTCTTAGCCTTCTCTTTACTCCATGAGTCCTTCAAGGATACCGTGCGGTTAAAGACAAGAGTTTCATTAGTTGAATCTTTATCTACACAGAAGTACCCCAAACGAGTAAACTGGAAGCGATCCATAGGTTTTGCATTTGCCAAGAAAGGCTCTATCTTACAACCTTTCAACACTCTCAATGAGTCTGGATTAATAAGTTCACGGAAGTCTCTATCACGCTCTTCGTCAAGATCCTCTACAACAAACAATCTATCATAAAGACGAACCTCAGCATCTACTGCCGTTGCTGCTGAAACCCAATGAAGAGTTCCCTTAACCTTACGATTAGATTCCGGCATACCACTCTTTGTCAACTTATCATACTCACAGTGAATTTCAGTAACCTTACCATCAGCATCTGTGATACAGCCAGTACACTTAACAATGTAAGCACCCTTAAGTCTAACCTCTTGACCTGGAGTCATACGGAAAAACTTCTTAGGAGGGTTCTCCATAAAATCTTCACGTTCAATATAAAGCTCACGAGAGAACGGCATATCATGCTCACCTGAATTCTCATCCTCAGGGTTGTTTGATATAGAGATCATCTCCACCTCTCCCTCAGGATAATTAGTTACAACGAGTTTAACTGGATCTATAACTGCAGAAACCCTTGTTGCACTTTTGTTCAAGTCCTCGCGTATGCTATGCTCAAGTAGAGATATATCAATCATACCATCAACTTTAGTATATCCTATTCGGTCAATAAAGTTGCGGATAGACTCCGGTGTATACCCCCTGCGGCGTAAACCAGATATAGTAGGCATACGTGGGTCATCCCATCCAGCTACTATACCCTCTTGCACCAATTGAAGAAGCTTACGCTTACTCATCATGGTGTAAGTGATATTCAATCTATTGAACTCAATCTGACGAGGTCTATAGCTATCATCCTCCTTAAGTTGGTCAACAAACCAATCATATAAAGGACGGTGAACAACAAACTCTAATGTACAAATAGAGTGAGTAATACCCTCAAAGAAGTCAGACTGCCCATGAGCGAAATCATACATAGGGTAAACATTCCACTGATTGCCCGTGCGGTGGTGTGGATGTTTAATTATACGATAGATGATTGGGTCTCTCATATGCATATTTGGAGATGTCATATCTATACGTGCACGAAGAACACACTCACCCTCAGCAAACTCACCCTCATTCATGCGACGGAATAGGTCCAAATTCTCCTCTATCGTATGCTTTTCAAAATATTTACTTACCACTCCAGCTTGAGTTGGAGTACCCTTCTCTACAGCAATCTGTTCAGCCGATTGAAAATCAACATAAGCCAATCTACGCTTAATTAACTCAACGGCAAAGTCATAAAGCTGTTGGAAATAATCAGACGCATAGAACAATCTATCCTCCCAATCAAATCCCAACCACTTAATATCCTCCATTATTGCGTCTACATACTCTACATCCTCCTTTACAGGGTTAGTATCATCAAAACGCAAGTTACACTTACCACCATATTTTATAGCAGCGCCAAAATCCATGCAAATAGCTTTTGCATGACCAATATGTAGATATCCATTAGGCTCAGGTGGAAAACGAGTGTGAACACGCTTACCATTCTTACCCTCTGTCAAGTCATTCTCAATGATCGATTCAATAAAGTTTAGGCTACGTTTATCAGCCTCCACTTCTCTTACAATATTTTCCGCCATAATTGAGCTATTTGATTCAATTGTTTCTTTTTCTGTTTAGATGGCAAATTTAAGAATTTGAGATTATATCTCGCCTACTTTCAAGATTCTTTTTTACAAAAAGTAGACTCGCTTAACCCTAAGTGAGATAGATGTCAATATCTCGTACGGTATAGTACCTAGCTCTTTTGCCAATCTCTCTATTGGCTGCTCCTTGCCAAAGACTACCACTTTATCCCCCTCTTGCGCTTGAGGGATATCAGTAACATCTATCATACAAAGGTCCATACAGACATTACCGACGATTGGTGCTGCTTGACCATCCACAAAAAGTACCCCTTGCCCATTGCCAAGACGGCGATCTAATCCATCAGCATATCCAATAGGCACGGTAGCTATTCTTGAGTTTCGTTTTAGATAACCTCGACGGCCATACCCAACGCTTTCTCCTGCCTCTATATCTTTAATCTGTAGTATAGTGGATTTAAGTGTGGAAACAGACTCTAACATATCATTATCACCACTCGCCGTAACCCCATACAAGCCAATGCCAAGCCTAACCATATCCATCTGATAAGAACTAAAACGCTCAATACCACCAGTATTCAATATATGCCTTAACACCTTATGATTGCTCACACTATCAATTCTATCTGCACAACGATTAAACGTTGAAATCTGCTTTAGTGTAAACTCATCATGTACAGGATCCTCACTTGCTACCAAATGAGAGAAGAGGGATTTAATTCTCAATGTATCTTGCTGATTGAGTATTGGGATAAGAGTGTCCATATCCATCTCGCGAAAACCCAATCTATTCATACCAGTATCTATCTTCAAGTGAATAGGATATTGACTCAAACCAAACCTATCAGCAACTTGCTTTAGCTCCTTAAGTAATCTTATACTATAAACTTCTGGTTCTAGATTATATTTAAATAGAGTATGAAGAGTACCCATCTCAGGGTTCATAACCATAATAGGCATTGTTATTCCTGACTTTCTAAGCTCAACCCCCTCGTCAACTACAGCCACAGCAATGTAATCACAACGTTGCTCTTGAAGAGTCTTAGCCAATTCAAAAGAGCCAGCACCATATCCAAAAGCTTTAACCATTGCTATAACCTTGGTTGTTGATTCAAGCTTCGAGCGATAGTAATTCAGATTTGAGACAATAGCCCCCAGATTTACTTCCAATATCGTCTCATGAAGCTTCAGCTCCAATCTCTCAAGAATATCTTCGAAGCAAAAAGATCTACCACCCTTGAGGAGAATAAGCTCATTAGATAAGCTATCTGCATAGCCAGAAATCAAAAACTCTTGTGTAGATGCAAAAAATGAACATTCACCCTCAAACAACGATGAATGATTCATGATCTCCTTACCAATACCAATGAATCGATCTACACCATTCTGCTTTAAAAGCTTATTCACCTGCCTATACTGCGCAATAGGTATCATGCCATAACTATTCAAATCAGAAAGTATCACGCACTTTCTCATCTGAGAGTTATTAGAGCGACGATTAAGAAACTCTACAGCAGTCTCCAATGAGCTCATATCAAGACTATAACTATCATTTATTATCTGACAACCAGCTCTACCCTCTTTTAACTCAAGTCTCATTGGGATAGATTTCAATCTTGACATCCTATCAGAGATCTCGCTTGGAGAGTATCCAAAGTATAGCATAACAGCTAAACACTGTATAGCATTCTCCACTGACCAATCATCAACAAAAGGTATCACCACCTCTTGTCTAACTCCAAACATGAAGTATAATAGCTTACTCGAACTACTTTCTGTTATTATCTTATCTATATAAAGAGGCTGAGATTTGTCCACTCTAGACCAAGCAAACTCCTGCGATCCTAAACAAGCCTCTCTTATCGACTCAACCAAAAGTGCATTATCTGCATTATATATTAGAAGATTACAATCCCTAAAGAGAGAAATCTTCTCCAGGCACTTCTCCTTTTTACTCAAAAACCCATCTGAATGAGCCTCCCCTAGTGTAGTGAAAAGACCAATAGTTGGGGAAATCATTGCTTTAAGACGCTTCATCTCATCTGGCTCTGATATTCCAGCCTCAATGATAGCCAACTCCGTGTGCTTATCTATTTTCCATAGAGATAGAGGTACTCCAATTTGAGAATTAAAGCTTCGAGGAGAACGAGTGACCCTTCGGCTATCGTTAAGCAGTTGATACAACCACTCTTTAACTATAGTCTTGCCATTACTTCCAGTTATTGCTATCAGTGGCATAGTGAAGCGTGATCTATGCTCCTTTGCGAGTAGTTGTAATGCATTAAGAGTATTATTCACTACTACAAAACCAGCATCAGGATACGCATCTACACTACTAGTCATTTGCGTGACTACAAAAGCGCGTACACCACGACGGTACAAATCATCGATATAATTATGCCCATCTCCTTTCTTAGTCTTAAATGCAAAAAAGAGAGACTCCTCTGGATAAATCAAAGAACGGCTATCAGTCAATAGTTCAGATATTAAGCAATCATTATTACCGAATATCTGACCATTTACAATTCTTGCTACCTCACTTAATAAGTATTGCATATATCACGTAACTCTTCAATTTCTAAACATAAATCAAAATGTGGATGCTTCAAACTAAAAGCCTCCATCTTAAGCAAACACCCTTTAAGGAAAGAGAGATGACGCTCATCCATTCCATTTGATGGCCTATGATCCAGCATACGTCTTATCTTATCCCACTCCTGAAGCTCTCTTTGAGTCTGAGCCGAGAAGTAAGTATCAGCAAAACGCTCCCATACATAATCTACACCAACCTCACTGGGGTGTATCATATCAGAATCATAGAATCTGTAATCTCTAAGCTCATCCATGAAAATCTCATACGTAGGGAAATACTCCATATTCACACTCCCCTTTATCAGCTCATCTATTGCAAGTATAAGAGTAGCCTTGCTACATTGATTTTCAAAAGCCCCATCTTTCCAGTGGCGTATAGGACTAACCGTAAAAACGACTCTTAGAGGCTCCCCTTGCCGAAACTTCTGAATATCGATAAGAAGATCCCTCCAATCCCTCACTATGTCATCTACTCTCAAACGCTCTCGGGTAAACATCTTAGCAGGTAATTTATGACAATTCCCAACTACTGATCCTTTGTTATCACCATCAGAGAGCCTAAAGACCCATGATGTACCAAAAGTTACTATAAGATGCTTAGCCTTGAGAAGAGATCCTCGAGCATCCTCGATAGAGCTATTCATTCTCTCTAAGGCCAACTCAGCTGTTATACCTGAATAATTTGAATGAAAGTCAAATGAGTGCCACACACCATCACTCCCACAAAAAAGATCTTCATGCTTAATCTTATACTCTTGAGAGATGATCTGTCGTAATGCAGCGGATATTGATGAGGGGTTATACAATATGCCAAAAGGGTTAGTCAAGGTACTAAAACGCCCCTCGACTAACCTCTTTCCTATATTCTCGGCAAAACAAGAGCCCATCAAAAGGATATCCTCTTGGTGGTGTATCTTATTCTTTGCAAGTGGTATTTGTACGATTTTTCTAAAGTCCATCCTAATAAAATGTCTGCATATTAAACTATTAACATCGGATATTTAACTCATGCAGCACATGTCGGATCTTTTCAAACGTTGTTATCCTTGTTGGAACCAAAGGTAGTCTCAATCGGTTTTCTATATAACCCATTGCATGAAGAATACTCTTTACACCAGCTGGGTTACCGTCAACAAAAAGCAACTCTATAAGCTCGGTGAATCGATGATGAATAACCAATGCATTTTGATAATCTCCATGAAGTGCTAGACGAACCATACGACTAAACTCCCTTGGGAAAGCATTCCCTATTACAGAAATAACACCAACCGCACCGAGTGCAATTAGAGGGTACGTTATTCCATCATCACCAGAAATCACCATAAAATCCCTTGGCTTATTCTTTATAATATCATCCATTTGAGTGATATTACCAGAAGCCTCTTTTATGGCTACAATATTTTTAAAATCACGTGCCAACCTCAAGGTCGTCTCTGCTGTCATGTTAACACCTGTACGTCCAGGCACGTTATACAAAACTATAGGCAGATTTGTAGCCCTCGAAATAGCTGCATAATGCTGATAGATACCCTCTTGTGATGGTTTATTATAATAAGGAACAACCGACAAGATTGCATCGATGCCTTTAAAATCTTCACTCTTCAATCGATTAACTATCGCCTTGGTATTGTTTCCTCCAACACCCAACACTATAGGTATCCGTCCTTGCACACGTTCAATGACGAACTCCGTTATTGAACGCTTCTCGTCTTCGTCCAAAGATGGTGTCTCGGCTGTTGTTCCCAGAACAACAAGATAATCAGTCCCATTCTGCAATTGCAGATCGACCAATCGTCCCAGAGCACCATAATCAACGGAATCATCTTCTTTAAAGGGAGTAATCAAGGCCACTCCCACTCCCTTAAGATTTATCGGATACATAGTAAGTCGGTTTCAGTATATAGTAATTACAGCGCAAATATAACCTTTTTTTTCATTCTTACAACCCACACTACTTCTAAATAGCCCCACAAAATATAGGGATAATTATTCTTATCTGATTGAATCAAATAACACACTATCATAAAAAGAACCACACAATTTAAGGCAAATATTAACTAAATTGATTACTATTGCATACATTTATCCACAATTAAGACTCTTATTAAATCAATCTGATATGAAAGTACTAAAATTTGGAGGCTCATCCATTGGATCTATTGAGAGCATCCTAAACATAAAAAGGATTATACTAGAGAGAAATCAGCCACTTGTGGTTGTCATCTCAGCTATTGAAGGTGTAACAGACAAACTTAGCGAGATTGCACACCAATCACTCAATAACAATGATAACTACAAACAGCTTCTTAACGAACTATACGACAAACACTCTTACATAGTCCAGTCATTAGTCCCTGATCATTCAAAGCAGGAGACCCTTGAGTGCGTACAGACTCTTTTTGATGAACTTAACAATATATATAGAGGAATATACCTCATTCGAGAGCTATCCGATAGAACTCTCGACATAGTAGTGAGTTATGGCGAAAGGCTTGCAGCGATAATTCTATCCCAAATAATTGAAGGATCAAAGCTCTACGACTCCCGAGAATTCATAAAGACAACTATCAAAGAGAGGAAAACCATTTGCGACTTCAAGAGCAGTAATCAAGCCATACAAAAGGCACTTTCAAATATAGATCACATATCTATTGTACCTGGATTCATATCCACCGATTCAACTACAGGAAACATAACAAACCTAGGACGAGGTGGAGCAGATTACACCGCCTCTATCATTGCATCAGCCATTGATGCACAAGAGCTTGAGATATGGACTGATGTAGATGGTTTTATGACAGCCGATCCGGCAATCATTCCAAACAGCTACCTTATCGAACGACTATCATACGTTGAGGCTATGGAGCTTTGTAACTTTGGAGCAAAAGTCATATACCCACCAACCATATATCCTGCATACAAAAAAAACATACCCATAACAGTCCGAAACACTTTCAATCCTCTATCCAAAGGAAGCTACATAAGTCACCAAGGAGACAACTCCAAGAAACCAATCATTGGTATCTCATCGATTAACGACACAGCAATCATAACTATACATGGACTAGGGATGGTTGGTATAGTTGGTATAAACCAGCGAATATTTAAAACTCTAGCCGACTCTGGAATCAGCGTATTCCTCGTCTCCCAAGCATCCTCAGAAAACACCACATCTATTGGTGTTAGACAAATAGATGCTCAGACGGCCACCGATGTACTTGAGATGGAGTTTGAGACAGAGATAGCTATGGGAAAGATAGAGAAGATAGGATTCATGAGCAATCTTGCCACACTCGCTATCGTTGGTCGTAACATGAAGGGCAATAGCAGTGTAGCCGGAAAACTCTTCGACACGCTAGGTAGAAACGGGATCAATGTTATCACCTTCGCTCAGGGTGCATATGAGACAAACATCTCACTTGTCATAAACAGCGACTCTTTAAACAAAGCCCTAAATGTAATACACGAAGCATTTTTCCTTTCAGAGTATCAAGTGGTCAATCTTTTCCTTGCTGGAGTAGGTGCCATTGGTCACAATCTAATACAGCAGATCGAAAAGCAACAAAAGCAACTCCTCGAGCAAAATGCTCTACAGATAAGAGTGGTAGGTATAGCCAATTCAAAACGTGCTATATTTGACACAAAAGGAATTGACCTATCAACCTATAAAGAAATGCTTGATAATTCAACCTTCTATTCCAACCCTGAGATACTATCTAAGGAGATTATAGGGATGAATATCTTCAACTCCATCTTCGTTGACTGCACAGCTAGTGAAGAGATATCTTCACTATATAACGCTATGCTAAACAACAACATATCGGTTGTGACAGCAAATAAGATAGCAGCATCGTCAGATTACAACAACTATGCCCAACTAAAGCAAAATGCAAGACAAAGAGGCGTAAAATTCCTTTTTGAGACAAACGTAGGAGCCGGACTACCTATTATCAACACAATCAATTCTATGATAAACAGTGGTGATAGAATAATTAAGATTGAAGCTGTACTCTCCGGAACGCTTAACTACATACTAAACACAATATCCAAGCAGACACCTTTGAGTGTAGCCATAAAAATGTCACAAGAAGCTGGCTATGCTGAACCAGACCCTCGCATTGACCTCTCAGGAATTGATGTCACACGAAAGCTTGTCATCCTAGCCCGCGAAGCTGGATACCCTATCGAACAGTCTCAAGTAGAAAAGAGCCTCTTCATTCCAGATGAATACTTCAGTGGTTCGCTCGACTCATTTTGGAGCAGAATAAACCTGCTAGACAACGAGTTTGAATCACTTCGCTCAGAGTGCGAAGCCAAAAATAGAAGATTACGCTTTGTTGCTAAACTAGAAAGAGAGAATGCCAGCATCAAGCTTGAGCAAGTTGAGAGCAACAGCCCTCTTTTCAATCTTGAAGAGAGCAACAACATCATACTCATAACTACGGAGAGATACAAAGAACACCCATTGATAATAAAAGGATATGGAGCTGGAGCTAGTGTTACCGCAGCTGGACTCTTTGCTGACATCATAAGCATAGTAAACATTAGATAATCACTCACAAGCACTATGAATCATAAACACTTAACAATGAGGATCATTTTACCTATCTTAATGATACTGATAAGCAATACAATATATTCAGTAAACATTGATATAACTGTTGCGCTTGATGGATCAGGAGATTTCTCATCCATTCAAGAAGCCATAGAATCGATTCGAAGCTATACCCCAGAGCCGAAAACAATCTTCATAAAGAGTGGCACATACAAAGAGAAGATCACCATACCAGCGGACAAGTGCGATATAACAATTATTGGAGAATCTGCTGAGTCAACAGTTATTACTTGGGATGACCACGCCAAAAAGAACGATATGGGAACATTCAAGAGCTACACTATGATAGTATATGGCAATCGCATAACTCTCGAGAATCTAACCATAGAGAATGCCGCACCAGAAGTAGCTCAAGCTGTCGCACTACATATAGAAGGCAACCACTTTGTTGCCATCAAGTGCAGACTACTTGGTAATCAAGACACTCTCTTCACAGGCAATCAATATAGCCAACAATACTACCACCAATGCTATATAGAAGGAACAACTGACTTTATTTTTGGTCCAGCTACAGCATGGTTCGAAAGATGCAACATACACAGCAAGCGAAACTCATACATTACCGCAGCATCGACAAGTAAGGATCAAAAGTTTGGATACATATTCAACCAATGCACCCTAACAGCCAACGAAGGAATCAACAAAGTTTATCTTGGCAGACCATGGAGAAAGGATGCTTCAACCATCTTCATCAACTCTCATTTGGGCAACCACATCAGGGCAATAGGATGGGACAATTGGCGTAACCCAGAGAATGAGAAGAGTGCCAGATACGCCGAGTATAACTCCACTGGTCCAGGAGCAAACCCTAGAGAGAGAGCCATCTGGAGCAAGCAGTTAACAAAAAAAGAGAGTAAGCAAATCACCCTAGAGAGTATCTTTCCAGAGTGGAACACACCTAGGCTTATCAATAACAGAAGATCATACAATTGAATAGCGTCATTTTGGATAAACCTCATAGCATACTATTGCCAGATATTAATGTCAAGCATATGTTGTGAATTCCACCCCCTTGAAAAAATGGGTTAAAGAGGAGTAATTTCACAAAACGACAAAGGAGAGCTACTTCATGCTCTCCTTTGTCATTTATACCAACACCTCCAAGATAAACTAATAATCACCACCCTGAATATGCATCCACAGTTTGTCCCGAAGATTATCCTCATACATCTTCATATTATTACGTGTAGGATGAACCCTATTAGTAAGCAATATAAGATAAAGACCTCTTTGAGCATCAATCCAGAAGTATGTACCAGTGAAACCCGTATGGCCAAATGAATCAAGAGAATAGACACCCGATTCAGGGTTGCGCTTATCAAACCCAACACCCCTATAAACTCCTCTATCAAGATAAGGAGAAGAGGTAAAAGCCATAATAGTCTCACTTTCTAATATACGCCTACCTTTGTAAATACCACCATTGAGAATCATCTGACAAAAACGGCTCACATCCTTTGCATTTGAAAATAAGCCAGCATGACCTGCTACATTGCCTAATACAGCTGCAAACTCATCGTGAGCATATCCTCTAATTAACCCCATACGAAAGATAGTATCAACCTCTGAGGGTACAATATCACTCATCTTTGACCACCTAAGAGGTAAATAACCCGTTCTTCTCATTCCCATCTCTTGGTATATCTCATCCGTTAGCTCATCAAGAGTGCGCCCACTAACCTTCTCCAACATCAGTTGAGCTAGATACAAGTTCAAGTCACTATAACGATACTTTCCCACAAACTCCTTCTGCTGAGATTCAGATATCTGCCTATCAATCTCTTTATAATAATGAGGGTTAATCCACATAGAATCAGCCACACGCCTAAACCCCTCCACATACTCTCCACTTAAAGTACTACTATCCATCATACACTCCCTGTAAAAAGCTATGAAAGGTCTCAATCCGCTCACATGAGTCATAAGATCCAAAAACGACAGTGAGTCAATGTCTGTACTCTTAAACTGTGGTAAAACCTCCCCCACCTTAGTCTCAAACCCTATCAATCCCGACTCATAAACCCTCATAGCAGCCAATGTCGTTCCTATCACTTTTGAGCAAGAAGCCATATCATACACACTCTTGGTGGATACCTTCTCATTATGCTCATAATCCTTACAACCATAATTCTTAGCAAAAAGAACCCTATCATTCAACCCCACAAGCAGCTGAGCACCAGGAAAAAACCTCTCATCCAAGGCATGGTACATTATTGAATCAATATAGTTAACACTACTTTTATTCAGCTTTGTAGTATTACCTGTTTGAGGCAAAAGAAATAATAACAGAAACGACACTAAGAGAGCTTTCATGGAAAATACTGGTTTATTAAGTAACAATTAAATCATTATCAAGACCCCTCGCTATTAATATACAAAGCCTAAAGGAGTTGCTCAAAATTACACAAAAGAGACTAATAATAATAGCTATAGAAATATTTGATATATAATTAACAGATAACAAGAGAAAATATAGCTATGATAACTTGAAGATAATCAAATAATAGCCTAATATTGTAGACCATCGTAAATACAACCCTATCATATGAAAAAAATAAGAGTTTCACTCCTCGGAAAAGTTGCAATTGCCATATCATTAGGGATCCTCATAGGGTTCTTCCTTCCAATACCAATAGCAAGAGTATTCACTACGATAAACTCACTATTTGGGCAATTTCTCTCATTTAGTATTCCACTGATTATTGTTGGACTTGTCACACCTGCAATAGGTGAATTAGGCAAAGGTGCTGGGCGTCTACTTGCACTGACAGCCATTATAGCATACGGTTCAACAATATTCTCTGGATTTTTCACATATGGTATAAGTCAATTAGCGTTCCCTCAGCTAATCACAGAAGGCTCTTCCATGGAACTGCTATCCGCAGACAGTGTGAAACTGTTGCCATACTTTCAGGTTATTATGCCACCTCTGATGGATGTGATGACAGCACTAGTACTATCCTTTACCATTGGATTAGGATTGACAATCACTTCAGGCGAGACACTAAAGAATGCATTCATAGAGTTTAGACAAATCATCACACTTGTAATAGACAAAGTGATCATACCTCTTCTTCCAATATACATATTTGGGATATTCCTAGATATGACCATAACAGGACAAGTAGGAACCATCATAGCTACGTTCATCAAAGTCATTGCTGTAATATTTGTAATACACATAGCACTTCTTCTTCTTCAGTACACCATAGCGGGAGCTATAACTCATAAGAACCCACTAAAGCTGCTTCGAAATATGATCCCTGCCTATGCCACTGCTCTAGGCACACAATCAAGTGCAGCTACCATACCCGTAACGATGGCACAAACCATAAAGAATGGAGTTAGACAAAGCATAGCTATCTTCACCGTTCCACTATGCGCTACAATACACCTCTCTGGTAGCACAATGAAAATTGTAGCCTGTGCCATGGCAATCAACCTAATCTCAGGAAACCCTACCTCATTCGAGACTATGGCTGCATTCATTTTCATGCTTGGTATAACAATGGTAGCAGCTCCTGGTGTGCCTGGTGGAGCAATAATGGCTGCTTTAGGACTATTACAGAGCATGCTAGGGTTCGACGAGACAGCTCAAGCTCTAATGATAGCCCTATATATAGCTATGGACAGCTTCGGTACTGCTTGTAATGTGACAGGAGACGGAGCTATCTCACTTGTTGTAGATAAAATAGCAGACAAGCTTATTGACGACAAATCATTGAACAAAACAGAACAGTGATATTATCACTCACCAAGAATATTATCTACTGCAAACGGACTCTTTTCAATCATTTTCTACCAGCTAAGCCCTATGAGACTTTAAATCTAACTCCCGCTTCTAAACAGAGTTCGGAGTAATTATCTTATATTTGCAGAATAAGATAAAAAAAAAATAATACTATATATGAGCAATGAATGGAAATACTTAACACCAGGAAGTGAGCTTCTGGGTAATACCGATAGTATGGCACACGACCTTGGTATCAGCCCCGTGCTCTGCAAACTGCTTCAGCAACGAGAGATAACAACTACAGATCAAGCCAAACGTTTCTTCCGTCCTCAACTTCAGGATCTTCATGACCCTTTCCTGATGCAGGATATGGACAAAGCCGTAGCTAGACTAAACCTGGCAATGGGTCGTAAGGAGAAGATACTTATCTATGGAGACTATGACGTAGATGGCACAACCTCAGTGGCTCTTGTTTACAAATTCCTTAGAAGCTACTATTCAAACCTAGACTACTACATTCCAGATAGAACAGACGAAGGATATGGTGTCTCATACAAAGGGATAGACTATGCCTATGAGAGCGACGTGAAACTAATCATCGTGCTCGACTGCGGAATAAAAGCAAACGAGAAGATATCATACGCCAAACGTAAAGGTATAGACTTCATCATTTGCGACCACCATAAGCCAGATCCCGAACTTCCTGAAGCTGTTGCCATACTCGACCCTAAAAGAGAAGACGCCAGCTACCCATTCAACCACCTCTCAGCTTGCGGCGTAGGATTTAAATTCATGCAAGCCTTTGCTATTGACAACAACATAGAGTTCTCTGCCCTATACCCTCTTTTAGAACTTGTCGCTGTAAGTATTGCTGCCGACCTAGTTCCTATTGTAGGAGAGAACAGGATACTAGCATATTACGGACTCAAACAACTAAATACTAATGCAAGCATAGGACTTCGTGCTATCATTGAGAGCTGTGGTATAAACGACCGCGAACTTGCTCTTAGCGATGTGATATTCAAGATAGGACCAAGACTAAATGCCTCAGGAAGAATGCAGTGTGGCAAAGAGGCCGTTGACCTACTTATCTCAAAAGATATGAATCAAGCTCGCGAAATCTGTGAGACACTCAACGGATATAATGAAATGCGTCGCGAGCTAGACAAAAATGTCACCGAAGAGGCTAATGCCATTCTAGACAACTGCAAAAACCTAGAGTCCAGACGTGCTATAGTTATATATAACGAACGTTGGCACAAAGGAGTCATCGGCATCGTTGCATCCAGACTAACAGAGCTTTACTATCGTCCTGCTGTGGTACTAACCCTATCCAATGGACTTGCAACAGGTTCTGCTAGATCCATACAAGGAGTAGACATATACAAAGGACTAGAAGCTTGCCGTGATCTACTCGAGAACTTCGGCGGACACCCTTTTGCGGCTGGATTATCTATGAAAGAGGAGAACGTGGAAGAGTTCACCACTCGTTTCGAAAACTTTATTGCAGAAAACATCAAACCCACACAGTTGATTCCTCAACAAGATATTGATGCTGTGATAAATTTCAGCGACATAACACCCAAGTTCTTTAGAGTCCTCAAGCAGTTCGCTCCTTTTGGTCCAAACAACCAAAAACCAGTCTTCTGCACAAAGAGAGTATATGACTATGGTACTAGTCGTCTTGTAGGGCGCGATCAAGAGCACCTCAAACTAGAACTCATAGATACAAACTCCGAAAACATAATGAACGCCATTGCTTTCGGACAATATGAGCACAACGACTATATAAAAGGGCTAAACCCTTTCGATATTATATACACCATAGAGGAAAACAACTACAACGGTAACTCCTACATACAACTACTGATCAAGGAGATCAGACCTAGCAGCGATATATAATGAGCATTTTTCATCAGATACTAAAGAAAAACTGGGGTTATGATAACTTTAGACCACTCCAACAGGAGATCATAGAGAGCATACACAGTGGAAAAGATACTTTGGGACTGATGCCTACTGGTGGGGGCAAATCACTTACATTTCAAGTTCCAGCTTTGGCTATGGAGGGTGTATGCCTTGTGATTACACCTCTGATTGCCCTCATGAGAGACCAAGTCGAGAATCTTCGCTCACGACACATTAAAGCATCTGCCATATACTCGGCTATGACTAGTAACGAGATAGGTATAGTACTTGACAACGCCATTTATGGTGGGGTCAAGTTCTTGTACGTATCTCCAGAAAGACTATCATCTGCTATCTTCCTTGCCAAACTTCAAGCAATGAAGATCTCTATGATAGTGGTCGATGAGGCTCACTGCATCTCTCAATGGGGATATGACTTCCGACCAGCCTATCTAAACATATCACAGATAAGGCCAATACACCCCAATGCACCAATACTAGCACTCACAGCCACGGCAACACCAGAGGTTGTGGCTGACATACAGCAGAACTTAAAGTTCAAAACCCCCAACCTCTTTAGCAAAAGCTTCTTCAGAGCCAACATATCATACGTTGTTCGTGAGAGCCAGTCCAAAGAGGAAGAGATGCTACACATACTCAAGCGTATAAATGGCTCTGCCATAGTATACACTAGAAACAGAAAACGAACCCAAGAGCTTGCCTCTTTCCTTGATAGATCCGGACTCTCAGCCGAACATTTCCACGCAGGACTTAAGAATAGCATCAAAGAGCAGAGGCAAGAGAGATGGAAGAGCGGTGAGACTCAGATCATGGTAGCCACCAACGCTTTCGGAATGGGTATAGACAAATCCAATGTGAGAGTAGTTATACACTTCGATATGCCTGATGCTCCAGAAGAGTACTTCCAAGAAGCCGGAAGAGCAGGACGCGACGAACAGCGTGCATACGCCGTTGCTCTATTTGGACAACACGACATTGCCAACATCAAACGCCGATTCACCAACGCCTTTCCCGAACGAGAGTTCATCAGGGATGTGTACGAAAAAATATGTAGCTATCTGCAGATTGCCATTGGCGAAGGATTCGAAGCCTGCCGAGAGTTCAAACTAGAAGAGTTCTGCCACAGATACTCACTACCCCCCATCCCCACTCTTTCTGCCATCAACCTCCTTCAGATGGCTCGATGGATAGACTATATCCCAGAGGATGAATCACAATCCAAGATACTATTCCTGCTGAATCGAGATGAGCTATACCGAATCAAGCTAGAAGACCCAAAGACAGAAGAGGTCATAAACACCCTACTGCGCAAATACACGGGACTATTCACCGACTATGCATACATAGACCACAAAGATCTGGCTAAGAGGTGCCAACTAACCACTGATGAGCTATACCTGCGACTCATTGCTCTGGCTAGAAAAGGAATAGTGAGCTACTACCCTCAAAAAAGAGTTGCCTACATAATCTTTCCCCAACGACGTGAGGACAAACCCTATGTAACCATCCCACGATCCATCTATGAAGATAGAAAGGAGAAATACGCAACCAGGGTTGAGGCTATCATTAAATATCTAGAGAACAATCAGATATGCAGAAGCCAGATGCTACTCAACTACTTCCGTCAAGAGGAACAACCACCTTGTGGTATATGCGATATATGTCTCAAACAAAAGAAGGATGGCTCAAAGATACTATCCTCAACAAAAGAGATCATACTACAGATACTATCCAACGATGGGGCAACACAAAAAGAGACAATCCTCCAAAGGATACCGATACAAAGGGAGATAACTCTCGAAGCAATGCGTGAACTCCTCGATCTGAAGATCATATCTCTCTCGCAGGATGACAACCTAAGCATCATCTGATAAAAAAATCATCAAGAGCTACCGTTTAATCATAAACAGTAGCTCTCTCTATTATTAATACAACTTAATAGGTGATTAATTCACCATACTAATACGAGTTAGAGATTAATAATATCCATATATTTGTAGAGAACCTAAACCTCTTACTCAACCTAAACCTACCTATCATCTAAGACTAATTTTATTCAGGCTGCACCACCTGAATAGCTTATTGTATCACTATAACCCGACCTAACTTATTAATTATAAAATGAAAAAAGGAGACATTACCAATAAGAGCACAAGAGAAGCTCTAGTTTTTCTTTCCATATTCTTTATTCTCTTTGGATATATGGGCAGTGTAATGGGAGTACCAAATATGCTAAATACTCTAATGAACACATCATATAGCCTACTTATAGAGACAGTACTCTATATAATGGCAATCACTGTTCTTTCTGGTGCACTAGGTAAACTCCTTACTGAATTCGGTGTAGTAAGACTAATAGAAGTCATTCTGCGACCACTGATGAAACCACTTTTCAATCTCCCAGGTGTTGCTGCATTAGGAGGAATCATGACCTTCCTATCAGACAATCCTGCAATCATAGCCCTTGCAAAAGATAAAAACTTCAGTCGCTATTTTAAGAAATACCAACTCATCTCACTCACTAACTTTGGTACAGCATACGGCATGGGGCTTGTTGTGATTGTCTTTATGGCCGCAAGAGGCTTCTTGAGCGCAGCCCTCATAGGACTTGTGGGTGCAGTACTTGGAAGCATAATCTCTACACGCCTTATGCAACGCTACATACTCAAGGCCTATCCCCAATTCAAACATGAGCATTCAGGAGAAGGAGATGAGGAGAAAATATCATTTAGCACCCAAGGCACGATTTTTCTCCGAACACTCAACGCACTACTCGATGGAGGCAAAACTGGTGTCGAACTAGGTGTGGCCATTATCCCAGGCGTACTTATTATATCAACCTTTGTGATGATGATGACCTTCGGGCCCTCACAATCAGGAGAATATACAGGGAAAGCCTATGAAGGTGTTGCTTTATTACCCCTTCTAGCTGGAAAGATCAATTTTGTGTTTGATGCTCTGTTCGGATTTAAAAACCCTGCCTTGATAGCATTCCCTATTACCTCTCTGGGTGCCGTAGGTGCAGCTCTTGGGCTGATACCTAAGTTTCAAGCAGAGGGTTTGATAGATGGCAATGCAATAGCAGTGTTTACAGCCATAGGTATGTGTTGGAGCGGTTTCCTTAGCACACATACAGCAATGCTCGACTCCCTCAAGTATCGTGATCTGACATCAAAAGCAATCATAGCACATACAATAGGCGGTCTCCTTGCCGGCATTCTAGCCCACTGGCTCTATGTGCTTGCTAATCTTTAACTCTATCCCCTACCCCCGAAAGTTTCGTATAACCTTCGGGGGCTTATTATATCTCCACCCCCACCTTTTTCATGCTAAAGACTGTTCCCTCAAACACCCATCTCTTTTGGTTTATGCACAAAGGTAGAGGGGGAATGTGTGGGAGGAATATTAATCCATAAATATGGTCAAAACAATAAATTAAGCTATTTTTATGGCATAAACGCAATAAAATAAACAAATCACAAGTATATACTATGTCAATTATCAATCAAAGAGCTGAACTACAGAGTAAAATATGGAAAATAGCTAACGACGTTCGTGGAGCTGTTGATGGTTGGGACTTTAAGCAGTTCGTTTTAGGTGCACTCTTTTATCGTTTTATCAGTGAAAACTTCAGCAACTATATTGAGGCGGGCGATGAAAGTGTGAACTATGCCAACTTGCCCGATTCTGTTATTACTCCTGAGCTCAAAGATGATGCTGTACGTACCAAAGGATACTTTATCTATCCGAGTCAGCTATTCGTAAATATAGCTAAAACAGCCAATACGAATGAGAATCTGAACACAGACCTCAAAGCTATTTTCGATGCTATCGAGAGTTCTGCCAATGGTTATCCCTCAGAGAAAGATATAAAAGGACTATTTGCCGACTTTGACACCACTAGCAATCGACTTGGCAATACCGTTGCGGACAAAAACAGTCGTTTGGCTTCTGTTCTGAAAGGGGTTGAAGAGCTAGACTTCGGTAAGTTTGAGGATAATCATATTGATATGTTTGGAGATGCCTATGAGTTTCTGATCTCAAACTATGCAGCCAATGCAGGTAAATCAGGAGGTGAGTTCTTTACTCCACAGCACGTATCCAAGCTTATTGCACAAATAGCCATGCATAAGCAGAAATCTGTAAATAAGATCTATGACCCAGCTGCTGGTTCGGGATCATTACTTCTACAAGCAAAGAAACACTTCGATAGCCATATCATAGAGGAGGGATTCTTCGGTCAGGAGATTAATCATACTACCTATAACTTGGCTCGTATGAATATGTTTCTGCACAACATCAACTACGACAAGTTCGATATAGCCCTTGGCAATACACTGTTAGATCCCCATTTTGGTGACGATAAACCTTTCGACGCCATCGTATCTAACCCTCCCTATTCGGTAAACTGGATAGGCTCGGACGACCCTACTCTGATCAACGACGACCGTTTTGCTCCTGCTGGAGTACTGGCACCTAAATCGAAAGCCGATTTTGCCTTCGTACTTCATGCCTTGAACTATCTTTCAAGCAAAGGGCGAGCAGCCATTGTATGTTTCCCCGGCATCTTCTATCGTGGTGGGGCGGAGCAGAAAATCCGTAAATACCTTATAGATAACAATTTCGTCGAAACGGTTATCTCCTTGGCTCCAAACTTGTTCTACGGCACTTCCATTGCTGTTAACATCCTTGTGCTTGCTAAGAACAAACTCAATACGAAAACGCAGTTCATTGATGCTAGTGGGGAGGATTTCTTCAAGAAAGTAACGAATAATAACCAGCTTGAAGATCATCACATAGATAAAATCATGGAGATCTTCGATGCTAAAACCAATGTAGACCACGTGGCTATCTCTGTGGATAACAACCAGATAGCCGAGAATGACTACAACCTCTCGGTTAGCTCATACGTAGAAGCTAAAGATACGCGTGAGGTAATCGATATCACCAAGTTGAATGCAGAGATTGGCGAAACAGTAAAAAAAATCAATAAACTTCGTGCCGAGATTGATCAGATTGTGGCCCAAATAGAGCTGTAAAAGATGAAGAATAAATTAAACTTTCTAATTTACTCCACCCCGCTCGAGGAGGTATCCATCCAAGCAGTGATAGAGGGGGAGACTGTTTGGCTAACGCAGAGAGCGATGGCCGAATTGTTTAATGTGGAAGTTCCTGCTATATCTAAATACCTCTCTAATATCTATTCAGAAGGTGAATTGGACGTTGAATCAACTCTTTCCAAAATGGAAATAGTTCAAAAAGAGGGGAGCCGAAATAAAATGGAAACGATCATTTCAGATTTCGAGAAACAAACTAAAAGAATAGAAAGGAAAGGAGGCGTAAATGAGTTATTTAGATAAATTGTTAGAGGGCGTTGAGGTTGAGTGG
>JBOFUP010000046.1:0-5078 GCA_051652645.1 Bacteroidales bacterium
ATACCGTCATAATGAACGTTTTACAACAGAACATTGACAGCGTAAATGCAATCGTAAAGATTCAGGTTGAAAAGGCTGACTACCAAGAGAGAGTTGAAAAATCTTTGCGCTCTTTCCGTCAGAAAGCAAATATCCCAGGATTCCGTAAAGGTATGGCTCCAATGGGAATGATCAGAAAGATGTACCAAGCTGGTGCTGAAGGCGAGGAGATCAACAAACTAGTTACTGAAGCCCTTTTTGGACATATCCGCGAGAACAAGCTAGAGCTTCTTGGTGAGCCTCTACCTAACACTACTGTTCAGAAACCTATTGACTACTCTTCTGACGAAGCTTTCGAATTCTGTTTCGATATCGCTTTGGCTCCAGAGATCAACATAAACTTGTCAGCTGAAGATTGTGTAGACTACTATACTATCGACGTTAACGAGGAGCTTGTTAACAAGCAAATCGAAATGTACGCTCAGCGCACTGGTACTCCAGGTCAATTCGAGATCGTAGAAGATCGCGATATGGTTAAAGGTAACGTTGTAGAGATTGACGCTGAAGGAAACGCTATCGAAGGCGGACTTACAGCTGAAGGTTCTGTTATCATGCCTTCATACTTCAAAAACGAAGAGGCTAAAGCAGCATTCCTTGGTAAGAAACTAGGTGATGTTATTACTTTCGTTCCTCAAGAAGTTACTGGTGGTAACGAATACGAACTTTCTCACATCTTGAAAATCGAGAAAGAGGAAGCTAAAAACTTCGCTGGTACTGTATCTTTCACTATCACTGAAATCACTCGTCAAGTACCTCACGCTATCGACCAAGAACTTTTTGATACAGTATTTGGTGCTGGTGTTTGCTCTAGCGAAGAGGAGTTCCGCGCAAAAACTCGTGAGACTATCTCTGCTCAAATGACTCCAGATCAAGACTACAAATTCTGGATCGATGCTCGTCAAGCTATCATGAACAAAGTAGGTGAGCTTACTCTTCCAACTGAATTCTTGAAGCGTTGGTTGTTGGCTACTGACGAAAGCAAAACTGCTGAGTCTGTAGATGCTGAATACCCACAGATGATCAACGAACTATCATGGCACTTAACTAAAGAGGCTATCGCTAAGAGCGAGGGTATCAAAGTTGAGGAAGCTGATCTTCAAGTTGTTGCTGAAGCTGCTGTTAAAGCTCAATTCGCTCAATACGGTATGCCTGAGGTTCCAGCTGAGATGCTTAAAGAGTACTCTGCTCATATGCTTAAAGATGAGAAATCTCGTCGCAATCTAATTGAGCAAGCTGTAGAAAACAAGATCCGTGACGCTGTTAAAGCTAAAGTATCTTTGAACAACAAAACAGTTACTGTAGAAGAGTTCAACGCTATGTTCCAACAAGCATAATATCTTTATAGATATATAAAACAAGAGAGGCTACAAAGCTCACTATCAAATAGTGGCTTTGTAGCCTCTCTTGTCTATATATATCATTAACAACAAGACGGCCAGAGCATTCACATGCTCTGGCCGTCTGATTAAATATTTATCATGTTCTTTGTTGTTTAACGTCGGTTGCTAAGTAACAACAATATATCTAGACCTGCAAAAATATTCAAGCTAATTAAATAAACGAGCTTACTATTTAGCTTTTCTTAAATATCTTAAGATCATAGATTAATGATATCATATAATATGGCTTAATAACGTTATATGATTGATCTTCAATATAAGTATCCGTTACGCTTCTAGCTAAGGCTTTATTTTCTCTGAGAATATCAAATGCTGAGATCTTTACCTCCAAAGCCCTACTCTTAAGGAACTTCTTACCAACTGAGGCATTCAACATAGATATATGTTCATTATACCCATCTGAGAGTCCGCTGTATGATTGATACGTAAATATACCTTCAAATGTGAAGCCACGCCAAAACTCCCATGCTAGTTTAGATGTTGCTATCTGCTGAAGATATCTATTGTTCTGCTCACTCTTAAGAGTGTTCTTTGCAAAATTAAAGCGAGAATTATAACTTACGGTGAAGTCAAGTTTGTCGCTGATATTACTACTTACGATAACACTAGGTGAAACCCTAAATTCATTCGTAATTAATCTCTGATAGTTATACTTTCCTGGTAAGCGATTATAAAGAAGAGAGGTTGACAAGTTAACATTACTCCTAAGTAAATCTAGAGGGAAGCCAAATGTCATCAATAGGTTACTATTCCAATTGCCGCTTACATTCTCTGGGCGTGTCAATTGAGCACCCTTATCAAGAATAATACCACCCCCTAAATCCATTGGCTCTTCTGCCACAATCGTATGAGAGGAGATATAATTATTGACCATTGTTCCACCCAACATCAATAGTAAAGTTTTCCCATCCGCTCTAGTCAATGTATACCTCAACGAACCATTATAACTATTCTCCTGCTTAAGATTGGGGTTACCAGTACTCATACTAAGAGGATTGCTTTCATCAATCACCTCTTGAAGTTGATTTACAGATGGCTCATTTGTTGAAGCTCTAAACTGCAACCTAAAGGAGTTCTGCTGATCTATCTTATAGTCAGCCCTCAAATGTGGGAGTATAGATACAAAGCTCCTATCTACTTGAGAAATAGTAGGAAAAACCTGATTATTCATCAATCGTGCATATTGCACATCTAATGACAACATAGCATTAAATTTCTGCCCATTACGAAATCTTACTCCAGCACCCATAACTTGAGTAACATAGTCGCTACTATATTTATTTGATAATGCACTATCCATAAGGGCTAAATGAGGGTTATCCTCAAGCAAACGATTATATGTCAATCTCTCAAGATCACTATTATTATAATTTACCCTATAGTTCGCCTGAAGTGTTGCATATTTAGATATAGGTTCTGTGTAGTTAACATTTGCTCTTAGCCTAACAACATCCCTATCACTAACCTTCTCTCTCCTAACCGTATCAATTCTATTTTGAGAATCAGAACCATACACACTCGCTATAGAGTAGTATGGATTAGTTCCTTCGTTATTACTTAATCCACCATTTATGCCTACAGAGAAGCTACGTCCTCGCTTACGGAAACCTCGCCTCCAAAGAAGTTCCCCTCCTAGATTGTATGCGGTAGTGGTACTGCTATTATCTATCTCACTACTATTTGAAGTTACGCCATCGTATAGAGTAGACGCATTGCTATAACTAACATTGCTGTTATCTTGAAAGCTAAAAGATGGTGTAAAACGGACTGTATTCCTATCATTTATCTTCCAATCCATCCTTAGGTTAACCCTATGATTAAGATTATCCACACTCTTATCATAAACCTCCTCATAAGTACGAACACCTTTACTTTCATCAAAGAACTGCCTAACTTTACTTCCATCATTGAGATTCTCACTCATATTAAAGAAATAACTAGCAGAAATGTCCAGAGCATTGAAGAATCTATCTGAGTAATTAAACCCCAAAGCATTTGTATTGGTAACACCTTGAAGTTGACCTATCATAAAATTCTGCCCAGGGCCTCCTCCTCTAGGACCTCCTCCACCTGGTCCTCTTCGCTGGCCACCTTGACTACTCATTACACCGGCGAGATCCTCTTGTGAGAAATTTTGCTGATTCACATTATTGCTCATACCCAAGAGTGAGATCCTTCTATCACCCTTAAAGATATTAACATTAGCACCTGCCTGATACCTATCCTCGGTACCATAACCGGCTGAGAGCTTACCAAAACTACTACTACTATTTCTGCTCCTTGTCACAATATTAATAGCCTTTTGACTATTTCCATCGTCAAAGCCAGTCAACTCGCTCATCTCACTCATCTTATCAAACACCTGAATACTCTCTACAATATCGGCTGGAAGATTACGTAGGGCCAACGTTGGATCACCCTCAAAAAAAGGCTTCCCATCAACTAGAACGCGACGTACCTGTTCGCCTTGAGCTTGTACTGTACCATTCTCAACTACTATACCAGGCATCTTTGTTAATAGCTGCTCTGTATTGCTACCCGCCATTGTCTTGAAAGCAGAAGCATTGTATGATAACGTATCTGCTACCTGTGTTGCTCTTATTGCTCGTCCTTGAGCCGTTACCTCAGATATACGTTGACTCTCCTCACTCAATCGTATATCCCCAATATTACGGCTCTTACTCTTAATCTCTACATCCTTTTTATATGTCTTAAAACCGATGAATGTTACTGTTATGGTATACCTCCCATCACCAACTCCATTGACTATAAACTCTCCCCTATCATTTGTAGTTGAGAAATGAGGTGACGAGCTTTGATTGCCCTCTATCCTAATTGTAGCACCTTGAAGAGGATAGCCTGATGAGTGCTCAAGTACTCGTCCAGTGACTCCCCTTTGTGCATTAACCCCTAATGCCAAGCAAATAAATAATAGTAATGATAAAAACCTGCCCATCAAATAAATTGTATTAATAAGTTCGTACGAATCTACTTAGGTGTAGACCCAAGGGTTAGACCACAAAAAGTATACAAGGTTTAAAAACAATGTATAATTATCAACTGCAATACTAAACAAGGAGAAAATGTAGTACCCTAAAAAAATAGAGGGGATAATTACTCACAAAAAAGCTTACTCCACAAACCGATAAAGCTTCAGTTTGTGGAGTAAGCAATATTCTTCACTATCTGCGAATTTAT
Organism: Bacteroidales bacterium; assembly: GCA_051652645.1. Taxonomy (GTDB): domain Bacteria; phylum Bacteroidota; class Bacteroidia; order Bacteroidales; family UBA7332; genus UBA7332. The sequence continues at coordinate 4,638 of JBOFUP010000046.1, forward strand.
ATAAACAAATATATTCTATCAGATTGAACGGGTACATATAATAAAAGCGATCCAAACAAAATAGTTTGAATCGCTTTTATTATATCGTTTATCGAAACTTCAAGAGATAAAATTACTTCTTGCGGCTTCCGTAACGGTTCATGAACTTATCTACACGACCTGCAGTATCAACAAGAGTCTGCTTACCTGTGTAGAATGGGTGAGACGTATTAGAGATATCCAATTTGATAACTGGGTATTCAACACCATCAACTTCGATAGTTTCACGAGTGTTAGCGCAAGAGCGAGAGATAAATACGTCACCGTTAGTCATATCCTTGAATGCTACCGCACGGTAGTTCGATGGATGAAGTTCTTTTTTCATAACCTGTATTGTTGCTTTAATTAAATAATCAATTTGGTCGAGTGGTAAATGGCTCGCAAATGTACCTACTTTTAGGC
>JBOFUP010000047.1:0-54801 GCA_051652645.1 Bacteroidales bacterium
GCTTAGGTTGATAGGCTGCACGAGCAATTTGTAAAGCACTTTTTGCCATTTTGTTTAGAATATTATACTAGTTAGAAATGTGATTTGTCTATTTAAGACATGCAAATTTCGCTCTTTTTTTTTAGATAAACAAATGTATAAAGAGTATTATCATAGGATTAGAAGATAGCCATATAGTATAGAATAGTGTGTCGTTAATTAGGGATTTATATTATTCAATTTTGCGCTTAATTTGTATCTGTAATCATTTTTTTACATCGGCTTCTTGCTTTATAAACATAAATTATTAGCTTTGTAGTTGGAAAGAATCCATAGTCTTATTATTTACATTATTGTTACATGAGAAATTTTGAAACTCTGAAGCTTGAAGCAGATAGACTTCGTAAATCTAAAAAGATTGACGAGGCATTATTAGTTTACCGTGAAATGTGGGAAGAACACCGAGAGGAATGTACTAAATGGGATGGTTATAGTTATGCATTCTGCTTAAAGCAGCGAGGAGATTTCAAGGCAGGACTTGAGGTAAGTAAAGAGATTTATGATGCTAATCCTGATTTCGAGAACATATCTCGTCTCTATGCATGGTGTATCTTTTTTCTCGAGGTTAGTTTGCCTAAGATAGAGGATGAGGAAAGATATCTTCAAGCGGCTAACCAAATAACCGAGTTAACTATTCAAGACGATCCACAATCACCTTACACACGTACAGTGATTCGTGTGCTAGAATATCTAAACAAGAAGGATAAACTTCCTGTTGATATCGCTCAGCAGTGGTGTGAGAAGTTAGATGCCAACAAGTTGAGTTCTAGTCCTATATTTAGTAAGAAAGGCTCAGAGGTTGAAGAGCATGCCTCAGACTTAGAGCGTTATTATATGGTGAAAACAAAACTTCTATATGAACAAGGCGAGTATGACTCATGTATTGCTATTTGTACAGAAGCTATGGATAACATAGACCAATTTCATTATGGTAATGAAGTGTGGTTCAATAGAGCTGTCGCTATCTCATATCTCAAAAAGGGAGACACTGAGAAAGCAAAAGAAGTTATTGATGAGATCATAAGCACTAAGCGTGACTGGTATGTTCAGAAAGAGTGTGCTGACATTTATCACAAGATAGGAGATAATAAGAGCGCATTGAATTTTGCATTGGAGGCCGCATTAGCACCTGGTGATGCAGACAAGAAAGTGGGACTATTTGCTTTAATGGCTAAGATCCTTGAGGAGCTAGAGTTTGTAGATGAGGCTAAAATTCATCTTGAACTAGTCTATTCGATTAGAGCTACTCGCAGATGGGGGGTAAATGATGACCTCGCAGATTGGCTAAGAAAATATAATGTAAATGAGCGTCCAAACGATAAGAACTACATGCTTCGCAAAGCAAAAGGTTGTTGGGATCAGCTAAAATATGCAGATCAAGAAGAGTTGTCAGGTAGGATTAAGACTATTTTGCCAAATGGTATTTCTGGTTTTATCTCAGTTGATCCAGAGACTTCATACTTCTTTATTTTTAGAAATGCACGTATTAGACCTGATATGATTGCTCCAGGTTTGCCTGTAGTTTTCTACTTAGAGGACTCATACGATCATAAGAGAGAGAGAAATACAAAGGTTGCGGTTTCTGTTAGAGAGGACAGATCTAGCTTCTAAGAATCATAAAAAGCGAACTCCCTAGTGTAATCAATACACTAGGGAGTTCGCTTTTTATGATTTTAGAATGGGAAGTCATTTATGTTTGAATTACTTGCGAATGATTCGCTTGGAGGAGGTGGGATAGATTGAATATTAGAAGCTGGTGTAGTTCCCTCTTGATTCATCTTGGATACGTACGTTCCACCACCAACCGAAGGTAGAGGAGGAGAGTTGTCATACTCATTTTCGAATTTTGTGTATTCCCCACGGAATCTAAGTCTGACGTCCCCCACAGCACCGTTACGGTGTTTTGAGATAATGATCTCGGCCATTCCTCTTAGATCTCTTCCTTGTTCATCTTCGAATATCTTGTAGTACTCAGGACGGTGAATAAAGCAAACCATATCGGCATCCTGCTCGATTGCTCCAGATTCACGAAGGTCAGATAGCTGCGGACGTTTACTATCGGCAGCATTTGCACCAGTACGGGATTCAACACTACGGTTAAGCTGCGAGAGTGCTATCACCGGGATGTTTAATTCTTTGGCAAGCCCCTTGAGTGATCTAGAAATTGTTGCAACCTCTTGCTCCCTACTTCCTATTCCCATCCCACTAGCATTCATCAGCTGAAGGTAGTCAATGATGAGTATCTTCACACCATGCTCTCTTACCAGACGTCGAGCCTTTGTTCTGAGTTCAAAAACAGACAAACTAGGAGTGTCATCAACATAAATTGGAGCACTCTCGAGTTTCTGTATTTTGTAGTTCAATTGTTCCCACTCTATAGGAGTAAGCGATCCATTCTTGATTTTGCTACTCTCAAGTTCAGCAACGTTAGATATAAGACGGTTAACGAGCTGAACGTTCGACATCTCGAGAGAGAATACAGCGCATGGGTTACCAAAATCCACAGCAATATTTTTAGCCATCGAAAGAACGAAGGCCGTTTTACCCATCGCCGGACGTGCAGCAATAATTATAAGGTCAGAGTTTTGCCATCCGGAGGTCATCTTATCTAGGTCGTCAAATCCAGTTGGAAGACCACTCAGACCATCTTTTCTGTTAGCTGCCACCTCCATCAAATGTACAGCCTCCTTAAGTATAGGTGCTACTTGGGTAACGTCCTTCTTGAGGTTGCGCTGTGATATTTCAAATAATTTACCCTCAGCCTCCTGCATAAGATCATCCACGTCATTAGTTTCGTCGAAGGCTTTTGACTGTACATTAGCGGTGAATGTAATAAGCTCTCTAGCTAGGTATTTCTGTGCAATGATTCGAGCGTGATACTCTAAGTGGCCAATAGATCCAACTCTTGAAGATAGCTGTGTGATATAAAACGCACCACCTACCTCATCAAGCTTACCCTTTCGTCTGAGCTGTTCAGTTACAGTTAAGAAGTCAATAGGATTTTGTTTGATGGCAAGCTCTACGATAGCCTCAAATATGATTTTGTGCTCATTCTTGTAGAAACTGTCTGGTTTTAATATATCACTTACAATGGAGTAAGCATCTTTTTCTAGCATTAATGCACCCAAAACCACTTCTTCAAGCTCGGGAGCTTGTGGTTGTAAAAGCCCGAAGTCTGAGTTTGCTGTCGGAGTCTGTTTATTGGATTTTGTAGTGCTATTTCGTCGGCGCATTGGTTGCTCCATATATATTTGAAGGAGTTTAGTTAGAACAAAACTGAATATTGGGTCTTACATATAGAATATGTAAAGAAACAAGCTTACAAAAGTAATCTTTTTTCTAATATTGTAGCTTGATTCAACTACTCGAGATCATTATAAAATATTACGTAACCACAAATTGTACATTAAAGAATGATATCCTTCCCAAATGCTAAGATTAATTTAGGGCTAAACATCGTAGAGAGACGTCCTGACAATTATCATAATCTAGAGACTATCTTCTACCCTATATCCGTATGCGATTCTCTAGAGATTAAACCACTAGATAGGGGAGAAGAGGTTAGATTTTTTCAATATGGCATGCCTATTGGTGGAGAGAAAGAGGATAATCTTGTTGTTAAAGCTTATAGACTATTGGAGAAAAGGTTTGAACTACCTCCCATTGAGATTCATCTTCGTAAGAACATACCCTTCGGTGCTGGATTGGGCGGAGGATCTTCTGATGCAGCATTCATGCTTAAGATGTTGAAAGATCTATTTCATTTAGATCTATCTAATGATGAGCTAGAGTCTATTGCCTCAAAGATAGGTGCAGATTGTCCATTCTTTATAAATAATAAAACCACCTTAGCTAAGGGCATAGGTGACGAGTTTGAGCCTATCGATATTGACCTCACGGGTTATTGGTTATTACTTGTGAAACCAGAGGTTCATGTTTCTACTCCAGATGCTTACTCAATGGTCAAGCCACAGAAACCTCTTGTACCTTTGCGTGATATTATTTGCAAGCCGATAGAAATATGGAGAGAGTTGTTGGTAAACGATTTTGAGTCGAGTGTATTTGCTAAATACCCACAACTATCACAAATAAAGCAGATGATGTATAACTCTGGGGCTATCTATGCTTCAATGTCAGGCTCAGGATCATCAATGTTTGGTATCTTTGATGTGGAGCCACCAGCAATCTTCCTAGATGACGACTCAATGCAGGTATTTAAGTGTAGACTTTAATTTATCATCTCTTTAATTTCTTCTTTCGAGTGTTGAGTCAGAGATGATATACTGATTGATTTATTAGACTATGATTTCATAATGGTTATATAGATACTATTTTATCTATATAACCATTACTATATAAGCATACTATCTAGGATGATAGTAATAGTTGGTAGCAATGTGGCGATAGCTATGCTGTTATGTGAATGGTAATAAGATTATTGTCGGTCAAACATTTAGATGCTACAATGGCTCTATAAGCATTTCTGCATATAGAGCCATTGTTGTTAGATATTTATTGATCGGTTAAAGTTTACTCAATAACCACCATAACGGTGTCTTTAGTTACTCTTAGGCCAGCTTCAACACGAATCTCAGCCACACGACCATTAATTGGAGATTTAATGCGGTTACGCATCTTCATCGCCTCGTGAATCAATAGAAGGTCACCCTTCTTAACTTCATCACCCACCTTTACCGCAATCTCAAGTACGGTTCCAGGGAGAATAGCTTTAACTTCACCTTCTATAGGCTTAATCCACTCTTTGCGGTTCATGAATTTACGCGTTAGAGTAGTCTTATATTTTCTTGCCGTAACGACGAAGTCAACTAGTTCAATCTCTTTTTTTTCCATAACCTATATGTTGTTGGTGGGAAATTACTAATTAAAATGGAGGTAGTCCGTGTTTTTTAGCAGGACGAAGTTCCTCTTTTGCTTTTGAAATCTCAAGAGTGTGCAATAGTATCTCGCGAGTCTCTTTTGGCTCAATAACTGCATCGATGAATCCATTAGTTGCAGCAACGTAAGGGTTGGCAAACTTGTCAACATACTCTTGAACCTTCTGTTGGCGCATAGCTTCAGGATCTTCAGCCTCCATGATCTCTTTACGGAAGATAATGTTTGCAGCACCCTCTGGACCCATAACAGCGATCTCAGCACTTGGCCAAGCGAATACGAAGTCTGCTCCTAAGTGGCGAGAGTTCATAGCGATGTAACCTCCTCCGTAAGCTTTTCTTAGAATTACAGTGATCTTTGGCACAGTCGCCTCTGAGTATGCATAAAGAACTTTTGCTCCGTGGCGGATAACACCTGCATGCTCTTGATCAACACCTGGAAGGTAACCTGGCATATCTTCAAGAGTTACGATAGGGATGTTGAATGAGTCACAGAAACGGATGAAGCGCGCTGCCTTATCCGAACTGTCACAGTCAAGTACACCGGCCATAACCATGGCTTGGTTAGCTACAAAACCAACAGTCTCACCATTCATACGTCCAAAACCAATAACGATGTTAGCAGCGAAAAGCTCTTGAACCTCAAAGAAGTCTGAGTCATCAACTATTGATCTAATAACGTCGCGAACGTCGTATGGTTGTTTCGGGTCTGAAGGAACAAGAGTCTCAATACCCGATTTAGTTTTTGGTTTAGCAGGAGTGTGTTTGTCTGATTTCTCAGTATTGCTCCAAGGCAAGAAGCTCATAAGTTTCTTGATCTGATCAAAACATTCGCTCTCGCTTTGAGAGTAGAAGTGAGCATTACCAGTTATCTCTGCGTGAACACGAGCACCACCAAGATCCTCCATTGAGATATCTTCACCAATAACAGTTTTGATAACACTTGGTCCAGTAATGAACATGTTAGATATTTTCTCTACAACAAAAACAAAGTCAGTTAATGCAGGAGAGTATACAGCACCACCAGCACAAGGGCCAAGAATTACTGAGATTTGAGGAATTACACCAGAAGCAATAGTGTTGCGGTAGAATATCTCACCATATCCAGCTAGGGCATCAACACCCTCTTGTATACGAGCACCACCTGAATCGTTAATTCCAATTATCGGCATCTTCATCTTCAATGCATGGTCCATGATTTTAGTAATCTTGCGAGCATGCTTAAGACCAAGAGATCCCCCCTCTACGGTGAAATCTTGAGCAAAAATACCAACAGGTTTGCCGAACATTGTTCCAGTACCAGTGATAACACCATCACCTGGGAGAACTTTTTTGTCCATACCAAAGTTACGAGCACCATGTTCAACAAACATGTCGTACTCTTGGAATGAACCTTTATCTAGGATAGACAAAATTCGGTTACGAGCTGTCATTTTACCCTTAGCTTCTTGTTTAGCAATGGCAGCATCGCCACCACCTTTTTCAACAAGAGCTCTTTTCTCGCGTAGCGTTAGAATGCTTTTCTTTAAAGATGTCATAAATAAAGCTATTTGTTAGTTACTTAGAAGAAGACTTAGTTCTGTAGTGACAGCGAGCCTTCCCTTTTAATATATTTGACAATTTTGATTTAATCAACTGCTTTCTAATCGGAGATATGTGGTCAATGAAGAGTTTGCCCTCAAGGTGGTCATATTCGTGTTGTATAACCCTAGCAATAAAGCCTTCGAAGATCTCTTCTTTCTCTACAAAATTCTCGTCGCAGTAGCGTATCTTTATACCTTCTTGGCGTTTCACTGCTTCGTGAATATTAGGAAGACTTAAGCAACCCTCTTCACGTGATACCTCTTCGCCAAAGAACTCAATGATTTGTGCATTTATCATCACCTTCTTGCATCCTGCATACTCAGGGAAGTCCTCTTTTAGATCGTTTAGATCGAAGACAAGAAGTCTAATATCCAACCCAATCTGAGGAGCCGCTAGGCCAATCCCATCTGATTTGTACATTGTTTCGTACATGTTTGCAATAAGTGTGTTCAACTCCGGATACTCTGGAGTTATATCCTGTGCCACTTTACGAAGTACAGGCATACCATAAAGGTAAATAGGTAGTATCATATAATTTAATTATCGTTTCGACTCTAGATATGACTGTAATATAATAACAGCGCTTATCTCATCAACAAGCTCTTTCTTTTGTCTATCGCTTTTCTTTAAACCTCCCTCGAGCATTGCTCTTTGTGCTAGCATTGAGGTGAATCGCTCATCTACAAACTCAATAGGTATTTGAGGGATTACTTTTCGTAGACGATTTACAAAAGGGGTAATAAATTTCATACTCTCAGAAGGCTCGTTATTCATCTGTTTAGGCAGACCAATAACGAATAATTCAACAGACTCCTTTGAGGTGTACTCAATTAGGAACTTCTCTAGTTCGTGAGAGAGGACTGTTCCAAGACCACCTGGGATCATCCCAAGAGTGTCAGTTACGGCAATACCGCATCGTTTACGACCGTAGTCTATTGCTAAAATTCTTCCCATAATTGTGACAAATGTAGTCATTATTTCCAAAACGATACATCTTAAGCATGTTTTGTGCATTAATATATTCCAATTTACACCATGAAATGTTACGATACAAATAGCACAAGAAATGCGAAAACAGCAGGAATAGCGAGGATTATGGCATCAAAACGATCAAGTATACCACCATGCCCAGGTAGCATATTTCCTGAATCCTTAACACCTACACTTCGCTTGATTAATGATTCGCTTAAGTCTCCAAATGTGCCAACTAAAGCAACAACGAGGCTTATACCTGCCCAAATAAGTGGAGAATATATTGTAGTGAAGTATGCAAGCACTTGCGATACAATAAGGGCGCAAGCAACACCCCCGACAAAACCCTCCCAAGATTTCTTTGGTGAGATTCGTTCGAAAAGTCTTCTTTTCCCAATTTTGCTTCCAACAAGGTATGCACCCGAGTCGTTGCACCATATGAAAATAAATAGCGCTAGTACTATTATAGGTGTGTATAAGGGTTCACTATTATTAGCCCCTTGAGGTATAAATGCTACTTGTGATAAAAGAGATAAGGGAAACGTTATATAAAGATGCCCAAGGGCGATGAATCCCCAGTTTCTCAAAGGGTTGCTCTTCACTGTGTATAGCTCTCTAATAACTATAAATAGAAGGTATATAACAGTTATTGCAATTAGTTTTTTACCCATGAATATAATACCTGCGCACTCTAGTGACGTTAAAATGAAAAATAGACTACCAATTATACTATGTATATATTGATTGACACCAACCCCTTCTTGTCTATTGAAAAGACGATATAGTTCGTTGAGTGAAAGAAGGACAATAAGACTAAAGATAGCAACATAACTATAATAGCTATAAAGTATAGCACCTACCATAATAGCTACGAATAGTAACCCCGTAATTGATCTTTTTAGCAGATTTGGCAACATAAAACTAGTTGTTGAATATTAAATGAGTAAAAATGTATAGACTAAAATGGATACCCCACTGCAAAGTTAAGAGTAAAATCTTGATTTATCTTTGGTTGAATGAAGCGCCAAGACTCTTTCCCGCTTAAAGATGGATCATAAGCTTTAATACCTAGGTCGAGACGAAGAACAAAATAGTCAAAGTCTAGTCTAAGACCAAGACCATAACCGAGAGCAATCTCTTTATAAAATTGATCTATCTTAAATTGTCCACTTGGCTGGTTGTCATATTCTCGTATGGTCCATATATTACCAGCATCAATAAAGAATGCCGCGTGCAACTTCCAAAATAGATAACTTCTGTATTCAACGTTTAAGTCAAGCTTAAGATCCCCTGATTGATTGATAAAATCAATGCCACTACCACCTTTTGCATATCTACCTGGTCCAAGAGATCTGATACCCCATGCTCTAACACTATTTGCACCACCACTGAAGTATCTTTTTTCAAATGGAATAACCGTTAGGTTGCCATATGGGTATGCTACACCTATTCCAGCTCTCCACACAAAATTATTGCGTTGGTCTATGCGGTAGTTCATCGCGTATTCCGCATCTAATTTCACGTATTGTGCAAATCTTATTCCGAGGACTTCATATCCTCCCTCACTCTTGGGTAGATTTAGAAGTGAAGAGATTGCAGCAAGGCTGTTGCCCGCAGACTCAATGCCAGCTCTTAAAGTATATCGAATAGGTTTATTCTTATTCTTCTGTGTGTTATTAGATAGATAGTAGGTATATCCAGTACGCATAATGAAGTTGTTCTCATAACTATTTCTAACAACCGGGTTTAGTTCTTGTTGGTCCAGCTGTTCTCTGAACTCATCAGACATGGATGGAAGGTATGTATAGCTGAGGTCAACAAAGTCCAAGGTGTGTCTGTGTATCTCCTTCATAGTCCATTTGTATCTCCATACAATACCAGATACAACTCTAGAATATTCAGGCCTATTTTGATAGTTGAATTGAGATGAGAACTCAGTATTTGCTCTAACTCTCTTTCTGAAGTCCTGCTTGAGGAAGGGGAATAGGAATCTAGGGAAAGTTATTGATGTTTCTGCACCAAGCTCCATATAGTTGTTGTTAATACCTCCACCGGTTAGCTGCTCATAAGCACTTCGTCCTTTTATGATAAAACTCTCACCGCCTCTAAATATATTGCTGTGCTTGTAAGATATACCAACAGCAGCACCTAGGTCACCAGCAGAGTTAGTTCCTTCTAATTCTACGGCAAATCCTTGAGGCTTACCCTTTGATAGATTGATATATACATCTACAAGAGAACTATCTGTTTTGGATAACTCGAATTGAATGTTTATGAATCGAATTATTGATATTCTACTAAATGCCGTATATGTATCGTTAACCAGCTGCTCCTTGTATAACTCGCCTTTGCTGAGCATACATGCATCGGTAATATGTTTAGGCCTTAGCCACTGTTCCCCTTTTCTATGAATAATTTTATACCCTTGATAATAGATAGTGTCAAGATCATTTTCAATATTAATGCTCTGTTGAAGAGCCGGGTCAAATGATAGATCTATTGTGATATCTCCTATTCGATAAGGGTGGTATACCAAAGATGAGTCTACTGATGTGGTAATATTTCTAAGAGAAAGATCTATTTTATTCCCCCCCATCGTACTATCAGCAAAATAAGAGAAATGATCACGATTAACAGCGTAGTACCCACTGTTTCTTAGTATGGAGGTTACCCTTTGTCGTTCCTTTTCCATCAAATCCATATCTAATATATGAGAGGTGCGGATTAAGGATGGCTTTTCTGAGTTGTGAATAATTGAGTCCATTGTCGGATTATTTATCTCCAACTCGTAATCAGATATACGATAGGGTATGCCACTTGTTATGTTGTATTCAACCTTTACTTTTCTCTTCTTGTAGTGTATAGTCGTATCTACAATAGCGTTTAGATAACCCCTGTTTTGTGCAACCTTTCTTAGTTCATTTAGGGTTCTTGAGCTCTCTTCAGGGCTGTAGATTACCGGAGCTTCACCTACTTTTCTGATGAATTTATTTATTCGTTTTGAAGAATCTCTCCCAGAGAGGTTGTATATCTGAAGCTGCATACTGTAAAGCCCAAAAACCCGCAGGTTTGGTTTTTGCCTAATGTAGGCCTCCAAATCTGCAGGTTTTAGTCTCTTTGTATCGCTTTTTAACTCAACCTTATCAAGAAGGTATTGCCCCTCATTTACAAATTTTACGGTGCTACAACTACTCAGGATGAGCAGTATAGCTAGTACCATAAAATTGTTCACAAGGAGACCTTTCATAAAATGTATAGTTAATTACACTACAAACATAAAGATATCTGTTGATATTAACCCTATTCAAGAGGGTAATATTACAATTTTATGATATTATTCTTATCATATAATTACCATCCCAAATTGTAATGAGCAATGTTTAGCTCTTCAAAACTCTCTTGAGGAATGTAAAATGACAACCCCGAACATTTAGATAAAGGAAGGTTTATGAAGTTTGGAGTGTAGAGGTTTTTGATGACGCAATTGTTCAACAGTGTTGTTAACTCCTCTTTCTCCTCTTGGTTTATGACTCTAGATAGATAGTCTTCTAGGTCGTACATTAGAGGATTTGATGTAACTTCAGGTACTCGCTCGAAGTGTTGAATAGTATTAATGTCCAATTCTTTTATTGCATCTTTATATTTTAGTATAGATGCTCTCACGAAATTTGAAAGGGCTTCAACCTCTTCACTTTTTATCAAACTTATCGTAGCTGTCTGATAGAGTGGGCTAACCTCTTTGTTGTATTCAAGATAGAATTCGTAGAACTTATCACACATGTCGTAAAGGTCAGGGGAAGCTAACCTAAACATTGGTTCAATAATAGTAGAGTAGGGGAATCCCACAGCGTGTATCTCCGTTGGTGCAGCCATTATGTATTTAGCTCTCTCCTTAAGTTGATCAATAACCTCAAGAGATGACATAAAGCAAGCATCAAAAGCAATAAATTCAAGATGAGGTAGATCGTTTAATGCTGTTTTGATATTTGGGATATCCATGTAAGAGTTAGAGCTAATATCTTGTCCGAACCATTTGGTAGGGAATCTATCTTGACCAAATTCTCCAAACGAATTATATAATTCACTATAAGAGGATTTATATTTTGTGTTTGAGGGTATCCACCCGTAGCCATGTGACCAAAGAACCAATCCATAGGTTTTAGCAGGGTAGGATGCAAAAGCCTCTTTTAATATTGTGCTCATCACTTTGTGATCGGCAGAGTTGTGCTCAGCATAGCTCTTGATCTCACGTTTTACGCCACGGCCACTCTCATCTATCTCTATTTTGTATAGTATGGGTAAAGAGTATTGAGAGTCAATGTATACTATTAGGTTGCTGCCATTAAGGTTGCCATTTTCGACACCTGATATTATATCATTGAGATCTCTTAAAGCATAATTCCACAAGCTATTATCGGCGGCCATATAAATTACAACAGTCCTATTTGCATCTTCTGTAGGGCCTATTACCTCATCCTGCTTGGAACAAGATGAGGTAAATATTATCACTATAAGTAGAGCTATTTTAGTTAGATAAGCTATCATCAATCGATGTTATTTAGAATTAGTAACCTGTATAATTCAATGGATTTAGAACAATGCTTATCTATATAAGGTTCAACTTGCTATAGTGTAAATTTGAGACGTATAATGACCTTACTCTCTTATGTAGTTTGCTTTAATTTTACTTATAGCTCTTAACTCTCTTTGGTGCTTCTCTCGACGCCATTCAAAGGCTGTGAATAGTCTGTTAGACTCAAAGTCAAAGAATAGTTCGTATTCTCCGTGAATAATACGCAGAGAGTCCGATTGTTCATGAATAGCATCGAATATTGTGCTAAAGCGCCATTCGATAGAAGACTCAATTCTTTCGAAGTTTTTCTTGTCTATCTCTTTGTTGTTGGATTTAAGTGATAGGAGAGCTGTTCTAGTGTGTGCTGGAATGAATACTACGCCCCATTTATTGTCCAGTTTAATTTTTAGATAACACCCTAGTTTCACTTCTTTTACTTCGATAGAGTCGTAGATTGGTTCAACTTTTATGTTGTTGAAAGGATCATAAATTCCAAATAGCTTATCTTTCTGGAAAATAGTGTATAGGTTATGTACTTGTTTCATGGTTTTTGGTATTAAAAAATATTGGTATTACTAGGTTGCAAGATTACAAAATATAGTTTGAATTTCATAACAAAATTATTTTCAAATAGGATAATACCTCATAAATTAACTTATAGTTACTAATTGCTGTGCGTGTGGGTTTATTAAGATCTAATGTTGTTTATATTGTTATATTTGAATATCAGATTCAAGCCTATATTTATGTAGCTCTTTTATTCATAAATGCGAGTTGATACTTCATCTTTTGTAATCTACTTAAATATTTTCCATATATTTGTAGTATATTGTATAAGACGACAAGTTGAAAAGATGATATTTTTGACTTGGCCGTAATCATCCATAAGTAATAGTCAATTAATTATGTTCGAATATATATCTGGTTCTTTAGTAGAGGCTACGCCAACGTATCTTATTGTTGATGTAAACGGCATAGGCTATCTCCTTCATATATCATTATCAACATACGAATCCTTACGCGGCGGGACAAAAGTGAAACTATATGTCCATCAGGTAATAAGAGAAGATGTTCATTTGCTTTATGGTTTTGCTGAAAAGGCTGAAAGAGAGATGTTTTTACTGCTAATATCGGTCTCAGGGGTAGGTGCTTCGATAGCACGAATGATGCTATCTTCTATGACACTCTATGAGATTCAAACTGCTATATCTACAGCAAATAGTAACGCTCTTAAGAAGGTCAAGGGGGTTGGTGCAAAGACAGCTGAGAGGATATGTGTAGATCTTAAAGATAAGGTCTCTGTTGTATCTACATCTGGGGTTGATATGTCGCAGAGTAGCATCAATACAGAGGCACAAGTTGAAGCGATATCAGCTCTTCTTATGCTTGGTTTTGTAAAATCAGCCGTAGAAAAAGTAGTTAAGTCAATACTTAAATCTGATCCAACACTCCCTGTTGAAGAGATTATCAAACAAGCACTTAAGTTACTGTAAATAGATTTGTAACTCAAACCGAATTCTAAATGTCATTTAAACCAACACTTAATAGGGGAGGAATCCTTCTTATACTTACTCTGTGCTGTTCGCTTGGAGTAGGATATGCTGCGTTGGTTTCTATTCCTGGTGGTGTGTATTTTACTCACGCCCAGGATACAGATACTACTAGCCGTAGTAATACCTATCCAGTTGCAAAGACTACGCCTAAGATTCCCGAGGAGATAGGTCGTAAGGGTGTAGTTGATTTGGATAACCCAGAGAACCTCAAGAGTGTTATTGAGTTTGATCCAATTACAAATAGCTATGTTTTCAGGACACAAATAGGAGATCTCGAGATTGGTACACCATTCTCACTTAGTGCAACAGAGTATTATAAGTATCAGCTTGATAACTCTATGAGATCTTACTTTAAGGAGAAAAATAATCAGAGCGAAGAGGAGAGGATTGCAAATAAGAGCGCTTTTGATCCTCTAGATATGAGATTTAGTCTTGGTCCGGCCGAGAAGATCTTTGGCCCAGGTGGTGTTCAATTACGAACTCAAGGTTCAGCGGAACTATCATTTGGCGTAAAGAATAATAAAGTAGATAATCCAACATTGCCAGAAAGAGCAAGAAGCAAGACATATTTAGATTTTCAGCAGCAGATACAATTAAATATGAATGCTAAGGTGGGGGATAAGTTGGACTTCAACATGAATTACAACACCAATGCTACATTTGATTTTGATGCTCAAAAGATTAAACTTAATTACCAAGGTAAAGAGGATGAGATAATAAAGAGTCTTGAAGCGGGAAATGTTAGTATGAGCTCCTCTGGGGGGTTGATACGCGGAACACAGGCACTCTTTGGTGTTAAGGCTGGGCTTCAGTTTGGTAAGCTGAAATTAACTGGAATAGTTGCCCAACAGGAATCAGAGTCAAAGGTTGTCAATACGCAAGGTGGAGCACAAACAACTCCATTTGAGTTCTCTGCAGATAATTATGATGAGAATAGACATTTCTTCTTGGCCCATCACTTCCGTGATGGTTATGACAAATCAATGAGTAAGCTTCCGTATATATCCTCTGGTATTATAATCAACAAAATAGAGGTTTGGGCAACAAATAAGAGAGGCAATTTTGATGATTCTCGTAATGTGGTTGCTTTTATGGATTTAGCCGAGAGTGAGCGTATAGGTAATAACTTCTGGCAAAGACAATCATCACAGACTCAACCAGACAATAGCACCAACAACCTCTTCTCAGAGATGAATACAACATATTCATCTATCAGAGATATTAGTGAAGTAAACTCAACCCTTTCTCAACTTGAAGGTGTAGGCATTTTCGGAGGTAGAGATTATGATAAGATAGAGAATGCACGCAAACTAGACCCTTCAGAATACTACTTAAACAAGCAATTAGGATATCTCTCACTTCGTACGGCTCTTCAGCCGGATGAAGTGCTCGGTGTATCTTATGAATATACATATGGCGGCAAGACATACCAAGTAGGGGAGTTCGCCTCTGATAATAACAACTCCTCACAGACACTATTCGTTAAACTTCTAAGATCTACAGGAGTAACACCCGAGATGCCGCTTTGGCATCTAATGATGAAGAATGTATACTCGCTTAGTGCATATCAAGTACAGCAAGATAGATTTAGACTAGATATTCAATATCAAAGTGATACAACAGGACTATATCTAAACTATCTCCCAGAACCATCACTTCAAAACGAACTGCTTCTGCGAATAATGAATTTAGATAGACTAGATTCAAGACAGGAGACTAAGCCAGATGGATATTTTGACTTTGTTGAAGGTTACACTGTGCAGGCACAAAATGGTAGGATATACTTCCCCGTGATAGAACCTTTCGGTAGTCATCTAAGATCAAAGATTGCAAATGATGCTATAGCTGATAATTATGTGTTTCAAGAGTTGTATGACTCAACTCTTACTGTAGCTCGACAGATAGCAGAGAAGAATAAGTTCAGAATCAAAGGAGAGTACAGATCATCGAGTGGTGCAGAGATTAGACTTAATGCTATGAATGTCCCTCGCGGTTCTGTGAGAGTTACTGCTGGTGGTCAAGAGCTTAGTGAGAATTCTGACTATTCTGTTGACTACACCATGGGGGTCGTAACAATACTCAACTCTGGTATACTAGAATCAGGGACACCTATTAGTGTTCAACTTGAGAACCAATCAATGTTTAGCATGCAGCGTAAGACTCTTTTGGGGCTAGATGCAAGCTATGCCTTTAGTGAAAACTTTAATTTAGGAGCTACTATTATGCACCTAAATGAGCGTCCTCTAACTCAAAAGGTCAACATGGGTGATGAGTCAATAAGTAACACTATCTGGGGGTTAAATACACAATATAAAACACAGTCACAGTGGCTTACAGATATGGTAGACAAACTACCGTTTGTAAATGCAACTGTTCCATCCTCATTTACACTGAATGCTGAGTTTGCTCAACTTATTCCAGGTCACCCAAAGGAACTCGAGAAGCAGGGTGTTTCATATATCGATGACTTCGAATCAACCAAGATAAGCATAGATCTTCGTAATCCCTATAGTTGGAGTCTTGCAAGTACACCTTGGGAACTTCCTAACGCACTATATTCTAATAGAAGTGCTAATGATGGCGTAGACTATTATGGTAAGAATCGTTCGCTTATTGCATGGTACTATATTGATGCAATATTTACTCGTAAGAATTCAAACCTAACTCCCACTCATATAAAGAATGATAGGGATCAACTCTCGGACCATCGTGTAAGAGAGGTTCTAGAGCGTGAGATATTTCCCAATAAGGAGAATGCATATGGAGAGCCAGCTACTCAAACCGTATTGAACCTTGCTTATTATCCTCAAGAGAGAGGTCCGTATAATTTAGACCATACTTATATTGGGGATGATGGACTCTTGCAAAATGCTCAACAGCGTTGGGCTGGAGTTATGCGTAAACTAGATAATACAGATTTTGAGGCAAGCAACATAGAGTACATAGAGTTTTGGATGATGGATCCATTTATTTCTAATGGTGATGACTCGCGCTCTGCAGGTGGAGATCTTTACTTCAATATTGGAGAGCTTTCAGAGGATGTGCTCAAGGATGGAAAGAAATTCTATGAGAATGGTATGCCAATCGATGGCGATGAGTCGTTGGTTGAGACCACATATTGGGGTAAGGTTCCTCGAAGACAGTCAACAGTATATGCTTTTGATAACTCTGTAGGGGCACGAAAGTATCAAGATGTTGGATTAAATGGGCTTAGAACAGAAGAGGAGTTTGAGTTCTCTACCTATAAAGACTATTTACAGAGGATAAATCAAGTAATTTCTGCTGATACACGAGCAAAGTGGGAGTTAGATCTATTCTCTCCTATTAATGACCCCGCAGGAGATAATTATCACTACTATAGAGGAAGTGATTATGACAGAGATAAAGTCTCAATACTTCAAAGGTATAAACGATATAATGGGACAGAGGGTAACTCACCTGATAGTAATAATAGTACAGAGAGTTATGGTACGTCTGCTCGTGTTACTCCAGATGTAGAAGACATAAATCAAGATAATACATTAAATGACTATGAGAGGTACTTTCAATATAAGGTTGAGGTACGCCCAGAGAGAATGCAAGTAGGAGAAAACTATATTGTTGACCGCCGAACAGCTAGAGTAACACTACGTAATGGTAAGCAGGAAGATGTTAATTGGTATCAGTTTAAAATTCCTGTAAGAGATTATCAGAAAGTAGTTGGTAATATCAGAGACTTCAAGTCAATAAGATTCATGAGAATGTTTATGACCGATTTTCAAGACTCTACCGTTCTTAGATTTGCAACACTTGAATTAGTTAGAGGAGAGTGGAGACAGTATGAACAACCATTATATACAGCATCTAATGCACCAATTACAGATGCTTCGATAGATGTCTCTGCAGTTAATATTGAAGAGAATGCATCACGCGAACCAGTAAATTATGTTCTCCCTCCAGGAGTATCACGTATTATAGACCCTAGTCAGCCACAGCTTAGACAACTCAATGAACAATCATTGTCAATGCGTGTAAGCAACCTAGCACCTGGTGACGCTAGGGCTGTTTATAAAAATAGTGCTTTAGATGTAAGGCAGTATAAGCGCCTTCAGATGTATGTTCATGCTGAAGCATTTATTGATGATATAACAGATCTTCGTGGTGGTGAACTTACAGCATTCATAAGAATGGGATCAGACTACAAAAATAACTATTATGAGTACGAGATTCCATTAGCTATAACTCCACAAGGTAGTTATAGCAATAACAATAGTAATGATAGGCTCATCGTGTGGCCTGAGAACAATCAGTTTGATTTCCCTTTTGAGGTTTGGACAGATCTTAAGTTAGAAAGAAACAGGGAGAAGCGTCAAGCTGGTTCTACAATAACTTTTAATACACCCTACAGCTCTACGGATCCAAACAAGCCTCGTAATAAGGTCACTGTGGTAGGTAACCCATCTCTTTCCGAGGCAAAAGTTATTATGATTGGTGTACGTAACAACTCTCGTGCTGTTAAATCAGGCGAGGTTTGGGTTAATGAATTAAGACTAACTGAGTTTAATGAAGATGGAGGATGGGCTATACAAGGGACAATGAACCTAGCACTCTCAGACATAGGTAACGTTAATTTTAGTGGTCGACGTGAGACAGCTGGCTTTGGTGGAGTTGAACAGTCGGTAAACGAGAGACGACTAGATGATTATTATCAATATAATTTAGCTACAAGTGTAGATGTAGGTCGCTTTTTGCCAAGCAAGGCCAAGCTCAAAGCTCCTCTGTTCTATTCATATTCAGAGCAAGTTAGTACGCCCAAGTATAATCCTCTAGACCAAGATATATATATGTCTGAGGCTCTAGAGGAAGCTTCAACACGTCAAGAGCGAGACTCTATAAAGAGTAGCGCACAAGATGTGATGAAATCCAAGAGCTTTAGTATGAGTGGTGTGAAGTTCGATATACAGAGCAAGAAGCCTATGCCCTACGATCCTGCCAATCTGACGATGAGCTACTCATATACAGGTAGTGATAAGCACTCTCCATCAGTCTCTTTTGAAAACTCAAGAGACTATCGAGGCAACTTATCTTACAACTATTCGCCTATGTATAAAGGTTGGAGTCCATTCTCTAAGATTGGCAACAAATCCAAGTACTTAGTGCCAATTAAGGAGATGACCTTGAATTATTTGCCACAAAATATATCTTTCAACACCTCAATGAATAGATACTATTTTGAGACACAACTTAGAGATCTAAATGCAGATGGATCATACAGTGATGCTCTTCTTTCTTATAGAAAAGATTTTCTTTGGGATAGGGAGTTCAACCTTCGTTGGGATTTTACTAAGACAATCAAATTCAATCTTCGCACAGGCACAAATGCACGAATCGATGAGCCTGATGGAAGAGTGAGTAAGAATTTCCTCCCAGATGAGTATGAGTTGTGGAAAGATACTGTAATGCAAAGTATAGCAAGTTTGGGCACACCTTACAGCTATGCTCAAGCTGCAAATATTTCGTGGGATTTACCAATTAATAAGGTGCCAATACTTGATTGGACAACACTTAATCTTAAGTATGCCTCTACCTATAATTGGGATAGAGGAGCATCTATTGATGGAGATACTGAACTTGGTAATATATTAAAGAATAATGGCAACCTTACAGCGGATTTGCGACTCAATTTTGAGAATCTATATAATAAGTGGAACTTCCTTAGAGAGACAAATAAAAAGTTTGCATCTTCAGGAAGAGGAAATAGCTCTTCTGTAAGAAAGCCAGACAGAACGAAAGTATATTCTCAGAAGCTGAGATTTAAAAAGGGGGAGATGAGAGTCGTTAGGCACAGTCTAAACAATAGAGATATAAAGGTTGATGCCACCATGGCAGACTCCTCTAAGAGAGCTGTACCAGTTAAGTTTAAGGTTAGAGACCAAAACTCAATTCAAGTAACTATGGATAGTGATTGTGAGCTACAACTGCGCGTCTCACAGAAACAAGACCATAGTGATAAGATGTGGTACAAAACAGCACAATATAGCTCTCGAGCATTAATGCTTATTCGTAATGCATCCGTTAGCTATAGAAGAAGTAGTGGTCTTATATTACCATCATTTAAACCATACGTAGGTGATATGTTTGGTCAGAAGGGTAATAATGGTGCTATGGCTCCGGGCTTGGATTTCGCATTTGGATTAACAGGCGAGGGATATATTGATAGAGCAATCAGTAATGATTGGCTAATTATTAATGATTCGGTAGTATCTCCTGCGATGTCAACATTCAGTGAGGATTTCCAACTTCAGGCTAACCTAGAGCCATTCAAGGGATTCAAGGTAGTGCTAAATGCAAATAGAGTTCGTACGCAGAATGCACAGATTAGTTTTATGGTTCCAGGAATGCCGCGTATAGAGAGTGGCAATCTAAGCATGACCTTTATTGCTTTGCGAACATCACTGAGGGGCTCGAATGCTAAGGGAGGATACAGTTCCGCGAATTTTGATCGCTTCCTATCAAATAGAGCTATAATAGCCAATAGACTTGAGAATAGCTATTCAGGGTCTAAATATCCATCTTCAGGTTTCATGGAAGGTAATATATTAGGAGGAAAACCATACGACCCTAGTGTGACTCCAGTGAATCCAAATTCGCCTGATGTCTTGATACCTGCTTTTATAGCAGCCTATTCAGGCAGAAGTGCTGATAGAGTTGGTTTGTCAGCTTTCCCTTCTCTATTGAGTTTGTTGCCAAACTGGCGTATTACATATGATGGATTAATGCAAATTGGATTCTTCAAGAAGAAATTCAAGACATTTAATCTTCAACACTCTTATAGATGTACCTACGGAGTTGGAAGCTACAATACTTTCAGTAACTACATAGAGAGTGAAGATGGATTTGGCTACATAAAGGAGATAGCATCAGGCAACCCGCTACCTTCATCAATGTATGATATTACTTCAGTTAATATATCAGAGAGTTTCAATCCTCTTATTGGTGTTGATATGACATTTAAGAACAATATTACGGCAAGAGCAGAGTATAAGGATACTCGTAATCTCTCACTTAATATTGGATCAAATCAGATTGTCGAGGCTCTTTCAAATGAAGTAGTAGTTGGTATGGGGTATAATATACCAGATCTGAAGATTTTCTACAAAGCAAAGGGTGGAAAACTATCATCCTTTAAGAATGAGATGAAGTTCCGTGCCGACATATCTTATAGAGTCAACCAATCTCTGATAAGAAAGATTGAAGAGGAATATACCCAACCAACTAGTGGAACCAGTGCCTTTGTTCTTAAACTATCGGCAGATTACTCATTGAGTAGAGCGATAAATCTTAGGGCATTCTATGACAAACAAGTTAATAAACCGCTTGTTTCCTCATCAGCCTTCCCTGTATCCAATTCAAGTTTTGGTGTAAGTGTACGCCTAACTCTGAGTAGGTAAAAATTAGGAATATTGCACTTGGAAAGAACAATTTTTCTCTTTATATGTTTTATATGTATAAATTGCATAAATCTAAACAATTAATAAATAAGGAGATTAAAAATGAGAAATCTGATTATTCTAGGTTCGTTTGCAGCGATGACTATAGCATGTACTCCTTCAGGAGGTAAAAGCGTAGAAGCTACAGCTGCAGCTGTTGTAAATAGCGTAGTAGGCACTGAGCTAAGAGTAGATACAATGTTATCTGTTGTTGAATGGCAAGGATTTAAGCCAGGTGGGTCGCACGATGGTATAGTTATGCTTAAAAGCGGTGCTATACAAATGCAGGATTCAACTCCAGTGGGTGGCTCTTTTGTTATTGATATGACTAGAATAATAAATAGAGATCTTACTGAAGCAACGGGTAAATCTAAACTTGAGGGACATCTTGCTAGTGAGGATTTCTTTGATGTAGCAAAATTCCCAATTGCAAAATTCGATATAACAGATCTTGTAGCTATATCAGACTCATTGTATACACACCAAGTTACTGGTAATTTAGCACTTAAAGACTCTGTTAAGCAGATTTCTTTTATGGCTAAACATTGGATAGAATCAGGTATGCAGTATGTTGAGAGTGAGGCATTTGATATTGATCGTACTCAATGGGGAGTAACATACTCATCTAAGAGTATATTTGCAGAGCTCAAAGATAAGTTTATAAATGATGAGATTCGTATCAAAGTAAAATTACAGTCAGAGGTTAAGTAGTTACTAAACTCACATATAGATAGGTTTTTTCAGATAGTGATTATTTCACGAGAGGGTTTGTCGTAATGACACACCCTCTCTTTTTTTATTTTGCATATTGATAATAGTCAAATCAAAATCAGTAATAGAAGATCATTCTTTGGGCTCTAAAAGTAAGTTGCAGTAACCTTATTCTCTATGCTTACTGCTCTGTTTGATTTGCCTAAGTTCACAAACACGTACGTATTTGAAGAGTTGCACTCCTCTCTTGAGTCACTCCATTGCCTTTATCTTACCAGAATAGATACGTACTCTTACGTTTCAGTTACTAATTATGACGACTCAGTAAACTATATCTTATATCATTTATCCTCCCTATTTACATTTGTCAATTATCAAGCCTATGCTTTGATTTAGGATTATTATAAACCACTATAAATAATACATATGAGGGGAGTTTTTATCGCTGTATTGATTTCTATCCTTACAGTCTCTTGCAGTAACACAGAAACCATTAGAAATAAGAAACATGTCGTTAGAACATCGCTCGCGAGATCAATTGTGGATTTAGACAAGAAGAGTTTCTCATTCATATCACAGACTCACCATACAGCTAATCTCTCATTTAGAGTCGGGGGAGTAGTTAGTAACTTCAATGTATATTCAGGAAACTATTTCCGCAAGGGAGATGTAATTGCTCAAATAGATCAACGTGATTTTATTTTAAAGCAAGAGCGTACACAATCCATTTATCATCAATCAAAGATGGAATATGAGAGAGTAAAAGTCTTGTATGAAAAGAACAATATATCTGCTAGTAGTTATGATAAAGTTTATGCAGATTATATAGCAGCCAAAACAGCTTATGAAACTACCACAAATGAGTTGTCTGATACCAAGCTGATCGCTCCATTTAATGGATATATTGATAGAGTATTTATAGATAAATATCAGGAGGTAAAGACAGGTGAGTCCATTGTTACTATAGTTAATATAGACACATTAAGAATTGAGGTTTCAGTGAGTCAGGATATTGCGTTAAACTCCCGAGATCTAAAGAGAGTAAACATCATATTTGATGCAATTCCTAATAGTTTATTTCTTGCAGATGTAATTGATGTGTCAAAGAATACCACGAGTAATAACTTGTCATATCAACTAACGGCACTTATTCCAAATAAGGAATTATCACTCCTCCCGGGTATGTCTGGATCTGTAATTTTCGAAGAGATAAATCCGAGGACAATAATTACGATACCTCAATCAGCTCTATCATTCCGACCTACTTTAGGAGAATATGTTTGGTGTGTTGATCAAGGAGTTGTATCAAGGAGAATAGTCAAAAGTGGACGCCTTATTCATAATGGAGAGGTTGAGATCCTAGAAGGATTGACAGAGGGAAGTGAGGTTGTGACAACAGGAGTCAGATTTCTCTCAAATGGAGATTCTATCGAGGTTGTAAGCTCAAAATAGGTTGATCTTTATACACTTATTAGTGTATGTATTGGAAATAAATAAACATAGGAAGGGATATGAAAATCGTAATATATTTTTTAAAGAATAAGGCTGTCACTACTCTTCTTCTTCTATTGGTAACTTTTGGAGGTATATTCTCCTACTTTAAAATGGGTAAGCTAGAGGATGCTCCTTTTACAATAAAGCAGGCTGTGGTACTTACGTCCTATCCTGGAGCATCTCCCTCTGAAGTTCGTACTCAAGTGACGGATATATTAGAGGAGTCTATACAGTCTTTGGGCGAGCTTTATTATACAAAGAGTGAGAATAGAGCAGGACTTTCGAAGATAACAGTGTTTGTAAAAAAGGAGATAAGGGCAGATCAGATGCAGCAGCTCTGGGATAAGCTTCGTCGCAAGGTGAGTGATGTACAGGTGAAACTACCACCGGGAGTATCCCCATCTGTTGTAAATGATGATTTTGGTGATGTACTAGGGGTATTCTATGCTTTGACCGGACAAGGTCGATCGCCAAGAGATCTTTATCAGCAGGCAAAGATCATAAAGAATGAGATTCTCACCATCAAGGATGTATCAAAGGTTGAGATCTACGGTGTCCAAACCCCTACTATAGATGTCATTATTAGCCCATCTTTGATTTCACAAAGTGGGATTACAACAACTGAGATAAAACGAGCATTTGAGGCCCAGAATAGTATAGTTGACGCAGGGGCTATAGAGACCAATGATAGTCGAATTAGGATAGAATCTACAGGTAACTTCTATTCTCTCGAAGAGATAAAATCACTATCTGTGGTTTCTAGTTCTGGCCAGCAATATACTCTCTCAGATATTGCTCAGGTTGTAGAGAGTTATAAGAGTCCTGCTAGCAGTATAATGAGGGTATCAGGAGAGAGTGCAATTGGTATTGCTATATCAACCGTACCTAATGGAAACGTCGTAGATATGGCATCGCTAGTGAAGAGTTCTGTTGAGAATCTCAACAATAATATGCCTGAGGGTTTTCATCTTACCTCAATTTATGATCAAGGCTATGAGTCTGCGGTTGCAAATCAGGGGTTTATACTAAATCTAATAATATCAGTTGTAACAGTAGTTGCTATACTTCTATTCTTCATAGGATTCAAGAATGGACTCCTTGTTGGGAGTGGTTTGGTATTCTCTATTCTAGCCACACTCATCGTAATGCTATCCAATGGTATTGCTCTTCAGAGGATGTCTCTTGCGGCTATAATAATTGCTATGGGCATGCTAGTAGATAACGCTATAGTTGTTTCAGACTCAGCTTTGATCAATATGCAGCGAGGAATGAGAAAGAGAGTCGCCATACTAAATGCATGCTCCACCACGGCTCTTCCTCTTCTAGCAGCTACTGTAATAGCTATTCTAACATTCCTTCCTATATATTTCTCACCGCACATAACGGGTGAGTTATTATCTTCATTAGTGATTGTTATTTCGCTTTCACTAATGTTTAGTTGGGTATTTGCATTAACACAGACTCCATACTTTTTGCAGGAGTTTGTCACTCGTCCTCGTAAAGGTGAGTTGGATCAAGACCCCTATTCAGGGAAGCTCTATGATAGATTCAGAGGATATCTTATGTTGATTATCAAATACAAATATGCATCTGTTAGTGTAGTGGTTTTAATGATGATCATCTCAATGTTTGGATTTAGGTTTATACCAAAGCTATTTGTTCCTCCTTTAGACAAGCAGTACTTTACAATAGATATGTGGTTGCCCGAAGGTGTGAAGATAGAGAAGAGTGATCAGATAGCTTATGATATAGCTAGTTATATAGAAGGATTTGAACAATCTGAGTCTGTCTCTTCATTTGTTGGGCGCACAGCCCCTAGATACTATCTTTCTGGATCGTCATTTGGACCACAGCCAAACTATGTACAGCTTTTGGTTAAGTGTCATTCAACAGATGATGCTAGGGAGTTAAATATGAGGTTACAAGACTCAATAAGGATACACTTCCCTGAACCGCTGATAAAGGTCAATAAGTTTGAGTTGAGTCCTCTTAACGAAGCACTCATTGAGGCTCGTTTTTTGGGACCTGATGCCGATGTCCTTGACTCTCTCGTGTCGCTATCTATAGATATTATGCGTAAGAATCCAAAAGTTGTAGATGCAAGAAATGAATGGGGGAGTATGACTATGATTGTACGACCTGTTTATGACCCGCTAAGAGCAGGTGTGTTAGGAATAAGCAAATCGCAGATGATGGAGTCGGTTAAGTCTATAAACGATGGTACGCCAGTTGGGGTATATCGAGATAATGAGGAGAAGGTTGCGGTATTGCTTAAATCGTCAAATCCTAAGGTAGAAACACAAGATGCTTTAGCTAACTTCTCTCTCTGGAATGGGAGTTCATCATCACCTCTTTCTCAAGCCATAAAAGGTATAGAGACTTCATGGGAGTATCCTCAGATCAGAACATATAACAGACAACTATCAATGGCTGCAATGTGTGGTGTAAGAGCTGGTTCAACTATGGCGGAGGTCCATTCAGAGATACGCCAAGAGATTCAAGCAATTCAACTACCCAAAGGCTACACTCTGTTTTGGGATTCACAATTCAAAGATCAAGCAGAGGCTCTACAAGCTATTTCTAAGTATTTCCCACTTGCATTCATCTTGCTCTTTGTGACTCTAGTAGCACTATTTAGAAACTTCAAAGATCCTATAGTGATAATATTAATACTACCACTATCAATTATTGGGGTATCAATAGGGCTTCTTTTGACAGGTTTTGAATTTGGCTTTTTCCCTATAGCAGGATGGTTAGGTCTATTGGGAATGATAATAAAGAATGTGATTGTGCTGATAGATGAGATTAATGTTCAGATTAAAGCAGGACAAGCTAAGCTACACGCAATCATAGAGGCCACTGTCTCGCGAAGTCGTCCGGTATTAATGGCAGCCATAACCACAATATTTGGTATGGTCCCTTTGCTGTTTGATATTGTATTTGGAGGAATGGCCGCAACAATAATATTTGGGTTAACCTTTGCCACGGTATTGACTCTATTTATTACACCGGCCTTATACTCAATATTTCACAAAGTAAAAATCAGCTCCTGATGAGAAAAATAATCATAATGATAAGCCTATCAGTCTCACTGAATACTATTTATGCAGAAATGCCAAATACTAACTTAGAGAGGTATAGAAAGATGGCCTTAGAATACAATCATGATTTGAAGGCTGCTCAAAAGAGTATTTCGGCCAGTATGGAGTTAGTAAACTCCTCGAAGGATGATCTTAAACCAAAGCTTGATGGATCGGCTAACTTAGCATATACAGCCAATCCGATGGAGCTAAATATTAATATACCTTCTTTATCTGCTCCATTATCCTTTAGAGGAGAAGCAATACAGTATGGTGCTGCAATCTCACTTCTACAACCTATTTATACGGGAGGTAGGACCTTAGCCTTGATCAAACAAGCCGAGCAACAAAAATCATTATCAATTAATAGGTTTGATCATATCCGTTCTGAAGTATGCTTTCAGACTGATGTTCAGTATTGGAATTGTGTGGCTACTAGGGAGATACAATCTATACTCAACCATACATACGAATCTATTAGCACTCTTAAGGCGATTGTTCAGGATAGGGTAGAGGTTGGTATTGCTGATCCTCAAGATCTTTTAATGGTTGAGGTTAGTCTTAATAATAGCCACTATCAACTTCTAAAGTCAACAAATCAGGCTACATCCAATCGTATGGCCCTCAACTCTCTAATAGGCAATGAGCTTGATGCGGAATTAGAGATAGATTCGCAAATATCAGCATCTATAGATCAAACTCTAATCTCACATAGGGAAGTAGAGCCGAGAGCTGAGATACGTATGGCATACGATAATATTGATATACAAAAGAGTGCACTTAAGATCAATGACTCTAGATATAAGCCACAGCTCTATTTCGGTGTTGATGCTAGTTACTCAGCACCGGGCTATAACTTCAAGAGGGATCTGGATCCAAACTGTGCAATATATGCAAAGGTGTCAGTGCCAATATTTCATTGGGGAAAACGAAGTAGCGACAAGAGGGCTTTTAAGTATCAAGTAGCTATTGCGCAAGATAACCTAGAGAAGGTAGTAGACAAAATGCAACTTGAGATAGAGAACTCGAAAAAGAATTTATCTGAATCTATTAAGATTGTAGAGTTGACAACTAATTCTCTTGATAAGGCTAAAGAGAATGAAGAGAAGTCACTAGAGAGATATAATCAAGGGAAAGTATCAATTGTAGAGGTGATAGATGCACAGTTATATAGATTCAACACCCAGATAAATTACGTACAAGCAAAGCTCTCTTTACAGCTCTCTTTTGCAGAACTTCATAGAGCACTAAATATATATAATGTAGAGTGATTACAGTAATGCATGAATAGGTTTATGAGTGAAAGATAGGGGCGAGACTAGAGCATGAATAGGTTTAGCCCCTATCTCTCTATTAGGTTTTATACAACTATTTAATTCTCAAAATAGTTACATTTGTAACTTAAACTCAAATAATCGAATATACAGATGCAGAAAGAAGATAAGTTGAGCTTAGTTAGAACAAATATATTCCATGTATTACTATTCACCACAATAGGTCTATTGGCATATTTGATGCTTTCTAATGCAAGTAACCTGCGTTCGGATGCGATACTTCTCTCAGAGTTCATCTGGGGTTATATTTTCTTTGTTCTCGCATTCAACATCATCGGATTTATGATCATTAGGTTGAGTCGTTGGGTCGGTTACTATATGGTTCAGCGTTGGAGGATGGTATTGCTGTATTTGTGTGTTGCAGCAGTACTTCTTTTCACTAATTATACCTTGATCGTATTAGCAAAGATGCTCGTAGGTGTCAATACTCCCTACTATTTCCCAAATGGAGGTGAAAGGGTCTTGATTATTCTTTGGCTATTAGAGCTTATTATCGTGGCGCTTTTGGTGATTAACCACTCTGTAATGCAGAATATGCGAATCCGACAAGAGACAGCTAGGCTTCACGAAGAGAATAATAAGGCCAAGTATGTAGCATTACAGCGTCAGCTAAACCCTCATTTTCTGTTCAATAGCCTGAATACTTTGATAGCAGAGATAGAGTATGACCCTATAAATGCAGTTAAGTTTACTTGTAATCTCTCCGATGCATATAGATATGTCCTGCAATGTCAAGATAAAATGCTAATAACCATTAAGCAAGAGCTTGAGTTTATGAATTCATATATCTTTCTTCATCGCGTGAGAATAGGTGATTATATAACTGTTGAGATTGATATTCAAGATAGCTATCTAGAGGCTCAAGTTCCACCACTGACTCTTCAACTATTAATTGAGAATGTGATAAAACACAATATTATTTCTGAAAGTAAGCCCATGCATATCAACATACATATTGAGGATGGCTCACTGGTTATAACGAATAGCTTAAATAGGCGTAAGAGTGTCAGCGAGGGGGGGGGAATGGGACTAAATAATCTATCTAATCGCTCAAAGCTTATTATGGGAAGAGATATACAAGTGTCAGCCAATGATAGTCAATTCACAGTAAAAGTACCAGTTATTTATGAATAGTACATTTGCCGTAATAATAGAAGATGAGAGACCTGCAGCTAGGCTTCTTAAGTCAATGATAGAGAAATATCGACCAGAATGGAGGCTACAAATAATACCAGGGAGTGTTCAGGAGGCTATAGATTGGTTTCAAGAGAATGAGCACCCCGATCTGATCTTCCTTGACATACACCTCTCAGACGGAAACTCATTTGAATTTATAACCAAGTCTAGACCATCTTCAATAATAATATTCACAACAGCCTTCGATGAGTATGCAATACAAGCGTTCAAGGTCAATAGTATAGACTATATATTAAAGCCAATAAAGCAGGAGAGACTCATCGAGGCTATTGATAAATATGAGGCACTATTCCCTCGTAATAGAGTTAATAGCGATTACCTTAATAATATCATAGAGACCATCACGAGGCCATCTCAAAAGAGATATAGGACAAGATTTCTGATATATCGCTCGGAGAGTTTTATTACACTTCAGGTGGATGATATAGCATACTTCTATTCAGAGAATAGAATTTCGACAGCTGTAACACATACTGCCCGGGAATTCGTTGTAGACTTAACCCTTGATAAGCTTAGTGAACAGCTCGACCCTCATAGGTTCTTTAGAACCAATAGACAATCTATCATTTCAATAGACTCTATAGTGAAGGTTGAACCATATTTCAACAATAAACTATTTGTACACATATTCCCACAATCGAAAGTGCCTATCACTGTTAGTCGGGAAAAGTTATCTATGTTTAAAGAGTGGTTAAATTACTAATTGCGAAAAAGGATACACCTTTCTAATAGGTGTATCCTTTTTATTTTTTATAGCTTGCATTATCATCAAAATGCATCTATGGGATAACTCAAAGCACATTGCCCTATAACAACAATATATAGTAAAGCGGGCTAGCCCAGTCATAACGACAAAGCTAGCCCGCTCTACTTATATACTAATTATTATTACTTCCAATCTTTTGCACCGCGCTCTTTCAAAGCTTTTGTAAAGGCTTCTGCCTTTTGCTCTGCTATAGCTTCCTCTTCAGGAGTTGCAAATGCATGCTTGTAACCTTTTACTTTGTTCCATTCACCACGAGTGAAATCAGGGAATGCAACTGCAGCACAGTTATTGTCCATTGACATCTCACCAAGTTCAGCTAAACAACACCACTCAGCAAGGTCATATACATCCATATCTAGTGGTAAACCATTCTGCAAACAGTAAATCAAACGAGCATCCATGATGAAGTCCATACCTCCGTGTCCACCAACTTTCTTAGCCATTTCACCATACTTAACTAGGATAGGGTGTCTGTATTTAGCTACTAGAGCATCCATATCTTCTTTTTGCATGAAGCTGTGAGAATCCAATTTGTCAACAACTGGTTGTACACCCGATGCTGCCATCTGAGATGCATCTAGAGCATACCCTTGAGTTGGATATTTGTTTGCAAAACCTTTAGTCCCCGTCAATTGATACAAACGGTTGTATGGTTGAGGTGTCATAACGTTGTGTTGAATCTCAATCACTTTCCCATTCTCAGTACGTATCATAGTTGTTGTGTGGTCACCATTGCGGAAATCCTCACAAGGCTTGCCTGTGCGTTGTTCAACAAGCTCCTTACCTATTACAGACTTTGTATCCATTGCAACCAACGTCTTCATACGATCACCACGGTGAATATCCAAAGCTTGAGCAACAGGGCCTAGTCCGTGAGTTGCATAAACATCACCACGATGTTTCATGTTGTATTCAAGTCTCCAACCCAATAGATCAGTGCTATCTTTCTTCCAGTAGTAATCCCAGAATGGCTCTAGGTTATGTATGTAAGCACCTTGAGCGCGAATAACTTCTCCGAATACACCGTTTTGTGCCATGTTCAAAGTATTCATCTCATACCAGTCATAACAACAGTTCTCAAGTATAAAGCAATGTTTGCGAGTTGTTTCACTCAAATCAACCAATGCCCAACACTCTTTAAGAGTCATTGCCGAGGGTACCTCAATAGCTACATGCTTACCACTCTGCATAGCCAATTCAGCCACTGGGAAGTGATGCAACCAATCCGTAGCTATGTATACCAAATCAATATCCTCTCTCTTGCAAAGCTCTTTATAACCATTCTCACCAGAATAGATAGCAGCCTTAGGCATAGATGCTTCCTGTAGAGCCTTTTGACATTTCTGTGCGCTCTCTTCGTAGAAATCACAAAGAGCTACAATTTCCACACCTGGAATATATGTAAAACGTTTAACAGCTCCAGGTCCGCGCATTCCAAGACCAACAAATGCTACACGTACACCATCCATTTTTGGTGTTGTTAGTCCAATTACACTCTCTTGTCCAGCTTTACGTGCTGGTTCTTCTACTACGATGGTGCCTTGATCCCACGACCATTTTGTCCCTTTTTCAGTAACATTTTGTGTTACTTTCTGTGATGTCCCCTCCGTACAAGATGAGAATAGTACACATTGAATAAGTGCCAGTAAGAAACAGATTTTCTTCATTTTAATTGATAATTTAAGTAATAGATTTATTCTCAGAGCAAAATATTCACTATTCTGCTCTGAGATTATTGATGTTATTAATTAGGGTTTTGAGTTAAAACTGATCCAATACTAATGTAAGCATTTATCTGCTCCTGAGGAATGTATTGAACCACTCTTGGATGTGAAGCAGGATATTCATCAAGAGATCCATGAGGTCCAGGGTAGTGTCTCGTTAGAGTACCACCGTTGCGATATACATCATAACTTCTGTCAGCTTCAAATGCCATCTCCAATTGTCGCTCCTCTTCTATACGCTGGGCAGCATTCGTAGCATCAAGTGATTGATATCCAAAACCAGGAAGAGATCTTTCACGAACGATGTTAAGCTCAGTTACAGCATTTGAATAATCACCCTTCTTAGCATATGCCTCAGATAGGTTTAAGTGCATCTCAGCTAGACGAGAGATAATAGGCGAGTGCAGTTGTGACTCACCATCTTGAAGCGAACATTTTGTGATATAGAACATCGGGTATACTCTATTGAGCAACATCATGAAGTCTTTCTCCCCAGTGTACTCCTTATTGTCTATATCATAAACGAAGCTATAGGTCTGATCCTCTTGGCTTACTAAATTAAGTTTGCTCTTAAATGTAGTTTCCTTGTCATTCACCGTCTCTTTGTAGATAGCGTAAAGAGAACCATCCTCTTCTTCTAGCGATGCTTGAATGTACTTATATCCACTAACAACTTTATTGTTGTCATAAGTTGGAACAACTACTCTGAAAGAAGGAGTTTTATTCCCGCTTTCATCTAATGAGTATTGAGGATCAATAAATGCAGAACGAGCATCCTTGCCTCTTCCATTCTTGTTGAGAAGAGAAAGGTATTTATGACTAGCATACATCTCACCCCAGCCCATACCATCTATGTTTGAGTACATCCCACCAATACCATAGTAATGGTCATATCCTGAATACTCCGAAGATACTCGTTTTACGGCAAAGATGGTCTCTGTCTGTGACGGTGCATCAGGAGCATAACGATTGAACTTCATGAAAGTCTCTCTATCAAGCATACTATATCTGCCACTCTCTACAACTTGTTTAGCGTAATAGATGCTAGAATCAGCATACATTGTATTTGGATTCTCCCAAGTACCACTCATGTATAGATAGATTCTCGAAAGCATAGCCTGTGCAGCATATTTCGTAGCATAAGCAGCTGTACGATCCTCATTCATCAAAGACTCAGCTGTTCTTAAATCATTAATTGCTTGGCGATAAGTGTTCTCAACGCTCGTGCGGTCAGGGAGTTTCATATTGTCTAGATCATCAGGGATACCATTCACGATAGGTACACCAAGATTACTCTCTGGCGATTGTGAATATGGTCTACCATATGCTCTACACAGATAGAAGTAACTCATTCCTCTTAGATAGTAAGCTTCTCCAAGTTTTTGTTGAAGCTTAGCATCCTCTCCAGGAGTGATCAATCCCATGAGACTACTTGTTTGAGAGATCAACTTATAGCTATTGTTCCAGAATGTATTCAACCTATAGTTGTCTGGAGTATGTCTATAAGAGATGAACGAGTAGAAAGCATCCGTGGAGGTACCACGAATCATTATGTTGTCGCCTGCATACTCACCTACACGGTGCATTACATCAGACCAATCTCTCAACTGTCCATATGCGCCATTAAGTAGAATATCTATGGCAGCGACCTTATCAGCCATAATATCCTCTTCTGTATATCTGTCATACGGTAGCCTTTGTAGGTCACATGATGATAAGGCTGCCGATAATAAAGCACTATATAATAATATTTTCTTCTTCATTTCTCAAGGTATCAAAGGGTTAAGCTCACGCCAAATACAACTTTTCTCGTTGATGGATATACTGTTGTAGCAACACCAGTGATCTTACCATCATATGGTGGTATCTCAGGATCCACACCAGAGAACTTAGTTATAGTGAAAAGATTCTCTCCAGAGGCAAATAGTCTTAGATTCTGGATATACAATTTAGGAAGTGCTAAGTTGTAAGAGAGAGTCACATTTCTAAGTTTAAGATAACTACCATCCTCCAAGAAACGCGATGATGCTTTCTGTGAGTTTGTATTGTTGTTGTATCTCGGTAGTGGGTGAGTTGCTATATCTCCCTCTTTTTCCCAACGAGACCAACCCTTTTGTAGTTTCATCTGATTTCTGTCTGTGTATGCACCATCAGAGTCAAACTCTGCTCTCGAATAGTTGTATATATCTCCACCTACAGAGTAAGTGAAATTAGCATTTAGATCAAGATTTTTCCAGCGCAAGAATGTCGAGAATCCACCGAAGAAGTCTGGTGTATAGCTACCACAAGTAACAGGGTTTTTCGAAGCCTTACCATAATCATTGGTTTTAACTCGTTCTCCATTCTCATCAGTCATATACCAAAGAGGATCACCATTAGCTGGATCAACACCTGCCCACTCAGTCAGATACCACGTATCGGAGTCTAATCCTGGTTTCCAGATCTTACTAGCAGATCCTGCTATTCCTGTCCCATCACCAACAATTACCTCAGATTTACCACCATAGAGTTTTGATATCTCATTTCTGTTTAGACCAATATTAGCCTCAACACTCCAAAAGAAGTCACCCTTGTTGATTATGTCAGCCGAAGCCGTGAATTCAAAACCTCTGTTCTTTAGACTACCAACATTCTGCCATCTACTAGAAACACCGATAATACCTGGTAGCGTAACTCTGTATAGTAGGTCAGTGGTGTTTTTGTCATAATAGTCCATCGTGAAGTTGTATCTGTTGAACACTCTGAAGTCAACACCAACACCTGCAGTATAGGTCTTCTCCCATGTCATATCAGCATTACCTGGTTGAGATATAATAGCACCTGGCATCTCATTATATTTCCCTGAAAGAGAGTACAGAGTGTAATGACCATAATTGTCACCTGGTCTGTTACCAACAGAACCATAACTAGCTCTTAGTTTCAATTGATCAACCCATTCAGCGCTGAAGAAGTTCTCACGATTGATCAACCACCCACCACTAACGGAGAAGAAGTTACCATATTTTGAGTTATCCCCAAAGTTCGATGCTCCATCACGTCTGAATGAAACCTCAGCTAAATATCTGCTATCGTAGTTGTAGTTACCTCTGAAAAGAACAGACTGCACAGCCCACTCATTGATAGAACTTCCCACTTTCTCTGGAACGGCAGCTACATCAGCTACTTGGAATCCAGGAGCAAAGCCAGTTGCTATACCTCTGTTTGCTTTGACTGATGACTCATTCCACTCGTATGCCAAAATACCGTTCACATCATGCTTGCCAAATCTCTTATTATACTGCAATAGCTGATTTGTATACATTCTAGTTGATATGTATTGATAATCATTAATACGCCCATTAACAGAAAGCGCACTAGAAGAGCGAGGATCTGAATAGGTAACAGAGCTATAATTAGTATATTTATAGTTATTGATTGATCGGAATGTTAGACACTCTGATATCTTGATGTCAAAATCAAAACCACCCATGAAATCATAGGTCTTAGAGTCGCTGAAATTCCACTGTAGATCATACAAATAGTTAGAACCGGTTGTGTTAACCCATGTCGGATTAGGAGCATTACCAACAAGAGTGCCATCTTCCTTATATGGGCTATCCCAAGGCAAATTCAAATACATAGCACCCACAGAGTGCTCTCTATTGTCCACTTGCTTCATCGAACCACTCACTTGAGGCTTTATGGTTAACCACTTTTTTGGAGTATAGTCAGTTTTGAATCTGAAGCTATAACGATTAAAATCGTATCCCTTAACAGCTCCCGTCTCATCATAAAGACCAAGCGAGAAGAACGTCTTCATATTCTCCACACCACCCATTATAGAGATGTTATAGTCTTGGGCCAAACCGGTCTTTGTTGCATTATCCCACCAGTTGAAATTTGAGTTCCTTAGTTCCTCATTCCATCTAGGGAAATTTATAGTTGATTGGTTCTCAAAAGTTTTATAATAGTCGTATAGTTCAGCACCATCCATAACTTCAAAGTTACCACTATTGAGAAATGTGGCAGCCATCTTAGCATCTACCTGTACAGTTGCTTTGCCTGCAACTCCTTTTTTTGTGGTAACAAGTACCACACCATTAGCACCCTGTGATCCGTAGATAGCTGTAGATGATGCATCCTTAAGAATAGATATAGACTCAATATCAGCTGGGTTAAGTGTCCCTGAGTTTGTACCAACAATAACTCCGTCAACAACCCAAAGAGGATCTGTACTTCCATTGATTGTCGATTTACCACGAATAACTATGGCTGCAGCTTCACCTGGGCGTCCTGATCCCGATGCCACATTCACTCCTGGAGCCTTACCACTAAGCATGTTTTCTACTGTTGGGGCAGTAACATCCTTTAGCTTTTTGCTGCTCACAACGTTCATCGCTCCTGTCAGAGATTCACGTTTCTGAACACCATATCCAACTACAACGACCTCCTCAAGAGCTTGAGAATCATCTGTCATTTTAACTGTCAAGTAGCTCTTACCTCTAGTCTCCACTAGCATGTCAGTCATACCAATGTAAGAGATCTTCAATCTTGAACCACTTGGAACATCTATAGCAAATTTACCGTCGTAGTCTGTGATAGTTCCTGTTGTAGTACCCTCTACAATAACGTTTGCACCGATAACAGCCTCACCTGTAGGATCCTTTACAATACCTGATATAGGTACTATCTTCTCCGATGCAATACTTTTTTTTCTTATAGAGAAAGTATTACCAGTTTTTGAATATGTAAGATCTTTTGATGAAAGCACAGAGTTAAGTAGGCTCTCAATTGGTTGCTCATTTGCAGAAATAGTTATGTCATTATCAGATGGCAATACATTATCCAAATAAGCAAATCGGTAGATTGTTGATTTTTCAATTTGTTCGAATAGCTGCTTCAGTGTACTGTTTTGAACAGAAACTGACACATTCTTACTTTGTGCCATTACTCCTCCTTTAGGGATAGAGACAGCAAGAATCAAAAGTAAGATGTAGAAAAGGAAGTGATCTCTTTTTCTCTCTTTGTTCTTCATAATTGAGTGATTAAAGTATTAGTTAATAAAGTTTTTTCATGCAAAGCATGGCATTAGAATAATCGTTCTTTCAAATCATATATATATTATAGTTTTAGTGGTTAATTATAGTGTTTGTCTATCTCATTGTGATGGTTATTATGTCATCATCTCTTTCATACGAAAAAGGGTAGTGGTTTTGAAGCATCTTTAGTACTGTCCATAGGTTCTTCTCTTGGATATACCCAGTGAATTTTTCTGTAGGAAGTTTACCATAAACCCTTATTGTTAGACCATAGTATCTCTCTAATGCAATCATCATATCGCTGAATGAAGAAGAACGAAATACAAGGCTACCATCAATCCAAGCCTTCTCATAGTAACCCTCACTTTTTTCTCTCCATAGTTGACCGCTAGCTCGCGAATATGAAGCTTTCTCATTTGGGCGTAGTGTGAGTTTGCTATTACGTTTGGTGTCTATCTCCACTGACCCCTCTATTAGTGTTGTCTCTATATAGTCACTCTCCTCATATGCTTTCACATTGAATGATGTTCCTAATACTTTTACTTCAAGTTCTTTAACATCAAGAATGAATGCTCGTAAACTATCCTTTTTAACTTCAAGGAAGGCCTCGCCAGAGAGACTAACTCTTCGTTCATTCATTCCGTAGTTCACTGGATAGCTCAATGTAGACGCCGAGTTAAGTAACACCTTCGTGCCGTCTGGCAATATTAGCTCTGAGCAGTCACCACTTTTTGTTGAAAACACAAAGTTCTTATCAAGATGACTCTGCATCAAGGAGGCTTGATTGTACATATAAATACCAAAACCTACAGCTATAGGAAGGGCAATCACAGCCGCGACTCTCGAGAGTGTAACCCAAAAGTGTGGGGCTATTATTCTCTTTGTATTCTTTTTAGCTAGTGAGGATTCAAACTCCTCAAAGGAGTGATGTTCTGCTTTGTTTTCAGGCTCAAAATCTTCCCAAACCATTGAGAGGGTCTCTTTGATTTGCTCATCGCTCATTGCATTAATCATAGATCTTAGCACCTCACGCTCTCTAGAAGATATTGTATTGTTGATATATTTCTCAAATAAACTATATATCGGGTCTTTCATATTTTAATCTCTTTTCTAATGTTATTACGTTTGTGCATAAATAATCTAACATTCAAAACTTGGTTTTTAATGTTAGTTAACTTTTTTATCGCCGTGTATAAAAAAACCTTCGGAGTTATTCGAAGGTTTTCTAGCTAAAGAATATAAGAAATAATGGTAAATAGGGACCCATTTCTTGCCTTATAATCTGCAGTGATAGAGATAATTGATTATATATTGACTGTTCCGTTACATTTATTCTTAGTGCTATCTCTTTAGCCGACAAACCATGCTCCTTGCTTAATTCAAAGATCTCCCGCTGGCGTGGTTGAAGTTTAACCTTCGCTCTCTCAAGCCTAATTATAAACTCGTCATAATCTAGTTCTATCTCTGTTGGAATATCTGAAAGCTCTGGACTCTCGCAATATAGAAGGTAATCCTCAAAAAGAGGATTACTCATCTTTCGACGAAAATCATCTATAACTTGGTTGTGGGCTATTTTGAAGAGATATGATTTAAATGATAGCGTAGGATCTATTTGAGAACGATTCACCCATACTTTTATAAATGTCTCTTGTAATATGTCTTTCGTTTTAGATTCAGATTTCAATAATCCAAATACAAAAGGGCGAAGAATTGGTATATAATATTCATAGAGTTGCTTAAAGTCCTTGTATGAACCTTTATTTATCCCCTCTAATAGCTGTTTTTCATTGTTCATAAACTATTCAATCATATTTCTGATATAGGTTGTTGACTTTCTATCTATATAAGAAATGTTTAAATTCAGATATATTTTAAAGAAGACTCTTGATATATAAAACATAGTTTTTTTGTGTCTTCTTTTTAGTCTTTTCACAAATATAGGTCAATCTCTCTAAATATAGAATATTGTGTTGCTAAATTATTTATTTACTTATTGGTTAATTCATTGATATAAATATAATTACCGTTATACTATTCAATTGCTTTTTTTACTAAACTACTTGCGAAATAGATAAATAGCTTATTTGAAATATGTGGTAGTTATTTATGATAATCTTGTAATTGTAGTATTATTTAGTCTTAAATTTTATTTTAGTATTGCTTATTTAGGAAAAAAATATATATTTGCACTGTTGGGTTGAGGATATTTACAGAAAAGAACATCTAGTACTATGACATTATATATAAATATCTTCCCGGTTACTATCAAACATGAAAAGCATTTTCTTATTAATTTTAAATATATATAACCAGTTAAACTCTATTCATGCATGAAAAAAGGATCTAAGAACATGCTCTTACTTCTCTCAGGAGTCTTAAGTGCATATCCTGGCTTTTCACTGATAGCTAATGCTAACTCATCACCTATCCAGAACCTAACAATCACTGCTTCTGCAAATCAGAAACAAGAGGTAAAGGGTTCCATTGTTGATGAGTCAGGTCAATCGCTTATCGGAGTAAACATCCAGGTTAAGGGAACTATGATCGGGGCAACATCCGATTATGATGGAAATTATTCGATTAAAGCAAAGAAGGGAGACATCCTTGTTGTTTCGTATATCGGATATTCAAAACAAGAAATTGTCGTTGATGACAATCTAACAAACATTACATTAACAGAGGACAGCGAAAGAATCGAAGAGGTTGTTGTTACAGCTTTCGGTTCGGGTCAGAAAAAAGCGAGTCTCGTAGGTTCTATCCAGACAATCAAACCTGATGAGTTGAAAGTCCCATCATCTAGTTTATCAAACTCATTTGCCGGACGTATGGCCGGTGTAGTAGCTTATCAACGCTCAGGAGAACCAGGAGCCGATGGGGCAAGCTTCTTTATTCGAGGTATTTCCACATTTAGTGGGGCAACATCTCCTTTGATTATCATAGATGGAGTTCAAGTTAGTTCAGCTGACTTAAATGCTCTTTCACCTGAGGTTATTGAGAGTTTCTCCATCCTAAAAGATGCTACTGCCACAGCCTTATATGGTACAAGGGGTGCAAATGGGGTAATGATAGTTACCACAAAATCCGGTAAGGATATGAATAAGCCTCGTATCAATTTCAGATTAGAGGGTAAGATGTCATCACCGACTAAAGTGCCTCAAACTGTTGATGGGGTAACATACATGAGGATGTATAACGAAGCGGTAACGGGCAGAAGTACAGGTGAAATTCTTTATGATCAAGACAAAATAAATAACACGGTTGCAGGAGCAAATCCATACCTCTATCCTAATGTTGACTGGTATGATGAGATGTTCAACAACACTGCTTGGGCACAAAACTTCAACTTCAATATTATGGGGGGAAGTAAACGAGTAGATTATTTTATGAACGTGAACGCTGTACATGAGTCTGGTATGTTGAAGTCGAGAAGTAAAGAGTTTTTCTCCTACGATAACAACATCAACTTGATGTCATATACTTTTCAGAATAACTTGAATATCAATTTAACGGAAACCTCCAAGATATCACTACGCTTGAATACTCGATTCCGCGATTATAAAGGACCAATCACAAGTACTAGTAATCTCTTTGGAATGGTAATGGAGGCTAATGCCGTTGATTTCCCAATTACTTATCCTCAAGATCCTTCTATTCCACATATCATGTGGGGAGGTAAAAATGGTGGACGATATAACTCTGGGTATCGCAACCCTATGGCTGAAATGGTTAAGGGATATAACGATAATTTCCAAAGTACAGTATTAGCAAATATTGACTTCCAGCAGAATCTAGATATGGTGACTAAAGGTTTGAAGTTTACGGCCTTGGCATCTT
Source organism: Bacteroidales bacterium (assembly GCA_051652645.1). Classification (GTDB taxonomy): domain Bacteria; phylum Bacteroidota; class Bacteroidia; order Bacteroidales; family UBA7332; genus UBA7332. Next base: position 40,241 of record JBOFUP010000047.1, read on the forward strand.
TTAAAAACTTCTCGGCAACAAACGTTAATCGCTCTTCAGGATACAACCAATATGAGTTAGCAGATCGTATTGCTGATGATAATGGTAATTTCGTAGATTATACTACTCAGCGTGTCGGAAGTGAGGTTGACGTAACTCTCGGAACAACTGGTAGTAGTTCAGGAGACAGACGTCTATACATGCAGGCAACATTGGATTATAGCAGACAGTTTGGTGATCACGATGTGAATGCTCTATTTGTTTACAACCAAGACCAGTTGGATTCAAATAATCCTAGTGGTTTAATGCAGTCCCTTTCTCGTCGCAAACAAGGTATAGCTGGTCGTTTAGGTTACTCCTACCAGGGTAAATACGTAGTAGAAGGTAACTTCGGATACAATGGATCTGAGAACTTTGCTGCGGGAAATCGTTGGGGTTTCTTCCCATCAGTTGCTGTTGGTTACAATATCAGTGAAGAGAAGTTTTGGAAACCAATGGAAAATGTTATTGACTTCCTAAAAATTCGTGCATCATATGGACTAGTTGGTAATGACGAGATTGGTGGTGAGCGCTTCATATATATGTCAGACATCAACCTTAGTGGTAATGGATACACGACAGGTATAGATCAGAACTACACATTAAGCGGTCCAGCTTACTTACGTTTTCAGAATAACGATATCACATGGGAGGTTGGAGCAAAATTGAATGTTGGTGTAGAGATGAATCTCTTCCGTTCTCTTCGTTTATCTGTTGATGGATTCCAAGAGATTCGTAGTAATATCTTTATGCAACGTGGTACAGTTCCAACGTTTATGGGTACAGCTTCTACTAACGTATATGGCAATTTTGGTAAGGTTAAGGCATGGGGTACTGATATGTCATTAGACTATAGATTGAATATTAAGAAAGACTTAACCATCGACTTTAAAGGGACATTCACATTAGCAAAAAATGAAATCCTTGAATATGATGAACCATCATTCCAATTATATCCACATTTATCTCGTGTAGGACAACCATTGAATCGTTGGTCAGGCTATATAGCAGATCGTCTGTTTATTGATAATGCAGAAGTAGCCAACTCTCCAGCTCAAGTTATTGGTGGTACGTTAATGGGAGGAGATATCAAGTATGTTGATCAGCCAGACATCTATGGTAATACAGATAATCGTATTGATGGAAATGATCAACGATATATTGGTAATCCGACAGTTCCACAGATCGTCTACGGATTCGGACCAACAATTAGATGGAAAAAACTTGATTTAGGTATTTTCTTCCAAGGAGTAGCTAAAACCTCATTCATGATGTCAGGTTTCCATCCTTTTGGATCTTCAAGCACACGTAATATCCTAGATTTCGTAGCATCTGACTACTGGTCTGAGTCCAATCCAAATGTGTATGCTAAATATCCTCGTCTAAGTAAGATGGATTTGGCAAACAATACGGCGAACTCAACTTATTGGTTACGAGATGGTTCATTCTTGAAATTGAAGAATGTAGAACTTGGATATACTTTTTCTAAAATGCGTGTTTTTGTTACAGGTTCAAACCTGTTGACTTTCTCGAAATTCAAACTTTGGGATCCCGAGATGGGAGGTGGAGCTGGTATGAGTTATCCAACTCAACTTGATGTTACTTTCGGTGTCCAAATGACAATTAACTAATGACTACTATGAAAAAAATATTTATATCAGTAGCACTTCTTTTAGGATTAGCTGTTACTTCTTGCAACTATCTGGATATCGTTCCAGATGAAAGGCCAACGGAAGCAGATGCTTTTATTGATGCGCGAGCAGCAGAAAAATATCTATATTCTTGTTATTCATTTATTCCTAACCCCCGTTCGGGAGGTGGGTCATTGGACCTTATGACCTCTGATGAAGTAGTGACGGCCTTTGAACATGAAACATTCGCACATTTCCCTAAAGGTAATTACACGTCTGTAAGTCCCGGTATCTCATATTGGAACACTCTATGGGCAGGTATTAGACAATCGTGGATTTTTATCGATAATATTGATAATGTACCTAATATGGCTCCAGAGAACAAGGCTCTATATAAATCAGAAGCCAAATTCTTAGTAGCGTATTATCATTACCTACTCCTACGCTGTTACGGTCCAATTATGATCATTGATAAGGTTTATGACATCAATTCATCGGCTAAAGATTATCCAGAACGTTTACCTTATGATGAATGTGTTACATGGATTGCTAATCTTTTTGATGAGGCGGCACAGGGATTGCCAAATTCACAAGTTTCAACCTCTTATGGTAGAGCAACTAGCATAGCTGCTAAGTCTATTAAGTCAAGAATGTTCTTATTTCAGGCATCTCCTTTATTTAATGGTAACTCAGAATACTACAGTGATTTTGTGTCTCCTGTTAATGGTCGAGAACTTATGCCATTGACTTATGATGCTACGAAATGGCAAAAAGCCGCAGATGCAACAAAAGCGGCAATAGATGCTGCAGAGTCAGCAGGACATCAATTGTTTGTTGCTGAAGCTCCTTCAAAACAAAAACCTCAGCCAACGAATGAGTTTGAAAGGAACGTTAGATATACATTTATTGATATGACAAATAGTGAGTGTATATGGACAGATACACGAACTGAAGGCACCTATGATCTGCAGAATAAATCGACACCATTTCAAGAGGGTACATCATGGAATGGGGTAGCTCCAACTCTACAAATGCTAGAGACGTTCTACACAGAGAATGGTTTACCAATTGAATTTGATCCGCAATGGTCATATTCTGATCGTTATGATATTGGAGAACAGGCAAATGGTATGGGTGTGACGATGAATCTAAATATGAATCGCGAACCTCGTTTTAATGCATGGATATGTTTTCATAACAGCAATTTTGAGATGATGAAATACAACAAAGTTGATGTTCCTGATGGATTGGTTAAGATGCAATTCCGCAGAAATGACAACGGTGGTGTTAAATCACGTACAAATGACTACTCTCCAACAGGTTATTTGAACAAGAAAGGAGTTTCACCTCAATATACTGGATCTCCAATCAAATATGCATGGCCTGTAATTCGTTTAGGTGAGCTTTATTTGAATTATGCAGAAGCTTTAGTTGAGTTAAATCGTTTGGAGGAAGCTAAAGTTTACCTAGATAGGATACGCTCTAGAGCTGGTATTCCTTCTGTTGATGAGGCATGGAGAATGACTGGGTTGACGTTGGATCAGAATCGTATGCGTGATATCGTACGTCAAGAACGTTCAATTGAGCTTTATCTAGAGAATCATCGTTTCTGGGATGTGCGTCGCTGGAAGCTTGGAGAAAAATACTTCAATGTGAAAGCAAAGGGGATGAATATCAATGGTACTACAGATGCTGATTTCTTTAGAGTTTCTGAGGTTGTATTCCCTCGTAAATTTGAAACTCCTATGCATTATTTGATGCCAATCCCACAAAAAGAGACATACCTAAATACTAAATTGGTTCAGAACCCAGGGTATTAATTAATAAATGAAGTAATAATGAAAACAAGATATAAATTGTTAGGTGTCTTAGCAACAGCTCTCTTAGCCTTTTCTAGCTGTAGCGAGGAAACGGTAACTGTTGAGATACCAAGTGATATCTCAAATCTGCAATCATTCTCTGGCTCTGGTAACATCAAGTTAAAATGGGAGTTGCCAGCAGATTCAAATCTATTTTATGTAGAGGTTCGTTATAAAGATCCTAAATCTAACGAGAATGTCAAAAGACATATTAGCAAATATGCTGATAGTTTACTTATTAGTGGATTATTGAATAAATATGGTCCTATTGATTTTCAAGTTCAATCATACAGTATGAGCGGCGGGACAAATCAGACTCATAGTATAACCGAAACTTCTAGTTATGCTCCGGTTGACACTCTTTACCATGTGACTCAATTGACGCTCAGTACAGATAATGTTACTACAAATGCTCAAGAGCCAAGAGAAGGACCGCTTGCAAACCTATTTGATGGAAACACATCGACCTTCTTCCATTCAGCATGGAGTTTAAGCATAGCGGATGCCCACCATTTGGAGTTTGATTTAGGAAAACCTCTTTCGGCTTTCCAATATGAGACAGCAAATAGATCAAATGCTAACAATATGCCTCTAGCTGTAGATTTTTATGGAAGTAACGATAAGAGCAATTGGGTGAAAATAGCATCACTTTCTGGTGGTATGCCTGAGGAGGCTATTGCTGTCTATAGAAGTCCAGTATTGTTGTTTGATGATGCATACCAATACATACGCTTTATTCCTACTAAAATTAAGAATAATACGAAGTATTTCGCATTATCGGTGTTTAAGGCATATGAGGTTCAAGTAGAAATTAGAGATCCAGAAAAAGATTAATAGATTGTTGAGTAAAAAAGGTTCTCTTGAATGAAAGAGAACCTTTTTTTATTATCACATATTCAAAGAACACTATTTTAATTATTAATATATGAACAAGCAATTAATTATATCCCTCCTGCTTCTATTTATGTTTGTAGGTGTTGGATGTTCAGGTGAAAAAATTGAAACACCCTTCCTTAATATTGCAACAAAGACAATTAGTGCTAGACAAACAGGAGGCAAGTCAACCCTTCTTATAGATACAAATATTGAGGACTTGAAATTCATACTCTCTGACGATGGATCTTCTTGGTGTCAGACTATATTGAAGGCCAATGATAATGGCTACATACTTGAGGTAAATATTCCTATCAATGATGACAATGAATCACGCTCTACAGATATTAAGCTATATGGCGGTGGGCTAGAGGAGGTTATTAAAGTAAACCAGTTGGGTATTGATCCTTCAATTCTTCTTTCTCAAACGGTTTATAGCATGGATTATGTATCAGACACATTCTCTATTACAGTTTTAAGTAATTGTAAGTATGATATTCTGATTGATCAAGATTGGATAGAAGAGACATCATTAGGTACAAAGAGTCAGAATTTAGAGACTTTCAACCATAGATTCTTATTAGCCAAGAATGGAACAGACGTATTGCGTAGTGCTTCAATAATATTCAAGCAAGAAGATGGTAATACTCAAGCTATAGCCCTTGTTCAACAAAAAGCACAAGGTAAATATGAAAGTGGGGATGTATCAACTATTCCTGGAGATCTAAAGATAACGATAACAGGTGGAACAGCATCTTCATTTCAATCAGGATCAGGTATTGAGAAATCATTTGATGGTGACAAATCAACTCTATACCACTCAGCATGGGCTAATGCAGGAGAAAATTATTTCCCTATTACCCTAGAGTATGAACTAGATGATACACCTTCATTAGATTATTTTATCTATTATCCTCGTTCTTCTGGATCTAATGGTCACTTCAAGCAAGTTGAGATTTGGGTAGCCACTAAAGATAACAATACATACGTAAAAGAGAAAGAACACGATTTTGAAGGTTCAGCTACTGCTTCTAAAATCTATTTTGATAAATCTATCTTGAATCCTTCAAAAGTTAAATTTGTTGTACTTTCAGGTGCTGGTGATGGTCAGGGTTTTGCCTCTTGTGCTGAAATGGAATTTTATCGCAAGAATCCTGAAGCATTTAACCCAACGACGATATTTGTAGATGAGATTTGCTCTGCTCTAAAACCATCAATAACTCAGCAGAATGTGGATACAATATCAAATCCATTTTTCAAAAATATGGCTCAATATATGCTAGATGGGAAATATGAAAAAGATTTCCGTATAGCTTCCTATAAGCCATACAGACATCCTGACTATATGGCAAAGATTAATAAATCAAGCCCTTATAGCTTACTTGATAACCCCACTGGTGTTCACTTCAAATCAAATGAAGATATAATTGTGTTTGTTGGCAATACTAATGGTGGTAAATTATCTCTTCAGGTGCAAGACCTAGCACAGGGATATGGAGGCCAAAACTATCCTCTAAGTCAGGGTATGAACATAATACGTGTCACAAATGCGGGGTTAGGTTATATAAAATACTTTGACAATGACAAGACAAAACCAGCTATTGATGTACATATAGCATCAGGCAAAGTACAAGGATACTACGACCCAAAGATACACACCCTAGAACAATGTGCTCAAATGCTCAATAGTGCCGAACATCAATATTTTGATGTCTTAGGTACACACTCGCACCTGACTTACCCTGTCAATCGTTTAAAGGCATGCCCCAATATGCATCAATTGATAGATGCATATGATGAAATCGTTGTCACACAACACCAATTAATGGGTCTTTATAAATATGACAAGCAATATGATAATCGCATGTACTTCCACGTGGTATATGGGGATGCTTATATGTATGCAACATCTTACCGCACTGCTTATCACGATAATACATTGCCATCTCTTTGCGATGCGAATATTTTGAAGACCTCCGGAATATGGGGGCCAGCACATGAAGTAGGGCATTGCAACCAAACGAGACCTGGATTGAAATGGGCTGGAACCACCGAGGTTACCAACAATATACACTCTCTTGTATGTCAAACCTATTTTGGTAACAAAACACGTCTTGAAAGTGAGGATATAGGAGGTCTACATAAAAATAGATACCAAGCTGGTTTCACAAACATTATTGCCAACAAACAACCTCATAACATGGAGGGTGATGTCTTCTGTAAACTAATTCCATTCTGGCAATTGCATTTGTATGCAAAGTATATAAAGAGTTATCCTGACTTTTACGCAGATTTTCATGAGAAGGTACGTACCAACCCCGATCTATCATCTCAAGGGGCAAATCTTATTCAGTTCGTTAAATGGACATGCGACTTATTTGAGGAAGATTTGACAGAGTTCTTCATCGACTGGGGCTTCCTTCGTGCTTGTGACTTTGAGATAGACGATTATGGTAAGAGTCAATTTACAGTGACAGACCAGATGGTAGATGATGCAAAAGATTATATTGCATCAAAAAACTACCCTAAGCCATCTCACAAGTTACAGTATCTTCATGATGAATCACTCGAGGCATTTAAAAATAATGCATCAATGACCGTTGGTACTTATTCACGTGTCGGGGATGATATTACGATCAATGGATCTGCTAATTGTACTGTTTTTGAGGTTTACCAAGGTGATGAATTAAAAATGATTACTCACCGCAGTACATTCAAGTTACTTCAGTCATACGAAAACCTAGTAATCAAAGCCATAGATGTAAGAGGAGGTAATCAAATCCTATCACTTAAATAGTGCTTCAGTAAATTGATTAATCTATATATTACTGATTATTAAAGGAGAACCATTCAGGATATTATTTATCATGGATGGTTCTCCTTTATTCTTTTCTATTAATGGAATAATATTGGTTAGTGCCACTACAAAAATAACCCATTCAAGAGATTATTAGTAGGAGCGACATAAATAGCATTCCTATGATAATACCTTTCTTGGATATATTCTGTTTGTCATATGCACATGCATTTGGTAAGATTAGCTCACTCAAGGCTGTATTGACCAATATGCCAGCCAATAGAGCTTTCACTACTCCGAGATACTCTAACGATAGCTCAGATGGTATAATAATAGCCGTAACTACCGCACCGAGCGGCCCAGTTAAAGCTGTTAGAACGGAGTACTTGATTGCTTTTAAACGACTCTTTGTTCGCTTATATACAATCAGGGAGATCAGTGCGCCCTCAGGGATATTATGTGCAACTAAAGAGATCACTACCACCAAGGCTATACTCTTACCCTCTAAGAAGGAGATATAAGTAGCTATTCCTTCAAGGAAGTTATGGAAAATCAATGAACTCAGCAGGAGGATATATATATGATACTCTTGCTTGCTTTGGCTTATCTTCGAATTACCGCCAACCGAACGCTGCTTACGCGTGATAAGTATATCTAAAGGGGCCGTAATAAGTAGCCCAAAGAAGAAAGAGATACTAGCAAATATAAGTGCATACCTATAGTCATATTGTGTCTCAAAAATAGAGATAGAAGATGGTAAGAATTTGACGAATGCTGCAAACAACATCATACCACCAGAAAAGCTAAATACATACGAGAGGGTGCTCCTATTATGTTGCTTCTTATAAAGCGTTAAGAATAGACCTAATAATAAGGCACATCCTTCAATAATTGTCATAAGTAGGGCAGGGGTGAATAATCGTAACTCCATGATTAAAAATAAATATAATAGAGGAACAATATATAACTCTTTTTGGTTCTATTATAAACTACTATTTTGAATACAGCTATGGAGAAATTACTAATATGCTTAAGTGTAAATGAATCAGCCGGTGCTCTCCTTGATTACGGATTGAAGTTTGCTGATGATTTCGACCTTCATTATGAGGTTATACTTATTAAGAAAATGGAAGCGGTAGAGAATATTGAGATGTTCTTAGATGGAACTCCTATCCTTAACTCTAGAGATAAAGACTCGATGAAGTTAAATAAAGACAAAGAGGATGAGATTATCTCACAACTACAAGCACGTATTTCACCCACAGCTCATCTATCCATTATGGGCTATTGGGATGATTTAATTGATATTCTACAAGATAGGTTCGTTAGACGAGAGTTCTCCATATTGCTATTACCACACTCGGCTAATCTTTGGAGTTGGCCTTTTAAAGATAGTTTGGCTCAATTCGTTGAGAAGATCAACTCGCCAATACTATTGGTCGACCCTACAGTCCAATACAGTAGACCCGAGCATGTTGTTTATGCCTCAGACTATATATATTCGGATGTGAACGTCTTGAAACGTTTCAAGAAGATAAGTGCGAATAAGGTGACAGATATAGATATTATTCATATTTCCCCTGGTGAGTCTTTCAAAGAGATGCTACTTGAGAAGGGTTTTCAAGCTTATCTCAAAGAGAATATACCAGATATGAATATTAATGTTCATCATGTTTCCTCATTAAGAACTCAGCCTACTATAATTGACTTATTTCTAGAAGAGGTGTCAAGGATAGCTCCAGATATGCTAGTATTAATGAAGGAGGAGAAATCATTTATCGAAGAGTTTTTCTCTACTAGCTTTACGATAACCACAGCCAAAAGAAGTTCAATACCAATGTTGATACTTCACCAACGCTATACGCAGAAAGTCGAAGATTAACCACCAAGAACGATCTTCAGAGGCATATCATCAAGAAGAAGTATTAAGAGGGAGTATCAATAGCTATACTCCCTCTTAATACTTCTTGTCATCTATTTTGCCTCCTCTAAATCTCTATTCGGCTCTTCCATAGTGCCATTCAGAAGTCCCATTCTCATTTATTGCCTCAATAGCAAAGTAGTAGGGCTTATCTCTATCCATCCCATGATAGTAGTATTCATTGTCGTTGTACACCATCACGCAGTTGTATAACTTATCAGGAGAAAGACCAATGTATATATTGTAGGCATAGGCCTCCTGCACAGGCTTCCATCTTATCCAGCAACTGCGTCTGTCTGTATCGCCTCTCAACACGATGAAATCCTCTACCTTAGATGGCTTCTCTCCATTACCCAAACCAAAGACTCTCAATCCTGATATAGCAAATTTCCCTGTAGGCATATGTATATTTACCATTTTGATGAATCTTGCTTTGATTGGAACATCAAGCTCCACATAGTCGTGAGGTACATCTCTCTTGTTATTACTCTTGTCTATGATCTTTTTCCATCTCTTTCCATCCACTGAAGAGTAAATCTCATACTGATGATAAAGATTCAACTGTTTGCCTCTAAATTCAACATCTTGATCGGCATAGTTTATCTGAATGGCATTCACCGTTGACACCTCACCCAGGTCAGACTCTATCCACTCGCCCTTATCCGCACTCATAGCAGACCAATAGCTCTTTATACTCTCGTCTACAATTGCATTCGCATTATACGAAGCAAAGGTAGAGGATACTTTTAGGGGTTTGTTGTAGTTTAGTAGCATCCATCCTGTGAATTGGCTTTTTAGATGATCTCCTTCTCCTCGTGGAAGGTAGTGAGGGTAATCCCCAAAGGAAGTATTGCAATACATCAATCCCTGGGTGTCAAATCCAGCTGGCCATAACCCTAGCCTACGTTCGAAATTATTCTTCGTACATACTATCATAGTTGAGGTGTGCCAGTAGTTATTCCACTTGTCTTGAAATGTTGATCCATGTCCTGCACCACGAGCAAAACCACCCGCTTTCATACTTAGTGGTAAAGAGTGGTGTACAAAAGGACCTAGCGGGGAATCACCCACGGCATAGCCATCAGCGTAGTGGCTCATCTCCGAACCTGGACCTCCCCACTGAAGGTAATACTTGTTGTTGTGCTTGGTCATCCAAGCCCCCTCCATAAAACCACTCAAGAAGGTGTTGCTCATATGCTCCCCAAACCTATGCCATCCTATCTTATCATAATTCGGAAGGAGTAGTTCCTTTCTCGCACCTATTGGACGTAGAGTAGTGCGGTCAAGCTCTATTCCATAGAGAGGATATACGTTGCTGCTTCCTGTGTACATATATATCCTTTGGTCATCATCAACAAAGAATGCAGGATCCCATCCACCAATATCAAACTTCTCAACCGCTTTGCTCCATGATGGAGTATCACTCTTTGGATCTGTACTCATCCAGATAGGGAATACTCTTGAATAAGTTGACCCCATCACAAGAAGAGTATCACCTTGTACCCATGCAGCTGGTGCACAAAGGTCATCCCATTTATTTTCTGTAGTCTCTATGGCCTCTTGCGTTAGAAACTTTTGAGCAACGAAGTTCCAAGTAGATAGGTCTTCGCTCCACCAATAACCCTCTTGATTTGTCGAGAATAGATAATAGTCTCCTTTGAAGCTAACTATCACCGGGTCGGCTGTAGCTCTATGCATGCCCCACTGTGTGAAATTGGGTATAGGAGCATATCCATAATCTAGGTTTATAGGATTGCAGTATGTCTTCTGCTGTGCATATGCCTCTGTTGATATAGTGATAACAGCCATAGCAACTATTGATCTTATTATTGATCTTATCATAGTCATTATATGTATCATTAAAAAAATAGACGGAGCACCTTTTCAGCTACTCCGTCTATCCAAATTTATTTATTAGTTAAGTGTGAATCTTTCTCTTTTCACATCACGAGAGTTTCCACCGATCATAACATCGAAATCACCTGCCTCGAATACATACTCTAGGTCGTAGTTGTAGAACTTAAGCATCTCTGGTGTAATCTCAAAGGATACAGTTTTTGCTTCACCTGGGTTAAGAGTAATTTTCTCAAACCCTTTTAGCTCTTTCACTGGGCGTGTTACAGAACCAACAAGGTCGCGGATATATAGCTGAACCACCTCTGCTCCTTTGTATTTCCCTGTGTTCTTAACCTCTATTGATGCAGTAACCTTCCCTTTTGCATCCATAGTTTTAGAGTCTAGTTTAAGGTCGCCATACTCGAAAGTTGTGTAGCTCAAACCATAACCAAATGGATATAGAGGGTGATTGTCAACATCAAGGTAGCTAGTTCTGAACTTCTCAAACCATGTTCCTTGTGGACGTCCTGTCATCTTGTGGTTGTAGTGGATTGGCACTTGACCAGGAGTTGCTGGGAATGAAGATGTAAGTTTACCGCTTGGTACTACATCTCCGAATAGTACATCTGCTATTGCAGGCGCAGCCTCAGTACCACCAAACCACACGTTAAGTATTGTAGGTAGGTTCTCACTCTCCCATTTAATAGCTAGAGGACGACCTGTGAAGAGAGTCACAACAAGAGGTTTACCTGTCTTCTTAAGCTCTTTCAATAGTCTGATTTGAGCATCAGGAATAGTGATGTCAGTACGGCTACTTGACTCACCACTCATCTCTGCAAGCTCACCAACAGCAGCAACAATAACATCAGCTCTTCTAGCAACTTGTAGTGCTTCAGCTATCATCTGTTCAGCTGTGCGGTTATCTCTTCCTATTCCTTTGCCAAAAGCAGAAGCTCTCTCTTCGTATGCAGCATCATCTATCACGTTGCTACCTTTAGCATATAGTACGTTAACGTTATCTCCACCTACGGCTTTGATTCCCTCAACAAGTGTTGCAGGTTTGCTAGCATCAACAGCCACACTCCAAGTCCCAGACATATTGTTTCTGTTATTACCTAGTGGGCCTATAACAGCAATAGTACCTTTTTTCTCTAGTGGTAGTGTGTTGTTGTCATTCTTTAGAAGAACAAAGCTTTCTGCAGCTATAGCACGAGCAATCTGACGATTCTCTGCACTGTAAACCTCTTTTACAGAGCGTGCTTTGTCGCAATACTTATAAGGATCTTCAAATAGACCTAGTTTGTATTTAGCTTCAAGGATACCACGACAAGCCTCATCGATTCTAGCTTTAGACACTTTGCCTTCTTCAACCGATTTAACCAATGTAGTAAGGAATCCTTCACCCACCATGTCCATGTCTGTTCCTGCATTCATAGCAAGAGCTGAACAAGTTTGTAGATCACCCATACCGTGGTCCATCATCTCATTGATTCCTGTATAGTCAGTCATCACGAAACCTTTGAAGTTATACTTCTTGCGAAGAATATCTTGAAGCAACCATTTGTTTGCCGTAGCAGGCACACCATCTATCTCGTTGAAAGAGGTCATTATCGAACCCGCACCAGCCTCGATAGCTGCTTGGTAAGGATACATATATTCGTTGAACATACGAGCTCTACTCATATCTACCGTATTGTAGTCCCTACCAGCGTCAGGAGCACCATAAAGAGCAAAGTGCTTAACACATGACATCATAGTAGTACTATCTGCTAGATTCTCCCCTTGGTAGCCCTTTACCATAGCTTCACCAATTTTTGCAGCCAAGTATGGATCCTCACCGTTACCCTCTGAAATACGACCCCATCTTGGATCTCTACAAATGTCAACCATAGGGCTGAATGTTAAGCTTATTCCATCAGCTGTTGACTCTTGCGCTGCCACTTGAGCAGATCTCTTTATAGCATCCATGTTCCAAGTACAAGATAGTCCTAGTGGAATAGGGAAAGCCGTTTCGTAACCGTGGATTACATCCATGGCAAAGATCAAAGGAATACCTAATCGACTCTCTTCAACGGCCACTCTCTGTACGTCGCGAATCTTATCTACACCTTTGATGTTAAATAGACCACCCACTTGCCCTAGCTTGATTTTCTCTGCGATATTGCTACTCTTAGCCTGACCAGTTGTTATATCTCCTGAACTAGGTAGATTCAACTGACCAATTTTCTCTTCAAGAGTCATTTTGCTCATTAAATCATTGATGAATCTATCCATCTCTGCATCTGAGCCTCCTCCCTTATTTTGTAGATTACTACAAGAGAAGAGAAGTGATGAACAACATAGTGTTGCCAATAATTTTCTCATTGTCCTTGGTTTTATAGTATTAATAATAGTAGAATATTCTATATTATAGTGTTCTTTTTTTGGCTTTAATCTCTGTATATCGTAAATGTAAAAACAAACTCAGAGGTTTCCCATTTTTTATACAGAAGTTCACTCCTTTTATAAACATATTGCTTTTATTTTGTGTTCCTTGTTTATGCAACTATCAATAGTATAGCTGATTGTGTCGCTTTTGTGCCATTATGTAAGCTAGTGTAAAGAAAAATCCTTTTTTAGTAATTTTGCTTGCTTGAATTATGCTAAGGTTACTAATGTGTGTTATTCATAATCTCACTTTTTTCGACTTATACAATACTATAACAATCTTATCTCTATTTTAGATTAGTAAAATCTTCGTTCCCTGATTATGTAGCTCCTATTGCAGCTGGTTAGTTGGGCTAGATGGTTAGGGGTTTAGAGGGTTAGAGGTTTAGAGGTTTAGAGAAACAGGATCTGCGTAATCTGCGAGATCTGCGTGAATAACTTTCTCTTTGGACTGTTGCATCTGGTTAGTGGGTTAGAGATTTAGGGGTTTAGAGGGTTAGAGAAACAAGATCTGCGTAATCTGCGAGATCTGCGTGAATATCTCTATTTTTGGACTGTTGCATCTGGTTAGGGGTTAGTGGGTTTAGAGAAACAAGATCTGCGTAATCAGCGAGAATAATTCAACAGCGTTAGCCTCAACATATCTTTGCTAGCTATGCGATAGCTCTTTACCCTGAAAGGGTAACATGTGGGTAACCGCGGGTAAGCGTAGCGACCCGTGGATGAAGCCTCAACATATCTCATAGCGTAGAGGTAACGAAGCTCTTATCCGTGTAGATCCGTGGATAAAATTTGGGGGTTAGTAGGTTAGGGTTTATATGTTATATCCGTGTGAATAATTAAACCCATAGCGTAGAGGTAACGAAGCTCTTATCCGTGTAGATCCGTGGATAAAATTCTTGGGTTAGTGGGTTAGGCAAAACAAGATCTGCGTAATCAGCGAGATCTGCGTGAATATCTCTCTTTTTGGACTGTTGCATCTGGTTAGCTGTTTAGATCTGCCTAATCAGCCAGATTAGCGAGATTAATTCAACAGCTGCGAAAGCAGCCTCAACAGCGAAGCCTCAACAAGCCCGAAGGGCTCTCAACAGCGAAGGGTAACCCCCAGTAAGCAAAGCGACTGTGGGATGCAGCCTCAACAATCTTTCTAAATTATTACTATCTTTGCCGGTACAGATTAAACATATATGTATTATGAA
>JBOFUP010000048.1:0-17379 GCA_051652645.1 Bacteroidales bacterium
CGATCAAGATCGCTAAGTTGGCTTAAGATATTATAGGACTCTTGTAGTTCTATGGACGGCCCATTCGTCTATCGGTTAGGACATCAGATTTTCATTCTGGAAAGAGGGGTTCGACTCCCCTATGGGCTACTAATGCACTACTTGTGTGGTGTAAAGACATATTTCTGCTTTGCCAGGAGTTGGATGATCTATACGATCGTTCTAAGCTGGCCCATTCGTCTATCGGTTAGGACATCAGATTTTCATTCTGGAAAGAGGGGTTCGACTCCCCTATGGGCTACGCGTTAAAGCGAGAGTTTCTTCACTGAAGGAACTCTCGCTTTTTTTCTGTTTATACCATTGATAATAGTATATTGCCCTACGTAAATAAATAGTTTTTTGTATCTTTGTTCGTTCTATTATGCTTATCAGAATAGGACATTACGTTAAAAATTAAAGAAATTACTATATCTATGGCAGAGGAAATCAATAAAGCGAATGGCGCTTCTTATGGGGCTGATAGTATTCAGGTACTAGAAGGCTTAGAGGCGGTACGTAAACGCCCTGCAATGTACATTGGAGATATTGGCTCTAAAGGACTTCATCACTTGGTTTATGAGGTTGTTGATAACTCTATTGATGAGGCTTTGGCAGGTCATTGTGACACGATTGGTGTGACTATTAACGAGGATAATTCAATTACCGTTGTAGATAACGGGCGTGGTATTCCTGTGGATATACATGAGAAGGAGGGGCGTTCGGCTCTTGAGGTTGTATTAACAGTACTTCACGCAGGGGGTAAGTTTGACAAGGGGTCTTATAAGGTTTCTGGTGGACTACACGGTGTGGGTGTATCTTGTGTAAATGCTCTTTCTACTTATCTTCGTGTTGAAGTTCGCCGTGAAGGTAAGCTTTATATGCAGGAGTATTCATGTGGTAAACCAGAGTCTCCTGTAGCTGAGATAGGTGTTAGTGATACAACTGGTACTACAGTAACCTTTAGACCAGATGACTCAATATTCCAAGAGACGGAATATAAATATGACACTCTAGCTGCTCGTTTGAGAGATTTGGCTTACCTAAATGCAGGTATTCGCTTAACGATAACGGATAGAAGAGTTAAGGAGGAGGATGGAAGCTTTAAATCTCACGAGTATTACTCTGAGGAGGGATTGAAGGAGTTCGTTCGTTTTCTTGACCAATCAAGAGATCCTCTGATGGAGGATGTTATTCATATTGTAACCGAGAAGCAGGGTGTACCTGTAGAGGTTGCTATGTCGTATAACTCTTCGTTTAATGAGAATGTATATTCTTTCGTAAATAATATCAACACTATCGAGGGTGGAACACACTTGGCAGGCTTCCGTAGGGCGTTGACTCGTACTTTGAAGAAGTATGCTGATGACTCAAAGATATTGGAGAAAGAGAAGGTTGAAATTACTGGTGATGACTTTAGAGAGGGTTTGACGGCAGTTGTTTCTGTTAAGGTTTCTGAGCCGCAGTTTGAAGGACAAACGAAAACAAAGTTGGGTAACAACGAAGTTATTGGTGCAGTAGATCAAGCGGTGAGTGAGGCATTGTCAAACTTCCTTGAGGAGCATCCTAAAGAGGCTCGATTGATAGTAGAGAAGGTTCTTCTAGCTGCAAGAGCTCGTTATGCTGCTCGTAAGGCTAGGGAAAATGAGAGAAAGAAGACAACTCTAGGAGGGCCTGGTAAGCTTCCTGGTAAATTGGCTGATTGTTCAAGCAGAAAAGCCGAGCTTAATGAGGTATTCATTGTCGAGGGAGATTCGGCGGGTGGTACTGCTAAGCAAGGGCGTGATAGAATGCACCAAGCTATCCTTCCTCTAAGAGGTAAGATCTTGAATGTAGAGAAGGCTTCTTCTGATAAGTTGATGGGGAGTGAGGAGATAGAGAATATCTTCAATGCTTTGGGTATATTGTTGGATGCAGAGGCTAATGTTGCTGAACTTGATTTGTCAAAATTGAGATATCACAAGATTATTATCATGACCGATGCGGATATCGATGGATCACACATTGCAACGCTTATCTTGACTCTATTCTTCCGTAGACTTCGTCCTCTAATCGAGTCAGGATATGTGTATATTGCTACTCCACCTCTATATCTTTGTAGAAGAGGTAAAAATGAGCGTTACTGCTGGAATGAGCGTGAGAGACGTGCATTCATAGATGAGTTCGCTAATGGTAATGAGGGGTTGGTTTATACTCAACGTTATAAAGGTCTTGGAGAGATGAAGGCAGAGCAGCTTTGGGATACAACTATGAATCCGGAGACAAGAACTCTACGTCAGGTGACTATTGAGAGTGCAGCTGAGGCTGATCACATCTTCTCTATGCTTATGGGTGATGATGTAGCTCCTCGTCGTGATTTTATTGAGGCAAATGCTACATATGCTAAGATTGATGCATAATATAGCTTTTATATAATGATATTGAGAGTTGTGAGGTACTTTATTCTTTCTTGAGGATATGGTCTTCATGACTCTCTTTTTTTTCTTTTATTGAACTTCTTTCATTATGATCTTTCCATCTACACTTAAAAAAGGAGATACAATTGCCATAGTTACACCCTCTGGTGCTATTGATGCATCTGAAGTAGTAGTTGCAATAGATAGAATTGAGTCTTGGGGCTATAATGTTGTTGTGATGCCAAATGCTTTGGGTATTAACGGTAGATATTGCGGTACAGAGGAGCAGCGTTTGGATGATTTTCATCAAGCTTTAGCTAATAATGCTATTGCGGCTATACTTTGTAGTCGTGGGGGATATGGGCTTTTGCAGATTATTGATAGGATAGATAGGGATTTAATAGTGAATAACCCTAAGTGGATTATTGGTTATAGTGATATCACGGCTTTGCATGCTCTTGTTAATAGCTGTGGTGTGGCTTCTATACACTCTCCTATGGTGAGGCATATTGTAGAATCGAATCATGGTGATGCACCTATAGAGTCTCTAAGGAGAATATTGTCAGAGGGTTCTATTGTATATAATGTTAAGCCTCATATTTTAAATAGAGGGGCAGAATTTAGTGGGAGACTAGTAGGCGGTAATTTGGCTATCTTGTTGTCTCTTCGTGGAACTTCGTTCGATCCGCTAGAGTATACACCTAATCCTGTTCTTTTTATTGAGGATATTGGTGAGTCTCCATATAAGGTAGAGAGGATGTTGCACACTCTTAGGTTAGGTGGTGTTTTTGATCGTTTGTCTGCATTGATAGTAGGCGAGTTTAGTGATTATAATGAGGATCCTTCTATGGGTGCTTCTCTCTATGAATTGATACGTAATATGGTTGAACCATACTCTTTCCCTACTATATTTGGTTTTCCTGTTGGGCACACACAGAATAACTATCCTCTTATCTGTGGGTCTGAGATTAGTTACACGCCCAGTGATGGTTTGTTGACAGTGGGCTTGGCTAAGTAATCATATACAAAAAGGGTATCACCAATAGTTGGTGATACCCTTTTTTAGTATAGTTGTTTCTGAATTAGAACTCACAGTTATTTGGAGTTCTAGGGAAAGGAATAACGTCGCGAATGTTGGTCATACCAGTAACGAAAAGAAGAAGTCTTTCGAAACCAAGACCAAATCCTGAGTGAGGTGCTGTACCAAAGCGACGAGTGTCAAGATACCACCAAAGATCTTTCATTGGTATCTCAAGTTCTTCGATACGAGCTACAAGTTTTTCGTAGCTCTCTTCGCGTTGTGAACCACCGATGATCTCTCCAATCTTAGGGAAAAGAACGTCCATAGCACGAACAGTCTTACCGTCATCGTTCTGCTTCATGTAGAAAGCTTTGATATCTTTAGGGTAGTCTGTTAGTATAACTGGTTTCTTGAAGTGCTCTTCAACCAAGTATCTTTCGTGCTCTGACTGAAGGTCTGTACCCCAATCAACAGGGAATTCAAATTTCTTGCCAGAGGCTTTAAGTATCTCTACACCCTCTGTGTATGGAAGGCGAACGAAGTCGTTCTCTACCACAAACTGTAGTCTCTCGATAAGCTCTTTGTCGTACATGCTAGCTAGGAACTCAAGGTCGTCCTTGCAGTTGTCTAGTGCATACTGGATAAGATACTTTAGGAAATCCTCTGCAAGGTTCATGTTGTCTTCGATCTCGAAGAATGCAACTTCTGGCTCTATCATCCAGAATTCAGCCAAGTGACGTGGAGTGTTTGAGTTCTCAGCACGGAATGTTGGTCCGAAAGTGTAGATAGCACCTAATGCCATTGCACCTAGTTCTCCCTCAAGCTGACCTGAAACAGTAAGGTTGGCATGTTTACCAAAGAAGTCTTGAGTGTAGTCAATATTCCCCTCTTCATTGCGTGGAGGGTTGTTTAGATCTAGTGTAGTAGCTTGGAACATAGCACCAGCACCTTCAGCATCAGAAGAGGTGATGATTGGTGTGTGTAGGTAGAAGTATCCACGGTCATTGTAGAACTTGTGGATAGCAAAAGCCATATGGTGGCGTATGCGTAGGACAGCACCAAAGGTGTTTGTGCGAGGTCTAAGGTGAGCAATCTCACGAAGGAACTCTAAAGTGTGTCCCTTCTTCTGAAGTGGGTAAGTTTGAGCATCAGCAGTACCGTAAACCAAAATCTCTTTTGCTTGTATCTCTGCTTTCTGACCTTGTCCTTGAGATTCAACGATAATCCCATTTACGCTGATACAAGCACCAGTAGTAATTGCTTTTAATAGATCTTCGCTGAAGCTGTTTACATCAACTACGATCTGTATATTGTTGATAGTTGAACCATCATTAAGAGCAATGAAGTTAATTGCCTTATTACCGCGTCGAGTACGAACCCAACCTTTTACATTCACTGTTGAGCCGAATTGCTCGCATTGAAGAGCATCGACAATCTTTATTCGTGTAAGTTGTTCCATCTTTAAATATCTTTAATTTAGAGTGCTCTATAGCATTTGCAATAGAGCACTCTAAATGTTTGTTTATTCAAATGATCCCATTCTAAGGAAGTTAACCTCTTCTTGAGTTAGATGTCTCCATCTTCCTCTTGGAAGGTTCTTTTTAGTAAGACCAGCAAACATAACTCTGTCTAGTTTGATAACTCTGTAGCCTAGGTGTTCGAAGATTCTACGAACGATTCTATTACGTCCAGAGTGAATTTCTATGCCTATCTGCTTTTGGTCATCTTCGTCTGCATAGCTGATAGCATCTGCATGAATCTCACCATCTTCAAGCTCAATACCAGTAGCAATGAGTTTAATATCCTCCATTGTTACATCTTTGTCAAGCCATACGTGGTAGATTTTCTTCTTGTTGTACTTAGGGTGAGTAAGCTTAGATGCTAGGTCACCGTCGTTTGTAAGAAGAAGAACACCTGTAGTATTGCGGTCAAGACGACCAACAGGGTAGATGCGTTCATCACAAGCGTTCTTCACAAGGTCAAGAACAGTAAGTCTCTCTTGTGGATCGTCCGAAGTGGTAACACAATCTTTTGGTTTGTTTAGAAGTACATATACTTTACCCTCTGGAGTAACCTCTTTCTCGTTGAAAGCTATTACGTCAGTTCTGCTAACTTTTGTTCCAAGTTCTGTAACAACTTCTCCATTAACTTTTACCATACCAGCTGCAATAAACTCATCAGCTTCTCTACGAGAGCAAAGACCAGCATTTGCAATATACTTGTTCAAACGAATTGGCTCGTTTGGGTCAGTTAGTATATCAGCGTATTCCATCTGCTTTTTCTTGCTGTATTTAGCATTTGGATCGTAGTTGTTGTCGTTCTTACGGAAGTTGTTAGCCCCAAATCGGTTGTTGCTAAATGCACCACTTTGTGAGCTTCTTGGCTGGAAACTGCCTGGTTGGCTGTTTGAGTAGCGGTTTTCGCGTTGTTGGAATCCCCCTTCGCGGTTTCCTTGGAATCTATTTTCGCGTTGTTGGTATCCCCCTTCACGGTTTCCTTGGAATCTATTTTCGCGTTGTTGGTATCCCCCTTCGCGGTTTCCTTGGAATCTATTTTCGCGTTGTTGGTATCCCCCTTCACGGTTTCCTTGGAATCTATTTTCGCGTTGTTGGTATCCTCCTTCGCGATTTCCTTGGAATCTATTTTCGCGTTGTTGGTATCCTCCTTCACGTTGTTGGTATCCCCCTTCGCGATTGTATGATCTGTTGTTGTCAAATGAGCGGTTGCCGTACTGCTTGCGCTCACCATAATTGTTTGATCCTTGATTGTAGGATCTATTCTCATATCTCCCTTCGCGATTGTTGTCAACATGACCATCGTTGTTGTATTCGCGTCTAGGACGGAACTCACGATTATCATTGTTTCTGTATGTCGCTCTTTCGCTGTTATAGCCATTACCGTCACGGCTAACGCTTTTTGCATCATTATTTAAAGTGATACGAGGGCGTTTAGGTCTGTTTTCTGCGTCCATTTTCTTCTTTAATTACTTTTTTTGAAGCCTCACGGCTTCGTTACAACTTGAAATTTATCTCTGAGATATAATAGTTTATTCCTATAATTTGTTCACACACCAGTGTATGAATGTGGAGTTATTTTGTGTAATTCTGCTTTTACTTCGTCAGAAACAGCAAGCCCATCAATAAATATAGCAATAGATTGGGCGTTTATCTCCTGATTTGTACGAGTTAGATCTTTGAGTGCTTCGTATGGTTTTGGGTATCCTTCACGACGAAGAATGGTTTGAATACCTTCTGCAACAACAGCCCAACAACCTTCTAGGTCATTGTAAATAGCCTTTTCGTTCAAAAGAAGTTTTCCTAATCCTTTAATTGTGCTCTTGATTGCAATTAGAGAGTGAGCAAATGGAACACCAACATTTCTTAGTACAGTAGAGTCTGTAAGGTCTCTCTGTAGTCTTGAGATAGGAAGTTTCATTGAAAGGTGTTCAAGGATAGCATTAGCTATACCAAGATTGCCCTCAGAGTTTTCAAAGTCTATAGGGTTTACTTTATGAGGCATAGCAGATGATCCAACCTCACCTTCTTTGATCTTCTGCTTGAAATACTCCATTGAGATATATTGCCACATATCTCGGTTGAGGTCAATGAGGATAGTGTTTACTCTCTTCATTGCGTCGAACTGTGCCGCAAGGTTGTCGTAGTTTGAGATCTGTGTTGTCCACTCTTCTCTTTTTATTCCCAGTTTTTCAGAAAGGAATTTGTTTCCAAACTCTTTCCAGTTAAACATAGGATACGCAATGTGGTGAGCATTGAAGTTTCCTGTTGCTCCACCGAATTTACCACTGATAGATGTCTCTTTAAGTGATTGGAGCTGTTGCTCTAGTCTGTATACAAATACCATAATCTCCTTACCAAGACGAGTAGGAGAGGCTGGTTGACCGTGAGTTTTAGCTAGCATTGAGATGGTATCCCATTGGTTAGCATAATCCTTAAGCATTGTTATTAGTTCCTCTATTGCTGGATAGTATGTCTCTTTAAGAGCATCTGCAATTGAGATAGGAACAGCAGTGTTGTTTATGTCCTGCGATGTTAATCCAAAATGAATAAACTCTTTGTATTCATCTAGTCCTAAAGAGTCAAACTTCTCTTTGATGAAATACTCAACAGCCTTAACGTCGTGGTTAGTAACAGCTTCGATAGCTTTTATGCGTTCGGCATCGCTTTCGTTGAAGTGTTGATAAACCTTTCTGAGCTCCGTAAATAGTTTAGAGTCAATCTTTGCAAGTTGAGGTAAGGGTAGTTCGCAAATAGCGATGAAATACTCAATTTCAACAAGGACACGGTAGCGAATTAGAGCATATTCCGAGAAATATAGAGCTAAATCAGCACCTTTGTCTCTGTATCGTCCGTCAATTGGAGAAATAGCAGTTAAAGAATTAAGTAACATACGTATAATAGATCTTTATATATGGTATGCAAATGTACTCCTTTCTAAGGTTATCTCACTGTTTTTTTACTATTTATTTTGTATACTTACGCGGATATCTAAATATTATTGAGAGTATTGTAGCTATTCCTAAAAAGAAAGGATAGTAGAGGTGTGGTATGATCTCAATAGGCGAAATCTTAGCTAGGCCTGCTGCCATAAGAAGTTGTGCACCATAGGGTATAATACCTTGAATAAAGCAAGAGAAAGTGTCAAGTATACTTGCTGACTTTCTTGGGTCAATATTGAACTGTTTAGCAACTCTTTTGGCAATTGGTCCTGCGGTTATAATGGCTATTGTGTTGTTGGCTGTGCAGATATTTGCAAACCCTACTAGTGCAGCTATACTCAATTCCGCTCCTCGTTTGGATCTGACCTTGCTTGTGATGGCATTGATAATATATTCAATACCACCGTTGTATCTAATTAGTTCTAGCACTCCTCCTGCAAGTAGAGATATTATTATTAACTCGCTCATATTCATGATTCCATCTCCCATATGACCCATCCACGTCATTGCGTCAAATGAATTAGTTATGAGACCTATTACGCCTGAAAGGAGTGTGCCTAATATAAGTAGTCTAATTGCGTTCATTCCAGCTAGTGCACATACTATAACGAATAGGTAAGGTATCACCTTAATTATTTCTATTTCGTATATGAAGCTGTCGACTTTGATGTTCATACCCATAAATAGGTATATGAAGAATACGATTAATGCGACTGGAGCAACAATTCTAATGTTAGCATTGAATTTGTCTCTCATTTCACAACCTTGTGTCTTTGTGGCTGCAATTGTTGTGTCTGATATAAATGAAAGGTTGTCGCCAAAGAGTGATCCTCCAACAACAACTGCAGTCATCATAGCCAATGAGATGTCGCTCTTTTCTGCTATACCAACAGCTATTGGGGTTAATGCTACAATTGTACCCACAGAGGTGCCTATAGAAATTGATATGAAGCAAGCAGCAGCAAAAATACCACCTATGAGAAGGTAGTCCGGAAGTATGCTGAGTGCTAGATTTACTGTGGCATCTACTGCTCCCATTGATATGGCTGTTTGGGCAAATGCTCCAGCAAGAATGAAGATCCAGATCATCAGCATTATGTTTTTGTTTGCTGCTCCAACCGAGAATTGTTCTATTCGACTAGACAAGCTATTGCCTGGAGTAATAAATATTGAAACGATGGCAGAAAACAGAAAAGCTACTGTTATAGGCATTTTGTAGAAATCGTCAACAAGAATTGATACTACGAGATACGAAACAAGGAATACAGCTAGAGGCAGAAGGGCTAAAGCATTTGGTTTTGGTTTGTATTGTTCGTTGGGCATTTTGTTGTTTATTGATGTGTAAATCACAAAGATAGTCACAAATATGGGAGTGTGAAAAGTTTTTTGAGTAACGTTTGCAGCATTAATGTAACATTGTGATATTTTAGTTTTGCTTTGAAGTTAGAGCTCTGTTGCTTTGATTTCTAAACTGTTTTTAAAAGTTAACTGGTAATCTATTTGATAATCAGTTAAGTTGAATTGTGTTAAAATGGAGCTAAATTAAGGAGTTGAGTTTGCAATCTATACTCGAATCGTATATATTTGTATCAGTTTTTCATGGTATTAGATTTAAGGTTAATAAAGGGTTTAGGTTGTCGTGAGACAACCTTTTCTTATTTTGTCACATTCCAATAAAAAAACATTCGTATATTGCTGCCCGAAGAACTTAAAACAACCAGTTGAAAACTACTTATGCAATTTACGAAATTCTTTTTCCTATTTCTAGATTCAAGATTAAGTCAGATTGATAGATATGCTGATGAGTCTAAAGAAATACAGGAGCAACAATTACTTTCTCTTATTGATTCTGCCTACGACACTGAGTGGGGACGCAGATACAAGTATGATAAGCTGGTCAGCTATGAACAGTTTGCTAGTATTGTACCTATTAGTGGGTATGATGACTTAAAGCCATACATTGACAGGATGATGTTGGGGGAGTCTGATATTCTATGGAAGGGAAGGCCTAAATGGTTTGCAAAATCATCAGGAACAACAAATGATAAAAGCAAGTTTATACCTGTTAGTCAATCAGCTTTAGATGATTGTCACTATAAAGGGGCTAAGGATGCAATTGCTCTATATTCTAGGATGAATCCTAATAGCAAACTTTTTAGTGGTAAGAGTATGATACTTGGAGGTAGCCACAAGCTTCTTGAGTCATCTACTGGTATTTCAGTGGGAGACTTATCCGCTATTCTACTTCAGAATAGTCCAGATTACTTCTCACTTCTAAGAGTTCCTGACAAGAAGATAGCCCTAATGGATGAATGGGAATCTAAGATAAAGGCAATAGTAGACTCTACTTATAATCAAGATGTAGTATCTCTTGCTGGGGTGCCATCATGGATGTTGGTGCTTCTTAAGGCTATTGTCGAGAAGAGTGGGAAGTCTAATATTACGGAAGTATGGCCAAATCTGGAGCTTTTTTTTCATGGAGGTATAAGTTTTTTGCCTTATCGACCACTCTATGAGCAGATTATTCCGAAAAAAGAGGTCTATTATGTAGAGACTTACAATGCCTCTGAAGGCTTTTTTGCTATCCAGAATGATCTTAGTGATAGCTCCATGTTATTGATGATAGATCTTGGTATATTTTATGAATTTATTCCTATGGATCAGTTTGATCAGCCGAACCGATCCATTATACCTCTTTCAGAGGTTCAAATAGGACGTAATTATGCAATGGTTATAACCACTAATAGTGGGCTATGGAGGTATATAATTGGAGATACAGTTAGATTTACCTCTCTTAAACCTCATAAGTTATTAATAACTGGACGAACAAAACATTTTATGAATGCTTTTGGTGAGGAGGTAATGGTGGACAACGCAGATCGGGCAATAGTATTAGCTTGCCAATCTACAGGAGTCAAAGTTTTGGATTATACAGCAGCACCTATATATATGTCTGAGGGTAGTGGGGGGGCTCATCAATGGATAGTGGAGTTTGTTACTCCTCCTGAAGATATAACCCAATTTGTTGTGGAGTTGGACAGTGCCCTTAAGAGTCTTAATTCTGATTATGAAGCTAAAAGGTATAAGGACTTAACACTTGGGTTACCTCAAGTGACTGTGGCTAAAAATGGACTTTTTGCTCAGTGGATGACAAATAGAGGGAAAGTTGGAGGACAAAATAAGGTTCCACGATTGAGTAATACAAGAGAGTTTGTTGATCAGCTAGTTTTACTTAATGATCAATTATGACCTTATTAGAGCCCTTTATCACAATTATTGATCTATCAATACTTGTTGTTATGGATTCAAATCTATTATTCTTCTAGTTTTATAAATTAGAATTTATACTTTTGCACCCTACACACATATATTGTATCAATTCAAGTGTATATTATGCCAACAATACGTTTTCACGCAGTATGCCCAGATAAGATAGGGATGAATTCAGCTGCATTGATTAAAGAGATTTCACAAATATATAACCTACCACAGGATCATGTATCCATTGAAGTTGTTCAAAGTAGATTCTTTGATGATAATGGAGAGTCTATGGGTTTTCCATTAGTGGAGGTGTTAGCTTTCAAACGTCCTGTGAAAGTAGAGGATCAAGTTGCAAAAGCTATTTATAACTCTTTGTTATCAGTGGGTTATGATGATTCAGAGTGTTACTTTTTATATGTAGAAGGTAGACACTATTATGCAAATGGAGAGCATTTTTAAACGATTTAAGTATAGCGGTTCGAAACTATCGAATCGCTATACTTGTTTTATACTGATATATTAATTTAACTCAATTCATTTTTTTATGGTAATATTGATGATTTTGATCTTCATCATAGGCTATTCTGTAATAGCCCTTGAGCATCCACTAAAGATCGATAAGGCGGCGACAGCTCTGACACTAAGTGTTATTCTGTGGATTATTTACATTGTTATGGCAATAGATTATGTGCCATTAGTTAATGCGGAGTTATTTGCTACGCATATTGCAGAGAATGCAATGTTAAGGGAGGCTTCACTTTGGGATCAAGCACTACACTTTGTTCTAAATGTTCAGATAATTGAACATGTAGGTGAGATAAGTGAGATATTGATATTTCTTATTGGAGCAATGACAATTGTTGAGCTTATTGATGCGCACGGTGGATTTGCAATAATAACAGATAGAATTACTACACGACGAAAGAAGAAGCTCCTATGGTTAATTGGATTCATAACCTTCTTCATGTCTGCAATTTTAGATAACCTTACCACCTCCATCGTTATGACGATGCTGATACGTAAATTAGTATATAGACAAGAAGAGAGATGGTTATTTGCTGGTATAATTGTGCTGGCGGCTAATAGTGGTGGGGCATGGTCTCCAATAGGTGACGTGACAACAATCATGCTATGGGCTGTAGGCAACGTCTCAACGACTCCTCTAGCAGCGCATCTATTTATTCCCTCTTTAGCCTCATTTCTTGTACCTCTTTTGTTTGTCTCTAGATACTTCAAAGGAGATTTTGAAGAGGATGATTCAGATGATTACAAAGAGACTAACGACTCATTCCTATCTTTAGTTTCTCATAAGCAGCGTCTAACTATACTAATCTTAGGTGTTATTGGTTTATTGCTTGTTCCTCTGTTTAAATCAATATTTCACATTCCACCTTTCATGGGGGTTATGTTGTCGCTTGGTTTAATTTGGTTATTCACTGAACTTAGATACTCTAAATTCAATGAGCTAGAAGCAAATGAATCGGTTAGGGTATCTGCTGTTATAAAGAGAATAGATGCTTCTACACTTCTTTTCTTCCTTGGGATTCTACTCTCTGTGGCTGCATTACAATCGGCAGGTATTTTGACTACACTATCTGAATATCTAGATAAGAATGTGCACAATGTTTATCTTATAAACACTATTATAGGTATTAGTTCATCCATCGTAGATAACGTACCTCTTGTGGCTGGTGCTATAGGTATGTATCCACTTATAGATAGTGCTACAGCGGCAGCATCTTCTGACCCTGCATATTTAGCAAATTTTGTTCAGGATGGAATTTTTTGGCATCTATTGACCTATTGTGCTGGAGTTGGAGGTAGTATTCTTATTATTGGATCTGCAGCAGGGGTTATAGTTATGGGTCTTGAGAAGATCAGTTTTGGATGGTATCTTAAGAGGATTTCTCTTATCGCTTTGATAGGATATTTAGCTGGTATAGCTGTATATGTATTGCAATTGGCTATATTTAATCTCTAATATTGGATTAAATTGATAAAAGAAAGAGGGTGTGTTCTAATAAACACACCCTCTTTCTTTTTATAGTAAAATTAAATTTCAAATTGCTCAACCCATATATCTTCGCCGTCAAAAACGGCAAATGAGTTGTATGAGATCCAATCACCAGTAATAATTAATCTGCTTCTTTGTGGTAGCATAAGATCCAAAAGTATATGCCTATGTCCGAATAGAAAGAAGTCAACATAATTCTCCTTGAGATATTCTTTGGCATAAATGACTAGATGCTCTTTCTCTTCTCCTAAATAGGGTATAGCCTCCTTTGAGAGTCTGCTTCTGCATGACCAACTCTTTGCAAAGGCAACACTCCATCTAGGGTGTATAGCAGAGAACGCTTTTTGAGCAATCTTGTTTCTGAAGAATGAGCGAAGAAGCTTGAATGCAATGCTGTTGTCTGCAAGGCCATCTCCATGTCCTAACAGAAATCTCTTCCCACTGTGTTCCACTAGAAGCGGTTGATAGTGTACAGTTACACCTAGCTCTTTTGATATATAGTCAAATATCCAAATGTCGTGATTACCAATAAACCAATGAACTTCTATTCCGGAATCTGTTAGTTCTGCTATTTTCCCCAAAAACCGTGTGAATCCTCTTGGGACAACAGTCTTGTATTCAAACCAGAAATCAAAGATGTCCCCCAATAGGTATAACCTTTGGCAGTCATGCTTTATTGAATCTAACCATCGAACAAAGCATCTCTCTTTATCTAATGGGTTGTCAAAATATGTGGCACCTAGATGAGTGTCTGAAGCGAAGTAAATTCTCTTTCTTGTATCCATCTTTTTAAAGGAATCCAAGCTCTAGTTTAGCCTCATCGCTCATTAGATCCTTATCCCACTCTGGTTCGAAAACCAACCTTAGATCAAGGCTCTTAACCTCTTCAATACTCTCAACCTTCATTCTAACATCTTCTAGGATAAAGTCTGCAGCAGGGCAGTTTGGTGCTGTTAGAGTCATTTCGATGATAACATTCTTATCATCATCAACCTCAATTTTGTATATAAGACCGAGTTCGTAGATATCTACTGGTATCTCTGGATCGTATACAGTCTTGATCATCTTGATTATTTGCTCTTCTAGCTCTAGGAAATTATTTGTCATATTAATATTATAGTTACAGTTTCTACTAATATAGCTCTTGATGCAAAGGTAGCAAAAAGAGCCATAGTTCATAAAAATAGTGATGCTAAAGAGTACTCGTCATTAGAGTAGATCTTTAGCATCACTAATTGTATCTTATTTAATAATGGGACTACTCAACTATAGTAACCCATCCGTGAGTGTCTGGTTCATCACCATACTGTATAGCACGAAGTTTAGTGTATAGCTTTTCGCAAACTTTGCCTGCCTTGCCATCTTCAGAGAAGATATATGACTTGTCTTGATCAAGATCGTCAATGCGCGCAATTGGGCTTATAACAGCAGCAGTACCACAAGCACCAGCCTCGTCAAAGGTACCTAGTTCATCAACAGAAACAGGTCTGCGCTCTACATTCATACCCATATCTTGAGCAAGAGTCATAAGACTTCTATTTGTAATAGAAGCAAGAATAGATTCTGACTTAGGGGTGATGTATGTGTTGCCACGTATTCCGAAGAAGTTGGCAGGCCCACATTCGTCAATATATTTCTTCTCTTTAGCATCAAGGAAAAGAACAGCAGAATAGCCTCTGCTATGAGCAAACTCTCCTGGAACTAATGATGCAGCATAGTTGCCACCACATTTGTATCTACCAGTTCCAAGCGGTGCAGCACGGTCATAACCACGAAGTATGCACATTGGAGTCGGCTTGAATCCCTCTTTGAAGTATGGTCCTACGGGTGTAGCGAACACTATGAAGGTGAATTCCTTAGATGGCTTAACACCAACCTGTCCAGTTGTCCCAATAAGCATTGGACGAAGATAGAGGGAAGCACCACTTTCGTAAGGTGGTACAAATCTCTCATTTCTTTTAACAGCCTCTATACAAGCTTGTTCAAACTTTTCTAGAGGAAGAGCAGCCATTCTAAGACCTTCACAAGACTCGATAAGACGCTTGCCGTTCTCCTCTAATCTAAAAAGTCTGATTTTGCCATCTTTGCCTCTGAAGGCTTTTAGTCCTTCGAATACCTCTTGTCCGTAGTGAAGACAAGTTGCAGCCATGTGAAGTGAAACTTGCTCTGAATCCGTAAACTCTAATTCGCCCCACGCACCATTGCTATAGTGGCAACGTACGTTGATGTCTGTTTTGGTATATCCAAATCCCAATTCAGACCAATTAATCTCTTTATTCATTACTGATTTAATTTTGTGTCGATGATCTCGATCTTCTTAACGATCAACGTCATCTCCTCTTTTAGTTTTTCAATTTTCTTCTCAATCTCTCTAACTAGGCTGTTGCCAGACTTGGAAGAAGAGGTCAAGAATCCAATATTATTTTCAAAAGTTTTAAGGTCATTGTTCATATACTCAAATGTACGAACTAGTCTCTCTTTATCTTTAAGAAGAATATCTTTGCTCTTTTCACCTGATTCAACTTCTGAAGCGAAGTTGTCAATACGTTTTTTTGCACGATTAACGTTAAGCGTGTCAAATAATTCATCAACAAGGCTGTGGAACTCTTTGTATACTTTGTCTTTCTCTTTGAATGGAACATGTCCTACAGAGTTAAACTCAGTGATGATCTCTCTAACAACCTCGATTGTTGTTCCCTCGCTCTTGAGTTGGGATAATTTCTCAATTAATTCTTGCTTCTTTTTTAGGTTTGTGCGCTCTTCGTTCTTTTGAGAAGAGTGTTCTTTACCTTTTCTATCGAAGAAGAAGTCACAAGCAGCAATGAATCTTTTCCAAACTTCATCAGACTGTTTTCTTGGTACAGCTCCGATAGTTTTCCACTCTTTCTGAAGTGCTACAAGCTTATCAGTTGTTTTTCTCCATTCTGTGCTATCCTTTATAGCCTCAGCTTTCTCACAAAGAGCAACCTTCTTCTCTAAGTTTGTTTCTAGCTCGCGCTTAGAGTTAGCATAGAATTCGGCCTTAGTGTCAAAGAACTTGTTGCACGCAATTCTGAAACGATCGTAAAGACCATTGTTTACCTTCTTAGGAGCAAAACCAAGGGTTTTCCACTTAGCTTGTAGAGCCAAAATAGCCTCAGTCTGCTTATCCCAAAGTTGGAATGAGGTAGCAATCTCTTTGTTTACTTCTTCTACGGCTTCACAAATTGCTATCTTTTCAAGTTCGTTTTCACGCTCTCTATTTTTTAGTTGTTCAAAGTGGTGTTGATGGCGTTTGTTAACCAAAGTTGAAGCTTCCTTGAATCGGCGCCATATTTCATCGCGTGATTCTTTTGAAACAGGGCCAATTTCACGCCACTCTTCATGTAGCTTCTGTAGTTGATGGAATGATGAAATAACGTCATCTTCAGATGCTAATTTCTCTGCGGATTCACATAGAATACTCTTTAATTCAAGATTGCGACGATAGTCATAATCTCTAAGCTCTTTATTTATTTTAAGTAGCTCGTAGAATAGTTCAACGTAGTGGTGATACTGTTTCCACAGTTCATTACTCTCCTCGGCAGGGATGTCAGTAATCTCTTTCCACTGTACTTGAAGGTGGTGGAACTCTGTATATCTCTTACTTACATCTTCAGCGTCTTCTGTGATCTCCTTAAGAGACTCTATGATTTGACGTTTAGCTTGAAGGTTTGCCTCGCGAATGCGCAGACGCTCTTCAGCCAAATCAGATTTCTTCTTCTTATATTCGTTTAGCAACTCTTTAAGCTCTTCCTCATGAGGATCCTCTTCAGGAGTGAATCCCTCTTCGGTGTTGTCGTTTTGACTCATATAAAGAGCCTTAGCTGAGTCAATCTCTTGCTTTCTCAGCTTGTAGTAGTTCTGCTTAAGAGTCTCTATTTCTGTCTTAATCTCATCTAGAGGAAGAGTTAGAAGATTCTTAACTTGTTTGATAATATCAGTGCGACTTGTAAAGGTTGCAACTTCTTTATCTTCAGCTAAAAGCTGATCCAGTGTGTTTTCCACCTCATTAGAAAGATCTAATTTAGTGGTTTCTTGCTCATTCATCATAGTTTAACTTAGCTATTACGTGTTGTTAAAGGCACAAATAAAGATATTATTTCAAATATATCGCAAAAAATTAGCAATTATTTAAGATAAAAATGAGGAAACCCCCATATATATTAGCATACCTATAATATCATTTGTTATTGTA
>JBOFUP010000049.1:0-42804 GCA_051652645.1 Bacteroidales bacterium
AGGATAGATGAGATTGAGCCAAATCGTAAAGAGTATGGCTATATCTGTTAAAACCTCGTGATGTAGATAGCAAAAAAGAGTTACCACTACTAAATGAGTTACTATCTCAAACTTAATTTGTCAATTTTGCAAATTGGGAATAGTTTAGGAAGTCAAAGAGTAAGAATCTGTTTAAATTTATTTATAATTAGTTGTAAATCAGTAGGTTAATTGGAATATTTTTCGTAACTTTATGATTATCAAGACATTAAAGTTATGCATAAGTACCCAACCAACCTGACTGATAAACAGTGGCAAGTTATAAAAAATATGTTAGACCCCAAAGAAAGATTCAGAAAATATTCACTGCGCTCTGTTTTTGACGGCATCCTGTACATCGTGAAGACCGGCGTGCAGTGGAGAATGCTCCCATCGGATTTCGCTCCGTGGCAGACAGTGTATTACTATTTCAGCAAGTGGAAGAACGAGGGCCTGCTTGAAGAGATCTTCGACACCCTCCGCGGCATTGTCCGCCGTCTTTCGGGCAGGGCGGAGAGTCCCAGCCTTGGGATCATCGACTCAAGGAGTGTCAGGACCTCCCATCATATTGATGGTCAAAGGGGAATAGACGGAAACAAAAAGATAAAGGGCAGGAAGGAGCACATAGTGGTTGACACACTGGGGCTGCCCATGTCAGTGAGAGTCCATCCGGCAAACGTCCATGACAGCGTAGGGGCGGAAGAGGTGTTCGAATCCATGAGATACAAATTCCCGGGGCTGAAACGGATTCTGGCGGACGGAGGTTACAGGGGCGAGACTGTCAGGAACACGGTCAAGAGACTGCTGCATTGCGACCTGGATGTCGTACTCAGGTCCGACAAACGGACGGACAGATTTGTCCCCATGCCAAAAAGATGGATTGTCGAGCGCACTTTCTCATGGCTCGAGAACTTCAGGAGACTGACCATTGACTATGAATACAGGGCTGACACGCACGAAGCCATGATGCATATCGCTGCCATAAAATTATTTTTGAATAAAATTTAAACAGCTTCTAAGTATCTATAATATTTAAAAATTTCACCCCTTACTAGTGAATAAATCTGATTTGAATATTTAATTTAATGTAATACAGATTCCCATCCTTATATATAGTTCCAAATCCATGACGTGATGTACTTGGTGTATCCAATTTGGTATTATTGAAGAGGTAGTCCTCTAATTCATTCCTATCATAGAAGTGATAACATAGTATATCTCCATCTGACTTAACAACCAGATAACCTCCATTTGCCTGATAGATGCCATTCCAAGGGGTTCCTGGAGTCATTCCTAGCGCTGAATTAATAAGAAACTGTTTAATCTTATACTTATAAAAATCCATTCCTGTTGAGTGGTCAAATTCTAGTGGATTTTCGGCTATAGTAATCTCACATAGATCTCTAATTAAAGATTTTGGAGTTTGGTAATAATTCAACAGTACACTAGCTAATATTTTTGGTAGTGCAGTATCTTGATATATTAAATTATTATTAAACACTGGTGAGATTACTTTTAAAAAGTTAATTTCAGCATCACAATTCATTAATATCTCAAAACGTTTCTGGAATACGTTCTTATGCAAATCTTTATTGATCTCATTAAATTTATTCATTACAACATCATCAATACCACTAACCTGATATAGAAAGCTCGTAGTATCACTTGATGCATTCAATAATGTTGAACTACCTCCTAGTTGAGACTTTATACTAAACCCTAACTTATGAGTCCTTGATATTCTGAAATCATGGATAACTAATAATAGATCGGCTTTATTAATAGCTTTTGCCTTTAACTCATTACATGACACAGTATTGAGAAACATCTCTATCTGTTCAAAACATAATTTACTTCCCTTAGGGGAACTCTTTAGTTTATCGAATAATTGTTTTGCTTTATCACTAAACTCTTCAGCTTTTAGTTCAATAGTTAAGTTAGAACTATTATCCACAATCTCACTATTCTTTATATTATATATAATATAATGCTCCGATTTCTTATCACCCTCTTTTCTTATGACTTCATCGATAGGAAAAAACAAATCTGTTTTATTCAAGTTACCATCACCAGCAAAAACTCGTTTATCCCCTATTAATTTCAGCAAGGCATATATCTCACTCCATTCGCCTTTATTCCCTGTCTTCATATATCGATTTATTATTAATAAAAAGGTGATTCTATTACCATAGAGTATTACAAAATATGTTTAAGTATCTGCTCAGCTGTTGCTTTTATTGCTGGAACAGCTACAGAATTACCGAATTGCTTATACGCAGAAGCATCTGCTACAACAATTCTGAAACTATCAGGAAAGCCCTGAAGTCTAGCCCATTCACGAGGTGTCATCTTTCGAATCCCTTCCCTATTTACCTCTCCTTTTATTTTTGTCTCGGGAGTAAAATCTCTTAATCTAAAGTCATAAATTAAATTTCTCTCTCTTCCCATTCCACCAACAACGATTGCATTGGCCACCTCATCATCTAATAATATCTCATATCCAAATCCATTGCCTTTACTTGCATGGCGTTGTTTATGATCTCGTAGTGTTTGCAGATATTGGGTTGACAAGTAATATCTTGATGTAACTGGTTCTCTCTCTTTTATGTCTGCAATAGTTTTTGTAATATCAGTAGGATGTGGGTAAATAAATTCACTCTTAAAACAATCCTTTCTAAATCCTACTATGTATATACGTTCTCTATTTTGAGGCACTCCAAAATTACGCGCATTTATAACCTGTGGATCTGGAACATAGTAGTCGAGATCCTCTCTAAGTGTATTGAGAATCACTTGAAGAGTTCTCCCCTTATCATGACTAATTAACCCTTTTACATTCTCAAGAAATATAGCTTTTGGTCTTTTCCTACGTATAATCTCGGCAACGTCAAAAAACAAGGTGCCTCGTGTATCATCAAAGCCTCCACGTTTTCCAGCTAAAGAGAATGCCTGACATGGAAACCCTGCGCAAAGCAGGTCAAACTCATCGGGTATATACCTCTTGGTCTCCTCTTTTGTAATATCTCCAAAAGGCATCTCTCCATAATTATGAAGATAGGTCTTCTTGGCTTGGCTATCTAATTCAGAGGAGAAGATACACTTTCCTCCAAGAGATTGCATAGCAATCCTAAAGCCCCCAATACCTGCGAAAAGATCGATGAACGTAAACTTGTGATCAGAATCACATAGAAAAGGAACATCAAAAAAGCCCTCAAACATATCCCCTACACTGGCATAATCAGAAGTTGATTCAGAGACATTGTTAGAACCAACATCATCCAGAATATTCTTAAACTCGTGCATATAGCAAGCAGCAGTAGTATTGATAGATTCATTATTGTAGACTCCATTGTGTAAAAAATGAGTAACCACAGCTAATCTATCCTCCACTGTGGGAGTATTATCATCTGAGAGAGATACCTTTTTCTTTAATAATCGATCAACATTCAACATTAAATCATCAACAGACGCCTTATTATTTATATATTTTGCTTTCTCCATAATGTTTGTAAAACGATAATACTGGTCAAATATATGATTGAACTCGAAGTTCGATCAATATGTAATACATATAAAGTGTATCACAGTAACTGTCCTCAAAAGTAGGCAATTTTATTCGAGCTATTAACATCTGAAATGTAATAATCTATCATTGAATTTAATCTGCTGAATATGTGGAACAATTAGAACTACATATTATTACAACTTAAGGTGTATTATTGATTAATATTACTACTTTCACATTTTTAAAAAAACTAATGACAAAAGAGTCAGTTATGAAGCCGAAAAACACAATTACATTCAGAATTGGGGATGAGACAAGACCAATATTAGAGGATAAAAACTTAAAAGAGTCAATCTTTTTTGATCTATATCATATATATACGATTACCTTGAACAAATCAGGCAAATGGGTCATGAACAACGCTTTATAAAAAAGCAGCATATTAGGACTTAATATGCTGCAATATATTGTTGGAATAAGGCTAATATACCCCCTACTCTACTACAAATACCTATATATATCCACCCAAGATTTAACTCTTGTGTATGAACTATTGGTTAGTTTGGCGTTTTGTGATTGGTCAATGATGAATCTTTCTCCTGAAAAGTAGTCAACGTTTTTCGGGTGATCATCTATCATGACCTCTCCTATAATGCTCCCCATACTCACAGAGAATGAACTGCTGCCAGCTGATGAAAGGGACGTTGTGTTATAGCCACTTCATTTAGTCGTTGAGGCTGACAAAATGATGAGTGAGGAGTAGCTAGATTTGAGAGACTTTTGACTCAAATTGATGTAGTGAGTTTATAAGACTCCACTCTAGGTCCGTACAAAAACACAAATAGAGACTCCCCTTTTGGGGTAGTCTCTATTTGTGCTGTATAGTAAAAGATGATTAATCTTCGTAGCGGATGATTGTCTGCTCACGGTCTGGACCAACAGAAACAATCTTGATAGGCACTTCAAGCTCTTGCTCAAGGAAAGCAAGATAGTTGTTGTACTCTTCAGGGAATTCATCTTCGCTGCTTACGCGAGTCATATCCGACTGCCATCCTGGAAGTTCAACATATACCGGCTCAACACCTGACTCTATGCTGTATGGGAATGTCTCTGTCTCTACCCCATTCACTCGGTATGCTACACATGCCTTAATGGTTTCAAGCTCGTCAAGGACATCACTCTTCATCATGATTAGTTGGGTAACACCATTGATCATCACAGCGTACTTAAGAGCTACAAGGTCAATCCATCCACATCTACGAGGGCGACCCGTTGTAGATCCATATTCGCGACCTTTGTCTCTGATGGCCTGACCCATATCGTCGAATAGTTCCGTTGGGAATGGACCACTACCAACACGAGTACAGTATGCTTTAAAGATACCATAAACTTCACCAATCTTTGTTGGTGCAATACCTAACCCAGTACAAGCACCAGCAGAAACAGTATTTGAAGAAGTAACAAATGGGTATGAACCAAAGTCGATATCTAGCATAGTACCCTGAGCACCTTCTGCTAGTATCTTCTTGCCTTGTTTCATTGACTCGTTGATAAGATGTTCGCTATCTACGAACTTAAATCTCTTAAGAACCTCTACACCTTCGAACCAAGCTTTTTCTAGTTCTGATAGTCCTGAGTAGTCAAACTTATAGTTGTCTAGTATATACTTGTGTCTCTCTATTGCTGCTGCATACTTCTGATCAAAATCTAGCTCAATATCCCCAACACGAAGTCCATTGCGGCTAATCTTGTCTGTGTAAGTTGGGCCGATACCTTTTAGAGTAGAACCAATTTTCTCTTTCCCTTTAGCCTCTTCGTAAGCAGCATCAAGAAGTCGGTGAGTAGGTAGAATAAGGTGAGCTTTCTTAGAGATGAATAATCTATCTGTCAGGTCGTGGCCAGCAGCTTCAAGCTTCTGAATCTCTAGTTTGAAGATTGCTGGATCAAGAACTACACCATTACCAATAACATTTGTCTTGTTTCCCTGAAAAACTCCAGAAGGAATAGTGTGAAGAACAAACTTCTTACCATCGAATTCAAGAGTATGCCCAGCATTTGGTCCACCTTGAAAACGAGATATTACATCATACGATGGTGTCATCACATCTACAACCTTACCTTTACCTTCGTCTCCCCACTGAAGACCCAATAAAACGTCGACTTTCATAATGTATATATGTAAATATTAGTATAATAATAGGAAACAAAAAAATAACCCACTATTGTGGATTATTCTCTTTTTTAGAAGGTTTACGAGAACACTTGCTACATACCCCGTAGATATATAGACTATAGTGGTTCAATGTAAATCGAGGTAGCTTTTTGGCGTTTATAACCTCCTTCACTGCAATATCTTTGACCTCTTTGATACAACCGCATACTGTGCAGATCAAGTGGTGGTGGTCCTCCACATTGTAGGCTCTCTCGTAATGGGCATTATTGCCGAAACGGTGTCGGGCTACAAGTTTGCTATCAACTAGCAGCTCCATTGTATTGTATAGTGTTGCTTTACTAACAATGTGCTTTGATTTGTTGATAGAGTTGTATAGTGTATCTATGTCGAAGTGATCCTCCTCGGAGTTGTAAATAAACTCCAAGATGGTGTAACGTTCGGTGGTTTTCCGATGCCCCTTTTCATTGAGGTAATCGGTAAGCTCACGTTTTACTTTATCAATAATGTTCTCTTCGGACATGCTTACTATATAATAAATTTATGAGACAAAATTAATATGTTTTTGTCATATGCCCAAGAATAATCAGGCGTAATATGCAAACTCAGCCTGCAATTCGGCTTTAATTTCGATATTTCTTTCACTTTCGTTCTGGCTCATTCTATCGATGATCTGTGCTCTTATTGACTCTCCAAGCCTACCAACCCTCTTAATAGCATTCATAGCTGTAAAGAACTCTGTTTCGTTTGGCTCTCTTTGGAGAGTTGCGCACAAGTTTTCGATAATGGATGATAGATTTTCATGTGAAAGCTCAACCCCTTGCATAAGAAGTCTCACTAGTGTAATTGAACCAACCACACGTAGCATTTTACTATCACTATTTAACCACTCAATAACGAGAGTCTCTGCTTGGGGTAGCTTAGAGAAAATATTCATTGAGAACTGTTCAGCTATCTCAAGGTGTTCAATCCTAGATGCCATCTCTCGAGCCTTATCCAAAGAAATGCTCTCAAGAGGGTATATTAGAGTTGCAACAATAATGGACTCTCTAACATTCTCGGTCAGCAAACGCTCAGCTAGCTCAATATCACCAGTATACTTCTTGGCTATCTGCTTTATAGTTGGTAAAGCTACTCCGAAGTTTAGCTTATAGTTTAGGCCTTTATCACGCATATATGAAGAGGTCACGCCATTCATAGCGAGTCTGAATCTCTTCTTTAGTTCTCTTATCTTATCCTCCATATAGAATATAAATGTAACTAGTAGTTTAGAATGTATACAAAGATAGCTATTTATGTGACACTCCCTAAGAAGTTTCTCTTTCTATAAACATAAATAGCATACCTACAAGCTCTTTTGAACTTATTGGTATGCTATTATATGTATTTATAGAGCCTCTAGTTATTCTACAACATCAAGACCACCAATGATGCGAACATATTCAGATATAGCCATTTTATGTGCCATATTGTGCTGAATGAGATTGCTTCTAGCGTTGATCCATGATAATTGAGACTGCAATACATCTAGAATTGTCAATCTACCCTCATTGTATGAGAAAGTATTTATCTCTAAGCTTCGGTCGGCAATGCTTACGCTCTGTTTTGCTATGTCAACCAAAGAGGTTGATTCCTCAAGATTAGTCCAAGCGTTACTCAATTCAAGAGATATCTGGTCTGCACTCTTTTGTAGCTCCAGCTCTTTGATGTTGATGTTGGCTTTTGCTGCTCTAGTGGTGTATTTGCGGTCACCCCACTGAACAAGAGGTATGCGAACTCCCACAAAAGCTGCTGCCACCCACATCTCTTTAAGGATAACGTTGTTGTTGGTATATCCAGCAGTAAGACCTGTGTATATCTTTGGATTAACCTTAGACATAGCAAGACCTTTCTGAGTCTTGGCCAACTCAAGTTGCAACTCAGCAATATGGAAGTCTGATCTGTTGTTGAGAGTCTCACCTAAGCTCTTCTGTTGTGGATTAAGCATAGCCATAGTGATCGAATCAGAAGGCAAATAAAGAGCATTCGGATCCTCCCCCATTAGGATATTGAGAGATTGCTGAGCTAGTGTATTTGATTTCTTTGAATTAACTAATGCCAATTCAGCCTCTTTAAGACGAGTCTCAACCATGAGAAGATCTGTGCGGCTAATTAGTCCATTGTTGAAACGATCATTAACTATCTCGTATAGATTCTTTACTATCCTCCAATACTCTAGCATCTGCTCATAGAGTTCTTTATTTGCAGATGCGGTCCAATAGACGAGGTCAGCTTGATATATGATATTATCAATCGTTAAATCCTCTCCTCCTATGGCAATCTCTTTCTCTAGTTTAGCTCCTTGAGATTGCTTATTGGTGTATCCTCCATCCCAGATATTCTGAGTAAGCACAGCTACACCTTTGTAGATGTGAGGCGTTAGTCCACCCTTCTCAAGTTCTCGAAGGTTGAGCGTATAGTCTCCCTGAAGTTCTATCTTTGGAAGGAAACCAGTACGAATACTCTTTCTCTGAGCATCAGAGGCAACTACCCCTTGGGAAGCTCTCTTCGCATCTTGGTTGTAACCAACAACCCTCTCTCTGTATCCATCGAGAGAGAGTGGTTCTTGG
Source organism: Bacteroidales bacterium (assembly GCA_051652645.1). GTDB lineage: Bacteria > Bacteroidota > Bacteroidia > Bacteroidales > UBA7332 > UBA7332. Next base: position 8,303 of record JBOFUP010000049.1, read on the forward strand.
GCAAAAGTGCCCAAGAAGATACATCCAAGAGTTGATGTTATTATACTCTTTAATTTCATAATCTGATTAACCTTTAATTTTTAACATAGCACAATAAGTAACTGGCAATACAAATAGCGTTAGTATTGATGCTACTAATAATCCCCCCATGATAGTTGCTGCCATACCTCCGAACATTGCGTCGAAAAGAAGTGGAGTCATACCAAGAATTGTAGTTCCAGAAGCCATAACAACAGGTACAATTCTTGACTTTGTAGCTTCAACAACAGCATCTAAAGGAGCTAATCCTGCATTTACTTCAATCTCAATTTGATCTACTAGAACAATTGCATTCTTGATGTTCATACCAATAAGTCCTAGTACCCCAAGAATGGCGAAGAAGTCAAAGCTCTTACCCATCACTACTAGACCAAATACAACTCCGATGAAAATAAGAGGTATCATCATCAAGATAACTCCTGGCTTAACGTAGTTTCTAAATAGGAATAGGAGCGTAATGAAGATGAGCATAAAGGTAAGTGGCATATTCTCTGCCAAGGCGCTATTTGAGTTATCCTGCTCCTCGCGCTCACCTAGATATCGCATTGAATAACCTTCAGGAAGTGATATCTCACTCTGCATTCTATCCAATACTGCATTAAATGCAGCAATACCATTAACCCCTCTTGCAGGATCACACTGTGCCATCATTATACGTTGTCTATTAAAACGACGAACCATATTGTAGCGGAAATCGTAATCTAGATTCTCCGTTACTTGCTCAAGAGGCACAGTATTACCATTGCTAGTAAATACTGGAATAGTCTTTAGGTTATTCAGACTGAAGCCATCAATATCTTTATCTTTTATCAAGATAGGTAGAGTTCTATCTAGTTGACGATACTCTCCGATGGCCATACCATCTGTTGCTACCTTGATAGCTTGAGCTAGAGATTGACGAGTAACACCCAGAAGTTGTCCTTTTTCTTGCGAATAAGTAGGCAACCAGGCCACAGCTTTCTTACGCCAGCTATTTCTGATGTTATCAACTTCAGGCATTCTCTCCATGATCTCCATCGCTTGGTTGGTCAACATCTCTAATGTGTCAACATTAGGACCCGTAAACCCGATCTCTATTGCACTCTCTGGAAGTGGCGATAGTTTGAAGAGACTTGAACGAACAAGAATATTTGGGTGTTTTTCCCTGATATATCTCTCGAATTGCTCTTCGTGCTCTTTTGTATTATCTTGATCATGTAGCTCCACTAATATATTAGCAAAGTTGTCACTCGGACCTATCGAAGAACTAGCAAGATAGTAGCGAAGAGGAGATGCACCCATAGTCACGGACACAGTCTTAACCTCTGGCATAGCTAGAAGATCTGATTCTATCTCCATCACTTCGCGCTCTACTGCCTTTATTGAATAACCCTCCTCCCAGAATAGATCAGCACGGTAGTATGGCTTATCTAGGTTAGGGAAGAAGTTCTGAGGCATCAAGCCCATAACAGTCATTGCCACAAAAAATGCTATCACTGCACCAGAGATAGTCAACCATCTCTTTGAGATAAGAGCTCTAAGTACAGACTCAAACTTGTGATAGAACTTCGTATCGTATGGATCAGCAGACGAATCGCCTGTAGATGACTTCAAAATGAAGTTACCGAATACAGGAGTTTGTGTAAGAGCCAAAACCCAACTCAAGAATAATGAGATAGCTAATACAATAAATAGAGGCTTCACAATCTCAGCAACAGCCGATGGTGCAAGGTATAAAGGAAGGAATGAGCATATTGCAATGAATGTTGCACCCAAAAGACCCCATTGTGGGACGGTAGCTCCATCAATTAGAGCCTTCGATCGTTCAACACCTCTTCTAATAGATATCTGAGCATTGTCTGTAACAACAATGGCATTATCCACAAGCATACCCATTGCAATAATGAATCCAGCAAGTGAGGTTCTGTTTAGACCCACATTTATGAACTGCATGATAAGCAGAGTCCCACCAATAGAGAATACAAGAGAACTACCAATAAGCAACCCAGCACGCATACCCATGACAAGCATGATAATTACCACAACGATAAGCACAGACTCTATAAGGTTGATGATAAATCCATTATTTGCCTCTTTGGCAATAACATCCTCTGGGTATAGAGGCATGATCTCCAATCCAGCTGGGAGCTGAGACAATACCTCATCAAGCTTCTCACTAACTAGCTCTCCGGCTTTTACCACATCGCGCTCTGGGTCTGTAGAGACACCAATACCAATGGCTCTTTTGCCATTAACCCTCATTTTATTGCTAGGGGGATCCATATAGCCAATCTCTATATCAGCAATATCACCTAGGCGAATAAACTGACCTGTATTGGTCTTTATTAGTTGATTTCTTATATCATCTAATGTCTTATATGTACCATCTGCCACGATCTTTAATTGAAGATCACCAGCCTGCTTCATACCAGAATTCACCAGCTGATTTTGTGAGCTAATGGTTTGTGCTACAATTTGGGTTGAGACGCCAAGATTTGCTAGTTTAGCAGACGACATAAATACATTTACAACTTCATACTGATCACCAAAGAGGGTAACCTTTTGAACTCCGTCTACTGTTACTATTCTCGTCTTTATCTCCTCTGCCCAATTGCGCATCTCTGAATAGGTGAAACCCTCTTCAGCTGTAAGAGTATAATAAATACCAAATACATCGCCAAAATCATCACCGACACTAACAGCTGATGCTCCAGTGGGTAGCTTTGGTTGAATATTCAGCACCTTACGTCTTAGCTCATCCCACATCTGAGGTATCTCCTCAGCAGGTGTACTTGGAAGTAGCTCAATGGATATTTTAGACATACCATAGTAAGAGTCTGACTTAATACGGTATACTCTTCTCATACTTTGAATCTCTCGTTCGATAGGCTCTGTTATCAGCTGCTCTACCTCCTCAGGCGTTGCACCCGGATATTGAGTTATCAACACACACTGTTTAATAACGAATGGTGAGTCCTCTTTCTTACCCAACTTATCAAAAGCCATAACTCCGCCAAGCAGTAGTATTGCCAAGAAGAAGAATATGATCTTTTGATTCTTGAGTGAATAGGTTGCTAAATTCATATTATTATATCTTATCTAAGTTTACTGAACTACCTTTACCTTCTCGCCTTGCTTCAATTGAGCAACGCCAGCTGTCACAACAATCTCCTTCGGATTAAGGCCTGATTCAACCCCAACCATATCAGAAGATGTTAGATTACCCAATTTGACAGCTCTTTTTGTAACTGTATTTGTCTCCGAAGATAAAACCCACACTGAGGTCTCTTTTGTATCTCTATCTGAGAAAACAGCAGTCAGAGGAACAGCCACAGCTGTAGTGTTATTAGTCGGTACATTCATTTTAACAAGACAAGAGAATCCTGGCTTAATGAAATTACGTACTGCATCAAACTCTGGATCATCCACAAATAGAGTCACTGGTATACCTGATCCATCAGGCGACACGTCCATTATCTCTTTAACCCTAGCTTTGTAAGATTTGCCTTTAAAAGCATCAAACTCGACCACAAAATTCTTCTCTCCTTGAAGTAGAGCCCAAGTGTTATCAGCAACAGTAAACCACACATAAAGATCTGTAGGGTCAACCAACATAACGACAGGTTCTCCAGCTTGAACTTTTTGGAAATTCTCAACAAACTTCTTTTGGATAGTACCTGTAAAAGGTGCAACTAGTTTGGTATCAATGATCTTGTTCTGAGAGTTCTCATAGCTAGCTTTTGCTCTCTCATAGTTTGTTGTTGCATTCTCATAATCTTGTTTTGAAACTGCCTCCATCTCGATAAGACGTTTAAAACGGTCAATCTGTGACTTAGCGGTTTCATATGCTGCCTTATCTACCTCAAGCTGAAGAACATAATCACGAGTATCAAGCTCAGCAATAACATCACCCTTTTTAACTCTTTGACCCGCTACAATATTAAGTCTCTCTAGTTGACCCGAAACCCTAAAGGCTAGGTTACTAAATCTCTCCGTTGCAACCACGCCAGCAAAGTCTTTATCTATGCTAGAGAGAGGAATTGCCGCAGCAGCCTTCACTGTGCGAACGCTCTCCTTCTGAGTTGTCTCTTTGCTACTACAAGATGCTAAAAAAGCAAATAGTGCAATAATTGATAAATAACTAAATTTCATTGTCTGATAAAGTTTATAGTGTTCTTAATTAAAATCATTTTAAAAATTCACGTTTGGGGATGTAAATGTAAATCATAATAGCTAGAAATCAACATCCAATAAATACTAATTAACACTGATGTTTATGACGGTAAGAAAACGAAAAGAAATAATTACATATTATTCACATAGTGAGGGTGAAAAATATAAAGTTTAAACAACTACATCCTATCAATGTTCAACGAAAAAGAGATAAAGCTCATGGATCAATCCATATGCTTTATCTCTTCCAGATTATATTAACTACAGTTTGAGTTTTCTTTTTTTCCCTTTAAGGCTCTCTTTGTTGAATCTATTCATTGTGGTAACCACATATGTAAACTTTCTATTTCCCTTATCGAAAGGAAGAACAAGTGAGGTCTCATTAGTAACTGCTACAATAGCTGAGGCTTTCGATAAATTAATAGCCTCTCCCTGTTCAAAAGCATAGACCACATATTTAACTACTTCATCCATCTGGCTCTTTGCCGGTTTTGAGCTCCAAATAAGAACATAACCATTTGGAGTCCATTCTGCCTTCAACTTCTTGGGTGCAGAAGGAGCCTTTGAGTATAACATATCATATGCTGGCACTAAAGCTGTAGTTCTCTGATAGTTTCTAACTAGACTATCTCTTATCCCGCCAACATTCTGAAGTATATCATATCCATTCCACCAGACATTCCCTTTTACTTGGTCATTATCACGCACCAACTCCATTTTACGAGTTAACTGATTGACTTTGCCCAAAGTCTGATTTCTCTCACTCATTGTTCGTACTACACTTTGACCAATATATAGGTGCTCATTATTAACTTGATTATTCCACCATTTTATCAAAGTTTCATAGTCAGCGGCCTTATGTCCTATCTCCCAATAAAGCTGAGGAACCATATAATCTACCCATCCATTCTTTGCCCATAGTTGAACATCAGCATATAGATCACCATAGTTTTCAAGCCCGTTTGTATCACTACCTTTGGAGTCATTCTTCTTATTTCTATAAATACCAAAAGGACTTATACCGAACCTGACCCATGGTTTCTCATTAACAATAGTCTCTTTGATCTCTTTGATGAGTACATTCACATTATTGCGTCTCCAATCATCCTTCTGATTTGCAGTAAAACCCTGAGCGAAACCTATCTGTTCAAATGTATCCGCATCTGGAAACTCAGTCCCAGGTATTGGATATGGATAGAAGTAATCATCCATATGTATTGCGTCAACATCATATCTAGATACTATGTCCTTTACAACAGAACAGATATGTTGTCTTGACTGTGGCAATCCAGGATCAAAGTACATCTGCTTACCATACTTAAGAAACCAGTTTGGATGCTTAACAGCAAGATGATCATCAGCAAGAACTTCGGTGTCACTCACTGTAACACGGTATGGATTCAACCAGGCGTGAAACTCCATACCTCTCTCATGACACTCTTGAATTAGAAATTCCATTGGATCCCAATCCTCTCTTGGTGATACTCCCTGTTTGCCTGTCATGAATCTACTCCATGGCTCAAGAGATGATTTATAGAAAGCATCTGCTGAGGGTCTGACCTGAAAAATAAATGCATTCATACCCGCTTGTTGATAGCTATCCAACATCTTTGTGAAATAGTTCTGCATATCAGACTTGCTCATGGTTGCATATTGCGACTGATAGACTGTATGTACCCACACACCTCGGAACTCCGATTTTGAAGGTTCATAGCCTTGAGCCGAAATTGTCATTCCTCCCATCAAAAGAGCAACCACCAGTATGGTCAATCTTCCAAAATAATTTTTCATTACTAATTAGTGTTAGTTTATTGTTTCAATTTCGTTATTCTATTTAACGCTTAGCTATTAATATTCTCTCACCTCTATGCTTGCTAAACTCCTTTCTTTGAGCCTTCATATCTGCAAATTGAGCCATTAATTCGGTCTGTTCCTCGAGTGAAAGATTATGACGAAGCTTATCCATAATCTCTTTCTCCTGAATAAACAATCGTTCGTCAAGTAAATCATATACAGCCCTTTCAAATGATGGGCGGAGAATATCTTGCTCTCTCTCCACAGTTTGACTTCGCGTATGAACTTTACTCAACTGATGTCTATCGGCAGAGACCTCAACAGCCAAACGACTAAACAAAGTGTTTGGATGACGAAGCAGTAGCTGAGAAGGATCAAAATTCTCTTGATGAGCATTATTAGAGAGCTCACTATAGATTTGGCTGTAAAGCTGGTTCTCAAATATGATCTCTCCTGCGTTGACAAGTTCATCGGCATACTCAATAAGCATCAAAACTATCTCGTCTTCACCTTGTGAGGCAACATTCACTTCTAGATTACCGTATCTAACAAGTAGCCTTATGATTGCATATTCATACTCATCAAATTGACTTCTTTGCACACCATCATTAAATGGTTCAGAACCTATTAATAAACTAGTATCCGAATGGTAGTTTAGAAGATCCTCTACTTGAGTTCCTTGTTGGCTTTGGCCTTGTGTGGGATGCTGATAATACTCACTCGTTATCGGTGGTGCAGATTGTGTAGCCCCCTCTCCCTGAATTACACTCCGCATCGTAGGGGTCTGGTGGATCCTATCTTGCTCTCTGCGTTTAATCTTAGAGTCAGTATCTCTTAAGGCCTCAACACGCTTACTTACCTCTGATATTATTGTTTTCTCATCAATACCCAATAGGGATGATGACTCCTTTATATATACAGAGCGAATAATCTGCTGAGGAATCAGAGATATACTCTCTACTATATCTCGAGCCATCTCTGCTCGCTTTATAGGATCACTCTTAGCCTCTCCCATAAGAAGATTTATCTTAAAATGGATAAAATCCTCTTGGTTGTTATCAATATAGTTACTAAAATCTGATGAACTCATCTTTCGAGAGAACGAATCAGGATCTTCTCCATCGGGAAGAAGTAAAACCTTTATATTCATCCCTTCCTTTAGAAGTAGGTCTATACCTCTTAATGATGCTTTTATCCCAGCTGAATCACCGTCATACAAAACTGTAACATTATCAGTAAATCGGTGAATCATCCTAATCTGTCCTGATGTCAACGCTGTACCAGAGGAGGCAACTACATTCTCTATTCCAGCTTGATGCATAGCAATGACATCAGTATATCCCTCCACCAAGTAGCATCTATCATGCTTTGATATCGCCCCTTTAGCAAAAAACAGACCATAGAGCTCATTACTCTTATGATATATCTCCGACTCCGAAGAGTTTTGATACTTAGCTGCCTTAACATCATTCTTTAGTATTCTACCACCAAAGCCAGCTAACTTACCAGATACTGTATGTATAGGAAACATCACCCTACCTCTGAATCTATCATTTACACGTCCACCATCGTAGGAAATACACAATCCTGTTTTCTCTAAATACTCAAGCTTGTAACCCTTAGCCGTAGCAGCTTTATAAAGGGCATCTCTCTGTTCGAGACTATAACCTAACTGGAACTTCTTTATAATATCATCTCTAAAACCCCTCTCTCGAAAGTAGCTTAACCCTATGGCTTGCCCTTCCTGGGTCATATGAAGTTGATTTTGAAACCATTGATGAGCAAAATCATTAACAAGAAACATGCTTTCACGTTCACTCTTTCGCTGTATCTCCTCGGCTGAAAGCTCTCGCTCTGTAAATTCTATGTTATATTTCTTTGCTAAAAACTTCAAAGCCTCATAAAAAGATAGCTGCTCCTGCTCCATTATAAAGTGGACTGAGTTACCTCCTTTGCCACAACTAAAGCATTTGCATATACCTTTAGATGGGGAGACACTGAAAGATGGTGTCTTCTCATCATGAAATGGGCACAATCCTGTGTAATTAACTCCCCTCTTTTTTAATGTAACATAATCCGAAACAACATCAACTATCGATGCTGCATCCATTATCTTATCTATTGTAAACTGATCAATCATATCTAGTACACAGTGATTTAGAAGCCAAACATAGACTTCTCCTATACAAATATATAACTTTACAAGAAAAAATGTCGACAAATTAGCAATTATATAAACTACTTCTATATCTTTGCAGAGTTCACATAAAACAATAACATAATTATAATAATTACAACCATGGCTAAAATAACTCTACACGGCAATGAGTTTAATACTATTGCTAATCTTCCTGCAATTGGATCAGTTGCTCATGAGCTTAACCTAACAAAAGCTGATCTAGGAGAGATCTCACTAAAGGATGTCGCTGGAAAGAAAGTCGTATTAAACATATTCCCAAGTTTGGATACTGCAACATGTGCCGCTTCTGTTCGTAATTTCAACAAAGAAGCAGCTTCACTTGACAACACAATTGTTATTTGCATAAGCATGGACCTTCCTTTTGCTATGAGCCGCTTCTGTTCAACAGAAGGATTGAACAACGTTGTTACAGCTTCTGGCTTCCGCAATCATGAATTCGGAAAGAAGTATGGTGTTGAAATAGTTGATGGACCTCTTCGTGGACTTTATGCCAGATCAGTTGTGATTCTTAACGAAAAAGGAGAAGTTAAGTACACTGAATTAGTGGCTGAAATTGCAGACGAACCAAACTATAAAGCTGCAATAGCTGCTCTATAATTTAATATTTATAAGAATAATACTATATATGTAATAGAGGTGTGATCAACTTGTTGATCACACCTCTATTATTTTTTTATGAAAAAAAGTCGATATCAATGCAGCTTTTAACCTCATTAAAGCATCTATAGTATATAGGAAACAAAATTATAATACTATATGATAGGAAATCTTACTGGATATGAAGGTGTATATATCATACTTAGCATATTACTTATTGGCATTATCCTTACAAATACGGATGTTTGGAATAACTTTGCTATTAAAACGAAACTAATTCTGCGACTAATAATTGCAATCTTGTTTATTATTTGTTTTGTCGCTTGTATTTAGTTTCTCTACCTCCCAGACTCATATTGTGTATTAATTATTCATAGAGTATAAGCAATTTAGTAAATTAAACCTAGGAAGAAAATAGAGGTGTGCCATGTGAATGGTGCACCTCTTGCTATCTTTTATAGATAAACTAATGTTTATAATTACTCCTCAATTTACTATATCATATATATTTTGTACCTTTACCGCCCATTTAGTATATCTAAAAAAACCACTCAATAAAAGACTTCGGATGAAATCAATCTATCCATATATATTTAGCCCAATAATCAAAAGCCCTATTTGGGGTGGTTCAAGAATAAGTAAATTCAAGAATAAAAATAGCAAAACCGAAATCATAGGTGAAAGCTGGGAAATATCAAATATACCAGGAAGTGAATCAATAGTAATAAATGGTGATTCCAAAGGAGCTTCATTAGATCAACTAATAATGCAACACGGAGCATCGTTACTTGGAAAAAAGGTATCTGAGAAATACAACAACCAATTCCCTCTTCTAATAAAGTTAATTGACACTTCTCAAGATCTATCAATACAAGTTCACCCTAATGATCTTTTAGCACAATCACGACACAATTGCTCTGGCAAGTCTGAGATGTGGTATATAATTGAAGCTGATAAAGGAAGCTCTATTTACTCTGGATTCAAAAACAGGATTACTCCACAAGAGTATCAAAAGGCAATCTCAAGCAAAGAGATAAAAGAGCTAATCAGAGAACATAAAGCGGAGTCTGGTGACGTTTTTTATATCCCAGCAGGAACAATACATACAATAGGTAAGGGATGTTTACTATTGGAGATTCAACAAAATTCTGACATTACATATAGAATATATGATTATGATAGAATTGATAGCCAAGGCAACCCTAGAGAGCTTCACACTGAACTTGCTAAAGAGGCTATTGATTTTGAGATTGACAACACTATAACAGAGAAGCAAGATTGTAAGATTAACAATAGAACACAATTACTATCTACTACATACTTTGCTGTGAATAAAATATGTATAGACGGATCTCTAACACTTTCAACACCAAGCATAGATTCTTTCACTATTTATGTCTGTACTAAAGGTGATTTTACTCTTTACGTTGAAGATTGTGAACCAATAACTGTAACTCAAGGGAATACTATTCTTGTGCCAGCAATAATAACAAAGATTAGAATTGAGAGTAACAGACTCTCTGAGATTATAGAGAGTTACGTACCTTGATTATTAAATAAAAAAACTCCTTCAAAGCAATGCTTTGAAGGAGTTTTTTTATTTATCACTTATATTCGCACCATGATTTAATTTGAATATCATCCATACTCATGTGACAGAATGCCTGTATGAAAGCATTAGCTAAACGAGTGTTTGTTATAACTGGAATATTCATATCAATAGCACCACGACGAATCATATAACCATTTGAGAGCTCACGCTTAGTTAGATTCTTAGGTATATTAACAACCATATCAATTCCACCACTGCGCATAAGATCAAGAGCTTGTGGAGCATCTCCACTCTCCTCACCTGGCCAGTTAACCAATTCAGCTGGCACACCGTTCTCTACAAGATATGTCTGTGTTCCCTTAGTTGCAAAAAGATTGTACCCTTTTTCAACAAGAAGTTTTGCACTATCAAGCAATGCCGCCTTCTGTTTTGCTGATCCACTAGAGAGAAGAATATTCTTGTTAGGAATTCGATGGCCAACAGAAAGCATAGACGTCAAAATTGCCTCGTGTGCATTATCACCCAAACATCCAACCTCACCAGTTGAGGCCATATCAACCCCCAATACAGGATCGGCCTTCTGAAGTCTAGAGAATGAGAACTGAGAAGCTTTAATCCCTACATATTCAAGATCAAAAGCACTCATATTTGGCTTCTCGTAAGGAACACCCATCATCACCTTAGTTGCAAGGTCGATAAAGTTAGTCTTCAACACTTTAGAAACAAATGGGAAGCTACGAGATGCTCTCAAGTTACACTCGATAACCTTGATTTCATTCTCTTTAGCCAAGAACTGAATATTAAAAGGTCCTGAGATCTTTAGTTCAGCAGCAATATGGCGAGCTATCTTTTTCACCCTACGAGCGGTCTCGACATACATCTTCTGTGGAGGGAACTGAATTGTAGCATCTCCTGAGTGGACACCTGCAAACTCAATATGTTCAGATATTGCATATAGTACAATCTCACCATTATCAGCTACTGCATCCATCTCTATCTCTTTAGCATTCTCGATAAACTCACTAACCACTACTGGGTGCTTCTTCGATACATTCGCAGCAAGAGAAAGGAAAGTAATCAACTCTTCATCATTAGAACAAACATTCATCGCAGCTCCAGAGAGCACATATGAAGGACGAACAAGCACAGGATATCCTACCTCATCTACAAATGCCTTAACATCATCTAAGCTTGAGAGTTCCTTCCAACGTGGCTGATCAATCTTCAAGGTATCTAGCATAGATGAGAACTTATGACGATCCTCAGCATTATCAATACTCTGCGCAGTAGTACCAAGAATATTAACCTTGTGCTCATCCAAACGAACGGCTAGGTTATTTGGAATCTGACCACCAGTAGAAAGAATAACTCCGTGAGGATTTTCCATCTCTATGATATCCATGACGCGCTCAAAAGTAAGCTCATCAAAATATAGCCTATCACACATATCATAATCCGTAGAGACAGTCTCTGGATTATAGTTAATCATTACAGATCTCCAACCCTCTTTACGAATTGTCTGAAGAGCATTAACAGAACACCAATCAAACTCAACTGAACTACCAATACGATAAGCCCCAGAACCAAGAACAATCACCGAGCGATTATCCCCTAGATACTGAACATCATTGTATTGCCCATTATATGTAAGATATAGATAATTTGTTGCTGCTGGATATTCAGCTGCTAAAGTATCAATCTGTTTAACCACAGGAATGATACCCTGAGCTTTACGTTGAGCACGAACCTCGTAAATAGCTTCATCTACATCAGGTGAGTCCTTATAGATCAAACGTCCAATCTGATTATCTGAGAAGCCCTGCTGTTTAGCGATCTTCATCAAAGGCTTTTCAATCTTAGATACTTGATCTAGCGCCTCCAGCTTGTTAGCCGTCTTGATGATGTTATATAGTTTCTGCAGGAACCAACGATCTATCTTAGTTAGATCATGAATCTGATCAATTGTGTACCCCTTGCGGAATGCCTTAGAGATAACGAATATACGGTTGTCTGTAGGTCTCCTCAACTCTTGGTCGATATCATCTATCTCTATCTCTTTGTTAGCTACAAACCCCGAAGCTCCTTGACCAATCATTCTTAGCCCTTTCTGAAGAGCCTCTTCAAAAGTACGACCTATAGACATTACCTCTCCAACAGACTTCATCGAAGAGCCAATCTCACGAGATACACCATGGAATTTTGACAAATCCCAACGTGGTATCTTACATACTATATAGTCTAGCGCTGGTTCAAAAAGAGCTGATGTACTCTTGGTTACTGCATTCTTAAGATCAAAAAGACCATATCCTAGACCTAACTTAGCTGCAACAAAAGCTAAAGGATAGCCTGTCGCTTTAGATGCAAGTGCAGAAGAGCGACTAAGACGAGCATTTACCTCTATCACTCGATAATCCTCCGAGTGAGGATCAAAAGCATACTGTACGTTACATTCACCTACAATCCCGATGTGGCGAATAATACGTATAGCTAACTCCCTTAGTTTGTGATATTCAGCATTTGTAAGAGTTTGAGAAGGTGCAACAACTATCGATTCCCCTGTGTGAATACCCAGTGGATCGAAGTTCTCCATATTACACACCGTAATACAGTTGTCAAATCTATCTCTAACAACCTCATACTCTACCTCTTTCCAGCCCTTAAGTGACTTCTCCACTAAGATCTGAGGAGAGAACGACAAAGCTTTCTCTGCTAGTTCAACAAGCTCAGACTCATCATCACAAAATCCAGATCCAAGACCACCTAGAGCATAAGCTGCACGTATAATGATAGGATATCCAAGATCTTTTGCCGCTTGTTTAGCATCTTCAACCGTATCTACAGCAAAACTCTTGATTGTCTTTACATCAATCTCATCTAGTTTCTGAACAAATAGCTCTCTATCCTCCGTATCCATGATAGCTTGTACAGGTGTACCGAGCACTTGAACATTGTATTTCTCTAGAATACCTGATTGGTACAACTTAACACCACAGTTGAGTGCTGTCTGTCCACCAAAAGCCAATAAAATACCATCAGGACGCTCTCTTTTGATAACTTTCTCCACAAAAAAAGGTGTAACCGGCAAGAAATAAATCTTGTCAGCTACCCCTTCGGAGGTCTGAACGGTTGCAATGTTCGGGTTAATCAATACTGTCTCAATACTCTCTTCGCGAAGCGCTTTAAGAGCTTGTGAGCCGGAATAGTCAAACTCTCCAGCCTCACCAATCTTTAGTGCGCCAGATCCAAGAATAAGAACCTTTTTTATTGTATGTTGCATGATTTACTGTGTCGTTTAAATTTCAATGAAGTGGATTAATCGATATATCAGAGCATCTTAACGAAATCGTCAAACAAAAACTCTGTATCTGTTGGTCCGCTTGCAGCTTCTGGGTGAAACTGACACGAGAAGAACGGCTTGCTCTTATGGCGAATACCCTCGTTTGTACCATCATTCATGTTTGTGAATAGTGGCTCCCAATCAGAACTCAAACTACTATTATCTACAGCATAACCGTGATTCTGCGAGGTAACAAAACATCTATTTGTACCCTCCATTCTCACAGGTTGGTTATGACTACGGTGACCATATTTTAGTTTGTAAGTTTTGGCTCCACCTGCCTTCGACAACAATTGGTTACCCATACAGATACCAAATATTGGCTTACCACACTCCATAAATCGACGAATATTCTCAACAGTCTCTACTGCGTGGTCAGGATTCCCCGGACCATTCGAAATGAATAGGCCGTCAAACTCCAAAGTATTAAAGTCATAGTTCCAAGGCACTCTAATCACCTTCACGCCTCTATTAACTAGGCAGCGAATAATATTGTGTTTAACACCACAATCAACTAGACAAACACTCTTTTCACCACTTCCATAAGTTATCACCTCTTTGCAGCTAGCTTGAGCTACAAGATTCACCTGCTCAATATCTGAGTAAGCAATATCTTGATTATCGAAAACAATCTTACCCTTCATCGCACCCTTCTCTCTAAGGATTTTGGTCAACTCACGAGTATCGATACCATATACCCCAGGCACTTTATTTATCTTAAGCCATTCGCCCAAACTCATAGCAGCATTCCAATGGCTATACTCATGAGAATAGTCAGAGATGATAACACCACTGACATGAACTTTTTCTGACTCATAAAAACGTGAAAGGCCGTCGATAGTCTCATCGGCTGGAACGCCGTAGTTACCGACAAGGGGGAATGTGATTGTGAGAATCTGACCAGTATAAGACGGGTCTGTCAAACTCTCAGGGTAGCCTACCATGGCTGTACTAAAAACAACTTCTCCGGCTGCAGACTCTTCATATCCGAATGAATATCCGTGAAAAACTGCGCCGTTCTCCAGAACTAAAGAAACAGGTCTCTCCTTTTGCATTGATGTAAATAGGTATATAGTTTACGCTTACATATAAAAAACCGGTTTCCTTACAGAAAACCGTGCAAATGTAGTGAAATAATTATAGAAATAAGAATCGCACAACCCATTTTATACCAAAAAAAAGAGTAGGCACATATAATTACATGTGCCTACTCTTGAGTAAAAACTCTCTATATTAAAGACTTCACCTATTCGCGAAGGTTAATAAACCATCATGCATCGTGACAAAAATATTCTTTTCTTTATCTATTACCCCTGAAAGAATTGCCTTAGAAAGCTCATTTAGAAGTTGACGCTGAATAACTCTCTTCACAGGTCGAGCTCCAAACTGAGGATCATACCCCTCATTAGCTAGATAATCCAAAACAGAGTCATCGAAATCTATACGCATACCATTTTGGCACAACATCTTCTGTATACCATTTAGCTGTATATAGACAACATTTCTTATCTCCAAACGAGATAATGGCGTAAACATTATTATCTCGTCAATACGATTTAGAAACTCCGGTCGTATAGTTTTTTTGAGAAGATCCATCACCTCATCCTTACTCTTAGAAACAACCTCTTCTCGATTATCCTCATTTAGGAACTCAAATCTATCCCTAATAATATTAGAGCCAAGATTTGATGTCATAATAATGATAGTATTCTTAAAATTCACAACCCTACCCTTATTGTCCGTCAGCCTTCCATCATCCAACACTTGAAGAAGAATATTAAACACGTCAGGATGAGCCTTCTCTATCTCATCAAATAGAACAACTGAGTATGGCTTGCGCCTTATTGCCTCTGTTAGCTGTCCACCCTCTTCATATCCTACATATCCAGGAGGAGATCCAATAAGACGAGTAACTGCAAACTTCTCTTGATACTCACTCATATCAATACGAGTCATCATTGTCTCATCGTCAAATAAATAATCAGCCAAAGCCTTTGCTAGCTCAGTCTTACCAACACCTGTCGTCCCTAAGAAGATGAACGAACCAATAGGTCGTTTTGGGTCTTGAAGCCCCGCTCGACTACGCCTTACTGCATCCGAAATAGCAACTATTGCTTCATCCTGACCAACAACCCTCTTATGAAGTTCCTTCTCAAGATTTAGCAACTTATCTTTCTCACCCTGCAACATGCGACTAACTGGAATAGATGTCCACCTAGATACTATATCAGCAATATCATCAGCACTCACCTCCTCTTTTATCATTGCATTAGAACCCTGAACTTGACGAAGCTTTGTGTGCAACTCCACAATCTTAGCCTCTGCCTCTTTTATTCTACCATAACGGATCTCGGCAACCTTACCGAAGTCACCATCTCGCTCAGCTCTATCTGCCTCAAATTTTAAAGATTCAATCTCCTTCTTCCTATCTTGAACCTGCTGAATAAGCTCTCTCTCACTCTGCCACTTAGCTTTATGCCTAGACTCTTCCTCTTTCAAGTTAGCAATCTCACGTGAGAGACTCTCAACCTTCACTGCATCATTCTCACGCTTAATAGCCTCACGTTCGATCTCCAGCTGTTTAATCCTACGTGAGATCTCATCCAAATTCTCAGGAACTGAATTCACCTCCAGACGGAGCTTAGCCGCTGCCTCATCCATTAGGTCTATAGCCTTATCTGGCAAAAAACGATCAGTAATATACCTATGCGAAAGCTGAACGGCTGCAATGATTGCCTCGTCCTTGATCCTTACTTGATGATGATTTTCGTACCTCTCCTTTAATCCTCTTAATATAGAAATAGAATCAGCCTCATCAGGCTCCTCTATCAATACAGTCTGAAACCTTCTCTCTAAAGCCTTATCCTTTTCAAAATATTTCTGATACTCATCCAAAGTTGTCGCACCTATCGAGCGTAAATCACCTCGAGCTAAAGCTGGTTTCAATATATTGGCCGCATCCATGGCCCCATCACTCTTACCTGCACCAACAAGAGTATGTATCTCATCAATGAATAGAATTATTTCCCCCTCAGCAGATGTCACCTCATTTACTACAGCTTTTAGACGTTCCTCAAACTCACCCTTATATTTTGCTCCTGCAATCAAAGCACCCATATCCAATGAGTAGATCTGTTTGCTCTTTAAGTTCTCTGGAACATCCCCTCTGATAATACGATGAGCCAAGCCCTCTGCTATGGCAGTCTTACCAGTTCCTGGTTCACCTATCAAAATTGGATTATTCTTTGTTCTACGACTCAAAATCTGTAAAACCCTACGTATCTCCTCATCCCTACCAATGACTGGATCAAGCTTACCACTACGTGCACGCTCATTGAGATTAATAGCATATTTAGAAAGAGCTTGATAACTATCCTCGGCCGACTGCGAGTTTACCTTCTCACCCTTACGTAGTTCCTTTATGGCTTGCTCCAAGCTACTCTTGGTCAACCCAGCATCCTTAAGCATTGTCGATGCACTACTATTCTCCTCCAAGATAGCAACCAAGAGGTGTTCAATAGATACATAAGTGTCGCCCATAGATGAAGAAACGGATATTGCCTTCTGTACAACAGCGTTACTTTCCCTACTCAGATATGGATCAGCACCCATCACCTTAGGATAACTCTGTAACTCTCTATCCAAAACGGAACGCAAATTAGTAGAATTAACCTCACACTTTTGGAAGATAAAATTCAACACACTCTCCCCTTCAAGCAGAAGTGATTTCAAGAGGTGAGCAGGTTCTATCATCTGTTGATTGAGAGACTGAACCAGCTGTACAGCCTTCTGTATAACCTCTTGAGACTTAATTGTAAAATTGTTTAAGTTCATAGATACTTTATATATGTTTTTATTATACTATCTCTACCACCAAAAGCGTTGCCAAAGAGTAGCAATCTGACTTTTTGTCATTAGATATAACAATTATCAACACACTAAAGTAAGAGCATTAGGCAGGAATTTTTCTATAAAAAGAGCGAGGTAGCAATAATCTAAATTAGAATTATCGCTACCTCGTATCAAATATATTAAATATCAGGAATAACCTATAAATAGGCGACTAGACTTACTTCTTCAAGAAACAAGTTTTAAGAACGATGCTACTACCATCAATCTTACAATCAACCTCTTCTGGATTTTCTGTCAAACGAATACTCTTAACCTTTGTACCACGTTTGATAACCATAGAAGAACCCTTAACTTTAAGATCTTTTATTACAGTCACAGCATCACCATCTGCCAATATAGCACCGTTGCTATCCTTAGCAACACTGCTCTCCTCTACATCCTCTTCACTTCCACTCCATTCATATCCACAATCTGGACAAACATTCATCACTCCATCAAAATAGGTATTGTCCATATCACACTGTGGACAGTTCGAAATTGTACTCATTCGTTTTACTCTTTTACTTCAACTAACAGCTGACAGTCAATGACTTCAGCACATAAGCATTCTTGTTAATGATGCAAAGATAATCATTAAAAATTAGCTTGGTGTAATTTTAGTGCCACATTTGCGGTATCGCTTGCATCAGCAAACCCTATTAATACTCGTTCATTAAGTGAGATGAACCAGTTTTAGATAAAGACACTTTGCTCTACATATACAACTCTCATTAAAACAAGCCCCCATAAACAGATAGTTTAGCCCCTATTATATAGGCCTAAAAGTCAAGTGATGCAACATGCATAATAGAATACAAAAGTTGAAACTACAGCCTAAGTTTTTGATGGCTCATCATTTCACTTAAATCTCAATATACTCTCAACATCCTTACGCTTAGGTGCGTCATGGTGTCCTCCTAGTTCATATCCATATAGAATGATTGCAGCAACATATTCATTATTTGGCAGTTCAATAACATTAGCAATTTTCTCATTATCAATAACACCCATGATACAAGTAGCTACACCCTTAGCATATGATGCTAAACAAAATTGCTGGCAAGCAATACCAGCATCAAATACTTCCCATAAATGGGAGTTCTCATTCCCCATTTCACTCTCGATAGCTTTACCCTCAAGTGAGCCGCTCTTTCCTTTCACACAGCTTAGAACACAAATACCCGCTGCTCTATTTATCGAAGATGTATTATAACTAAAACCTCTTACACACGTATTAGCTATTTCAGCAATAACTGATTTATCTTCTATTATATTATATCTCACCACCTGTGTATTAGCCCAAGATGGTGCAAATCTGCTAATAGAAACAATCTCTGTAATTAATTCCCTTGAAACCTTTACCTCTGTAAATTTTCTTACACTTCTTCTTTCTGTTAGTAAATCTAGACTATCCATAAATATGATATTTTATTTCACGTAAAAGTAGTACATTTACATCAAAGTATAAATAACTTACCTTTATGTAACCATGTTACGTAAAGGAGTATTTTGCTAATTATTAACTGAATATGATTTACAATAATAAAGAATATGATTGCCCATTAGATTTAGCAATGGATATTGTAGGGGGCAAATGGAAGAGTATTATAATATATAGATTAAAAGATGGCGCATTACGATCTGGAGAATTACAAAAAATGGTCTCTGGTATTTCAAATAAGATGTTTACATCTTCTCTTCGGGAATTAGAACAAAATCGATTAATTTCAAGGAAAGTATATCCTGTCTCCCCTCCTAAAGTTGAATATAGATTAACTGAAGATGGTGAAGCTCTAGTTCCTATATTATTAGACATAGTTAGATGGGGATATCGATTATCAAAAAAGAGATAACTTATACCATTGTGCTTCAATAGGATTACAACACACCCAGATATTTTATATAATTAAGTTGTATACATCTCTTGCTGCAATCATGTATTTACCCTATATTTGTAACGATTACATAATTAGAATACTATAAAATATTTAGACATGATTGAAGATAGAGTAGTATGTCACTGTTTCGATGTAAGATACAGCGATATACGTAAAGCGATGTCAGAGGGAGCCCTTACATTAGAAGCTATACAAGAGAAAACTGAAGCTGGTACAGCATGTGGTGGATGCATTGAGGAGATTGAAGAGATACTTGAAACTGCTTGCAACTGTTATGGAGTATCTGTTGAGGAGGTACGTCAATCAGTACAACAAGGAGCTTCATCTGTTACAGAGGTAACAAAAGCAACAAAAGCTGGAGCTGCATGTGGCAAATGTCAAACAATTGTAGGACATATCATTGCTGACTCCAAAAAATAATAGATAGGCTTATTTATAGCACTATAATTACCGCACAAAAAAAAGCGACGAGCGTATTATATCTTTATGATATAGTATGCTCGTCGCTTTTTACTATTATACAAATCATGGGAGAAAAAATTAGACTAAAACACTATACATATTATTGTAATTAATTATCAAATAAATTGCATATATTGTAATAATACTATTACTTTGCCTCGCATTGGTTCCGAAACTCTAGTTCTAGTATTTCGGATTAAAAGAGAATCAGGTGAAAATCCTGAACAGTCCCGCTGCTGTAAGCTCTATCAAATGTTTTATCACATACAACATGCCACTGTCCGAAGAGTGATGGGAAGGCAGATAAAACAGGAGTAAGTCAGAAGAACTACCATGCATTTTTTGTTTCAAAGCTTTCGAGGAGTGGGCTCTGAACTCTCTGGTATGCATATAGAAATATGCACTATCACCGATTTCATATTCAATTCAGAAGGCTATTTGAATGTATCTACACTCAAATAGAGCCTCTTCATATAGATGGAGAGAATTAACTATTTATTGCTGTAGACCATATTATTACTACTCATAAATCTATAAACTCAATTGATATGAAAAAAATTATTACCCTATTTACTTCACTGCTTACAACTCTATGCCTAACCGCACAATCACCTACTCCTCATATCCAGGGAATCACCCGCACTGATAAGGTTGGTTCATCAATCGGATTATTAGACAACAGCAGATCTGACTTAGAGTTCTCATTGGATAAGATAGAAAACTGGACTGGAACTGGCTCAAAAAGAGCGGCTCTTCTTATTCAATGGGAAGATGAAAAAAAGCCAGATGCTATGGTTTGGGGATATAAATGGGATGGCGAATCAAATGGCGAAGAGATGATTATAGCTATTGCCAAAGCAGACCCTCGATTCTTTATAATAACGAATAATGGAAATTGGGGACTAACCATTGGAGGTTTCGGTTTTGATATAAATCAAAAGAATACTATAACTCTTACCAATGGAGAAATCAGCAGAGAGCCTATTGATGGAATCTTAGAGATAGAAAACACTGAATACGATAATTGGTATACCGAAGATAGTGAAGACCATTGGGCTTCAGGATGGAACAGTTCGTATTGGTCTTATTCTAATAGAGAGAGTTATACAGAGCCTTTTCAATATGGATCGACAAGTGCTAAAGATCGCATCCTTGAAGATGGGTCATGGGATGGTTGGTACTACTGCAAGGACTTCTTTACTAATACGGCATTCTCAAATAGTTTCACACCTGCACCTGCAGTAAGCACCTCTATAGATAGCAATAAGCGAACAAGAAATGCTTATAGATTTGATAATAGATTGTACAATCTTGAGATTGGTTCTTCAATAGAACAGTATACTATCTCTGGGGCATTGATAAGTAAGAAGAAAGCTAGAGAAGTAACTGAAGAACTAGATGGTAGACCAAACACCATTATTCGCATTATATCATCACAAGGAGTAGAGATAATTAAATAATTTACTCTCAAACACATGAGCGGCTATTCAAGAAGGGAAACCCCAATTGAATAGCCGCTCATGTGTCTATCATATATGACTTTAGTTTACCCTAAATATAGAGCCCTCGATCAATGAACACCATAGTATCCCATTTTCATCTAACGTGAATGCATTAACCGAAGAGTAGCCTAACTTCTCACTCCAAATCACGCTCTGAGTATCCACATCAACAGCCACCACAGCACCCTCTCTAGTTCCAACATATACAACACCATTATGCTCAACATTAGGACATGGATTATGTTCATATCCTATCCCCATATCCACTTTCCACAAATCGCTATACTCTTCACCCTCAGTAGATACAGCCAACAACTCACCATCCATCAATTTTGCATAAACACGTTTTCCATCTTGAGAAAGGCCTAACGATTCTCGCACTTTATACTTATTAGTTCTCCAATGCTCTTGACCACTCTCTAGATCGATGGCACTCATAAACCTGTCTGGTGCTACTATGATCACCTTGCCATTAGCAACCGCAGGAACTACATTACCAGGTGATAACATATTAGCTGAACGACCATTACTCCACTGCCACAACACATCTCCTGATTCCCTATCCAAACAGTTGAGTCGAGTATCCCAAGCTCCAAAGATCACCCTATCACCATCAATTATAGGACGGCCCTGAGAGTATGACTCTATGACCGGAGCACTCCATACAAGTTTGCCACTCTCTAAATCAACTCTCAGAAACTCCTTTGAAGCTGCTATGTAAAGATCATTCCCAACGATAGAACCCTCACCAATTACAACACGATCAGCAGGAAGAGTCCAAATCTCCTTACCACTCTTTGCGCTCAGTGCTATAAGCCTTCCATCAGTTGTCCCAACAATAACCTTTCCCTTGTGATAAAGAGGTTTAGCATAAACAGCAAGACCAGAGGAGTAGTTCCAAAGAGATCTTTTTCTCTTAGAATCATAAGCCTTAACCTCTCCAATAGAGTTAGCAAAATAGACTATACCATTCTGCACAGAAACCCCATTATAAATAGATGCATCATCTTGCAACACCCTACTCATATTTGTCAAATCACCAAGATCCTTTTGTTTAGTTGTAGAGACAATACCACTCAAACATGATCTATCAACCATGGAAATAGCAATCTTAAGTAATGCAGGCTCCCCCAAAGGCTTTTCAAAATAGAATAATGAATCCCCCAATATCTCTATCTGATTATACCCTGGATTTGGCTCATCACCCTTCATCGTCAGAGCTCTACCCATTATCCCTGGTATACCATCAAAGTTCATTAATTTCAACGTGTGACCATGACCACAGAAAGCAGCTGCAATAGACGACTCTTTCAATACTGAGGTGACCTGCGACCAGTTGCTCAAACCATCTGCGAGAGGATAGTGAGCAAAACTAAGTACTCTCATCCCTGGCTTACATCTCTCCTTTAGTGTTGAACGAAGCCACTGAATATCCTCATACTTCATAAATCCATCACCCATCTTCATGTAAGGACCACATGCAAAACCTACAAAAAGATACCCATCATGCTCAAAAGCAAAACGATCATCCCCCCAATATTTTGTAAATGTTGAACAACCACTCTCTGACCAATTAGTTTCATGATTTCCCGAAACAATATAATATGGGATATTCAATCTTTCAAGAAGGCTATAAACAGACTTCAACTCTCTATCGCTACCCTCATTGTTTATATCCCCCGTAACGATTACAAATTCACAATCACCATTATTTATCTCATCAACCACAGATAATAAATACTTCTCATTATCATTACCTGGCACCACATGCAGATCTGTCAAATGAGCAAACTTCAGCACCTTGCCACTTAAAGGTGATATTAACCCCACCCAAAGAAGTGCAAACATCAAAAAAACAACTCTCTTCATACTATTAGATATCTATTAAATATATGTAGTTACGTTCAACCAAAGATCTAAATAATAAGACCTTGCTCGCATGAACAAAGATAAAACTATTTAACAATACGTAGGTTTATAAAACTCTCAAAGAGGATGAAGGTAAATATTTTAAAGATAGTAAACAGTAATATATAGCTCTATTCTAAAAATAGATTAAAAAATATTAGACACTATCATCAAAAGAGTAACTGCTCAAATAAAAAACCACATATCTATCACTACAATTGTATTAACTCTTTAGTCCTTGCCATCCATTTTTTGTGTAAGTTTGAAACCTCTAAAAAAGGGGGATAATTATGGAACAAGATTTAAATGTAAATGATTTTCTAATACAAGCGAAACAAGGTGTAATAGTTGATGTACGCACTCCCGCTGAGTTCTTTCAAGGACATATTGTTGGGGCTGTTAACATTCCTCTTTTCACGGATCAAGAGCGCGTAATTATAGGAACCCTATACAAGCAGGAAGGAAAAGATATTGCATTCGAAAAGGGACTAGAGTTTGTAGGACCTAAGATGGCCTCATTCGTCAAAGAAGCAAAAAAAGTGGCAAATGGTAGATCAATATTCATATATTGCTGGAGAGGTGGAATGCGAAGCGGTAGTATGGCTTGGCTTTTTAGAAGTGCTGGCCTAGAGGTAAAGAGATTAACTGGCGGATATAAAGCCTACAGATCCTCATTTGCAGAAGATGTCATCAATAGAGGTTGGAAAATAATAGTTCTGGGAGGACCAACAGGATGTGGAAAGACAGAAATTCTACATCAATTACAAACTCAGAAAGAACAGGTATTGGACATTGAAGGACTAGCAAACCACAAAGGCTCTGCTTTTGGAGCTTTGGGACAGCAGGATCAACCAACAACAGAGCACTTCTGCAATATACTACATGATAAATTAAGAAACCTAGACCCCAACAAGCCTATCTGGTGTGAGGGTGAGAGTTTATCCATCGGACGAATCTACATTCCGAAAGAACTCTTCGAGATAATGCAAGCATCACCATTTATATATCTTAATCTTCCAATAGAAGTAAGACTAGATAGACTAGTTAAAGAGTATGGCAACTTTGATGTTGCTCAATTAGCTGACTCTTTCTCTCGGATTCAGAAAAGATTAGGAGGGCAAAATGCCAAAGCTGCAATAGAGTATCTTGAAAATGGGAATATAAGAGAGGCTGCTCGAATTGGACTCATCTATTATGACAGAAGCTATAATCGATCCATTAACGAACATCAAACTGTCGTATATCGATTAGAAGCAGAGAATGACTCCCCGATTACTACAGCTATTATACTAATGGATATTAAAGATAAAATATATGACAACAATTGACACATCAGGGCTACTCTGTCCTGCACCATTAATACATACAAAAAGAGCTATAAAAACAGCCAAAGAGGGTGAGATAATTGAGATTTTACTAGACAATCAAACCGCTTGTAGCAACGTAAAAGCATACCTAGATGAGTTAGGCATAGACTCTGAAGTAAATATTTCTGATAATACTCAGCACATTAGGTTCTATGTACCAGAGAAGATTGACGAAACTATTAGTGCAGACTCATTCTGTAAGCCAGCCACCGACACTAAGGAGTATGTAGTTGTACTCAAAAGCGAATATATGGGTGAGGGTGATCCTTCATTGGGAATGCTACTTATGCGAGGTTTTATCAACTCTCTAAAAGAAGCCGATAAGCTTCCTAACCATATAATTCTATATAATAGTGGCGTAAAGCTTGCGATAGAGGGTAGTGACACTGCTGAATCATTAGCACAAATGGAGAATAGCGGAGTATCTATTGTTTGTTGTGGCACTTGTGTGGATTTCTATGAGCTAAAAAGTAAGATAAAAACAGGAACAATAAGTAATATGTTCCGAATAACCGAACTAACCACTAAGGCAGCACACATTATTTACCCATGATGATCACGAACACCTACTTCGACAATGCTAGCACAAGTTTCCCCAAACCAAAGGCCGTAGCTGAGAGCATTTGTGAGTATCTAACAAATTGCGGTGGCACATATGGCAGAGCAGCTTACAAAAGGGTGTTTCAAGCTACATCACTCGTTGAGAAGTGTAGGGATTCAATAGCCGAAATCTCAGGATGGGGAGAGCCTGACACAATATTCTTTACACAAAATGCTACCGTGGGGTGTAACTCGCTTATCTGCTCTTTCCCTTTCAAAGAGGGTGATACTGTATTTGTATCACCCCTAGAGCACAATGCCGTGATGCGTCCCCTACATAATGCATCGATCAAGCATGGTTTAAATATCCGAATACTACCCCACTTTTCAGATGGCAAGATTGATACATCTAGGCTAGATGAAGATCTAAAGCAGGGTGCTTCTTTGATTATAGTAAACCATCAATCGAATGTAAATGGTGTAATTCAGCCTATGATGGAGATTGGCAAATGGTGTGGAGAAACTATAGAGTTCTGGGCAGACCTCTCTCAATCTCTAGGCCAAACCGAGTGCCTACTAGATAAATGGGGAGTAGATGCTGCTTTTTTCACTGGCCACAAATCACTACTTGGCCCAACGGGTGTAGGTGGATTTATGAGCCGTCATGCATCTACTCGCAATCCATTTATATATGGAGGCACGGGTAGTAACTCCGAGAGTTTTGATATGCCCGAGATCCTACCAGACAGATATGAAGCAGGCACTCCGAATATGGTTGGAATTATATCACTATTAGCAGCAATAGAGAATAAGCCCACACCTGCTCATAACAAAGAGGATTTCTTTGATCTATTAGAAGGAGTTAAAAAAAACAACAAGCTAAGAGTTATTTGTGCAAATGAGAGTTGTAGCCAAGGAGAACTATTCTCTATTACTCACTCCTCTCTTTCTCCATCCGAAATATCTACTATTCTATATAATAGGTGGGGAATAGAGACTAGACAAGGGCTACACTGTTCTCCTCTTGCTCATAAGCATCTCAAAACCTTTCCCACTGGATGCACCCGTTTCAGCCTATCTCCATACCACACGAGAGAGGACATTAAATGTTTGCAGAGGATATTATCTGAATTATAATATATGGATCTATTCTTCATCTTTAAGAATGCTAGAACAGTAATAAAAGCTGAAGCACTATGCCGTGCTAATGAAATAAGAGTTGAGGTAGTACCTGTTCCTGAGAGCATATCCTCTGAATGTGGAATGGCTCTTAAATCAGCATCCGTTAATCATCAAAAAATGAGTGCTCTTTTTGAGCAAAACAAAATTTCGTTTTCAACCTATGAAGAGTGAATTTGACTTACTGTCAACAGTAGAGTATGGTGGTTGCTCAGCAAAACTATCACCCAAAGAACTTAGTAAATTACTTCAAGATATACCTCTACTAAAAGACAATCGCATATTAGTAGATATTGACACACACGACGATGCCGGTGTATTCAAAATAAATGACACAACAGCTCTAATAGTCACAACCGACTTCTTCCCTCCTGTTTGTAGCGATGCTCTTGAATTTGGAGAGATTGCTGCTGCTAATTCCTTGAGTGATGTATATGCAATGGGCGGAACTCCTATCCTATCACTCAACCTGACAATGTTCCCTTCCTCTAAAATACCACTAGATATATTGAAGGATATACTTCTTGGAGGACAAAGTAAAATCAACGAAGCTGGTGCATTTACCATGGGAGGTCACACTATAGACGACTTCCCTCCTAAGTATGGTTTAGCCGTTGTCGGGACTGTACATCCAGATAATCTAATTACAAATAGTGGACTAAAAGAGGGTCAAAAGCTAATTCTGACAAAACCATTGGGTATAGGGGTAATAATTGCGGCAAAAAGGCTAGGTATAGCCCCAGAGGATAGTTATAAAGCGGCTCTTGAGCAGATGAAACTTCTAAACAAGAAGGGTGCAGAATTGATGCAAAAATATGGAGTGAGTGGTGCTACAGACGTCACCGGATTTGGATTGATAGGACACGCCTTCAAGATGGCTCAATCATCTGGTGTATCAATACAAATTGAATCAACAAAACTCCCACTTCTTCCAACCGTTATGGATCTTCTTGAAGAGGGATGCATACCAGGTGGGGCATTCCGAAACCTAGATTACTCCAAAGAATATGTACACTTTGCACAGGAGCTATCTACTGAGTTAAAGATGCTAGCCTGCGATCCTCAAACTTCTGGGGGACTACTGATGGGTGTGGATGCAGACAAGGCTGAGTCTCTTCTAAAAGAGCTACACCTCTCAGGAATACATCCAGATGCTTCAATTATCGGAGATGTTATACCTCAACGAAACAAATCTCTATACTTACTATAACTAACCCACTCTTTTGCCCAATATAGATAGACTCCTCTCCACACCGTCGAGCTCTGCTATATTGGGCAAATTAGCCCATTGCTCAAAATCTAATCGTCTAAAAAGATTTAGGCTTGGTAAATTATGAGAAAAGATAAAAGCGAGAAGAGTCTTAATCCCATACTTAGGTGACTCTTGAACACTATACTCAAGCAGTCTGATTCCTAAACCTCTCCCTCTATATTCAGGAGCTATATAAATACTTATCTCAGCCGTGGCATTATAGGCTGGCCTACCATAAAATGATTGAAAACTAACCCATGCTATAATAATTGAGTTGTCGTCCTCAATCACCCAAAGCGGCCTACTATAAGAATTATGATCCTCAAACCACTTCACTCTACTCTCAACCGATACCTCCTCCGTATCAGCAGTTACCTCCCTAGATAATATTGTCGTATTGTATATCTCCACTATTCGTGGCAGATCACAAACAGCAGCATCTCTAACTCTGAATCCGGAATTCTTAATCATTATTCTATCCCTGTTTGGCATAATAATTTATTAGGATTGTGCATCGATAATGGAAATACTAGAGCCCCTAAATTACTATTTTTTCTGACCTTAGATATATTCACCTTGAAGTAATTACTCAAGAAAATCTAGATTCGACCATTCCTGGGGCTAAACACGACACCCTTTCGTCTCAATAAGAACAACTTCTGCATTGTAATGAACCATTCCTGCATCAAAGATGTCCCCTCTAAAAAATCATTGACAGCGTAGTTATTCATCTCTTAAGAGGTGAGCAATTATATTTACCTTACATACTATATGGTAGATAGCTTGTTAAGAAGTAAAGTGAAAAATGCAGGGAGTTTTGGGTAAAACCTCTGAGGGATAACACCCAAAAGCCTAAGAGATTCACCCCTTATCTCTTAGCGTTTTACTACTTATCTCCGTGCAAAAGTGATGTTATGCTACTGCGTTTTCAGAATTTGGCGAGTTAGGGAGTGAGTAACTACTAGTTAGGCTAAGGTTAACTGATGGCTAGGCAGTAGTTAAAGAGCTAGCAAATCTCTTTTTAGGGATCCAAGAGTAAGGTATATGAGTTAATCAAGGGAATGGATTTAACAATCTACTCTTAAAAAAGCAGCAAAATCATCACACAGAGTCTTAGTTTTGATGATTTCTATTGCCACATTGCAACACTCTCTAATTATCAACCCATTGCGGGTGGCAATAGCGTGTGTAGATAGGTGGCAATAGAATCCTATCTACACCCATAACATTTAGCTTAATACTATAGGCTATTTATGAGATTCAAACAATTATGGAGTAATTAAGAGAAACAAAGAAGAGATCAATGTAAAAATAAGAAGCTGAAAATGTTAATTACAAGAGGTGTAGATAGAGAAAACTTGATTTCCAACTCACAGAGTTGCGTAGCAAGATTCTACAAGTCAATTTTACAAAAGGGCAATATTCTAACTACAAACACTTCATTTAATCTGCTTTACAACATTACTTTGATAGAGCATTATATTCTAACTCTCATTATAGAATATCTGATTTCATTTCTACACCATTGAAATCTACATAAGCACTCACTCCTCCGCAGAGTCATTCAAAAATAGATCTAGATGCAAGAGTGATAAAAGTCCATTATCGAGACTGAGTAAAAATATATTCGTAGTCATTATGAACATTTATCTACCCAACAAGTTTTAAACACGAATCATTTATCCTATCTATGATAGGATAAAAAAACGGGTAGTTGATCTAGTCGATCAACTACCCGTTTAAATTTCACGAACTCTATTAGACAGAGTTAATGATCATCTATACTACCATGAGTAATAAACGATCATCTTATTGGTGCGCAGAATGAGACTCGAACTCACACGACCGAACGGCCACTACCCCCTCAAAGTAGCGTGTCTACCAATTCCACCACCTGCGCATTCTAAATAGAGCGAACTCTAAAAGAGAGCGAAAGACGGGACTCGAACCCGCGACCCTAACCTTGGCAAGGTTATGCTCTACCAACTGAGCTACTTTCGCGTTTTATTTATCAAGTAAACAACTAAGAGTGTTACCCGATTGCGATACAAAGGTAGTACTTTTTTCTTTCGCTCCAAATCATGGCAACTCTTTTTTCAGTGACTAAATGAGGTGAACAGGATGGTTTAGTGATGTAACAAACTACAAAACAATAAATTCGACGAGTAAAAAAAAAGAGGCGCGGAGACACAACTTTAACACTTTAAAACATTATATTTGCCAAAATAAAACACTAATACTTGACATGAACGACTCACTCTCTTTTGCACTCTTATGCTTCACTTCATTCTTTACACTAATCAATCCTCTTGGTGTAATGTCTATATTCATGACTCTAACAAAGGAGCTAACAGATGAGGAACGAAATAGGGCTGCACTTAAAGCGTGTAGGTTCTCATTTTTGATCATCTGTGCCTTTGCTCTCTCAGGGCAAATGCTATTCAAATTCTTTGGCATATCGGCAGACAGCTTTAGAGTGGTTGGGGGAGTGATATTCTTCATCATGGGTATGGATATGCTTCAAGCTAGATTAAGCGAGATCAAGGTCAAAAGTTCAGAGGTCAAAAGCTACGTTCGAGATATATCAATCACCCCGTTAGCAATACCTATGATTTGTGGACCTGGAGCTATTACAAATGGCATAGTCCTTATGGAGGATGCACAATTCCCAATGCAGGTTATAATTCTAATAGGAGTTATATTTGCCGTAATGGTGTTGACTTACTTTATACTAAGAAGCTCTAGCACACTGCTGCGTATTATTGGCGAAACAGGAAACAATGTTATGATGCGACTAATGGGCCTAATAGTGATGGTTATCGCTGTTGAATTCCTCTTTGCTGGGCTCAAGCCTTTTGTCGTAAACATCCTAGAGTCAATACAATAAGCAACCACGCATTATTATGTTATGAAATATTGACTAACAAATAACCTGAATAGTTTCCTGCTTTTGATTATTGTTGCTATTTTTGTACCCCGTAGTTAACAAAAAGTTGAATCATCTAAAACAGATCATTGTGGCTGATACAAAGTATATTTTCGTTACAGGCGGCGTTACCTCTTCGTTAGGTAAAGGTATTATCTCGGCCTCTCTTGCCAAACTTCTTCAGGCTAGAGGCTATAGTGTCACTATCCAGAAATTTGACCCATACATCAATATTGACCCGGGCACATTGAACCCATATGAGCATGGTGAGTGTTATGTCACTGATGATGGACACGAAGCTGATCTTGACCTTGGTCACTATGAGCGCTTCATCAACATACCAACCTCAAGAGCGAATAATATCACTACAGGTCGCATCTATCAGAATGTTATTGAAAAAGAGCGTCGTGGTGACTATCTGGGCAAAACTGTACAGATCATCCCTCACATCACAGATGAGATCAAACGTAATGTAAAACTACTTGGTCAAAAACACAAGTTTGACTTTGTAATTACAGAAATCGGTGGTACTGTTGGTGACATAGAATCTCTTCCATACCTAGAGAGTGTTCGTCAATTACGTTGGGAGCTTGGAAAAAACTGCTTATGTATACACCTAACCTATGTGCCATACATCGCAGCTGCTAAAGAGCTTAAGACAAAACCTACTCAACACTCTGTGAAGCAACTTCAAGAGGTGGGTATACAACCTGATATCTTGGTGCTTCGCACAGAGCATGAGCTAACTAACGACGTACGTCGCAAAGTGGCACTCTTCTGCAACGTTGAACCAGATGCTGTAATTCAGTCTATCGACGTACCTTCTATTTACTATGTTCCTTTGAAAATGCAGGAGCAGCGTTTGGACGAAGTGGTACTTCAAAAAACTGGGCTACCGATCGGAGAGAAGCCAAATCTAGACACTTGGAAAGTATTCCTAGACCGTATGTCCACTGCCGAGAAAGAGGTTAAGATTGGTATTGTTGGTAAGTATGTTGAATTACCTGATGCATACAAATCAATAAACGAATCACTATTCCAAGCAGCTACATACAACGACTACAAACTTAAGCTAGTCTTTATACACTCTGAAAAGCTAACTAACGAGAATGCTGCGGAGAAACTTGGTGACCTTGATGGTATTCTTGTTGCTCCTGGATTTGGACAGCGCGGAATTGAGGGTAAGTTTGTTGCTCTAAAGTATGCAAGAGAGAATGATGTTCCAACACTTGGTATCTGTTTAGGTATGCAGTGTATGGTTATTGAATATGCTCGTAACGTATTGGGTATGGCAGAAGCCAACTCGACGGAGATGGATATAAAAACTCCTTACAACGTGATAGATATCATGGAGGAGCAAAAAAATGTAACGGACAAAGGAGGCACAATGCGCCTTGGGGCATACGAGTGCAACCTTATAAAGGGATCAAAAGCAGCAGAGGCTTATGGAAAACTAAACATTACGGAGCGTCACCGCCACCGTTTTGAGTTTAACAGTGAGTTCCGCCAAGCTTTTGAAGAGTCTGGAATGAAATGTGTGGGTACAAACCCTGACACTGGACTTGTGGAGGTGGTTGAACTACCAGAGCTTAAATGGTTCATTGGTGTACAATATCACCCAGAATACAACAGCACGGTGCTTAATCCAAACCCATTATTCATCGGGTTTGTGAAGGCTGCCATAGAAAACAAGAAGTAAACGAAGAGGATTTGACACCCTCTTTAATCATAGAAACAACTGACATCAGACCGGTGGGTTTTTGGCCCATCGGTCAATTGTCTTTATACATCAAAACTCAAAATGGATAGAAACACGATTATCGGATTTGTACTGATCGGGGCTATTCTTATAGGCTTCAACTGGTTTAACCGCCCGTCGCCAGAAGAGATAGCACAAATGCAACAACAGCGCGACTCTATCGCTGCAGTAGACAAAGCAAAAGCAGCCTCTCTGACTGAGAACAAAACTGCCGAGCTTCAATCTTTATCTGAGAACAATATCTCAAACCTTGACTCTTTAGCCAAAGCTAATAGATTTGGTGAGTTCGTTATGGCAACTGAAGGTACGGATGAGGTAGTAAGAATTGAGAACAGCAAAATTAAATTAGCTTTTTCCACAAAAGGAGGACGACTTCTAAGTGCTGAACTAAAGGATTATAGAGCGCATGACTCTCTTCCACTTATGCTTTTTGAAAAAGAAGAGCTCAACTATGGGTTTACTTTTAAAACAGCATCTGACCGCATTGTAAACACAAGCAATCTCTTTTTTACTCCTATAGTTAAAGAGAATCAAATAACAATGCGTCTAACAGCTACTCCTAACTCTTGGATTGACTTCATATACACAGTTGCTCCTGACAACTATATGATCTCTCTTGATATCCAAGCTCGCAACATGGAGAATCTGCTAGCTCATAATAGCAACTCTATTGATATGAGTTGGGATCAACTTCTGCGCCAACAAGAGAAGGGTCGCAAATTCGAACAGAGATATGCAAACATCAACTATAAGTATACTCACGACGATGTTGAGACACTAAGCGAATCGAAAGATGAGCGTAAAAGTCCGGATGGTAAGGTCAAATGGATTGCCTACACTGATCAATTCTTTGCTACACTTTGGATTGCTGAGAGTGACTTCACTTCTGTGAACCTTAAGTCTGAGGTTATTAACGACCCTACATCAAACTACCTTAAGAAGTATCACTCTGATGCTGCTGTGGAGTTTGACCCTTCTGGACGTAAGTCAACAAGCTTCCAGATCTATCTTGGACCTAACCACTACCCTACTCTACGTAGTTATGACGCTGAGCGTTTCCCTGAGGACAAATTGAAGCTTGACCGTATCATCCCTCTAGGTTGGGGTATAATGAGATGGATCAACAAATGGTTGGTTATACCTGTATTCAACTTCCTTGACAACTATATCGGAAGTTATGGTATAATAATCATGCTTCTTACACTATTTATCAAACTTATACTGTTCCCTCTGACATATAAGTCTCACATGTCATCTGCAAAGATGCGTGTTTTGAGACCTCAAATAGAGGAGATAAACAAGAAGCACCCTGGACAAGAGAATGCTATGGAGCGTCAAAAAGAGACTATGGCTCTATATAGTAGAGTTGGTGTTAGCCCAATGAGCGGATGCTTACCAATGGTACTTCAGATGCCTATACTTTTCGCTATGTTCACATTCTTCCCAACCTCGATAGAGTTGCGCCAGCAGTCTTTCCTTTGGGCACAAGACTTGTCGACATACGATGCTATTCTCTCTTGGAATGCAAATATTCCTTTGATCTCAACTTACTTTGGTAACCACCTAAGTCTATTCTGTCTATTGATGACAATAACAAACATCATCTCGACAAGATACAACATGGAGAATACCAATACTGGGCAGGAGCAGATGCCAGGGATGAAGATGATGATGTACACAATGCCGTTGATGTTCTTATTCATCTTTAACGACTATGCTTCAGGATTGAGCTACTACTACTTCCTTTCAACGCTTATCACAATTATTCAAACAACGATAATGCGTAGATTTATTAACGAAGATAAACTTCTAGCTACACTTCATGCAAATGCTAAAAAACCTAAGAAGAAATCTGGGTTTATGGCTAGACTTGAAGAGGCTCAGAAAATGCAACAAAAAGCTCTTCGCGATCAACAACAACGCAAGAAGAAATAAAAAAAATAACGTCACAACACAAGTTGTGACGTTATTTTTTTATCAAAACAGAAGCTCAAAATATTATTTATTATACCTTTGTGAACTTAATAGGAAAATGCGGTAGAAATGGTAGAGTTTCCCAAAAGAATTCCACTAATTTATTTCTTGTAACTATTAAAATAATTGACAATTTGGAGATGAAAGTACTAAAGTTTGGTGGTACATCTGTG
>JBOFUP010000050.1:0-13679 GCA_051652645.1 Bacteroidales bacterium
TGGGATCAATAGGACATCATCAAAAGTGAGACCGTCCATAACTACTTTATCTGCAACAAATGACATACTGGTAGATTATATGTTTAGAATTTATTGCGTGCAAACTTAATAAAAAGTAATGGTATACAAAAGGATATCCCGATTTTTAGATAAACCTCAACCTAATATTTAATCAAAATGCAACAAGCATACTCCTATTATTCCGATTATTGATAATATGAATAGTACAATAAACCTTGATTAATTACGTGAAAGGATTGGCACACCTATTGTTTGTGAATAACAATAAACACAAACAACACAACGGTAAACAACAACATATAAACCAATTAACAATCCACAACATGTGGTTATCAACATAGTTCCTCACATTATTTTTTTTAATTATCCACACACTATGAACAGTGTTCATAATTGCAATTAACCATTATTCGCATAAAATACCCAAGCATTTATGTCGCAAGTGATATAAATTGCACTACATTTGTATCGCAAAAGATATAATCACACAGTCAAACAAACTAAAACTATAGAATAATGGAAAAGAACATTTATGCATTCAGCGCAACATCACTTAAAGGTAAAGAGATTAAACTATCAGATTACGAAGGCAAAATCATACTAATTGTAAACACAGCCAGCAAATGCGGATTAACACCTCAATACAAAGGGCTAGAAGAGTTATACAATAAGTATAAGGATCGCGGTTTAGTTATACTTGGATTCCCTTGCAATCAGTTTGGCAAACAAGAACCAGGTAGTGAGAGCGAGATCTCTGAAGGTTGTTTAATTAACTATGGAGTCTCATTCCCTATGTTCTCAAAAATAGAGGTAAATGGAGAGAGTGCACACCCTCTGTTCAAATACTTAAAAGAGAGTCTGCCAGGAACATTCGGGAATAGCATAAAATGGAATTTCACAAAGTTTCTTATTGGCCGCGATGGTAAGCCTATTGATAGATTCTCTCCAATTACTTCACCTTCTCGAATAGAATCATACATAGTAGAGTTACTCTAAATAGAGTAAAGCTTATTATCTTTGTGCCAACAATTTATTATAACCTAAACCTATTATGGCATACGAACAGTTGAAACTAGATAATCAGCTATGCTTTCCGATATATGCTGTATCAAGACTCATCACCAAAGCATACCAAGAAGATCTTGATAAACTTGGCATAACCTATCCTCAATACCTTGTTCTTCTGACTCTTTGGGAATATGAGACTGCGGCAGTAAACCAGATAGCTGAGAGGCTTTATCTTCAGACAAATACTATTACTCC
The DNA here is from genome assembly GCA_051652645.1 of Bacteroidales bacterium. Lineage (GTDB taxonomy): Bacteria > Bacteroidota > Bacteroidia > Bacteroidales > UBA7332 > UBA7332. Next base: position 1,285 of record JBOFUP010000050.1, read on the forward strand.
CTTGTTAAAACGTATGGAGTCAATGGGGCTAATCTCTCGCAATAGATCATCTGACGATGAGCGCAAAGTGATGGTAACACTTACCCAAGAAGGAAAAGATCTTGAACAGCAAGCAGCAGAGATACCATCAAGGTTGGTAAAACGACTACGTGATAAGGGGATGGATATATCTGACGTGGAACTCCTTGATCTTAAAAACAAGATAGAGTCACTGATATGTTTATTAGCATGATGAAATGAGACTATTAATAGTCATAAAATAGTTAGTCCCTACCAATCTTATAAATGGTAGGGACTAACTATTTTCACTTACTCAAGATCTCTTAAGTGTACTTATTACATCAACTAGCACCTTGGAGTTGAACAACCAAGCAAGAGAAAAGAATATTATACTATAAGCTGAGCATTGTGTTACTAGAAGGTATAAGTCACCCTCTAAAATCAAACTAATTGGCCATGATATAACACAAGATATGGCTGACAATGCTACATATGGCAATATATCCTTTGTCTGCATAGGAAATGAGTAGTCAATATAACGACTTGACACATACATATTAACTATGCAAATTATTATTCTTGATATAACCAAGCCTAAAATTACCGCCAATGCTCCATATGGTATTGTCAGCACAAGGAAAACAACAGATATAAAAACTTTGGCAAACTCTAGGCGAAGCAAAACATCTGTTCGGCCTGGTATACGCAAGAAGCTGTTTACTAAAGCTGTGATTAAGTTGAAAATTGATCCAACAAGTATCAGTTGAAGATATGGTACTGACCCTATCCACTTATCGCCAAGAAGAAAAAGCATAAATGGTCTAGACACAAGCAGAAGCATTGGAAGTGTAAGGAAGGTCACGAACATTGCAAAGCGCATAGTCTTTCTGAAAGCTCGGAGAAGCCTATCTGGATCATCTTGTATGGTTGAGAAGATAGGAAAAGTTGCGGCTTGAATCGGGTTGTTAATCACTGATGTAGCCATGTCGTTCATCTTTTGTGCTTGACTGTAATAACCAACCTCAACAACTGAGAATAGACGCCCTATAGTCAAGGTGTAAAGATTATTAAATAAAGAATTAACTATCTGAGATCCTAATAGATTAGACGAGTAACCTAGTATTGACTTTAGTGAGTCTATACTAAAAATCAATCTGGGTCTCCAACTACTAACTATCCACAAAGCTGTCGTTTTACAGATAGAGAGTATCAATGTTTGAGAAACAAGAGCCCAAGGGCCAGCTCCCTTATAAGCCAAGATAATAGCAGAGGAACCAGCGATGACTAGCGACAGTGCATTCGTTACTACTTGTACTTTGAAATTAATCTGCTTTGTGTATAGAGTACTCTGTATCAAAGCGGCCGAATTGATTATTATACCAAGAAAGAGGACTCTCGATAGTGACACTAATTGAGGTTGACTATAAAACTCTGCAATAAAAGGTGCAGACATATAAAGTATGGAATACAGAAGTAAACTTATTCCCATATTGAGATAGAAGACTGTATTATAGTCAACTTCTGATGCACCTTGCTTACGAATTAGAGCACTCGAGAAGCCCCCATCAACCAATATTGTACTAAGACCTACAAATATCGATAGCATACCTATAAGACCAAAATCACTCACCGACAATAATCTTGCCAAGACGATCCCAGTAATAAGGTATACTACCTGTGTTCCAATTCGATCTATAAGATTCCAACCCAATGCGTTGGCCGTTTGTTGCTTTAAGCTCATCTACATACTCTTTACAGACAAATGTAACACAAAAAAACTATCTTTGTAGCATGAGTACAAAACAAGATATTCTAAAAAAACAAGCTATCGAGCTGGTAGACACACTATTCAGTCTACTACGAATAGCTCTATTTTCACGATTAAAACCCTCTCTTCCAAAAACAGAAAAGATATCGGAGGAGATAATAATACTAGGAAACGGGCCTTCATTTAAAGACCTCATTGACCAAGAGAGTGAGTTTTGGCAAAGTAGAGAGAGGCTAATGGTTAATTTCAGTGCCTGCTCTGAGTGGTTTGACTTGGTTAAACCTCAAAATTACCTCATAGCCGACCCTCTCTTTTGGGAGTCAGAAGAGAAGTGTGAACGACTCTTTGGCGCACTAAGCATGAAATGCAAATGGCCTATGAATCTTTTCATGCCAACGAAAGCCTATAAGAGTCAAAGATGGCAGAAGATAATCGCAGATAACAAGATGATTTCTCTTCACCCACACAATACCACTCCAGTAGAGGGGTTAGGATGCTTCACCAAATTAGCTTACTCCAAAGGATGGGGAGTACCTCGTCCACACAACGTTTTAATACCATCAATTGCCATAGCTCTTCGTATGAACTATAAAAAGATCTATCTTGCTGGCGCAGAACACTCTTGGGTACACGATGTTGGCATCTCTGATCAAAATAAAGTGATTATGAACTTCAAACACTTCTACGACAATGGCAAACCAGATACTAAGGAGATGGCACAATATGCAGAAGTACCATTTTACCAGTTCTTGTATCACCAGTATATAGTCTTTAGAGCTTACTTCCAACTAAGAGACTTTGCAGACAAATTACAATCTAAGGTAATAAATATCACACCCGGATCATTTATTGATGCCTTTGAACGAATGAAAATATAAAGATATCCACTATTATGAGAGGAATTATCATACAAGCACGCACGGGCTCTACTCGTCTAGCAAATAAAATAGTTCTTGATTTCTACGAAGGAGAGACAATACTATCTATCCTAATCAAAAGAATAAAGAGAGATAACCCTGAAACTTTGATTATAGTAGCTACTACCATAAACCCGTCTGATGATATTATCGAGACTATTGCCACAGGTAGTGGTGTAGAGTGCTTCAGAGGTAGTGAGGAGGATGTCCTTTCAAGATTTATTTCCGCTGCCGACAAGTTTGGGATACAAACAATAGTTAGAGTATGCTCAGACAACCCATTTCTACAGACAGAGAGTATCTCAACTCTTTTCAGTCAATATGATAGTGACCCAGCTGACTATATAAGCTGGGGATTTCCTTCAGGACTACCAGTAATTAAATCACACCTAGGACTATATACAGAGCTAACAACTATCAACTCGCTTAAACGTGTAGCTGAGTTAACTCAAGACAATCTCTACCACGAGCATGTGACGAACTATCTATACGCAAATCCTCAGGAATTTAAAATCAATCTATTAGAACTACCTAAATGGCTAGAACATAGATTTGATCTGCGATTTACACTAGACACACATGAGGATTTCTACCTACTACAACAACTATACGTACAATGGATCTCTATTGGTCAAGGATCGATAGAATCTATAATAGATACTATCGATGCCGACTTCAAGATTAAAGAGCAGATGAAAAAAAGCATAACAGAGAATAGCAAATGAGAAGAAAAGATCACACATATATAATAGGAGAAATAGGACAGAATCACAATGGTTCTGTCGATATTGCCAAGCTGATTACAGAGCTTGTCTCAAGGCCTGTTCATGAGGAGCTCTTCGGTCTAGATCTTGAGCCTATGGACGCAATAAAAATGACCAAAAGAGATCTTAAGCAGGAGCTTAGTGACTCTCAAATGAGACAACCATACAACTCCCCTCACTCCTTCGGGACTACTTATGGAGAGCACAGGAAAGTACTAGAACTAGATGATGAACAACACTTTGAGGTTTATAAATACGCAAAGAGTCTAGGACTAGATTTCATTGAAACACTTTGTGCTAAGGGATGCCTCTCTATACTTAAGCTATTCACTCCCGACAACCTAAAAGTTGCTAGTCGAGATTTGACCAACCTACCACTTCTTGAAGCTTTGGCCGAAACAAAGATCCCAATTATTCTATCTACAGGTATGGGGGGTAAAAGAGAACTTGATGAGGCTCTTGAAATTATTACACGCTACCACAACGAGATATCAATTCTACACTGCCTTTCTCAATACCCCACTCACCCAGATAATGTCAACCTCCTTACAATACGCTATCTAATTGAGAATTATCCAAACTACACAATTGGTTATTCTGATCACACAATTGGAATATCAGCTCCAGTGGCTGCTGTTGCTCTAGGAGCTAAGATCATTGAGAAACACGTAACTATTGATAGACGTATGAAAGGAACAGACCAAGCCGGTTCTCTCGGACCAGATGGTGTAAACCGTATGATTCGCGACATACGACTTATGGAGAGGTCAATAGGATCAAACCAAATGCACGACAAGGAGGAGGTATCACTAGCCCGAAATAAGTTAGAGAGATCAATAGCTACAAACAGAACTATTCTGCCTGGAGAGCAACTCCAAGAAGAAGATCTTCATATGCTTAGTCCCGGTGACGGCCTCAAATGGAGTCAACGACATGAGATTATTGGTCGAAAAGCCAAAGTCGAAATTGCAGCTAATGAAGTTATTTACAAAAACATGATTGAGTAATACACAAACAATATGATACCAAAACTAATTATAACAGACATAGACGGTGTATGGACAGACGGAGGAATGTACTACACGGACAGCGGAGACTTTATGAAGAGATTCACTGTTGCTGATGGATGGGGAGTGGCCTTCTGTCGCAGAAGCAATATCCCCATAGCCATAATGACCGGTGAAAACATGAGTATAGTCAAGCGAAGAGCCGATAAACTAAAAATAGATAGAGTATTTCTAGGAGTAAACGATAAGCTAACTACAGCAACTAATCTGTGTCAAGAGATGGGCATAGAACTAAAAGACGTTGCGTTCATCGGAGACGACCTAAATGACCTTGCACTTCTTAGACGCGTTGGTTTCAGTGCCTCTCCTGCTGATGCATACCCTCTAGTCAAATCAAACGTAAACTTTGTTACAGAGAAAAAAGGTGGCGAAGGTGCGTTCAGAGAGTTTGTCGAAAAGATCCTTTCAGACAACAATCTCCTTGATGGACTATATGAGAAGTACTACTAATATAACTAATTAGTATACCCTCAACAACCTATAACCAATTGCACAAAATAGACACTTCTTCTTGTCGCAATACTCCTTCTGGAGCTGAATCAGAGCCTGCGAATCATAAGCATTCGCAGGCATGAAGCCCATGCTACCCCAGCTCCTTGTAATGCTATTATCCTCTGCCTTAACCTCCTCAAGAAGAGAGAGAGCCCGATCACAAAGAGGCTCAATTCCATTGGCCCTACCATAAGAAAACATTATAGGCACAATAGCATTTATTATCAACAACAGAGCTGAATTAACACCCAACATCTTAACCCTAACCTCTGAGCGTTCACCAAAAGAGTAGTGCATATCCCAATAGCTTGAGGTATGCGTCATTAATATCTCACAAATACGCTTTACTGTTATATCTGAATGTAATATCTCACTCAAAAGCCTTGGCCTAAGAGCATATAACGAAGCAAACTCGGCTATCCTGATATGAGGCAAATTACCAGAGTGCATCTTAGCAAAACGCCAACCCCCAACCTCAGATCTATTTAGTCCATACTTATGTCTTTGATAGGCCCACTCCTTTTGTAATTCTAAATAATAACTACACTCTATAGTCTCATCTGAAAGCATACCAGCTTGACCAAAAAGAAGAGCCTCTATCTCAAAGATAGAATCACTATGTTTATGCACAATCGAATACGGCATTGATCTAACAAGTCTCTCAAAAGAGTCACTATTAATACTAAATCCAAAAGACCTACCCAAAATAGTGTAGAAAGCAGCCTCCCAATCACCACGACTATCTCTGAGATGATCTTCCACCATTCTACATTTCGCCTCCAAACGTTCAGTCAATAAACGACCCTTCCAAGAGAACCAATGAAGAGAATCTATCTCCCCCAACCTACTCTCACACGCCACCCTACTCTCCGAGTTTAATAACTTCAAATAGTTTTCCGTCAAAGAGGCAGGATACTCAATTACTAACTGCACAACCTCTCTGCCATCTTGATTCACCACTGGAATATCATTTATACCAACAACGTGAAGAATTATTGAATTATAAGCTTTATCCAAATGATGATTATGGCGCATCCAATCAGATGCACGACTATGTATCTCTACATTTCCTGCCCACAGTGTAGAGCCAATATAAAGTTTTGCGTTAAAGAAATCAGGACCAGCATCTTGGTTATGATAACCAGCATCAATAACCATCACCTCCTCACCTCGAGTTGTACGAAGCGGAAGATTATTGTACAGCTTATACTTCCAGACATAGTGCAATAGGTTCTCCATGGTATTCTTTTAGTGTTCAAAGTGATGGGGAATAGAGAATTATTATCTATGTTTGCAATATTAAAGTAATTTATCGAACATTCAAACGACTAGAAGAGAGAAATATGAGAATCGCACTGATAGGATACGGAAAGATGGGGCGTGAGATTGAGAAGATTGCACGTAGCAGAGGACACGAGATAGTATCAATCATTGATGTAAATAACATAGAGGATTTCCTTTCTGAGGCGTTTCGCTCTGCAGATGTTGCAATTGAATTCACCAGACCTGAGGCGGCAATCGAAAACTACCGTCGTGCTTTCAATGCTGGTGTTCCTGTTGTTGCTGGGACAACGGGTTGGCTACAGCATATGGAAGAGATAAGAGAGAGATGCAAGAGTGATAATCAGACCTTCTTCTACGCCTCTAACTATAGTATTGGAGTTAATATTTTCTTTGCTATTAACAGACAGTTAGCTAAGATCATGAATCAATTCCCGGACTACACTCCGAGTATGAAAGAGATTCACCACATACATAAACTTGACGAACCTAGTGGCACTGCAATTACTCTTGCTGAAGGGATACTTGAGAATATTCAAAGAACCAACAACTGGACGCTGAATAATGAACACAAAGAAGACGAACTTCACATTGAAGCTATTCGTCAAGGCGAAGTCCCAGGATATCATTCAATAACATACGAATCTGAAGTTGACAGTATAACCATCACCCACGATGCTAAAAGTCGTCAAGGCTTTGCACTAGGTGCTGTTGTTGCTGCTGAGTTCACCTATGGTAAGAAGGGCTTCCTTACAATGGAAGATATGTTGAAATTTTAATAAAAGGGATAATAAAGAATGAAATATACTAAAAAACAGTGGATTAAAGGATCTATCGCAGTCATTCTCTGGATACTATTCACTATATGGATGGAGAGCTTTTGGCCTCTTATTGTGCTACCTCTTATTATAGATGCATATTTCACACACAAAATAAACTGGATGTGGTGGAAGAAATCAACAAATCCAGTTATTCGAACAGTAATGGAGTGGATTGACGCTATTGGCTTTGCTCTAATTGCTGTATATTTCATAAACACTTTCTTCTTTCAAAACTACCAAATCCCAACATCTTCGCTTGAAAAAAGCCTCCTCGTTGGCGACTTCCTCCTTGTGAGTAAGTGTAACTATGGATCGAGAGTACCAAACACTCCTCTTTCATTCCCTCTTGCTCAACACACACTCCCTGTTATTGAGACAAAATCATACCTTGATTGGCCTCAGTGGGACTACAAACGCCTTAAGGGATTTGAGAAGATAGAAAGAAATGACATTGTTGTTTTCAACTTCCCTGCTGGTGACACTGTTGCACTTAAGATGCAAAACCCTGACATATACACTCTATATCAAATATATGGGAGGGAGCAAGTACACAAAAACAAACAACTATTTGGAGAAATAGTATATAGACCAGTTGATAGAAGAGAGAACTACGTTAAGAGATGCGTTGGTATGCCTGGTGACTCTCTCTCTATTATCAATAATCAACTATATATTAATGGAGTGATGGCAACAAACCCTCAAGGTTTGCAGTACAACTACTTCGTTCAAACCGACGGAACAAGAATCAGCGAAGAACAGTTTCGCAGACTAGATATTAGTCAAGACGACCGTTCATACGTCACTGACCCACAAACACTTCTCTCTCTAGGGTTCCAACCAGATGACAGAAGTAACTTTTGGGTATACCACTTCCCTCTGACTCAAGCCTCTCTTGAAAAACTTAAGCAGCTCTCTTTCATCAAGAAAGTAACAATAGAGCCCGCTTATAGCCAAGAACCAATATACCCTCTTGCCTTCACTGGCAAATGGAGCCGTGATAACTACGGTACAATATGGATCCCAAAGAAGGGCGAAACGATTAAACTAACAGCTGACAACCTGCCCGTATACGAAAGATGCATTCGCAACTACGAAGCAAACAAACTCGAAGTTAAGGGTGGTGAGATCTTCATTAACGACCTTCCTGCCAAAGAATACACATTCAAGATGGACTACTTCTGGTTGATGGGTGATAATAGGCACAACTCTGCCGACTCTCGTTCGTGGGGATTTGTACCAGAAGACCACGTTGTGGGCAAACCTATATTTGTATGGCTTTCTCTAGACAAAGATAGAGGCTGGTTTGATGGCAAAATACGTTTCGATAGACTATTCAAGATGGTATATGACATTTAATAAATGAGAAGTAAACCTTTCAAAATAATAACTACTAAGTCTCTGATGATTGCACTACTCGTAGTGCTGTTCATCAGGGGCTTTCTGTTTGAACCTGCTATTGTAAGAACCAATCAGCTGGCCGACAATCTCAGAGCTGGCGATAGACTAATAGTAAATAAATGGAGTTATGGATTAAGATTGCCTTTCACTTGGATGGCTATACCTCTACTCCACGATTCAATACATCTGTTAGGAACAAGAAGCTACTCAACAATTATCACAACAAACTACCACAGACTGTTTAACTCCAAACCTAAAAGTGGTGAACTGATAATGATCAACACACCAACTAACGAAGGCAAAACAAAGCACATACCTACAGACAAGCTTCCTCTTTTGATAACATATTGTAAGGCTGGACCTGGAGAGAGTATAAAGATTAAAAGAGGTGAGAAAAGCCAAGAGCTTCGAATACCACACAAAGGAGAACGCATACCGCTGACAAGCGAGAACCTTATCCGATATGCAGAACTTCTGCAACGCTTTGAGATGCCAAAAGCTATCATCATAGATGGTCACCTTGTAAATGATCAGAAAATAGTAAACTTCTGGCACGTGAAATATAATTACATGTGCTACTATACTTATATACAAGGTGAAGAGCAATATAATATACTACCTGAAGAGTTCCTCGTAGGTAGAGCATACAGAGTATGGCCTCTAAACTACAAGAAGAGAACCAATTCATAACAAGCCACAAATCCTTAACAACAATGGACAATATACTACTTTCATCCGCATACTTAGCGCCAACATCATACTACATAGCTCTGTACAACGCTAAAAGTGCATCTATTGAACAGTATGACAACTACATCAAACAAACATATCGCAACAGATGTACTATAGGAGGAGCTAACGGCACTATGGACCTATCCATCCCTATCGAAAAACCATCAACGGCCAAAGCTCATATGTGCGACATACGTATCTCAAACCATGGCAATTGGAGACACCTACATTGGAATGCACTCATCTCAGCCTACCGCTCAACACCATTCTTCGAATACTATGCAGATGATCTAGCTCCTCTATACGAGAAGAGTGTAGAGTTTCTTATTGACTTCAACGAAGAGCTTAGAGAGATTATATCATCACATCTTAATGTTGAAACTCCTATAGTATTAACAAAAGAGTACACAGATGAAATCCCTAATAATACATTAGACCTCAGAGATAGAATACATCCAAAAAAAGAGATTGGGCTAGGAGCAGCATTTACAACCAAACCCTACTACCAGGTATTCAGCTCTAAATACGGATTCCAACCCAACCTCTCTATTGTTGATCTTCTATTCAATATGGGACCAGAAGGAGAACTTATTTTACGCGATTCTCTTCTATAATCCTACGCAACTCTCCCCCGTAGCAATTATAACCTACCAGATCATGCTTCTCGTTTAGAACGATCAACGTCGGTAGAGATACAATACCACTCTGCTGAAGCAGAGGATCATTAACTCCTGAACGGCTATATAATATCTCACTAGCCAAGGAGTCTGCATCCAAGCGACGCTTTATAGACTCCTCATTCTCATTAAGCCCAACAACCCAAATGTTGGGCTCTTTTTTACCCTTTTTCTTATTCTGAAGCTTGCCTATATCACTCTTGACTGCCTTGACGAATGCATCCTCATTAGAATAAAGAAAAACAACTAACAATCCATCCCTAGTGAAACTATTGGAGTTTAGAGTCTCTCCCTTTGAGTCAACAAACCTTAGAAATGGCATACGCCCTCCTATTCGACTATTCCCCCTCAATGTGGCAATCCTGCTTAAACTCTTCTCGACTCCATACCCTCTAGTGCGCGGAGACAATCTCTTCATCCATTGAGCTATTGAATCACTATTAGCTGTTGCTGTATAGTAACCCTCAATAGCCAAAAGAGATAATGGGTTATCTCTATGATCCATAACGAAGCTATTTACACTATTCTTCCACAACGAATCAACCCTTTTATACTCTCTCGAGCCAAAAACATTTATGTTGAACGTTGAACTATCTACCTTTGAATATACAGTGTACAATCCTCTCATCGAATCAATCTCTTGGCGTAATGGCTCAATCTCTTTTTGATAATCCAGCCATACTCTGTTTATTGAATCTCCTCTATATTGAAGAGAATCGAAACTGCCGCTGATCTCAATCCTTGATTTTGGGCTAACCATGAGGCTAATATCCCTCGAACCACCATCAATAAAGAAGGTGATTAGCTCAGTAGTATCAACCATAGTCCTATACTCCCATTTACCATCTTCTTTAGTTAGCGTGTCAATACGCAAATGAGTGTCCCATTGATTTACTGCTATTACACTTCTGAGTGTCGAGTCATCAATTGCAAAAGAGACTAAAGCTGGTGGCAACTCCTTTGCTTCACTCTTCTTTGAGCAAGATCCAAGAGTGATTAGTATGGCTGAGAGTATGAATAAATTTCTAATTAGCATCATTATTATATATTGAAATCATATTTATATACTGAGAACTATAGACGAGCAACTCGTTTAATCAACCACATCTGAAGCATTACAATCATCAGCCAAGCAAATGATAGCAAAAAGCTCTTGATGATGTTTAGCTTATGTAAACGCTGTACTTCCAACGGATCACTCCCTGTTGTATACCTAAAGAGTGGGTTCAGATAGAGCTTCACTCCACTATCAAAAATTGCCTCTGCTCTAAGATAGCTATCACTAGCCTCAAACACCACAGATAATGATGTGCTATCTGCTACCTCAGCTCTAACGCTTGCTGATTGACCTATAAATCGTATCTCCTTGGCTTTTTCGCTAAGCTCAACAGTGATACTATCTCCTTTCTTGGTAAGTTTAACAGTTGGAATTGATGAACTCTGACGAACCTCAAGCCACTCCTCTGGAGTGTTGGCCTTTGGAAAACTAAACCCATAACTTCTACCGGCTCTAAGTGATGATACGAGATCTTCGTAGTTAGTTGTTGATGTATTCACAAATGTGCAATTTCGAGATAGTTGATACAGCTTATTGATATCGTGTGAGTCATCATTTGATACTATAAATGAGGCATGACCCGAGGAAAGAGCTGTATCCCAATAGTCTGGTGAGCTTGCCATCCCCGCCGTGGCCTCTATCAACTCATAACCAGACAAATACCTCATATCGTCAATGTCCATGAATCGGGTAAATCGAGGGTGATTAAAAGCTATTAAATCGGCTCCTCTATGCACTCTCTCTAGCATATATTGCATCTGAGACCTTGTGGTATGAAATGGATAATCAAACCACGTAACACTCTCTGCTCCAAATACCAATTGATGAAACTTTGTCACTCCCCATCCATGCTCATAAAGAGGAATATATTTCGGTGTGCCTTCTCTCCATTCTGTCATCGACTGATAGTTGGATATTCCAACAAAATCATACCCCAACCCCTCATACGCTTTAATCAATTCCTCTTGACTACACCCTCCATTTGTCATTCCACCCCACATACGATGGTGTGCATGAAAGTTCGAACGTCGCCAATGCGAACTGTCAACTTCTTCATATGGATTGTATATAGAGTCCCCGGAAAAGGGTTTTGGCGATTGAAAATCATAGACTGGCGACCAAAGATAAAATAATGAGCCTATGGTTGTTAGGCTCAAAAGAATTAAAACAGGTATCTTCACGAGAGTATTAAGAAGTAATCTCTTCATCACAATTGTATTAAAGATTAGAGGCATCACGAAAAATATCACCACAAATATATAAACAAAAAGAGAGCTGTCCGCAATGAACAGCTCTCTTTTTGTTGACCTACAAGGATTCGAACCCAGACTAACAGAACCAAAATCTGCTGTGCTACCATTACACAATAGGTCAAACTAAATCTTCCCGAAGAAAAATTGTTGACCTACAAGGATTCGAAC
>JBOFUP010000051.1:0-4495 GCA_051652645.1 Bacteroidales bacterium
GCTGGTTCTTCATGAGCCATTTTATTGAGAGCAACATTAAAAGGTCGTTTACCTTCAGTACCAGTGACGTCTTTAATCTCTTTAGAGATCCAACATTCCATGATAATGATTGCTACCCACATGGCAGGTACAGCAAACAATGTGATTGCTATTACATAACCAATCAAATCCATCATAAGTTATCTACCTTTTCCTTTAGGTCGAATAGTTTAACAAGCAGCTTACGCACTGTAAGTGAGTACACAGCAGCGATTAGCAAAGGTGTTGTAATCCAAGTTGTCACTGGAGCAAGTGTCATAGCCATGTTTGAGACAGCTTCTAACATACTTAATCTGACGCCTGTATCACAATCTACCATACCACCTAAGCCAGTGATTGTTACTGCAATTATAGAGCAAACGACGCTGATAATCATAAAGATAACCATTGGAACGTCATTATTATTTCTTGATGCTTTGCGGAACAGTTTAGTAAGGTAATCGTCAAATGGTTCGAACTTATATTTACGTTTACTGAGGTGTTTTACTTCCATATTGATAACACCTTCAAGTAACCAATAAGCCAGTAAAACAGTTGGCATAATAATCAGGGTTACAGCACCCCAAAAACCTATCAAATTAAACATTGTTTACAACTCCCATTTTAACACTCTCCCATTTACCTTCGGCATAAAGAGCATTACCAGTTTTACTTTCTATAAACAAACAACCTGCTCGTAGAGAATAACTTGCATTTTTGTAAACAACTGGTCTTGCATTTACACGGGTTAAATACACAGTGAGTTTGGTCTCTTTCACAGACTGTTCCTCTTTCGCAGGCTTTACAGGTTCAACCTTTTTAAAGTATTTGCTTGAGAAAGAATAAGAGCCAGTACCTTCTAAGAACACCCCAGATTCATCCACAGTACCAGTGACTACGAACACACCTTTAGGATCTAAGCCAAGCTCAATACATTTTGCTTTCCACAGATTACTGTACGATGTAGGGCTTTGCTTACGACGTACTTTATCACCTACTTTAAACATCTTTCTTCTCCAAAGAGTCAATTTTATCTTTAATACCAAAGAACATATCAAAGAACTTACGAAGGATAAAAGCTGAACCAACAACAACAATGATAAAGGATGCTATCCAACCAAACACAGGAGCAGCCCACTGAGAAACACTGCTAACTAAGCCTACGTACGTATAAGATTCTTCCCCACACATACTAAAGACTACAAAGATTGATGTAACTCCTGTTACAATTAAAGAGAGGCAGAAGCTACAACCAATAATATCTTCATCAATACCACGCTTCTCTAACCACTTTGAAATCCAAGAGCCACATACAATGCGTCCTCGGCTAGCCCATTCTATAATAGACTCAGCAACACATATAAAAACCACTACAGGTATTAACAACAAGAGGTAGGTGTATATGGAAACACCTGCCCAATAACCAACTAATTCAATCATGGTATGTTTTCCGAAATTGATATAACGAAAAGGGACACAGTAACCATGAACAGAACTAAACAACCAGCAATTTCAAGTAATCGACGCATCCCCACGAACCTCACAGTAGTAAGTTACTTAACAACCCAAGTCAGATCTTTCAACTTAACTGGCTGCAAGAACACTTCAGTTCCATGATTATCACGGATTTCTTTGTCGATTTGCTTGCCACGCTGTTCATTGTGAGCTTTCAACTTAGCAGCGATGTTATGGTTCATCATAACTTCTTGAACAGTGACCGCATCAGTGTCTTCAGTTACGATACCTTTGTACACGGCAACCAGAGACATAGATACATCTAAACCTTTGTCGTTGTCCATTAACATTACATCTACTACACGGCGAGTTGCTACTGACATTTTTACTTCCTCTTTCTTTTCAATAATTGGAGTAGACGGAGTGTCTACAGGTTCAGCTTTCTCAAAAGAAGCTATTGCGAATTGTGTTTTTGGATCAAAACCTTCAAGCAGGAATTCTTTCCCACAAGGGAACACTTCAGTTACAATAAAAGTGTCTGTTAGTTGACTGAAATTGTTTAAACATTGGGTTTTCCACCAGTTGTTTATCAGGTTTTTCCTGCGTTTAACTGAGTCACCTACTTTAATGGTTTCACCAACTTTAGGTGCTAAGTGAAAAGTATCAACAACCCAACTACCAGATACACCAGAGAGTCTGATATACCCATTGCTATCAATATCTTTAACAACTTTAAAGTAGCTATCTACTTCGAGACCTAAATCCTTACAAGTTTCAAACCAAATCGGATTATGAGCATCCTCATTACGTTGTACCCAATCACCCACTTTAATATGGGTAACAGGGTTTTTAACTTTGACGTGTTCTAAATCACCTAGATTGTAACAGTTCTCTTTGCCACTAGGCCACATAACATGGATGTAACCCTTTTCAAGACGACCAACAACACCACGAACACCATGCTTAGGGTTAATGTTGTCATTTTTACCATCGTATCGACTACCTTTTACGATAGTTACAATGTCACCAGCTTCAAAGATTGTATCATCTTTGTCCACTAGTTCGAAATTTTTCAAGTTCCAACCTGTTCCCTTAATGCCTTTAAGTTTGTAATTTCCATATTCATCAATGTCTTCAATTTCAACATAATCAGAAGTTTGAATACCAGCTCTCTTACAAGCATCAATCCAAGTTTCATTGTATTTATCAGATTTACGTTTTAAAAAACCACCTACTTTAAAGGTGCTATCATCTTTAACAATTTCGAAGTTATCACTGCTCCACTGACCACGGATGAATTTAAACTTCAAACCACCATCACCACTAGCATCATCATCTTCATCAAAGTCTACAACTTCAAGAATATCTGAAGGTTTGATACCTGCTGTTTTACAAGCTCCAATCCAAGTGTCGTAATGTCGAGTGTTTATCCGTCTTGCAAAGCCACCTGTTTTAAATTTTGCCATAGAAACTCCTACATAAATTCCCTGTTAGGCTTATCAGGAAGGATTTCCCAATACAAAGGGATACTTGAAGGTGACATCATACCTTTTCGCCAACCACTTCTAGGGTTCACACCCTTATGAAGTTCATAGTGAACCCGAGTGTCAGAAATATTAGTGACTTTATAAACATCACCAAGCTGACGACCACTAGCATCCATGTTAACTATCAACTTAAGGAAAGAGCCTACCTTTAACTCTTCTGTCATTTAGAAACTCCCATAGAAGTCCAACCATCAAAGGTCGTGTAATAAGCTTTAGGGTATGGAACGAATCCGATATAACCTAAACCCTGACCTTCATCAATATCGCTAGTACAACCTGCATTGGTAGCTGAGACAGAGATACCATTGATACCAGCATATACAGATACAAGACTTGAACAGTTATCCTCTCGGAAGATAATTGAGAAGTTTGTAGCTGTACAATACACACGATCACCTTTTAAGTTAATATTGTCAGGTGAAGTAATCATACACTGTTGGAAATCATAGTGCCAACCACTAGCAGGTACTGAATTAATACCAACATTATTTACTTCAAGGTGGGTTTCAGTGGCAGTGGCAACTTGACCACAACTTACACCGAGAACACCTACCACAATAATAGCTATACATTTTTTCATTTTACAACTCTTTAATGAATTTGTGAATGTTGCTATAGCTTCCAGAGTCTTCGAACAACTCTTTAGCTTTAGCAGCTTTGTTAGCCTTTAACTTACGCCACTGGACATTACACCAAGCTTTACTTGGATAGTCAAAGTGGACAGGCTCAGAAGTCTTACCAGCTTTATCTGATAAGTAAATAACCAGTCTAAATTTCTTCATTCAGTTTGCTCAGGTAAATGTTACCAAGGATATTGGCTAACTCACTAGCTAGGTATTCTGTACGGTCTTTGCCGTTTAAGTGTCCTGAACTCATAAGGTAGTTATAAGAGTTTGTGAACTTCACATCTTCAGAAGTGTGAGAAAGTTCTACAAGTTGTTCATAAGTTGGCACCCAAGTGTTAGAAACAGTAGCAGGAGCTATCAGGGTGCCTTGTGAGAAGAGATAAACATTCTCATAGCTGATTCTACTCTCAGCACTAAAGAACGTATCAGGAACGTCTCTGAACACCGTAGTGTACTCAACGTGTTGTCCTATTATGAATTTATAGCTGGTATCTGAATACTTTACGACTTCGAAACCATCATCGTTATACTCGCAGATCAGAGCTGAACATAATGAATTGATTTCATCAATGTCCCAGTCAAGGCTTAGAGCGAACTGCTCAGCAATGGTTGAAGGGACAGGCGGCACAGTAGTAACCTCACCCTGACCAGCACCACAACCAACCAACAAAGCACCAACCAAACCAGCGAGTAATAACTTTTTCATTAGAACATAACCTCATGTGGTTGTAAAGAACTGACAGCGAATGTGTGAACAGTGTTGTCATTCAAGAACTTAACAACAACTTTGCTTACTTTACCTGTCGAAGGACAAGTAACGAAACTCTGAACAATACCAACTCGTCTACG
>JBOFUP010000052.1:0-2679 GCA_051652645.1 Bacteroidales bacterium
ATAACGCATCCAAAAAGTAGAAACCAAACACAAGGATATCGTTTGTAACCTCAACTAAATCACTCACACCAGCTAAAAGCAAATACGGTAAATATAAGAATAAGATAAGATAATGAAATACTAACCCCTTTGTTTTCAATTCCATCATAGATATTCCCCTTTTGTGTATTTTTAACACTATAGTTTAGTTATATCACAAGTACAACATGAAAAACAGCATTGCTGCTGTTTGATTTTCTAATATGTTTCTACTTCGTCTTGATAGTGTTTGATTGCCCAACGTTCGATTTCTTTGATCGCATGGGCTAGTTCTTTGCCTTTTGGTGTTAATTCATATTCAACCTTTGGTACTGCTTCATGAAAGATATGTTTTACTAAAATACCATCCCCTTCTAATTCACTTAGTTTTTCAGTTAATACTTTATGACTAACACCTCCTGTTACTCGTTGTAATTCTAAAAAGCGTTTGGGTCCATCATACAAGTGACAAAGGATAACCCCCTTCCACTTTCCACGAACACAATCCATTGCTACGTCCAACAAACATACATAGGATTTCTCTCGATAATGTAACATAGTGCACCTCCAATTTGAAACAATTATACGCTAAGTAATTTCAGAGTCAATCCATCTAGTATACTTACCTAAAAGTGCGTACTTGTGGGGATTTTTACTTGTGTTAGAATAAGAGACACAAGAAGGAGAAATAGAGATGAAAACAGTATGGGATGCAACACACATTGGAACAATGAAATTAAAGAACCGTTTTTTTAGAGGAGCACTATGGGAAGCCTTAGCAGATGATAAAGGTCATTTAACTCCTGAACTTTCTAATATCTATGAAGAATTAGCACTAGGAGGTGTTGGTACCATCATAACTGGTTATGCGTTTGTACGTGAAGAAGAACAACCAAATCCAGGAATGATGGGCATTTATGATGACTCGTTTATTGAAGAATACAAAGCGTTTACCGATAAGATTCATAAACTGGGAAGTAATATTATTATGCAAATTGTCTATGGTGGGTTTATGACAACCTATAACGTAGGAGAACGTGTGATTTGGGGCCCTTCGACTATACAAAACGAAGTTACGAAAACATGGGCACAGGAAATGACTTTAGAAGATATTGAGTGTTTAGTAGTTAGCTTTGCACAAGCAGCAAGACGAGTCAAAGCGAGTGGTTTTGATGGAGTTGAAATTCATGCAGGTCATGGATACTTGTTATCCCAATTCTTATCTCCTTATTTCAACAAAAGAGAAGATGCATATGGTGGAAGTATTGAAAATCGTGCACGCATTATTTATGAAATATATGAAGCAATGCGACTAGCCGTAGGACCTGACTTCCCTATCTTAATCAAATTAAACTCGGCAGATTATATAATAGAAGGTGGTTTAACACAAAGTGATAGCTTAATTGTAGCCAAAGAACTAGCTCGCAGAGGAATCGATGCGATTGAAGTAAGTGGAGGCAATGAATCCATACAAGAAGTTATCGATCATAATCAAGGAGCTGCTCGTACGAAAGTAGCACTAGGAGCAGAGCGTGAATCCTATTTTAAGTCGTACGCAAGCACACTAGCAAAAGCAATAGATAAACCTGTCATTCTAATTGGAGGAAATCGCAATGTTTCTCGTATGAGTGACTTATTAAATACGACAGACATTGCCTACTTCACGATGTCACGTCCACTTACAGCACAGCCAAATCTTGTAACCCTATGGAAAGCGGATGAGAGTAGAAAAACCAAGTGTGTATCGTGTAATCAGTGTTATCATACACCTGGAAAACGCTGTATATTAAATCTTAGAAATCAATAAAAAGGGCAAGTGCCCTTTTTCACTTGGTAATTGGTTGCACATAGAAACTGCCTTTTGCTTCTTCATATTATAATTGAATCCACCTTGATGAGTTTTCATGAATCTCATTACAATCGCACCCTTGAATCCATTGCTAGTCTTATCAGGTTTTCAATGTATCCTTCGATAGCAGGCACACATCATAAGGAGAGCAATTCATCCCACTATGATTTTGAATAAAAAAATAGTCAATCCTTTTGGTTTACTGTATTGGATGGTGACAATTACACTTCTTGCACTCAAATCGAAGCTGCTGCCTTTTTTTTATCATGATTGTTTACCGCAGGCTACCTTAGACTCAGAAAGACTTGTTTCCTATGATAGATTGTTCATTCGTTGAACACAGAAGCAATCTTACCAACTGAACATAGCAGTTGTTTCCTATTGGACTCCTAGGTGGATTACACCATTTACCAAGAGATAGGGTTGCTAGACTTGCAGTAGTATATTCCCTTTGTTTTATTGAAATCGTGCCATAAAAATAGCTTGTGTGAGTGAACAAAACAAAAAAAACAATCAAAGCTAAAGTTTTGACTCTTTTATACTTCGCTGAATATCAAATATGGCAACCCCCTATGAGATTGGGTGCATTGCAAAGCACAAAAAAATAGAGTAGCCTAAGCTACTCTATTGCTTGATCCCTAAGGTATTGGTACGATCCTTGTCACGGTACTTTATTTGATATAGGTTGCTTCAAACAAAGGAAATGGCATAGGCTTTGCATAATAATACCCTTGTACTTGATCACACCCAATAGTAGATAAAAACTCCATTTGTTCCAAGGTTTCCACCCCTTCACTCACTGTTTTGATATC
>JBOFUP010000053.1:0-2567 GCA_051652645.1 Bacteroidales bacterium
TTAAATAAAAACTTACGTTCAATTTCCATAAACTGCCTTATCAAATTTTAGATAAAAAGAAGGGAGACCGAAGCCTCCCTATTGGATCACCAACCAATTCTTATAACGATTCTGTTTCCATTTCTAACGAAGCTGCATACTCTGCAATCTTACGTAGTCGAGCTTCTTCAGCAGATTCAATAACCTCATCTGGCTCAACAATAGGTAACACTTCAGAAGTTTCAGGATTGAAATCCTCTGGAGCATTTTCAGCTTTAATCTTAGCCAAGTCTGCGGTAATGTTCTTAACTACATTTTCCATGAGACCTAGACGTGCTTCTAACTCAGGTAGAGTCAAAGCTTCATTAACGAAAGCGAACATTGCAGAAGCCATTGGGTGCAGTTTGTTTTCAGTTTTAGTTTGTTCAGTCATTAGGTGTATCCTCGTAATTAGTATTTATATGATCAAGTGCATAGTCAATCCAACTCCAATCAAACTGATTGTCTGGTTCTTGACCAATGTAGAGTAACTTAGCGTTCTCTAACATAATTTCTTCAAAGTCTTCTTTAAAGACCTTTTTATATTCTTCAATTACTGCCGCTTTCATATCACGGACAGTTTTACATTTAGCTAAGATTTTCTTGGCAGTCTTATCACCAACGCCTTTACGTCTTAACATCATGTGTGGTATCTTCTTACCTTCTTCATCAAGTAAGAACTCACCCTTCTCATCCTTTTCAAAACCCCACTTAGTCATAAGCTTAACCCCACAACCCATAATGTTATCAGTGTTGTCACCAATTAACATCTGGTAGAAGAACATATGCTTAGCTTTGTCTACTGGAATGTAGTAGAGAGGTTTCTCAGGTTGATCCTTACCACAAGCCCATGAGTAATGTAACCCAGGAACTGTACGTAAATCTTTATCCCTAGAAGCAATAATATAGTTTAATTTATCTATATCAAAATCTTCACCGAAGTATTGACGGAGAAAGTCTTCTCGCTGAGTAGAACCCATTTCATCATCTGCTTCCTTACCATTAATAAACTTGAATGGATGACTCTTTTCAAGATGATCACCCACTGTATCGAAATGATAAGGTCTTGTTTGGTTTGGATTACGATTGCCTTTGTATTTAACTTGCTTGGCAACTTCATTACGGAAGTTATCTTTACCAGACAAGAATACGATGTAATTCGTAGAACCACAAGCGTTGCATATACTTACGATTAAGTCATCCACCATTCTAGTAATAACACTAGACTCTGCTGGAACTAACTCATCTAGGAAAGGATGTTTCATTTGGATAGCTCCCATTTGATACCGAAAGATGTCTCCATCAATCAGTACCTTACGTTCACTATCCAATTTAACAGCCGTGTCGTTACTTGCGAACACCGGTATCTTTGTTGTCATTCATCAATCTCTTTGTTGCTGCTTCTAAGCCTTTGGCCATACCAACTGCTGTAGGGAATTTACTTTCTGTAGCTTCAAGCACATTCGTCACCTTATTATAGATGTTATACTGAACTGCTTTACTCTTGCTAACTGCGTAGAACTCGTTTTCAAATAGAATGTCTGTCATAGTGTCTCCATAATATCATCAGGGGTAATACACTCTAGCATCTTCTTTCGAGATCTATGTAGTCTCAAGTCTGCATTGCCTTTTGTAATACCTAATTGTTTCGCTGCATCAACAGTCTTGTACCCATCACCATAAACCATAACGAACAGCTCTCTATCAAGGTCTGTAAGGGCGTTTAAGTGAGTCTCCATACACTTGGAGCTTTGGTCACGCAAGATAGCGTAGTAAGGGTCTGAGAAGGGGTCAGCTGGATGGTTGTAATCTTGTTCAGGGTCGAATATCTCATCGAACGATCTAACATCACCATGTTTCTTATCTACCTTCAACCAGTTCGTGTGAACCTGAGTACAGTACATAGAAACAGCTGCTAGGATTGTTCGCTGTTCGATTGTGTTCCAATAAGTCAATACACGTAACATACATTCCTGTGCTACGTCTTCTGCGTCTTGCATTTGTCGTGTATAACGATAGGCGTTTAGTAAGATGGGTCTCCAATACTCCTTATAGAACTCTGGGTACGTATAAGATTTTTGTTTTGGAGCTGGTAAACTGTATCTAATTCCATTCTTCGGTTTCATTTAAACACCACTTTGTAAATAATAAGGTAAGTAGAGAGAGGAAGTTTAGGGCCTGGACAAGCTCACAAATTCACAATAAACAGCTAAGACATTTACCGTTACAAGCGCACAACCAACAATAGTTAGGGTAGTTTGCTAAGCGGTAGACACGTACTAGAATACTAGCCCGAAGGCTAATCTGATTTTAGGCGGCCGTCTCCATCCTTTCTCTACTTATAAAACTTTAATCAATCATACCTAGTTTACGGAGGGTATTCTCCAACTCTTCTGAGAGTGTTCCTGTACCACTGGCGTTTGTACCTGCACAAGAATCTTTAAGGGCTTGCACCTTACGTAGAACACGTCGTGATTCTGCTCTCATTTCTTCAATGAAGTCTTCTGAAACACCTTCTGTGTTGTAATACTTATGAGTTGCCCCATAAC
>JBOFUP010000054.1:0-18280 GCA_051652645.1 Bacteroidales bacterium
CATAATATATTCCTAAAAACAGAAAAAGTAAAGATCTCTGAAACAGAAACCTTTACTTTTTTAATCAGTATTGAAAAAAATAGGCTTAGCCTAAATCTTAGCCTCTGAATTCGTCAGAAACAGAAAGTTTTTTTCTACCGCGTGCACGGCGAGCAGCAAGAACTCTACGTCCGTTAGCAGTTGACATTCTCTCACGGAATCCGTGTTTGTTTTTTCTTTTTCTGTTTGATGGTTGGTAAGTTCTTTTCATCGCGATGTCTATTTATGTTGTTATTTTATTATCTAATTGGCTCGCAAAAATAGTTACTTTTTTTGGATTACCAAACTATGATACAGAAAACTAGCCCATAAAACGATTAATGCGTAACATATTTATCTCTTATTCACTCTTTTTGTGTTCAAATGGGAATAGGGGGGTAGTATACTTTTTTATATCACAATTTGCCTGAGTCTGCATAGCTGTAATGAGAGTCAGAGGAAAATATTATATGATCAAGTAGTCTTAGGTCCATCATTCGTGCTGCCTCTGAGAGCTTCTGGGTTAAGATATTATCCTGAGGACTAGGGGTTATATTTCCTGAGGGATGGTTATGGCAAGCTATGAAGTGTGTTGCAGGCTCCATTAGAGCATGCCTTAGTATAATCTTTATATCCACACTAGTTGATGCTATTCCTCCTTGACTAATCCTTTTTGTTGATAAGATCTTATTTGAAGGATTTAGTAGTATTACCCAAAATTCTTCGTGATTTAGGTCTGCCATCAAAGAGTAGAAGTGAGAGTGTACGTCTTTACTTGATTTAATTGTAGATATATCCTCTCTGTCGTCCCTTCTATGTCTCTTGGCTAATTCTATAGCTGCTAGTATCGTCACAGCCTTCACCTCGCCAATGCCTTTAAAATTAGCTGTTAGTTCTTTTATTGAACTTCTAGCAAGGGTGCTAATCTTATTATTGTAGTGGTTTAGTATCCTCTTACATAATGAAACAGCACTTTCGTTGCTATTTCCTGATCCAATAAGTATAGCTAGCAGTTCTGCATCAGAGAGACTACTAGCTCCTTTTTGAATTAATTTTTCTCTTGGTCTATCCTCTTCAGCCCACTCTTTGATTGATAGTTTCTCCATAGTTTAGTTTTTATTTTTAATATGGAGTAGGCATAATTTTAGATCTACTTATAGAAGGTCTTCTCAAAGGCAGTGAAGCTTTCACTTCTTAATATAACCCTTTTGCAAAACGATTCTAGGAATCCTAGCCCATATCCATATAGTTGAACGAAAGAAGTTGCTATTGACATAACACCTACGGTTACATTACGGTTCTTTATTGTTGAATCTATCGCTATGATTGCAGAGTATAATATTAGTGGTATAAATGTAATAGGGTAAACAAGGCCAATAAGAAAGAGAGAAAGTGTTGTTAGTGTGAATATAGCTGGAAGCGTGTGTACAAGCTTCATGCTTTTGGGGTGTCTTATCTCTAGATCTATTCTGGCAATCCCAAAATTGTACACTTGTCTATAGAATTTCTTTAGATCAACCCTTCTTTTGTGGTACACCCAAGCATTTGGGAATAGTCTTATTTTGTAACCCGCTTTGAATAGTCTTAGACTAAAATCTATATCCTCTCCAAACCTCATGTTTGAGAATCCATCCAATTCAATCCATACCTCTCTTTTAACGCCCATATTGTAGCTTCTAGGATAGAATTTATCTAATTTCTTTTTGCCCCCTCTTATTCCTCCTGTTGTGAAGAATGAGGTCATAGCGTAGTTTATAGCTTTCTGTACTGATGTGAAGTTTTCGTCAGCTCTGTCGGGTCCACCAAATGCTTCACATCTATCTGTTAGTAATTCATGTTGCACCGCCTCGAGATACTTCTCTGGAATAACAACGTCAGAGTCAAGTACAATTATATAGTCACCACTGCTTCTTTTTGCTCCATAGTTTCTTGACTCACCTGGGCCGCTATTAGTTTTATAGTAGTATTTAAGATCTATAATATTCTTATACTTCTCAACTATCTCCTCGCACTTAATGGAAGATCCATCTTCTACTACTATCACTTCAAAGAGAGATGTGTCAAGTCGAGTGAGGCTTTCAATTAACTCGTCAATCTCTTGTGGTCTATTAAATACTGGTATGATAAATGAGAAGAGCATATTTGTCTGTTTTAGTTTTTTTCATTGCAAGGATACAAAAGATTATTGAGTAATACAAAACAAAGAGAGCAGCAATATCGTCTTGTGGCGATATTGCTGCTCTCTTTGTTTTGTCTGTATATTACTTAGCACGCTCAACGTATGAACCGTCAGTTGTGTTAATCTTAATTTTTTCACCCGTCTCAATGAATAGAGGAACACGTACTTCAGCACCTGTTTCTAGTTTCGCAGGTTTAAGAGTGTTTGTTGCTGTATCACCTTTTAGGCCAGGCTCAGTGTATACAACTTCCAAAATTACGTTTTGTGGAAGATCAGCATAAAGGACAGTCTCTGTATCTGCGTTGCTAACAACCTCAACAATATCACCCTCTTTTAGGAAACGAACTCCGTTGATACGATCTGTCTCAATTGGAATTTGCTCAAATGTTTCATTGTTCATGAAGTGGTAACCCATATCATCTTGGTAAAGGAACTGATATGGACGTCGCTCTACTCTTACTTCGTTTACTTTAACACCAGAGTTGAATGTGTTTTCAATTACACGACCTGTTTCAACATTTTTAAGCTTTGTGCGAACAAAAGCAGCTCCTTTGCCAGGTTTAACGTGAAGGAATTCAATGATGAAGTATAGCCCATTATTGTACTCAATGCACATTCCGTTTCTAAAATCAGCAGTAGTTGCCATAATATTTTCTTGGTTCTATTATTTGGTAATAATTTCGTTTATCTATATTGCAAAGATAATATATTATAAGGTAATAATCAAATTCATTGCTTTTACCTCAATGCTATATAATCTTTAATAGAAAAAGTATCCACTTGTGCAACACGAAACACAAGTGGATACTCTTTCTATTATTACTCCAGTTAAGATATTTATTTAATATCTACGTTGATGTCAAGTGGAGTTATGTTCTTGTTTTTTGTTTTATCTCTGTTTATGGTAATATCATAACTCTTTTCACCTTTAAATTCGTTAGCTTTAACTGAGATAGTCACCTCTGATTGGTCGTCTGAAAATATCTTGTCAAGCTTAAACGATACAACCCCACGGGCTCCATAAGTTTCTGGAGCTTTGTTTCTATTGTGTCTGAACTCAAGATGTATTTTTCCATCTTCAGGGTGTTCGATGGTGGTGTTATTTACTAGATTGATATAGTGAGTATATCCATAGCTAGTATTGTATCCAAAGATTATGTTGAGGTATTCCCCTGAGAACCATATGTCTTCTATTACCACTTTATCATTGCCAATAGAGTCTTGGTTCGTTGTTGTTAATTCAATAATTCCTTTCGTTAGGATTTTTGATAGTGAGTTAACCTTCACAAAGTGATCATATCCGTCTTGTTCGTCTGAAAGAATCGTATAGTTTGCTAATACTCTTTCATCGTTTGTGGGAGTATAGTGGAACCCTTGAGCTGCAGGCCACAGGGTCTCACCGTTGTCTAATTGAAGGTAATAACTATTATTACTTACTGTTTTGACGGTAGCAAAACTGACCCAGAATTTATCAAGCGAATACTCATCATTGTCACATGATGTGAACATTGAGGATATTGAGATAATCAGGGTAGCAAATAGAATACTTAGTTTTCTCATAGCTCTTATCATCTTTATATTATTAGTTTCTAATATAGTAGATGACATGTATAAATAAAACGCTGCATCTGTTGGCTGTTAAACTCTGTAAAACAACGCTCTTTATATAATATCTTTGAGAGCTGCTTCTATCGAGTCGTATTTGAATTTGAACCCTTCTTGAATTAATCTCTCAGGATATGCTCCTTGACCTTGTGTAAATACAATTGACATATCACCGAAAAGAGCTCTAAGCATAGCTCTTGGAATTCTTAACCAACTTGGACGTTTTAGGTGGTTAGAAATTGCTCTTGTGAATGATCGATTGTTCAAAACCTCAGTTGATGTTAAGTTGTAAATTCCTGATGAAGACTCGTTCTCAATAAGGTGTTTTACTGCGTTAGCCAAATCCTCAATGTGTATCCAAGACATTAGCTGATATCCGTTGCCTATGATTCCTCCCATGAAAAGTTTGAAAGGGATTGTCATTTTGCTTAAAGCTCCGCCATCTGGACCGAAAACAAGACCAAATCGCATAATAACCAATCTAACATCTTTTGATATAGTGGAAGCTTCTTCTTCCCAAAGTTTGCAGGTTTCAGCCAAAAATGTTTTGCCCTTCGATTCCTCTCGCTCTCTATATATATGATAGTCATTTGGGTATATTCCAACAGCTGAGGCAGATAGATATGCTTTGGGCTTTGACGCTATTCTGTCGATTGCATGAGCAAGCAATCGAGTAGTGCCAATTCTACTATCGATAATATCCTCCTTTGCCCATTTTGTCCATCGTTGGGCGATTGTTGATCCCGCCAGATTGATGACAATATCTGCTTGTTCAAGGATGGCCAGAAGTTCATTTTCTTGTTTCGGCTTAAAGTGCTTTCTTCTTAAAGGAAGTATTTCATAACCGCTATTTCTTAGGTAGTGACAAAGATATGTGCCAATAAAGCCACTCGCACCACATATTGCAATCTTCATATATTAATAATTGTTCGGTTTCAAAATTAATATTTTCTATTTGTTTATAATGCCTCGTTACTACTAAAAACATTCAACCTAGTAGTGTCTGTTAATTGAGTTGCTCAAATTATGTTAACTACGGTTGCTTTTTACGGTTGCTCTTTTGTGAATCTGATACTTAAATTCTATCTTTGTAGAAGTTTTCATGGTATTAGATTTAAGGTTAATAAAAGGTTCAGGTTGCCGTGAGGCAGCCTTTTCTGTTTTTTATAGCTGTCTTCAACTATTTAGAAAGTAGCGATATAAAAATGATGGAGCTAGAAGAGTGTTTATATCTTCCAGTTCCATCATTTTATTTATCTATTGTGTAGAACTATATGTTGTTCTCTTTGATCAAATATTCTGCAATTTGTACGGCATTTAATGCTGCACCTTTCTTGATCTGATCGCTAACACACCAGAATGTTAGGCCATTGTCATTGCTAAGATCTTTTCGGATTCGACCAACGTATACAGGGCTTTCACCAGCCAAAAATAGTGGCATAGGGTATTCCTTATTAGCCGGATTATCCATTAAAACTATACCTTGAGCAGTGGAGAAGGCAGATTTGGCTTCTTCTATAGATATTGGCCTCTCTGTTTCAACCCAAATTGCTTCTGAGTGGGCTCTCATTACTGGGACTCTCACACAAGTAGCACTAACAGCAATGTCAGAGTGCATTATCTTACGAGTCTCATAAAACATCTTCATCTCCTCTTTTGTGTAATCATTGTCCATGAAAACATCTATCTGAGGTATTACGTTGTATGCTAATTGATATGCAAATTTAGAGACTGTAGCCTCATTACCTTTGCTTAGCTCTTTGTATTGTTCTACTAACTCATCCATTGCAGCGGCACCAGCTCCACTAGCAGCTTGATAAGTAGAAACATGTACCTTTGTAATATGTGAAAGGTTCTCAATAGCCTTCAATGCAACAACCATCTGTATAGTTGTGCAATTAGGGTTTGCGATAATATTACGAGGACGATTTTTAGCATCTTCACCATTTACCTCAGGAACAACCAAGGGTATATCACTTTCCATACGAAATGCACTTGAATTGTCAATCATGATGGCACCGTGCTTAGTGATTGTATCAGCAAATTCCTTTGAGGTGCTAGCACCAGCAGAGGTAAAAGCAATATTTACGCCCTTAAAATCGTCATTGTGTTGAAGTAGCTTAACCTTTATCTCTTCACCACGGAATTTGTACACTGAACCTGCACTACGGGCAGATCCAAATAACAACAACTCTGTAATCGGGAAATCTCTCTCCTCGAGTACGCTCAGGAACTCTTGTCCTACAGCGCCACTAGCGCCAACAATTGCAACTCTCATTTCCTTGTAAAAAAGTGTTTTATATGTGTGAATTCATATATTTGCATCTTATAGCCTAGCTAATTTGCCTTGCTAAGCTAGCAAAAGTAACCTATTTTGAATATAATACTTGAATTACGATGAGATTTTTTGTTACATTATTACTATTAATGCTATATTCTGCTCTCTATTCACAGTTTGTAGATGATTTTTCTGATAGTGAATTGCTAAATAATCCAACATGGTTAGGAGATGTAAATAAGTTTATTGTAAGTGATAATAGGACACTTCAGCTAAATGATTTATCTGCTTCTACAACCAACATAGCTCAACTTTCCACTTTTTCTTCGATTAAAACCTCTGCTTCTTGGCAATTCTGGATAAAACTTGATTTCGAACCAACATCAACGACTTATGCTGCAATATGGCTTTTGTCCGACTCTCAAATGCCAAATGAAGCTAAAAATGGATATGCAATAGAGGTTCGTGATCGTAGACTAGCACTAATATGTAGGCATAATGGTATTACAACAACACTTGGTCGTTCTGCTTCAAACTCATTAATGGGGAGCTCTGTAGAGTTGAAAATTGAGGTTATTTGTGATCAAAATGGTTTGTGGAGTTCAAGATTCAAAAAATCAAATAGTACCAATTTTACTTCTTGGTTAGGTGATGGTGTTGAGAGTATTCCAGAAAATGATTATAGCTATTTTGGACTCTCTCTTCACTACTCTAGAACAAGGAATAAAGCATTTCATTTTGATGATTTTGTGGTTTCTTCAATTGATATACTTCCTGACCCTGATCCTGACCCTGACCCTGATCCTGATCCTGACCCTGATCCCGATCCTGACCCCGATCCTGACCCCGACAATGATAAAACCACTTATAATGTTGGTGATATAATTATCTCTGAGATTATGGCCAATCCTGTAGGTGCATCATCCCTGCCTGAAGTTGAATATGTAGAGTTATATAATAATTCAGATCACGTAATAAACCTTAAGGATTGGATATACTACTATGGAGGAAAAGGATTTAAGCTTAGTAGTTATACCTTAAGCTCAAAAGAGTATGTAATTCTTTGCAATATGTCAAAGACCTCATTTTTTCACTCTTCAATACCAGTCTTAGGTGTCTCTTCTTTTCCTGTAATTTCTAATAGTGGTAAAATGTTACATATTGAGGAACCCAGCGGTATATTAATGTCATTTGTTGAATATAACGACAAATTTTATAGAGATGATATAAAGAAACGTGGTGGATTCTCCTTAGAGGTTATTGATCCTTCTAATCTTAGTGGTGATATGCTCAATTGGATAGCAACTAACTCAAATACGGGTGGTACTCCTGGATTAGTTAATAGCGTAAATGCCCCAAATATTGATATGTTACAACCTACTATAATATCATCCTATATAGAATATCCTTTTGATTTGCATATTGTTTTTTCTAAGGCTATGTATGAAGAAGAGATTCTTTCTTGGGATAACTACGCCGTTTATCCTGAGGATATTGAAGTAGACAAGATATCATATTCATATCCTTTGATTAATCAGATAACTATATCTCTAGTGGATTCAATTCCGCCAGATCCTAATATAGAGATTGAGTTGTTTAATCTAAGATGTATAAATGGGATGGGGTTGGCAAACCCTACAAGAATACAATTTGGGGATGTCTCAGATGTAGATTCAGCACAATTGGTAATTAATGAGCTTCTATTTAAGCCTTATTCAGGTGGAGTAGAGTTTGTTGAGTTATATAATAGATCTGATAATGCAGTTGATCTTTCAAAAGTATATAGTGCGACGCTTAAAAGTGATGGTTCTTTTCAGTATCTCAATAAGATATCTAATACTCCATTTATGATATATCCAAGAGAATATATCTGTCTCACAAAGAGTGTAGAACAAGTTAAATATAGTTATCCATTATCTAATGAGGGTAATTTTTTAACCCATTCATCTCTTCCTCCTTTAGCTGATCAAGGTGGCGTATTTCTAATTCTTAATAAGTCTGGTGATATAATTGACAAGGTCTCATTTTCAGATGATCTCCATACTACAAATGAGAAAGAGAGAAGAGGAATTTCTTTGGAAAGGATATCGTCTGAACTCTCTGGCCTAATTGATACGAACTGGAGATCTTCTAATAAGAGTGCAGGCTTTGCTACACCTGGCATGGTTAATTCTACACCTGAGATTGAAAACGAGAATGGTAAAACCGGATTTTGGCTATTGTCACCAACCTTCACCCCAGGAGTTGCAACACTTCAAGCAGAAGCACAATTAGCTTACTCGTTTGAAAAGAGTTCCGAAACAAAAGCTTCTATAACAATCTATGATAGAACAGGTAGTGAAGTAAAACAATTGCTATTAAACTCTCCACTCTCAGGTACGGGATTGATAAAGTGGGATGGCTGTCGTAGTGATGGGTTGCCTATGCCACCCGGTATATATGTAATACTAATAGAGTATTATGACCAAAGAAGTAGGGTTGTAAGGGATAAGCTCTCCATCACTTTACTAAGGTAAATAATACCACTTTATGAGTAGCTATATATATTTATTTTTCTTACTGATGAACTTAATAACACTCCTAAGCGTAGTAGATGATATATAATTCGAATTAAGTTGCATTATGCTTAAGTTACTATTATTTACCATCCAGATGATGGGGTTAACTTTTTTGATCGGCTTTATTGTGGCTGCTGTTATTAAGATGACAGCTTTAGCAGCTGACTATTTTGAGTTTCATAATAGTCATGAACTTGAGCTGCGTAGATTAAAACAACTAAAGAGGCGTAGGCGTAAGCGCATATTTGACAAGTTATACGATGCTCAAGAGTTAGAGATTGAAATTATGGAACAGCATATCAATGGTACTAGCTATGGTGCTAGCTCATCTAATGCTATGGACTTTCATGGAGTTAGTCCTGGAGTCTCTTCATTCGATCTTTTAGACTATTACAATTCAGCTCATAATAGTAGATATAAGAGGGTTGTTGATAAAAGTAGTTCGAAAAACAATATTACTAAAGATTAGTTATGGAGAGTGTTGACTTCTTTAGCCTTTTTCAAGGCTTTGGTACTTTAGTTGCTGGTGGATGGATATTAGCAATAGCTAGAGTATGTTTTGTTCTTTTGGGCTTTCTCCTTGTTTATCTGGGATGGAAGGGTGTGCTTGAACCAATGGTTATGATACCCATGGGTATAGGTATGGTTGCAATTAATTGTGGTACTCTTTTGATGCCTAATGGTGAAATGGGGAACCTCTTTCTTGATCCAATGTTATCTGATACAAATCAGCTAATGGATTCTATGCAGATTAATTTTCTTCAACCTATATACACATTGACATTTAGTAATGGATTGATTGCTTGTTTTGTTTTTATGGGTATAGGGACTCTGCTTGATGTCGGGTTCCTACTTCAAAAACCATTTGTAAGTATATTCCTTGCTCTTTGTGCTGAGTTGGGAACTTTCTTGGTTTTCCCATTAGCAACTTTTCTTGGGTTAACACCAAGTGAGGGTGCTTCAATAGCTATGGTTGGAGGGGCAGATGGTCCAATGGTATTATTTACTTCTTTAGTTTTGGCAAAGCACCTTTTTGTTCCTATAACAGTTGTCGCATATCTTTATTTAGGACTTACATATGGCGGTTATCCATATTTGGTTAAGCTGTTAGTTCCTAAGAAATTGCGTTCAATTAAGATGGTCTCTGAGGGTAAGCCGAAGAACTACCAGCCTAAAGTAAAGCTAGCTTTCTCGGTTCTACTTTGTGCCCTTCTTAGCTTTCTGTTTCCTGTTGCATCTCCACTTTTCTTCTCTCTTTTCTTAGGTATCGCCGTTAGGGAATCAGGGATGAAGCACATATATGATTTTGTAAGTGGTCCGCTTCTTTATGGATCAACCTTTATATTAGGCTTACTTTTAGGTGTGCTATGTGATGCTAAGCTACTACTTGATCCAAAGATCCTCAAGTTACTGCTTTTGGGTGTTACCGCACTGCTTCTCTCGGGTATAGGAGGGATTATAGGAGGGTATATAATGTACTTTATAAAGAAGGGAAACTTCAACCCGGTAATAGGTATTGCTGCTGTTAGCTGTGTGCCAACAACGGCTAAGGTAGCTCAGAAAATTGTATCTAAAGATAACCCAGATTCGATAATCCTAGGAGATGCTCTAGGTGCTAACATTTCAGGTGTAATAACTTCAGCCATCATAACAGGTATTTATGTTACTCTCATTCCATATTTATGACATAAAACAAATAGAGGTAATGCATAGTGCATTACCTCTATTTGTTTTATTATATCTCTAGATTAGAATCTGCTTCCTACAATATTCCAGTCAATAAGCTTCCAGATTTCATTTATGTGGTCTGGGCGTCTGTTTTGATAATCAAGATAATATGCATGCTCCCATACGTCGAATGTTAGTATAGGATGCAACCCTTTTGTCATTGGGTTCCCTGCATTTGGCTCTTTCGTAATCTCTAGTTCTCCTTTTGAGTTTTTTACTAGCCAAGCCCAACCAGATCCGAAAAGAGTAACGGCGGCCTGATTAAACTCCTTTTTAAATTCATCAAAAGAACCCCACTTCTTATTAATAGCCTCAGCTAATGCTCCTTTTGGAACTCCACCACCCTTTGGTGATAGTGAGTTGAAGTAGAATGTGTGGTTCCATACTTGTGCAGCGTTGTTGAATATAGGGCCTTCTGAGTTTTTTATAATTGTCTCAAGATCGGCATTCTCAAACTCTGTTCCTTGAATAAAGTTGTTTAGATTGTTGACGTAAGTTTGATGGTGTTTACCATAGTGAAACTCAATCGTTTTTTGACTTATCACTGGTTCAAGTGCATTTGACTCATAATTGAGTTTTGGTAGTTCAAATTTCATAATCTGTTTTTGCTGTGCGTTAATACTAATTGTCGAAAATACTATTGCTGAAAATAATATAAGCCTCATTTTATTAATGTTTTTAACTTTAGGGATAACATAATTCTTCTATATATTGTTCGCAAGCATTAAAGATTAGATCTATTTCTTTATGTTAGATAGTTCTTTTTCAATAAGAGAGCACATCTCATTAAATTCATCTTCATCATAAAGTCTAGTCTGCATAATTATCTTTCCATTTGTGTCGATTATTACATTTCTTGTAATACCAGCATCTTTCTCAGCATAAAGTTCAAATATTATGCCTTTTGGGTCAAAGCCTAACGGATAACTTATACCAGTTTTACTTACAAGCATCTCCATCTTTTCTCTTGGTTCATCACGATCGATTCCAATAAGAGCAAATTGAGGGTTGTCTTTATGTTTTTGCCATATCTCACTCTCAATAAAAGGCATCTCCTTCCTGCATACACCACACCAGCTGGCAGTGAATTGTAGCATTACAATCTTTCCTCGGAGATCTTTTGTTGAGATTTTCTCTCCGGATAATAACTCTATAGTAAAATCAGGAGCACTATCTCCAACCTTAACTTTATAACCTCTGTCACTGTTTTGTGAATTAGCCGAAATCGCAGTAAAACAAACCATAATCAAAAGGAGTATTTTTTTCATAACTATTATCTTTTAGTGATAGTTGCAAATGTATATAAAGTTTGATTTGCCATCAAGGAGTTTATCTCTATTTCTGCATATTAGGTCTTACTATAACTTCATAAGTCAGAACTAAACTCTATCTTTGCGCAGTTTTTAAATAATAATAGATGAAGAAAACGACTCATACCCTATTACTAATTCTTTTTGCTTTAGTATTACATAGCTGCTCTCTATTTACCCTCGAGATGAAATCAGACTCAGAGCCGCTGCCAAAGAGAGAGCTTAATATCCGTGTAGTTACTCAGCAGTTTGCTCTTGATGCTTTTAGTGAAATTGAGAGAGTAAACGATAGTGTAAGAAAAGAGACTAAGGATCTTAATTATATTGCTAACACATTGCTCTGGTCAATCAACCTTCAAAGTGGCTTGCAACAATCTGTACTTCAACAGAAACCCCAGATTGCTCTAATAGATACTTGGGCTTTTCTGGAACAAGTTAAACGCTATGTTGATTCCCCTGCTACTAATGATCTATTCGGTGAGGTACGACATCAGCCTCTAGAGTTAACTCTTGCTCTTCACGGTGCTATAGAGAAGATCTCTCAAAGACTACTTTCATCTAATGAGTATTCTCATATTAAGGATTTTGTATATGCATTTGCGGATAGACACCCATTTGAGGATCTTAAATTTAAAAGGGTGTCAGTATATGAGGATTGGATTAAACATAATAATATAGCTGATTCGATGTCGGTGGTTACTGTTGGTACAATTCCTGAGGTTATGAGTGATTTTGCTAACCGTATGATGATGCTTAGTAATACATTAGGTAAAGGATCAAAATGGCAACTTGAATATCTAGCTGCAAGTAATGGTATTACAGCAGAGAGTACTCAAGCAATGGCCGATTCTATATCTTATAGGATAGAGTTATTCCAAAAATTCTTAGATAACTCCCCGGAGCTTATAGACTTCACAATCTCTCGTTTTGATGAGGAGGTGACACCTATGATAGAACTATTTGATAGAAGAGTTGCTATAACTATGGCTCAGCTTTCAGAGGAGAGGGTTGCACTTGACTCACTTATCGCTCGTGAGAGGAGAGAGATAATGATACAAGTCGATTCTATATCAGAAAATCTTCTCAGAGTAGTGATGCAAGAGGCGAAAGGATTAATAGCAACATATTTGGTTTATGTTACAATATTTTTTGCTGTTATTATCTTCCTTCCTTTTGCAATAGGCTTCTTTACTGGAAGAATATTCACTCGAAGCAAGAATAAGAAAAACAATAGTGATTTAGATTAATTATATAAACAACTTACTTTGAACTCATGAAAACCCTTAAATATTTATTTAATAGATATTTTATAGAAGCCTTAGGGTCGATGGCCTATGGTCTATTTGCTTCGTTAATCATTGGTTTGATAATATCTCAAATAGCCAAAATACCAGGACTTGGAGCATTGGATATTTTAGGATCTACGCTCTCTGCTCAATCACCGGTGGTGGGTGCGGCAATTGGAGTTGCAGTAGCTTATGGGTTGAAAGTTCCCCAACTAGTGCTTTTATCTTCTGCTGCTACTGGCGCTTTGGGATATGTAGCTGGAGGACCGGTTGGAGCTTTTTTCTCTTCGGTCATTGGAGCTGAAATAGGTTCAATGATATCCAAAAGAACACCAATTGACATTGTTATTACACCAATGGTAACTATTATATCAGGAGCATTCGTTGGATCATTTGTTGGACCATTTATGCAGGATGTTATGACATCTTTTGGTTCAATTATTAATCACTCCACCGAGTTGAATCCTTTTCTTATGGGTATAGCAGTTTCAGCTTTAGTTGGTATTGCGTTGACTTTGCCAATAAGTTCTGCGGCATTGTGTATTATGCTTCAATTAGATGGTCTTGCTGCTGGTGCTGCAACGGTTGGTTGTTGTGCTCAGATGGTTGGATTTGCTGCTATTAGCTACAAGGATAATGGTGTCGGAGGATTGCTCTCTCAAGGTCTTGGTACCTCTATGCTACAAATCCCCAATATAGTACTTAGGCCTCAAGTTTGGATAGCCCCTATTGTGGCATCAATAATATTAGGGCCACTCTCAACAATGATTTTTCAGATGACGAACTCCTCTATTGGAGCAGGTATGGGCACGAGTGGCTTAGTAGGTCAAATAGCAACCTTTGCCACAATGAGTTCCAGTGGTATTGATTCAATGCAAATATTAGTATCTATAGCCTTATTACACTTTATTTTACCAGCATCAATAGCTCTCTTTATATATTCTCTTCTTAATAAAGTAGGAATTGTCAGGAAAGGAGATCTAAAAATATGATATTATGCAAATAAAGGACTTGACAGTGGGAGGTATTGGAAAATCACTCTTCTTCCTATCTATGCCTATAATTTCAGCCTCTTTCATTCAGATGACATACAATCTGATAGATATGTTCTGGATAGGGCACTATAGTGCAATAGCTGTAGCAGCAATTGGTGCTGCTGCTTTCTATGCTTGGATGAGCAGTGGTTTATCTCTCATTACTAAAGTTGGCGTTGAGGTGTGTGTGTCACAATCAATTGGTAGAGGCGATAGAGCCCAAGCGCACTCCTATGCAAACCTAGGTATAATTCTTGCGATGCTTTTTGGTCTACTCTTTGCTCTCATCTTATGGGTGTTTGCACCCGAGGCAATAGCTTTTTTTGGAGTAGACGATATAGTAAGGGATGAAGGTGCTAGCTATTTGAGATGGATATCTCCAGGTTTTCTTTTCACATTTGCAAATCAACTTTTTTCAGGACTATATAATGCAATTGGTAATAGTAAGCCACCATTTAGAATAAATGCGTTAGGGCTAATAACAAATATAGTTTTAGACCCTCTATTTATTTATGGATGGGGGATAGTCCCAGAAATGGGTTTGAAAGGAGCAGCATTTGCTACTTCTATCTCTCAAGGATTAGTTTTTATACTATTCGCGTTTAGATTTTTTAGTGTAAGATCTCCAATTGCGCCACTGTCTCTATTTACATCTTTTATCAACAAGAGGGCTTTTAAGTTGATAAAAACAGGATTTCCAGTGGGGGCTCAAAATCTTATATTCTGTGTTATTTCAATGTTTGTTGCCCAATTTGCAGCCTCTTTTGGTAGTGTTGGTATCGCAGCTTATGGTGTAGGTGCACAGATTGAGGCTATTACGTGGATGAGTGCCAATGGTTTTGCTACTGCTTTATGCTCTTTTGTAGGCCAAAATTATGGGGCTGGTCAGTTTCATAGAATACATAGGGGATATATATTTACTCTTACAGTTGCGATAATTATGACTTCTATTGTGGCAATTTCTTTTGCTACAGCTGGGGAATTTATTTTTGGATTCTTTGTTGATGACCCTATGACAGCTATGGAGGGAGGTAAATACCTTCGAATAAACTCCTTCGCACAGATATTTATGGCACTTGAAATTGTGTCGGCTGGTGCTTTCAATGGTTTAGGGCGCACTTCCCTTCCGGCATCTGTTAGTCTTACATTCAATAGTTTAAGGATTCCGATTGCTTACCTTTTAGCTAATAGTTTTGGACTGGGCGTAGATGGAGTTTGGTGGAGTATTGCTATTTCGCCTGTGCTTAAGGGATCATTGTTGACAATTTTATACCTTAGATACACATCCAAGATAGTAAAGAGTAGTCTTCATTAATAGGCTACTCTTTTTTGTGTACGTTTATTTGTGTATTTATTCCTCTATTTACTAATCTTTGTTATATTTGCATTTTAGAGTAATGTAATATATTATTAACCCACTCCGTGTACGAAAACGATAAGGTTTTATCCTGATTTAATACTATTTAATAACATAATTAACACATTGTACTATGAAAAGAAAACTACGCAATCTTCTTTCTATTGCTATTCTAGTAACTGCTTTTAGTTCATCGCTGTTTGCGCAAACAGTGCTTGAGGTAACAGATGTTACGACTGTCAACTTGACAAAAGCTGATATTGCCGCCAATGACTATCTGAACTATTCGAAGG
This sequence comes from Bacteroidales bacterium, assembly GCA_051652645.1. GTDB lineage: Bacteria > Bacteroidota > Bacteroidia > Bacteroidales > UBA7332 > UBA7332. The sequence goes on from JBOFUP010000054.1 coordinate 15,647, forward strand.
ATAATTGGCAAACATCTAAGACTTATTGTGAAGTGACTGGTGATTTTGTCAACATGTCTTCTACGGATCGCATTGTGACGCTTACGGCACAAAACGTAGAGTCATTCGTAATAACTGTTTACTCTTCAAATACTGGCAGAAGTTTCGAGATTCAGATAAATGATGAAGAGTCTACTGTAGTGGCTCACCCAGGTGGAGGTTGCTATTTGGAGTCAATAACAACAAATACAGATGGTATTGTTGCTATAAAAATTAAAGGGACAGGAAGTTCTGTTTATCCCGTTTCTATTACATTAAATCCAGCAGGAGGGGTAATTGAGGAGAGTGATGTCGCTACATTATCTGAAATAACTTTAGATGGCACAAAGTTGTCTGGATTCTCTTCTAATCAGAATAGTTACGATGTGGTTGTGCCATTCTCTTCAGAGCTAATTCCAGTGATTGAGGCTAAAACTACCCACCATAAGGCAACATATATCGTTGAGCAAGCTACGTCGATTCCGGGTAGTGCTACCATAGAAGTAACAGCCGAGAAGGGGAACAAAGAGGTGTATAGTGTAAACTTTACTAGAGCAGAGGCATCATCAGAGTGTGATGTGATTTCGTTTTCAATACCTAATCAGAGAGGAGAGTCTATTATAGACTGTGATAGTGGAACGATTTTAGTAAACCTATTAACGGGGTCTGATCTGACAGCAATTACACCAACTATTAGGATTTCACCATTTGCATCTATTGATAAGAATGATGTTCAGGATTTTACAAATCCAGTAGTCTATGTGGTTACTGCAGAGGATGGTACAACTAAATCTTTTACTGTAACTATTGAGCTAATAGAGCAACAATACTTAAGTGATCTGCCATACTCTACAGACCTTCCTGTGGATTTTACTATACCAGGCTGGTTGTCTAGCAAAGACGGATCTCTTATGTTTAGCAATGCATATTCTGGAGCAGACCTAGATGCTCTCGAATCTGGTAGTGATGTTATTCGTATAGGTCAGAACGATCATATGGAGATGTATCTTAATAAATGCGGTACAATTGCAGTTACTATCTCTGCAACTGGGGGACGCACGTTTAAATTACTTGTTAATGGTGAAGAGAAGGAGTCTGTAGTTGGTGTAAAAAATACCAAGTATACCTTAATGCAGACAGTAGAGTCTACTGAGCCAGTAATTGTATCTATAGTAAATGAAGGGACAGGTGGAGCAACTATTGGTTCGATTGATATTTCTGCACCTATAGAGACATCAATTGATGATATTAATAACAGTTCTGTTTTCTATGCCAATGGTGTAATTTATAATCTTGAGAGAGAAATGATTGAGGTGTATTCTCTAACTGGTAGTAAGCTTATTGTATCAGATAGTGACATTGACCTTCGCTCTTATAATAATGGCGTATACTTAGTGCGCACTAATAAAACTACATTCAAAGTAATCCTATAATTAATTATGCACTCTCTGAATTTATAAAACAAGTTCAGAGAGTGTGTTATATACTAATACTCAAAAGATAAATTATGAAAAAAAATCTACGCAATCTTCTTTCTATGACTCTACTTGCTGGAGCAGCTGTTGCTAACTCACAAGTTGTTACTTACAATTTTAGTGAAATCTTTCCAGCAGAAAGTGCGAATTATCCAGCTGTAACACCTAGTGAATCAGAGCTTGGTTATGGCCTAGTTATTAAGGGTACATCAAAAGTCGTATGTGAGAAAAATAACAAGATATCAGAAGGTATTCTTTATACTACACGTCTTAAAACTGGTGGAAAGTTCGATAAGGGAGGGGAACCTACTGATTGTTCTTTTGGTTTTCCTGTATCAGGAGATGGAAAGATTGATTTTGTTGCCCTTTCAGGCTCTAACAGCGATTTAACACGTGAGGTCTCTATTTATTTAGCAGCTTCAGAAGGTGGAGAATCAAAGGAAATAGCAACAGGATATATTCCAATAGCCTCTACAGGACTTGATAAGGTAACTGTTGATGGAGTAGAAGCTGAGGATGTCCCAGTTCACTCTTTCGATTTCGTTGGAGATGCAGGAATAGCTTATGTCTACAGTAAGATTAATGGTAATAACTTCTATATGGTTAGGTATACTCCAACGTCAACTGGTATATCGAAGGATCAATTAAAGGAGTTCGTTTATAATGGACGTACAGTAACAGTTGCTGATGCTGTGGCTTTGAATGTATATAATGTTGCAGGTGCAAATGTCGCTTCAACCTTAGGTGCTGAAATTTCTATGGAGCGTCTTGGTCGCGGAATTTACTTAATAGAGGCTGTAATGTCAAATGGAAAACGTGCGACAGCTAAGATAATGAGATAATAATAGTCTTTACTTTGAAAAAATAATGAGGAATATGCATCCTGTGCTTATTCCTCATTATCTGTTATTTACCAGTCTTGTGTGTTGTTTGTCTAAAATGTTTATCAAAAAAAGTGCTGTTTAGATTTGCATATATCAAATAAACCCGCTACATTTGTACCCGTAATCAGATAACAAACGCGAAAGTAGCTCAGTTGGTAGAGCATAACCTTGCCAAGGTTAGGGTCGCGGGTTCGAGTCCCGTCTTTCGCTCCACTACGGTGTGGTAGTTCAGTTGGTTAGAATACCTGCCTGTCACG
>JBOFUP010000055.1:0-23791 GCA_051652645.1 Bacteroidales bacterium
TGAGTTTCAAAAAATCGGTGTTTGAACTAAATTACGCTTTGTAGTTACGCTGCTGACGAACGATAAACTCATACTCGAGCTCTTCCTTAAGCATCTCTGGCTCTTGGTCTTCGCCTTTGTATTTCCAACAAGAAACATAAGCAAACTTGTCATCATGACGAAGAGCTTCACCCTCTGGCGTCTGGTGCTCCTCGCGGAAGTGTCCACCGCACGACTCTGCGCGATCCAAAGCATCACGAGCCATCAACTCACCAATCTCGATGAAGTCAGCCACGCGAAGTGCTTTCTCTAACTCTACGTTCAAGTCCTCTCCAGATCCTGGAATACGAACATCACTCCAAAACTCCTTCTTAACCGCTTTGATCTTCTCAATAGCTGTTTTCAAGCCCTCTTCGTTACGACCCATACCAACGAAGTCCCACATGATAAGACCTAGTTTCTTATGAATAGTATCTACAGACTGCTTTCCTTTGATAGACATCAACTTATTTACACGATCCTTGATACCTTTTTCTGCTTCAACAAACTCAGGAAGTTCAGTTGAGAAACGAGGAACACGGATTTGATCTGCCAAATAGTTCTGGATTGTGTAAGGTAATACGAAATAACCATCTGCCAAACCTTGCATCAATGCAGAAGCACCTAGGCGGTTAGCTCCGTGATCTGAGAAGTTAGCCTCACCAATAGAGAACAATCCTGGGATAGATGTTTGCAACTCGTAATCAACCCAAGTACCACCCATTGTATAGTGAATAGCTGGATAGATCATCATCGGTGTTTTGTATGGGTTGTCATCAACAATCTTCTCATACATCTGGAACAAGTTGCCATAACGAGCTCTAACTACATCTTCGCCAAGACGGTTGATAGCGTCAGAGAAATCAAGGTATACTGCCAAACCTGTGTTACCAACACCAAAACCAGCATCACAACGCTCTTTCGCAGCACGCGAAGCAACGTCACGAGGTACTAGGTTACCGAACGCAGGGTAACGACGCTCCAAATAGTAGTCACGATTTTCCGCACTGATATCTGTTGGCTTCAATTTACCTGCTCTGATAGCTTCTGCGTCCTCTTTTCTCTTAGGAACCCAAATACGACCATCATTACGAAGTGACTCAGACATAAGTGTCAATTTAGACTGGAACTCACCATGTACTGGAATACAAGTAGGGTGAATCTGAGCCATACAAGGGTTTGCAAACCATGCACCCTTTTTGTAACACTGCCATGAAGCCGAACCGTTTGAGTTCATTGCATTAGTAGAAAGGAAGAATGCGTTACCATAACCACCTGTAGCTACAACTACAGCATGAGCAGCAAAACGCTCCAATTTACCTGTAACCAAGTTACGAGCAATAATACCACGCGCACGACCATCAACCAATACTAGGTCAACCATCTCATAGCGAGTATATAGTTTAACTGATTTCTTCTCTACTTGGCGGCTCAACGCAGAATAAGCACCCAAAAGAAGCTGCTGACCTGTTTGACCTTTAGCATAGAAAGTACGTGAAACCTGAGCACCACCGAAAGAACGGTTATCCAATAGTCCACCGTATTCACGAGCAAAAGGTACACCTTGAGCTACACACTGGTCGATGATATCGTTAGATACCTCAGCCAAACGATAAACGTTTGCCTCACGTGCACGATAGTCACCTCCTTTGATTGTATCGTAGAAAAGACGATACACATTATCACCATCATTTTGATAGTTCTTTGCTGCATTGATACCACCTTGTGCTGCGATAGAGTGAGCACGACGTGGCGAATCAGAGATACAGAAGTTCAATACGTTGAAACCTAGTTCTCCTAGAGAAGCAGCTGCAGAAGCACCAGCAAGACCAGTACCAACTACAATGATATCTAAACGGCGTTTGTTAGCCGGATTCACCAATTTCTGATGAGATTTATAATAACTCCACTTGTCTGCCAATGGCCCTTGTGGGATTTTTGCATCTATCTTAGTCATAATCTGATAATTTCTTTAGTCTATTCGTTAACGAATTTCTATTGGTTTACTTATTTCAAAGTTACAATTCCAAAAAGGAATGCTAATGGAATAATTGCGTAACCTACACATAAGATAGTAGATACGGCAAGACCTAGAGCCTTCCAACGAGGCATCCAGTTGTAATTGTTCAAACCAACTGACTGAAGAGCTGACCAGAACCCATGATTTAAGTGGAACCACAATGCACACACCCAAACTACATATACAACTGCATACAATGGGTTTGTGAATAGCTCTTGAGCCAACATGAAGGCATCAGCCTCTGCAACGCCACCAATAAAGTGTTGAAGCTGCATTTTAGCCCAGAAATGAGTCAAGTGAAGAACCAAGAAACCAAGAACAACAACACCAAGAACCATCATGTTCTTTGACTCCCAGCGAATGTTTGTTTTGCTTGTCACGGCATAACGATCATTACCTCTAGCCTTGCGGTTTTGAAGTTGAAGCATGAACGCCATAATGATGTGAATAGCAAATCCAGCTGCCAAAACAGGAACCATGATCTTGATCAATGGGTTCGTGTCCATAAATTCACATACTTGGTTGTAGAGAGTCTCATTAACTGATCCACCCCAACCTGCCAACAATGTCAAGTTTGCACTCAAGTGCACGGCTAGAAAGGTAATCAAGAAAAGTCCTGATAAACTCATCACAACCTTTCTTCCGATTGAACTTTTTAAAATCCACATACAGATTAAATTTAATGTTACTATTGAATATTGAATATAATTCCTAGTCAAAAGCACAAACAGTGTGCTTTGCAAAATTAGAGCTTTTAGATGATTTGACCCAAGAAAATAAAGATAATTTGGAAAACCATATTGTGCAACATACAAGTTTCTACTCTTTCATTACAAGAAACTTGCACATTTGCAATCTCTATATTGCAATAAAGGGGAGAGTAAGATAGTATGACTAAAAAAACAGAGAGTAAAATATGAAAGAACGCAACCTAACATCTACCTTTGTAGCCCAATAAAAAATCATCAAAACATCAATTTATGAAAGAGTGGGCTCTATCTATTTTTAGGCCAGTTCTACTATCCTCACTTAAAGAGTATAGCACAATACAGTTCAGAAAAGACCTAATAGCAGGCATCATTGTGGGTGTCGTTGCACTTCCTCTTGGTTTAGCATTTGCCATAGCCTCAGGCGTTTCACCCGAGAAAGGACTAGTAACAGCAATTATCGCGGGTCTATGTGCCACACTTTTCGGTGGCAGCAAGATCCTAATAAGCGGACCAACAGGAGCATTTGTTCTTATTATATCAGGAATAATTGAGAAGCATGGCCTTGAGGGTTTAGCCATATCGACCTTCCTTGCGGGAGCAATACTCGTATTGATGGGAATGCTCAAACTAGGTAAAGCAATAAAGTTCATACCCTACCCTATCATCGTGGGCTTCAATGCAGGAATAGCACTCTCAATTTTCACCTCACAAATCAAAGAGCTTCTTGGACTAAGCTTTGAGACAAGCCCCTCTAATTTCATAGAAAGATGGAGCGCCATTTTCGAAAGTATAAACACCGTAACTCCATGGGCTATTGGATTGGGTGCTCTAACAATAGCAATCATACTTATTGCACCTAAAATATCCACTAAGATACCAGGATTCCTAGCAGCAATAGTCATTATTGCTACAGCTGCATACATACTCAAAGAGCATTTTGGTGTGAATCAAATAAGAACCATCTCAGACTGTTTCTTGATAGATGACAGATTCCCTATGCCTCAAAACTTCGATCTAAGACTAGAGACTCTTCGTGACTACTTATCATCATCACTGACTTTAGCACTAATGGGTGCTATGGTAGCACTAATAACTTCAACTGTAGCCGATGGATCTGTAAACGGTCGACACGATTCCAACACTGAGCTAATAGCTCAAGGTATTACAAATATGATAATCCCTTTCTTTGGTGCAATACCCTCGACAGGAGCTATTGCTCGAACAATGACAAGTATAAACAACGGAGGGCGCACCCCTATCGTAAGCCTTGTTCACGCAATTATACTTCTAATAATTCTAGTGAGCCTAGCTCCATTATCACTATACATACCAACCTCTTGCCTTGCCGGCATGTTAGTTGTGGCAGCCTACAACATGAGCGGATGGAGAAGTATAAGGAGTCTTTTTAGAGCTTCTAGATCTGAGTTTCTTGTGATGCTAACTACCCTCTCTCTGACTGTACTGTTCGATCTTGCAATAGCAATAGAAGTAGGACTAGTAATGGCAATATTCCTTCTCTTTCACAGAGTTCAAGAGTCCAGCTCTATATATATGATGGGCAATGAAATAGACCCAACACACGGAACAGACCTCACCTCACAAGAGAAGCTTCTAGTGCCTAAAGGAGTAGAAGTATACGAGATAGACGGACCATTCTTTTTTGGTATGGCAAATAAGTTTGACGAACAGATGTCTATCATTGGAGACAAGCCAAAGGTGAGGATATTGCGTATGAGGCACGTTCCTTTTATAGACTCATCTGGATTGCACAACCTTGAGGATCTAGCAAGGAACTGCCAAAAAGAGAATATACGACTTATTCTCTCTGGGGTGACTAGTGAGGTTCAAGATACCCTTGAAAGATCGGGCTTTACTAACAAATTTGACAAGCAATTTATATGTGAAAATATTCAGATAGCTCTTCACAAAGCACACATAGAACTAGATATCATCAACTCTAAAAAAAACATAAAAAAGGAGTCTAAGCAGAACTAAACCACACATTTGCACAAAGCAAAGAGTCTCTTTTCGAAACTGTTTTATTAACTTTGTCTCGATAACTCGGAGATCGTCCTCTGGTTTAAACCAAAATCAACTATGGAGAATACGCTATTGCTAATTAAGCCCAGCGCCGTTCAACGTGGTCTTATCGGCGAAATCATACACCGTATCGAGAGAAAAGGGCTCAAGATTGTTGGACTGAAGATGATTCAACTCACTGATGAGATTCTAGACGAGCACTACGCCCATCTGCGCCAAAAAAGCTTTTTTGAAAAAGTAAAGAGCAGCATGAAGGCTACTCCAGTTATTGCTATGTGTATTGAGGGTATGGATTCGGTTGCTGTTGTAAGATCTATGACAGGAGCCACTAATGGGCGAATTGCTGCTCCAGGAACTTTGCGCGGAGATCTCTGCGTTAGTATCTCGGAGAACGTTGTTCATACCTCCGAATCGTCGGAGGCTGCAGCTGTTGAGCTTAATCGATTCTTCTCTCCTGAGGAGATATTCTCATATCCTTCTTCAACACATGCTTTCACTTACAGCTCAGATGAATTTTAATTACTCACCCTTACTTATAAAAAGCTAATGGTATTTAATTCAATCAAAGAATCAATCGCAAGCTCACTTCTTGTGTTATCTCTTTTTGCAATAACGGCGCAAGCCCAAAATCCTAGACAATCCAATGTTGCTCCCAAGGAGATGAGTCAGCTCATCGCCGACCAGATTAAGATCAACAAAGAGAAACTCCGTGTTGACTCTCTTGCTATGCTCAATGAGCTTGACGAGGAGGAAGAGGATATTTTCTTTGCCAATGAACTTTACGAAGAGACTTGGAGCTCTACATTTGTTAACCCCTACGGGAAAAACATATCACTGCCAGACTCTATACGACTAAACTGCACAGAGTGGGCTATACCACACTTAGGTCATATAACTTCTAAGTTTGGTCCTAGACGTCGACGTTACCACTATGGCATTGACCTTAAAGTGCAAACTGGCGACCCTATATATGCTGCATTTGATGGTAAGGTCAGAATCGTGGCTTCTGCAAAAGGGGGGTATGGAAAATATATAGTTCTTAGACACGACAATGGTCTTGAAACGGTTTATGCCCATCTTTCTGAACATGCTGTCGTGAGAGAACAGATTGTAATGGCTGGAGACTTGATAGGATATGGAGGAAACACTGGACGCTCAACGGGTTCTCACCTTCACTTCGAGACAAGAATATTAGGTGTTCCGGTTGATCCTCTTGAAATATTCGATTTCCAAAACAAAGTTGCACATAGAGATATCTTCACCTTCTATACAAGAAGAGGTAGACAATCTGCAACGCCATATGGTATTTCATTTGCTCAAACAAAACAGAGCGTTAAGAGCATAAACACAAAGAATACAGTATACACACAAAGCAGTGGAATAGCTACTCACAAAGTTAAGCAGGGAGACACGCTTGGTGCAATAGCAAGAAGATACGGCACTTCTGTTAATAATCTTTGCAAGTTAAATAAAATTACACCTACCACAACTCTTAAACTTGGTAGAGTGCTGCGTACTTCTTAAGAGAGATGACTGCCATAAAGGCAAAAGATAAGAAATAAGAGATGGTCCTCATATCGATTACAGTTTACTATAATCGAGATGAGGACCATCTCTTTTATGTTAAATCAAGCAGTTAGTCTGACCATCTATCCAAACTGAACTATGGTTCTTAAACATCTGTATACCAACTCTTTCAAAACACGTACGTATTTGAAAGAAAGTACGTACGTATTTATACTAAAACACGTACGTATTTTAGTGCAAATACGTACGTGTTTTGAGAGTATATAGGAATGCTACTGATAGAGTAGACAATCTATTTTACAACTTACTTACCAATCTCTGGATCTACTCTAAGTTTGTTTGAATACTTTGCTAGTCCACCTTCACCTGTCTCTTTGTAAAGAGAAGGTAGATCGTAGCCAGTTTGCTTCATGACTTCAACAACGCGGTCAAAACTAACACGGTGCTTACCATCAGAAAGGGTTGCATATGCATTAGAGTCAAGAGCTCTTGCGGCAGCTAGAGCATTGCGTTCTATACACGGTATCTGGACTAACCCACACACGGGATCACAAGTTAAGCCCAAGTGGTGCTCAAGCCCCATTTCAGCTGCATATTCAATCTGAGCTGGAGTTCCACCAAAAAGCTGAGTGGCTGCTGCTGCTGCCATAGCACAAGCTACACCAACCTCGCCTTGACAACCTACCTCAGCACCAGAAACAGATGCGTTGTTTTTAGCTACAAGACCGAAGAGTCCGGCTGTTGCCAGCGCGCGAAGAATACGTATATCAAGAAATTCGCGTGAGGTCTTGAGATAATATAGAACCGAAGGAAGTACACCAGATGACCCACAGGTAGGTGCGGTTACTATTCGGCTAGTGCCAGCGGCATTCTCTTCAGAAGCAGCTAAGGCATAAGCAAAAACAAGACCACGCCCACGCATAGCATCGCTATACCCTTTTGCGCGTATCATATAGTCTCCTGCTTTACGTCTGACGCCAAGTCCTCCCGGAAGAACACCTTCTGCCTCTAGGCCTCTAAGTATGGAGTTCTTCATCGTTTCCCATACTTCAGCGAGATATTCCCAAATTTCTGGTCCCTCACACTCCTCGACATACTCCCAGTAGCTACGACCTGAACGCTCGCACCACTCAAGAATATCCTGAATCTTATCCATCTTATAGACGGTGTCATCAATCTTTAGGATAGTGTCGTCAGCACTAGCCAAAGAGCCACCACCTATACTGAAAATAGTCCAGTTGTCTGTAATCTTATCATCCTTATCAAAAGCTTCGAACTTCATCCCATTAGGATGGAACTCTAAGAATGTTTTTGGTTCCCAATGTATAATTGTTGGAGCATGCTTAGTCAAAGTCTCGAGGATAGCGACATCCGTCAAGTGTCCTTTGCCTGTTGCAGCAAGAGCACCATAAAGTGTAACTTCAAAGCGTGTTGCTTGTGGATTTCTCGACTGAAAGAGTTCAGATGCAATTTTCGGCCCCATAGTGTGGGAGCTTGATGGGCCATGGCCCATTCTGTAGATTGTTCTTATTGATTCCATAGACTATTTTAGGAGCAGCCCTCGCAGGTTGATCCCATTTACCTTGATTTGATTAGTATAAGTAAGTTGTATATAGTATGATTCAAGAATAACTTTACCTATCTCGCATTCAATAATGAAAAGTGAATCAGGGTGGTTATATCTATCTGTGTTTTCAAATCTCTCAAATCCGTAATTCTCTACTCTTCTCTCAATGATCTTTGCAATTGGTACGATCTCTATCTCACCGTTATTGATGATAGTTAAGGTGTCATTGTCTAGAGATTCATGCGCAAATTGTGAGATTTGATCATTATTATATGGCACCCAAAGCTTATATCCATCGACATCAATCTGCCTACTATTATCGTTATATAGAAACTCACTTTTGTAGCTTATAGAGTCGACTTGATTCTCTTTATTATGTGTGAGCTCAAAAATATTAACATAGGGTGCAAACATTGCAATTAGTAAAAGTAGTGTGCCAATGGACAAAGTTACACTGAATTTATTGATGTTGCTCTTGAAGGAGATGAAAATGTAGATAAAAAGAACTATCGATGTTAGTATTGTTAAGTATCTATCTATTGTTAATCCGCTACTCATTATCTGCGTAACTGTATAAACAAATAGGAAGCTAAGGGGGAGTATGAATATGTAATGAAGATGTTTGTGCAGTAGTTTATATATCTTATTTGTTTGGGGTGGCAACATTAATGAGAGGTATATAGACACAAATATGAATGCAAATATGATAAAACTGACTATCCCCTTTGGTATCTCTTGAGTGATTGCTATTCTAATAAGGAATATGTAGAGGACAAATGTAAATAGTATATTAAGAGGTAGGATGATCCATTTAGAGACGAAGCGCAAGACTGGTGTGAATGGTGAGTTTGTGTTGGTATTTAGTTGATACAAGAAGGCTTGTGGAAGTACTATACCAATAGTGATAAATAGTGGAAGCTGATCTCTTAATATCTCAGTTGGTCTTAGTTGAAATAGCTCCAAGATAGCAAAGCTAGAGAGGAGTATAAGAGATACGGTTACAAGGGAGATAAGTATGGCGATGAGTATGGAATTGAAGAGTGTAATGATTCTTTGCGAGAAGACCTCCATACTCTCTTTGTAGTGGCAAAGTAAGGTTATTGAAGCTAAGATTACTATAGTACTTATGTATGCTTCTTCGTGAGTATTGAAATAATTGTACCAGCTGGTTGTTAGCAGGAGGATAATAACTATGGGTGATGATAAATAGTAGATTATTCTCTTGTTCGTAATTGTAGAGAGATTGTTTAGAAACAGTATTGAAAATAGTGAGATTGGTATGGCTTGATGCATAGATTTTGAAGCAAGCTCGAATGACCAAATAAAGGCAAATATGGCCGTAGATATAATCTCAAATGGATAGTTCCTAAAGTTATTTGTAACTACTCCACCTAAAAGGTGAAGTAGTTTTTCAATATTATTTTTCATACATAGAATTCTTAAGCAATGATAATTTTGAATCCTTCGCTCTGCAGTGGAGCAGCTATCTCTTGTAGCTCTTCTTTGCTTATCTTCACAAGATTCTTTTCTGGTGTTGGTCTATCAATGGAGTAAATCATAATGCTTTCAGGTTTTAGCTGACGAACTACTCTGTACCATGCTTGAAGCTCCTCTTGTGTTGTGTTGTCTAGAGTTTCACCGTTTACCACACCTCTAAGGAACATTGTTTGTAGAATAAACTTACCTTGGAATTTCATAAGGTTTTCTACGGCTGTTGCCACAGAGTATGATGGGGAGTTTGGTCTGTCCATGATGTTTACACTGTGGTCTATGGCTCCATCTAGTTTTAGTATATTATTATCAACTTTCAATAGAGCTTTGAAGACTTCTGGACGGGACACAAGTGTGGCATTGGATAGGACAGAGATCTTTGCTTGTGGGAAATATTTATCTCTTAGCTCTATGGTTTGATCAATGATGATAGGAAATTCTGGGTGCATTGTAGGCTCACCATTTCCGGCAAAAGTAATTACATCTGGTGTTACTCCCTCTTTTTGTAGTGAGATTAGTTTCTCTTCGAGTAGACGCTTGACCTCAATGGATGTTGGCAACTTAGTTCCCTTGCCTTGATCCTTATTATATCCACACTCGCAATAGATGCAATCAAAGGAGCATAATTTACCATCAACAGGAAGTAGGTTTACGCCTAGTGAGATACCTAACCTGCGGCTTTTTATAGGGCCGAATATAGTTTCGTTGAAAAGCATATGATTACTCAATAATTAGTTTAAACAGTTTAGACTTGGTTCTCGACTTGAGCCACTCCTCAATTCTTAGTCGTGTGGTCTCGTCTGGTTTGTTGTTCATCTGAAGGCAGGCAATAGTGATTGTATCGCTCTGACTTGATTGCACTCCATATTGTATTCCCATTGATAGAGTCAGAGATTGTACAGAGGGGAATAGTACTTTAATCTCAGGGGCAATCTCGCTACTTTTACTGAGTATATTAGTATATTCAGATAGCCTATCTTCGAGGAAATCAACTTGGTGTTCTTTGTCTCGAAGCCTGTTTTCAATATTTTTATATAGATCCTCAAGCACCAAAGCTCTAAGAGATTTGATGTCGCTTACTTCAGAACCATTCTGAGAGATAATAAGTTCGGCATCTCCAATCTTGTATTGACTCATTTTTGCTCGTGAGAGCTCCAACGATTCGGCCGAAACGGTCTGTCCAATAAGTGCTACATGTATCTTTTTCTCTTTGCCTGCATCTATGGTTTGATTTACAACTTGGGTACCTGGAAAGTTTAATTCATTACGTATGAAGTTAACTGCATTGCCCTCAAAATAGTTTTGGCGTATCATATTATATGATATCCAAAGACTTGGTATAATAGTTAGTACAACAACGAATGAGATTGTGCGGCTTACTCTCTTGGCTCTATCGGGGTCCATGAAAGCTATCTTTGGGAAATGCATAATACGTACCCCGACGTAGGTAGCAAGACTTATGAAGACTGAGTTTATGAAATATAGATAGAAGGCCCCAAAGAAGAAGGCCATATTGCCGGTAGCTAGTCCGTAGCCAGCCGTACAGAGTGGTGGCATGAGGGCTGTTGCAATTGCAACCCCGGGAATGACATTTCCTTTCTCTCGTGCTGAACCTGCTACAATTCCTGCCATACCTCCAAAAAAGGCTATTAGTACGTCATAGATTGTGGGTGTTGTACGTGCTAATAGTTCTGATCGAGCATCGCTCATAGGCGAAATTAGAAAATATATGGCAGCAGTAAGTACACCAAATATTGTTGCAACAGCAAGGTTTTTAAGTGACTTATTTAGCAGTTCTACGTCGTTTATGCCTAGCCCTAGCCCTACTCCCATAATGGGACCCATTAGTGGAGATATAAGCATGGCTCCAATAATTACTGCCGTTGAGTTTGTATTTAATCCAAGTGATGCAATAAATATTGCGAGTATTAATACCCAAAGGTTAATGCCTTTAAACTCTACTCCTCGTCGTATGGATTCTATAGTAGCAACATCATCACTCTTCTCTTTTCGAACATCGAAACGCTCTTTCAGGAAGAGTCTGAAGTCTAAAAAAATATCTTCAAAGTGCTTCATAGTTTATTAGTTTTAATCTCTTTTGACTACTCTATTAATATATGGGATTTTTGTCAAATCAATCTCCTTGTGAATGAATATTGCGGCAAAGACAATAAGTGAAATAGTGGCTATAAGCATGTTGACGTAGTTGTTATCATGTTCAAATGCTCTTCTGATTGTGAATAATATTAGCGTTAATGCAGTATAAAACTTTGCTGACTTGAGATCATATGATATTGGGTATACTCTTTGCCCGATAAAATATGAGGCTATCATCATCAATCCATAGCTTAGGAGTGAGGCGTATGCACACGCAATATATCCGTATTTGGGAACAAAAAGAATGTTTAGTGCAACAGTAATAATACATCCTGCGATGGAAAAGTATGCCCCCCACTCTGTTTTATCTGATAGTTTATACCAAAATGATAGATTAAAGAAAATACCAAAAAACATCTCTGCAACCATAACAATTGGAACAACGGCAAGGCCTTCCCAATAGTTCTCTGCTACTATTAGTTTGAAGAGATCCATAAATCCTGTTATGCCAAGAAAAATGAATAGTGTTGAGATAATAAAGTACTTCATCGCTTGGGAGTATGACTCTGCTTTGTCTTTCTCTTTTGCCTTGCTGTTACCAAACACAAATGGTTCGTAAGCAAATCTAAATGCTTGGGTGAAGATTATCATTACCATAGCAATCTTGAAATTAGCTCCATAGATACCTAGTTGGTATAGTGCTTCTTCTTTATTTGGTAGTAAGAAAGGAAATAGCATCTTATCAACGGTCTGATTGATTATGCCTGCAATACCAAGAATCAGTAATGGTGAACTATAACGAAGCATTTGCTTTAGTAGCTTTGTGTCGGGTTTGCCTACTGCCTTAATTAGCTCGGGGGTCAGGGCTGACATCATCACTGCTGTTCCTATTAGATTGGCAACGAATGCATATCCTACTGAGTAGTCTGGATTATAGAACCAATTAACTGTACTTGGTGCTTTAATCATTAACCAAGGGCAAAGGATAAAGAATAGCAGGTTAAGAGCAATATTTAGGGCTATGAATAGTAGCTTTATTGTAGCAAAACGTATTGGTCTCTTCTGATAGCGTAAATAGGCAAATGGGATTGCTGTAATAGCATCCATAGCTACAATTACTGAAAGCATTAGTATAAAGTCCTTTTGCTGAGCATATCCTAGTAACTCTGAAATGGGATTTATAAAAATAGTAACTGCACCAACAAGAATAAGAGATAGTGTTGTGACAAAGGCAAAGCTTGTTGAATATACTTTCTGGCTATCTGCCTCTGGCTTATTGATGAAACGGAAGAAGGTGGTTTCCATCCCGAAGGTGAGAATTATAAGTATGAATGCCGTCCAGCCATACAGATTGGTGACTATTCCATAATCTCCTATGTTTGCTAGTACACGTGTGTACATGGGAACGAGGCACCAATTGAGAAATCTCCCAATTATACTACTAGCACCATATATTGCTGTATCCTTTACTAAGCTCTTTAGTCCTGCCATCTTATTGTGGTTAGAATAGTGTTGGTTCGTCTGTTACTTGTGTTCTCCCGAGATGTTGGTATGCAAGGTGTGTCACCTCGCGTCCTCTAGGAGTTCTTTTTATGAATCCCTCTTTGATAAGGAATGGTTCGTATACCTCCTCGAGAGTGCCCGGGTCTTCGCCAAGAGCTGTAGCTATGGTTGTAAGACCAACAGGTCCTCCACGAAACTTATCTATGATAATCTGCAGAATCTTATTGTCTACTTCATCAAGACCGTATTTATCAATGTTCAAAGCCTCGAGGGCATAACGTGCAATTGCTGTGTCTATAGTTCCGTCTCCTTTAACCTGTGCGAAGTCTCTCACTCGTCGGAGTAAAGCATTTGCTATACGAGGTGTTCCTCTGCTTCGTGAGGCAATCTCCCCAGCAGCCTCATGGGTACATGCAACGCGGAGTATCTTGGCAGAACGCTTGATGATCTCTATGATTACTTTTCCATCGTAATACTCCAAATGGGAGTTAATTCCGAATCTTGCTCTAAGTGGTGCAGTTAGTAGTCCGCTACGAGTTGTTGCACCAACAAGTGTGAATGGGTTTAGATCAATTTGAATGGATCGCGCACTAGGCCCTTTGTCTATCATTATGTCAATACGATAGTCTTCCATAGCAGAATAGAGATACTCCTCTACTATAGGACTTAGACGATGTATCTCGTCAATAAATAGAACATCGTTCTCTTCTAGACTAGTCAATAATCCAGCTAGGTCTCCGGGTTTATCAAGTACTGGACCTGATGTAACCTTAAATCCTACTCCAAGCTCATTTGCTACAATATTGGAAAGTGTGGTTTTGCCAAGCCCTGGAGGTCCGTGAAGAAGAAGATGGTCTAGGGCTTCTCCTCTCATCTTTGCTGCTTGAACGAATATCCTAAGGTTCTCAACTATCTTTTCTTGACCACTGAAATCATCAAAGAGAAGTGGACGAAGTGCTTTGTCTATCTCGCGCTCACGTTCGTTTGGACGGTAGTCATGTATTTCAAAATTATCTTGCATAGCTTATTGTTCTTTTATCCTTTGACAAAGGTAACTATTAGTGCTTTTGTAGCAACAGTTTGGTCTCTAATATAGATTAAGTAATCTACATTAGAGGAGTAGATATTGAAGCTTGAGTGTTTAGAATAGTAAATACCGAAGCCTTAAAAGGAATACTCATTCATTTATACAACTCATTTCCTGCATATTAAAAAGAGTAAGATTAATCTTTTTAATTAATCGTTTTGCAAATGATAACATACTAATCATTACTTTTGCATCTCTAAAAACAAAAAGCGAGTATGAATAAGAAGAAATTAGTTTCAGTTGTAGCCTCGATTATGATGATAGCTTCAGCCTCTGCAGAAGGGTATCAAGTGAATCTACAAAGTGCCCGCCAAGCAGGTATGGGACACGTTGGTACGGGTATGAAATTGGGTGCTGAAAGTATGCATTTCAATCCTGCTGGATTGACTTCAATAGAGGGATTGGGTGATGTATCTTTTAACGGAAGTGCAGTCATATCATCAGTGGAATATACAAATAGTGACCATCAACATAAATCTAGCAGGGGGTTAAGCACTCCTATGGGTGGATATGCTGGATTTAAAATCAATCCTCGTTGGGCTGTGGGTATCTCAGTGACAACACCTTATGGTAGTTCGTTGGATTGGGGTAAGAGCTGGGTTGGTGCACACCATGTTCAGGATATCTCACTTAAGGCTTTCTCATTTCAACCGACTGTTGCCTTTAAGATATTACCAAACCTAAGTGTAGGTGCTGGCTTAAACTTATACACAGGAAGTTTCGAACTCAACAAATCACTTCTTCCTATAGGTTACAAACCTGGAATGCCAGCGCTTGACCCAGCATTCCCAACCGAAGAGCCTGCGGCATCTGTCAATATTACTGGAAAGAGTAACATAGCTGTTGGTTTTAACTTAGGATTCTTGTGGGATGTTCGTGAGAACGTGACTCTTGGTATATCTTACAGATCTAAAGCAACTATTAAAGTTAAAGATGGTAGCTCTGCTGTGAACTACTACTCAGACCAAATTGCGGGACTATTACCAATCGTTCGACCTTCTCTATCGACTATTGACGGAGGAAGTGTAAGAACTGAACTTCCTGCTCCATCAAACTTAACTTTGGGTGCTTCTTACAAAATCAATGAGCGCTGGATTGTAGCTGCAGATCTGCAATATGTTGGCTGGAATGCTTATGATTCACTAAATTTTAAGTTTGAGAAAGATGATAAGATTGCAGAAGTGAAAGCTGAAAAAGGGTATTCAAATACTATTGCTGCTCGCTTTGGTGCTGAGTTCAATGTAGTAGAGATGTTGACTCTTCGTGCTGGATACTATTTCGATCAAACACCTGTTAACCCTCTTCACTATAGCCCAGAAACACCGGGAGCGAATAAACATGGATTGACATTTGGGGGTACTCTAAACTTATTCAAAGGATTTGCTGTTCATGGAGCTGCTGCTTATGTCTTCGGTAAAACTAAGAATGCAAAACTACCAGATTCGATGGTAAGCGGTGAGTCTTTCAATGGGACTTATAGCCCGAAAGCATTGAACTTGTCTGTTGGTGTTCAGTACAAATTTTGATAACTAATAAAGATAGTTGCTGCTCATTTAATTGAGAATACAAAAGTAATAGGCTAGCCTTGTCATAGAGACAAGGCTAGCCTATTACTTTTGTTAGCCTACACCATACCAAAAAAGAGGATGTGTCTTAAAGACACATCCTCTTTTAAATATATAAACCTAATAATATAGATTAATCTGCATCAATTAGATTACGACGAGATGAAAATGATTTCTCAAACTCCTCTTTTGGACCAACCATTAGTTTGTCAAACTCTCTTTGACCAGTACCTGCAGGAATCAAGTGACCGCATATAACGTTCTCTTTCAAACCTTCAAGTTTATCTACCTTACCATTAATAGCTGCATCATTAAGGACTTTAGTTGTTTCCTGGAACGATGCTGCAGAAATGAATGATGTTGTCTGAAGAGCTGCACGTGTAATACCTTGCAAGTTCTGTGAAGATGTTGCAGGAACAGCATCCCTAACTTCAACTAGGCGAAGGTCTCTGCGCTTAAGCATAGAGTTCTCATCACGAAGTTTACGAGGTGTTACAATCATACCTGGAAGCATAGTTTGTGAATCACCAGAATCTACGATAACTTTCTTACCCCAGATACGGTCATTCTCTTCCATGAAGTCATGCTTGTCAATAATCTGAGCCTCTAGGAAACGAGTGTCACCCGGATCAACTATTGTTACCTTACGCATCATTTGACGAACGATTGTCTCAAAGTGCTTATCGTTAATTTTCACACCCTGAAGACGGTAAACGTCTTGTACTTCATTTACAATATACTCCTGTACAGCTGTTGGACCTTTGATATTCAAGATATCTGCAGGAGTGATAGCTCCATCTGAAAGAGGAGTACCAGCACGTACATAGTCATTCTCCTGAACAAGGATCTGCTTAGAAAGTGACACAAGATACTTTTTAGTCTCTCCTGTTTTAGAAGTAACAGCAATCTCACGGTTACCTCTTTTTACCTTACCAAATTTAACTTCACCATCAATCTCAGCAACAACTGCTGGGTTAGAAGGGTTACGAGCTTCAAATAGTTCGGTTACACGAGGAAGACCTCCGGTAATATCACCAGTTTTTCCAACTGCACGAGGAATCTTAACGAATTCAGCACCTGCCTTGATTTTGTCTCCTTCTTCAACCATCAAGTGGGCACCTACAGGTAGGTTATATGTCTTAATGATATTGCCATTTTCATCGCAAATGTTAGCAGCAGGAACGCGAGCTTTCTCACGAGACTCAATAATGATCTTTTCTCTAAGACCAGTTGTCTCATCAGACTCTACCTTATATGTTACGTTCTCAATAACACTATCCAACTGGATAGTACCTGTTACCTCTGATACAATTACGGCATTAAATGGATCCCATTCACAGATAATATCACCTTTAGATACATTATCACCTGGATTGAAGTATATTTTTGAACCATAAGGAATGTTAGCTGAAGTAAGAACAATCTTAGTATTGCTATCAACAATACGAAGTTCTGCTAGACGACTAACAACAATCTGTATCTTCTTGCCAGCCTCATCCTCTGTTTCAACAGTTCTAAGTTCATCTATTTCAAGGAAACCATCATAACGAGAAGTCACATTTGAAATAGCTGCAATATTCGAAGCTACCCCCCCTACGTGGAAAGTACGAAGTGTAAGCTGAGTACCCGGTTCTCCAATTGACTGCGCTGCAATAACACCAACGGCCTCTCCTTTCTGAACCATTCGTCCAGTAGATAAGTTACGCCCATAACATTTAGCACAAACGCCTTTCTTAGATTCACAAGTCAATACAGAGCGAATCTCGACTCTTTCTATTGGAGAATCCTGAATGGCTTTAGCCATATCTTCAGCTATTTCCTCTCCAGAAAGAACAATCATTTCACCTGTTATTGGGTGTTGAATATCGTGTACTGATACGCGACCTAATATACGCTCATAAAGCGAAGCAACAGTCTCCTCGTTATTTTTAATCTCAGTACATATCAATCCACGTAAAGTACCACAGTCCTCTTCATGAATAATCACATCCTGAGCCACGTCAACTAGACGACGAGTTAGGTATCCAGCATCAGCTGTTTTAAGTGCGGTATCGGCAAGACCTTTACGAGCACCGTGAGTAGAAATAAAGTACTCTAGTACCGAAAGACCCTCCTTAAAGTTAGCCAAAATTGGGTTTTCAATAATTTGACCACCTTCAGCGCCAGCCTTTTGAGGTTTAGCCATCAGACCACGCATACCACCTAACTGACGAATCTGCTCACGAGAACCACGGGCACCAGAATCAAGCATCATATACACAGAGTTAAATCCTTGGTTATCGGATGACATCTGTTTCATTAGAATATTAGACAACTTAGAGTTAATATGTGTCCAAGTATCAATAATCTGATTATATCGCTCGTTATTAGTGATGAATCCCATGTTATAGTCGTTCATAATCTGCTCGACCTCTTTGTATCCCTCTTGAACTAATTCATCTTTCTCAACTGGAATAATAACATCTTCAAGGTTGAAAGAAAGACAACCTCTAAATGCCATTTTATATCCTAGATCCTTAATATCATCCAAGAAATGAGCAGTACGAGTAACACCCACTACTTTAATAATATCTCCAATAATATCACGAAGTGATTTCTTAGATAGGATCTCATTCAAATAACCATATTCTTTTGGTACGAACTCATTGACCATAATACGTCCGACTGAAGTCTCACGCATTACTCGAATATAATTACCATTTTCATCAATATCATCAACCATTACTTTAACAGGTGCATGTAAAGTTACACGACCTTCATTATAAGCAATGATGGCTTCTTCTGGACCATAGAATCTCAAACCTTCACCTTTAGCACCAGGTCTAAGTTTTGAAATATAATATAGTCCCAAAACCATATCCTGAGACGGTACAGTAATTGGTGCTCCGTTGGCAGGGTTAAGAATATTATGAGAGGCTAGCATCAACATCTGAGCCTCAAGAATTGCTTCATTACCTAGCGGTAAGTGAACTGCCATCTGGTCACCATCAAAATCGGCGTTGAATGCTGTACAAGCTAGAGGGTGAAGCTGAATTGCTTTACCTTCAATCATCTTAGGCTGGAAAGATTGAATACCAAGACGGTGAAGTGTTGGGGCACGGTTTAGAAGAACTGGGTGACCTTTCATCACATGTTCTAGAATATCCCAAACAACAGGCTCTTTACGGTCTACAATTTTTTTAGCCGACTTAACAGTCTTAACGATACCTCTCTCAATAAGCTTTCTAATAACGAATGGCTTAAAAAGTTCTGCTGCCATTAGCTTAGGAATACCACACTCGTGCATTTTAAGCTCAGGACCTACTACGATAACCGAACGTGCTGAATAATCTACACGTTTACCAAGTAAGTTCTGACGGAAGCGTCCTTGTTTTCCTTTAAGTGAATCTGAAAGAGACTTAAGAGGACGGTTAGCATCATTCTTAACAGAACTAGACTTACGTGAGTTGTCTAGAAGAGAGTCTACTGCTTCTTGAAGCATACGCTTCTCATTACGAAGAATAACTTCGGGAGCCTTAATCTCAATTAGACGCTTAAGTCGGTTATTACGAATAATAACTCGTCTATATAGATCATTAAGATCAGATGTTGCAAATCGACCACCATCAAGAGGTACAAGTGGGCGAAGCTCAGGTGGTATAACAGGTACAACTTTAAGCACCATCCACTCCGGCTTATTTCTATGTTTAGAAGCCCTAAATGATTCAACAACTTGTAGACGCTTTAATGCCTCCGCTTTTCTTTGTTGAGAACCATCTGTGTTAGCTCTGTGACGAAGTTCGTATGAAAGGCTGTCCAAGTCTAATCGCTGAAGAAGGTCTATAAGAGCTTCTGCCCCCATCTTGGCAATAAACTTATTTGGGTCTGTATCCTCGAGAAGTTCATTCTCCTGTGGTATAGAATCCAATATATTCAAATACTCTTCTTCTGATAGAAGATCGTATTTTGCTACCTCATCCTCTTTGATACCTGGCTGAATAACTACATAGCGTTCGTAGTAAACAATGGCATCCATTTTCTTGGTTGGCAAACCAAGAAGATAACCGATCTTATTCGGTAGTGAACGGAAGTACCAAATATGTGCAACAGGAACAACCAATTGGATATGTCCCATTCTTTCACGACGAACCTTCTTCTCTGTAACTTCAACTCCACATCGGTCACAAACAATACCTTTGTAGCGTATACGTTTATACTTACCACAGTGACACTCATAGTCTCTTACAGGACCAAATATTCTCTCACAGAATAGACCGTCACGTTCTGGTTTGTATGTACGATAGTTTATAGTCTCAGGTTTCAAAACTTCACCGCTAGAATTCTCAAGAATCTCTTCTGGAGAAGCTAAACCTATGGATATTTTAGTGAAGTTATTTCTTACCTTGTTTTCTCTTCTAAAAGCCATATACTGATGTATAAAGAGTTGTATTTCCGAAATAAAATAGAATGCAATATTCATAATGGTAATACTACCAATAATAAATTGATAGTATTACCATAGAATGAATTATGCGTATTACTCAAGATTTACGCTTAGACCTAGTCCCTTAAGCTCATGAAGCAATACATTAAGTGACTCTGGAATACCAGCAGCTGGCATTGGTTCACCTTTAACAATAGCTTCATATGCCTTAGATCGGCCATTTACGTCATCAGATTTGATAGTCAGGATCTCTTGTAGAATGTGAGCTGCACCGAATGCTTCGATTGCCCAAACCTCCATCTCTCCAAAACGTTGTCCACCAAACTGAGCTTTACCTCCAAGAGGCTGTTGCGTAATTAGTGAGTATGGACCTATAGAACGGGCGTGCATTTTATCTTCAACCATGTGACCTAGTTTCAACATGTATGTCACACCAACAGTTGCAGGTTGATCAAAACGCTCACCAGTACCACCATCATGCAAGTAAGCCTTACCATAACGAGGAATACCAGCCTTATCTGTCCACTGATTTAAGTCATCTAAGTCTGCACCGTCAAAAATAGGGGTAGCGAACTTTGTTCCTAGTTCTTTACCTGCCCATCCTAAAACAGCTTCAAAAATCTGACCAAGGTTCATCCTTGATGGCACCCCTAGTGGGTTAAGAACTATATCTACAGGTGTTCCATCTTCAAGGAATGGCATATCCTCATCACGAACAACACGAGATACAATACCTTTGTTACCATGTCGACCTGCCATTTTATCACCCACGCCAATCTTACGCTTTTTAGCAATAAAGACTTTAGCTAGTTGGATAATACCTGTTGGAAGTTCGTCACCAATTGTAAGATCAAATTTCTTACGCTTAAGTTCAGAATCTAGCTCTTTATATTTTCTCAAGTAGTTCATGATAACCTGCTTGATCAACTTGTTGGTATGATCATCTTGAGTCCATTCACTTACTTGTACACCATTAAAATCAAGATCTCTAATATTCTTATCAGTAAACTTAGAACCCTTAGTTATCAACTCCACACCTAGGTAGTCTTTAACACTATGTGCAGGTTTACCTTCGGTTAGAACTAGAAGTTTTTCTACTAGTACGCTCTTAAGTTTGTTCATCTTAATCTCAAACTCTTCATCAAGCTTAGGAAGAATAGCTTTATCAGCATTACGTCCTTTTTTGACTTTCTGAGCTCTAGAGAAAAGATTAGTTCCAATAACAACACCATTCAACGAAGGTGTAGCTTTAAGAGATGCATCTTTAACATCTCCGGCTTTATCTCCGAAGATTGCTCGAAGTAGTTTCTCTTCTGGTGATGGGTCTGACTCTCCTTTAGGAGTAATCTTACCAATCATAATATCACCTGGTGTGATACGAGCACCTACACGAACAATACCTCTATCATCAAGGTCTTTTGTTGCTTCCTCGCTAACGTTAGGAATATCTGAAGTTAACTCCTCCATTCCTCGTTTTGTTTCGCGAACTTCAAGAGAGTATTCATCTACGTGAATAGAGGTAAATACATCTTCACGTACAATACGCTCACTTAGTACAATAGCATCCTCATAGTTATAACCTTTCCATGGCATATAAGCCACTTTAAGGTTTTTACCCAATGCCAATTCTCCCTGTTCAGTTGAATATCCCTGAGTCAATATCTGACCTGGGACAACCCTTTGACCGGGCTTACAAATCGGATGAAGGTCTATTGTTGTATTTTGGTTAGTCTTACGGAATTTAGGTAATCTATACTCTTTGATAGAGTTTTCAAAGCTTACAAATTCCTCTTCCTCAGATCTATCATAATTGATTCTAATAACACTAGCATCAACATACTCAATCACACCATCCCCCTCAGCTGTAACCTGAGTACGAGAGTCACGAATTAACTGTCCCTCAATACCAGTACCTACAATAGGAGCTTGAGCTCTTAATAAAGGAACAGCCTGACGCATCATGTTAGATCCCATGAGCGCACGGTTAGCATCATCGTGCTCCAAGAAAGGAATAAGAGATGCTGCAATAGAAGCAATTTGAGTAGGAGAAACGTCCATCAAGTGAACCTCATTTGGTGTCACAAGTGGGAAATCACCTTCCATACGTGCTTTCACACGAGATTTTATGAAGCTTCCATTATCATCAAGTGGAGCATTACCTTGAGCAATGATTTTACCCTCCTCTTCTTCTGCAGTAAGATAGGTAATCTCATCATGATTTAGAGTTACTTTTCCTTCAGAAACAACACGATAAGGAGTCTCAATAAATCCAAGCTCATTAATCTTAGCATATACACACAAAGATGAGATTAGACCAATGTTGGGTCCTTCTGGTGTCTCAATAGGACAAAGACGACCGTAGTGAGTATAGTGAACGTCTCGAACCTCGAAACCAGCGCGATCTCTAGAAAGACCACCTGGACCTAGAGCAGACATACGACGTTTGTGCGTCATCTCTGCAAGAGGGTTCGTTTGATCCATAAACTGAGACAAGGCATTCGTTCCAAAGAAAGAATTGATTACTGAAGAGATAGTCTTTGCATTAATCAAATCTATCGGAGTAAAGACCTCATTATCTCTAACATTCATACGGTCTCTAATAGTACGCGCCATACGAGCAAGACCCACTCCAAATTGGTTGTAAAGCTGCTCACCTACTGTACGTACTCTACGATTGCTCAAGTGGTCGATATCATCAACTATAGCCTTAGAGTTGATCAACTCTATTAAGTATTTAATAATAGCAATAATATCTTCTTTAGTCAAAACCTTGACATCAGGAGCCGTATCTAGAAGAAGCTTCTTATTGATACGGAATCGACCTACCTCACCTAAGTCATACCTCTTCTCAGAGAAGAATAGTGATTGAATTACTTCGCGAGCACTTGCATCATCTGCAGGTTCAGCACTACGAAGTTGTCTATATATATATATAACAGCCTCTTTTTCAGAGTTACTTGGATCTTTCTGTAATGTATTATAAATAATAGCATAATCAGAAAGACTTACGTCATCTTTATGAAGAAGTATTGATGCAGCACCAGAGCTTAATATATCATCAATATGCTCCTCTTCAAGAACTGTTTCGCGATCTACTACGATTTCGTTACGCTCTATTGAAACAACCTCTCCTGTATCTTCGTCTACGAAATCCTCTATCCATGTTTTCAAAACACGAGCAGCAAGTTTTCTACCGACAACATTGCTTAAGGCAGCATGAGTAGCAGCTACCTCTTCTGCTAGACCAAAGATTTCAAGAATATCTCTATCACTTTCAAATCCAATAGCTCTTAATAGAGTCGTAACAGGCAACTTCTTCTTACGATCAATATAAGCATACATAACATTGTTAATGTCAGTTGCAAATTCAATCCACGAACCCCTGAAAGGAATTACACGTGCAGAATATAGTTTAGTTCCATTTGCGTGTACACTTTGTCCAAAGAAAACCCCTGGCGAACGGTGTAATTGAGAAACGACAACACGCTCAGCACCGTTAATAACAAATGTACCTTTTGAGGTCATATATGGGATTGGACCTAAATAAACGTCTTGGATTACTGTATCGAAATCTTCATGTTCTGGATCAGTACAATATAGTTTAAGCTTCGCTTTTAACGGAACACTATATGTAAGACCTCGCTCAAGACACTCGTCAATGCAATATTTTGGAGGGTCGATATAGTAATCTAAGAACTCTAGAACGAAGTTATTTCTAGTATCTGCAATTGGGAAATTTTCTG
>JBOFUP010000056.1:0-48447 GCA_051652645.1 Bacteroidales bacterium
TGTCAACCAACAATACGTTTGTAAACTCTACAGAAGCACCTCTTTCTGCTTCAACGCGGTGAACATACAATTTCTTGCCAGCTTCGGCTTTGAACTGCTGTCCTTGAATCTCAACGATTACGTACATTGTTCTGAAAAAATTACGTATTTCTCCACAAGGCGGAGTGCATTGTGCCCTCTCTTTTACGGCCTAAATTGGAATCACGGCTACAAAAGTACTACTTTACTATATTACTTCCAAACTTTTAAGTAACTATCTAACGATTTGTCCATCAACAACTGCAACCTCCAAAAGTGACTCATCTTCACAATTAAGGACCCTCCCAGGAAAGTTAGAAGAGAAGTTCAAATTGTGAGTGGCCATAACAACAGTAGTTCCTTTTTTGCTAATATCATAAAGCAACGACACAATCTGCCTAGCAGTCTCTGGATCGAGATTACCAGTAGGCTCATCTGCTAATATAATCTCTGGCTCATTAAGCAGAGCACGGGCTATGACTATACGCTGCTGCTCTCCCCCGGATAGTTCGTGCGGCATCTTATACCCTTTAGTATCCATATCCACAAGCTCAAGCACGCTATGTATTCTCTTTGCCATCTCTTTGCGATCTTTCCATCCTGTTGCTCGGAGAACAAATTCCAAATTATCACTAACACTTCTATCTATTAGAAGCTGAAAATCTTGAAAAATAACACCTAACTTACGTCGAAGTAGAGGAATATGCTTACGTTTAATCTTCAACATATCATACCCAAGCACATTTGCCATACCTAGTGATATAGGAATATCCGCATATATAGTCTTCATTAAACTACTTTTACCTGTGCCTACCCTTCCTATTAGATAGACAAATTCGCCACATCGTAGCTCCAGATCTACATCCTTGAGAACTCTGTTCTCTTGACGGTAAACATCTACACCTTCGTATTTGAGTAATATTTCCATGTCTTACTGTTATGATCTTTGTTATGTTTCATAGAGATTCAATAGTACAAATATATAAAAAAAAGAGGGGGAGAAGCTATGACTTCCCCCCCTTTTCAAATATATAAACTATTAGTACTGCTTGGTTGCCAAAAGCACAAGAGTACAAGCATCCAAGGTCTCTATTCCCAAATCATTTAAGCGATCTGCAAACTCAGGATTCTCAGTCCCTGGATTAAATATAACCCTACGTGGAGATAGCGACTCTATAAGATCATAGTATCCCTGCTGATTCTTAGGGCCTAAGTACATAGTAACGGTGTGTATTGAATCTGCCTTTGGGAAGTGTGTCTCAATATTCACATCTCCTATCTTTCCAGCTCTACTACCAAAAGCAATCACTGGATGCCCATTGACTACCAACTGAGTAACCGCCTTGAAGGCATATCTCTCAGGATTCTCACTAGCTCCGATAACTAGAGTCTTTTTTTTGCTATTTTCCATCATTAGTATTATATTAGTTTATTAATTACGCTCCATATAGTTGTATTAAAAGCAATCCT
The DNA here is from genome assembly GCA_051652645.1 of Bacteroidales bacterium. Lineage (GTDB taxonomy): Bacteria > Bacteroidota > Bacteroidia > Bacteroidales > UBA7332 > UBA7332. The sequence continues at coordinate 1,489 of JBOFUP010000056.1, forward strand.
GTTGCAACCGCTGATATAGTAGCCACCATACCTGGCATCATAAACGAATGATTCAATACATACTTACCTATTCGTGTTGTACCTGTTCGGTCAAAATTAATTGCCGCTACAACTGTTGGATAGTTAGGTATAAAGAAATAACCGTTTACTGCAGGAAACATCGCAATCAACATATAAGGTGATATAGAAAGGGCCAACCCCAATGGCATAAGCGCTCTAACAGTTGCCGCTTGACTATATAAAAGGATAGACATCACAAATAGTGCCAAACCAAACAACCAAGGCATCTCCATCACTACTGATTCAATAGAACTTTTTAGCTCTACCATATTTCCATTTAGGAATGTATCTCCCATCCATGCAATACCGAAAATAGCAACAACCGCCTGCATTCCAGCAGTAAAAACAGAACCTTGAGCTGCTTTAACTCCATCAGTACCTGTAATCAAAAGTATCAAAGCTGCTGCCGACAACATTATTATCTCAATAATTGCAGGCATATCCAACATTCTCTCTACCCCACCAACAATAAATGATGGTCTTAAAGACTCTATCGAACCAAAGAGCACAATACATAGGGTTGCAAAAATAAATATAAACACAGAGGTTGCTGCCTTGCCTTTATGAAGAATATCTTTTGTAGAGTGAGTACTCTCTCTAAACTCTCCATTAGCAACTCTTTTTTGAAACTCAGGATCATCAACAAGCTCCTTGCCCACTTTCAAAGAGAAAAATGCACCTACCAAGACCCCAACAAGAGTAGCTGGAACTGATATTTTCATTATATCAAACAGAGTCAAATCAAAGCCTGCAACAAGACCCAAAAGAGCCACTGTGGCAGCCGAAATAGGACTTGCTGTGATAGCCTGCTGTGATGCAATAACAGCGATACCTAATGGTCTCTCTGGTCTAACTTTTGTCTCCGTCGCAACCTCAGCTATCACTGGAAGTATGGAATAAGAGACGTGCCCCGTACCTGCTATGAAAGTAAAGAAATAAGTAACAAGAGGACTCAAAATAGTTATTCTCTCTGGATGCTTGCGGAGCATCTTCTCTGCTACCTTAACCATAAGATCCAAGCCACCAGCTGCCTGCATACAGCCTGCTGCTGAGATCACAGCTACAATCATCAACATCACATCAATAGGAGGTGCTGTAGGCTCTAAACCAAACATAAAAGTCAGCACTGCAAGCCCGACTCCACCCATTACTCCAAGACCAATCCCACCAAGTCGCGCACCAATAATGATTGCGACAAGAACAAATAAAAGTTGTACTAGCATAATAAATTATTATGAATTTACTGATTTGGATCAACGAGGTGAACCAAAAGATGAAACAAAAAAAGAGGAAAAAAGTTTGTATTCTAAAAATTATACACTATCTTTGTACCCGTAATCGAGAGACAACGCACGATTACAAAACAACAAAGGGTTCCGTAGCTCAACTGAATAGAGCATCTGACTACGGATCAGAAGGTTACAGGTTTGAATCCTGTCGGGATCACCCTTAAACTCCTAATGGTTTAATAACATAAACTATTAGGAGTTTTTTTTATAGACCTACCTCAACCCCGCAGTAAGCCCACAAAAAAACAACATAATAATCGCCTCCATCCTATCAAGATGGAGGCGATTATCTTATCTATTGTAACCCTATTAATTAGGTGCTTTCCTATATAAATAGTAAGCTATTCCCGCATAAATAATATTAGGTATCCAAACAGCTACCCGAGGAGATGTTTGCCCACTAACGGCAAAACTAGATGTAACGGTCATAAAGAGAATATATCCAAAGCTCAAGCCTAGACCTATACCAATATTAAGACCCATTCCACCCTTAACCTTCCTTGCAGAGACAGCAGCCCCTATTATAGTTAAGATAAATGATGCGAGCGACATTGCAAAGCGACGCTCATACTCTATTTCAAAATCTTTTATATTACCAATACCACGCATACGCTGTTTCTCTATATAATTATAGAGACGAGGAGTGGTCATCTGCTTTTCATCTCCAAATGAGATAAGAAAATCTTGAGGCTCAATTGTAATAATAGTATCCAATGAACTTCCCTTAGTAATAACTTCAGTCATACCATTGAAATCCCTAATAAGATATTCTCGCATTGTCCACTTATATCCATCATCATACTTTGCAGATTGAGCTGTCAAACGAGATTTCAACTGCTTGCCCTCAAACTTCTCAAGAGAGAATCTATATGCTGTCTTCGAAGGATTGTCATAACGCTCCATGTAGGCAATAACTCCAGTATCAACCTGCATCTGAATATTAGTCGCATACTCCACCTTCTTATTCTTCATATATGTATTCTGAAATTCTATCATCTTCACATTACCCTGAGGAATAACATAACTACTCAGATAGAAATTTACAGCCGCTATAAGAAAAGCTGAAAATATATATGGCCTCAAAAGACGCTTAAAACTCATTCCACATGAAAGCATAGCTATCACCTCTGAATTATCCGCTAGTTTTGAGGTAAAAAAGATCACCGCAATAAAGGTAAATAGCGGACTAAACATATTGGCAAAGAATGGCACAAAATTGGCATAGTAATCTAATGCAATAGCCTTAACTGGAGCATTCTTACTCAAGAACTTATCTAGATTCTCATTAATATCAAACACCACAGCGATGGAGATAATCAAGAGTATCGAGAATACATACGTACCTAAGAACTTCCTTATGATATACCAATCTAGTTTCTTCATATTATTGTAGAAGTATTATAGTCTTTGTGATACGCGCACTATCATCTCTCGCTTCCATGAAGCAAAATCTCCTGCAATAATATGCTTACGAGCCTCTTGAGTCAACCATACATAGAAAGCCAAGTTATGTATCGAAGCTATTTGAAGTGCCAATAGCTCATCACTAACAAATAAATGTCGTAAATAAGCCTTTGAATAGAAAGTATCAACATAAGAAGCACCATCTGCCTCAATTGGCGAGAAATCATTCGACCACTTCTTATTCTTCATATTCATAATGCCATTTTTTGTAAACAACATACCATTACGGCCGTTACGAGTTGGCATTACACAGTCAAACATATCAACTCCCCTCTCAATAGCCTCAAGGATATTTGCAGGAGTTCCCACTCCCATCAAATAACGTGGCTTATCCGTCGGAAGTATCTCATTGACAACCTCTATCATCTCATACATCTTCTCTGCAGGCTCTCCTACAGCAAGACCACCGATAGCATTACCCTCAGCCCCCTGATCTACAACATGTTTTGCTGCATCTCGACGAAGCTCTGGGAAAGTACACCCCTGTACAATTGGGAAGAAAGTTTGGCTATAACCATACTTATCATCGGTCTCACGAAATCTCTTAAGCCCCCTCTCCAACCAGCGCTGAGTCAATCTAAGAGAATTCTTTGCATAAGCATAATCTGACTGCCCTGGAGGACACTCATCAAAAGCCATCATAATATCCGCACCAATAGTACGCTGAATATCTACTACATTCTCTGGTGTAAAAAAGTGCTTTGAACCGTCAATATGAGAACGAAACTCCGCTCCTTCCTCTCTCAACTTACGAATAGCCGATAATGAGAATACCTGAAAACCTCCTGAATCAGTAAGTATAGGACCATCCCAACCATTAAATTTATGCAGTCCTCCAGCTTGTTCCAAAACATCTAACTTTGGCCTAAGATAGAGGTGATATGTATTTCCTAATATAATCTGAGCCTTTATATCCTCCTTCAACTCCTTTACATGAACTGCCTTTACAGAACCAACTGTACCTACAGGCATAAATATCGGCGTCAATATTTTTCCATGATCAGTTGTTATCTCCCCTGCTCTAGCATCTGAGTTGACATCAGTGTATTGTAATTTAAAATCCATCTATTATCTATCTGTTTGTCAATTATGCTACAAAGATAGGAAAACTTTTCGAGCAGCGAAGATGCTTCAATATAGCAATAGTTAATAAAGAGATGCTTTTGAACAAAGCATAATTTAGACGTGTTCTCAATATATAGTTTACGAAACGCAATTCTTGTTAACCAAAACAAAAAATACACCACATTATGAGAAACCTTAACTATATCTTAATCTTCTTTTCACTACTATTCTTAGCTGTGTCCTGCTCCGAGGACAAAAGACTAGAACATAATGCCCAAAAAGGATTAAAAGCTTTTTATTCAGGAGACTTTGACAAAGCGGCCAGATACTCAACCCCAAGATCTAAAGAGATATTGATGGAGATGAAAGAACTTATTGGAACTGACAGACTCACCAGTACACAAAAAGGGATCTTCAATATCAAACTAATCAATACGACAAGATCTAGCACCTCAGCAGAAATAACATACGAGGTCATTAACGAATCAATTGGCCGTAATAAGTACACAGAATTTGAAATTAGCAATATTAAAGAGGTAGCAAGAATGGAAAAGATAGATGGACATTGGCTATTAGAGTTCGAAAACTAGCAATAAAAAGAATGAGCGCAAAGAGCTAACTCTTCACACTCATTCAACCCTAATAAAAAAGACTTCAGAACAGAGGCCTGAAGACCCTTTCGAGTAAAAAACTTATATAAATTAAATCTCTTCGAATCTAGCGGTAAAAAAACGAAGCTGACGAGGCTCATACACAAACTTAAGTCCTCTTATCTGCTCCTTATGATTATACAACTTAATAACAGCATCAGCCACAACATCCATATGACGATAAGTATAAACCCGTCTTGGAATGGTCAATCTGACAGTCTCTAGCTTTGGTGCATGATTCAGACCTGTACTCTTATCTCTTCCGGCCGAAACAATACCCCTTTCCATACTTCTAACACCAGACTCGACATACAGATTAGCTGCTAGTGATTGTGCTGGCAGCTGATCCTGTGTCAAGTGTGGACAAAAACGACGTGCATCCAAAAATACAGCATGACCACCTACAGGCTCAATAATTGGTACACCAGCTTCCTTCAAACGATCACCGAGATAGCGAACCTGCTTAATCCTGTGCTCAATATACTCAAACTGCATAGACTCTTTCAACCCTATAGCCATAGCCTCCATATCACGACCAGCTAGACCTCCATAAGAAGGCATACCCTCGTAAACAACTACCAACTCTTTTGATTGCATAAAAAGCTCTTCATCATTCATACATAAAAAGCCACCTATATTAACTAAGCAATCCTTCTTACCAGACATTGTACAACCATCAGAATAGCTAAACATCTCGTGAACAATCTCCTTAATGCTTTTATCCTCAAAGCCCGCTTCTCTCTCTTTAATGAAGTAAGCATTCTCTACACAACGAGTAGCATCATAAAACACCTTGATACCATGCTTCGAAGTCAACTCTCTTACCTCTCTCATGTTTCTCATCGACACCGGCTGACCTCCTGCAAGATTTACAGTTACAGCAAGACAGACGTAAGCTATATTCTCTGCGCCTTTCAACTCTATTAGCTCCTCCAATTTCTTCAGGTCAATATCACCCTTAAATGGTGCTACAAGAGAAGCATCATGAGCTTGATCATTTATAATATCAACAAATACACCCCCATTCCTTTCTTGATGGTATCGAGTTGTTGTAAAATACATATTACCAGGTACATATTGGCCAGGCTTTATGCAAATCTGCGAAAGTAAATTCTCGGCCCCTCGCCCTTGGTGAGTAGGCACCATATATCTAAACCCAAACAACTCTCTTACCGTCTCCTCAAGATGAAAGAAGTTACGACTACCTGCATAGGCCTCATCACCCTGCATCATACCTCCCCACTGCTTATCACTCATCGCATTAGTTCCACTATCTGTAAGGAGATCAATATATACATCCTCGGAATTAATCAAGAAAGTATTAAACCCAGACTCTCGAATAACCCTTTCTCTCTCTTCTCGACTATTCATTTTAACCGGCTCCACACTCTTTATACGAAATGGTTCCGCTGGATAATTTTTCATGTCTAGCATAGCAATAATAATTTAGAATTAGATTTATGTTAACAACTTTATTCGTGTTGCAAATTAGTCTTTTATTTTAAATAAACAACAAATTGAATAAGAATCTTTTTCTATATTATTCACTACAACACTATTACAATAAACAATATTAAACAATTCAGCGTTATAACTTTGTCTAACCAATACAAATACACATATGATAAAACGAACGCTTTATTTCGGGAATCGTAGCGTGTTGACGATATCTTCCAATAATCTAGTAATAAACCAACCTCTTGATACTAATCCAGAAAGATTCACAAAACGTGCCACAATACCTATTCAAGATATTGTGGTGGTAATACTAGATAATCAAGAGATCACCATATCACTTGCAACAATACAAGCTCTTTTGGACAATAATACTGCATTAATATCATGTGATGCAAAACATCTCCCCAATGGATTAATACTAAACCTCTTTGATCATCAACAAGAACAAAGACATTTAATAAAACAACTTTCAGCTTCCGAGGCTCTCAGAAGGAAACTATGGAAACAGACTATTGAGTGCAGAATAGAGAATCAAATAAGGCTACTCAACAACCTGACAACCAACACTCAAAACGAATTAATCTCTTGGGTTGTAAAACTCAAAGGAGAGAATAATCAAGAGTGCGATCTAGCTTCTAATGAGTACTATTACTCTCAAATGGAGAATATTGTACCTGGGTTTAACCCAATTTCAGGAAATAGTGCTTCTTCTAAACTCCTAAACTTTGGATACGCTCTCCTAAGAGCTCTTGCTGCAAGAGCTCTAGTTGAATCGGGACTACACCCTATGTATGGAATTTCTTCTGAAAACAAATTTACTCACTATTCCCTTGCAGACGACATTATGCAACCATACACGCCTTTCATTGATAGGATTGTTCTGAGAATATCTCAAACAAACCCAGATCTGACAGATGTAAATGGCGAGATAAAAAAAGAACTTCTAACAATACCACTAGAGGAAGTCATAATTAACGACACAAACACTGCACTTATTTCAGCAATGAGAGAAACAGCCTCGTCGCTAACTCAATGCCTTGAGGGTAAGACAAAAACAATATCATTTCCTCGTCTATGACGAGTATGACGAAGCAATAGCTTTCATTTTTATTAAAAAAAATCCACTCAAACTATTGCAACTTCAAATATTTGTAATACCTTTGTACTGTAATCGAAACGAGATTACACCAAAACGGTGTGGTAGTTCAGTTGGTTAGAATACCTGCCTGTCACGCAGGGGGTCGCGGGTTCGAGTCCCGTCCATACCGCAAAAAGCAGTTGATCTTACGATCAACTGCTTTTTTTTATTCCATATAGTTGGAGAGGATGTAAAAACATCAAATTTTGTAGGCCCAATCAATTTACCTATCTAAACATTATGACTACCACATAAAGATGTTGATTACGAATCTACAAGTAGCAGATAAAGGTCTTCAAAGTTACATCGTAATAAAAGCCACTACCTAACTCACTACACTCTTAAAGGATAAGCATATATATAATTACTTTTACTATCTAGGGGATATATTATTGTTTGATGACACATTGTGATACTAGTCGACCCTTCAACATATTCACCTCATCATTTCACCTCTAATCTTATCAATCACCTTAACGAAATGCAGAATAACACCATCTATATCACTCCTTGTATATTTGGCACACTCAACATAACATCCTAATACAGCTAACACCTTTTGTCTAAATATCAATGGTAAAGCAATACAAGCTCTTTGGTTATTATACTCGGCAAAGTCAATCGCAAAACGATCCGTACGTATCTGCTCTAGCTCATGAGAAAACTTTCTATTTATAAGCCCTGGATAAAACTTACGAACAGACTTCTCCAAAGATGGTGAGAATGCTATGAATACCTTACCCACCACACAGTTATACATATCCTGCTCCACCCCAAGCTCTAATCCCTCAGCCGGACAACCATCAGGAGAAGAGGATATATCATAATAATAGAACACCCCACTCTGCATAGCCATAAAACTATTAACATTCAAATCCCTAGCCAAAGCCCTAATACTCTCCTCTACTAGAATCCTAATCTCTGGAATAGAACATATAGGACCGTGAAGATCTAATAATCTATTCGTAATGAAATATCTAGGAGAATCTTCACTTTGATCCACATAACCTAACTTCCTAAGAGTATCAAGCAGGTTATGAGTCGTCGTCTTACTTAGATTCATTGCCTGAGATATATCTCTCAGGCGAGCCATACCTCCATTATTAGCAATAAACTCAAGTATGGCAAATGCTCTCTCTATTGATCTTATTATCATCGTTTACAATTATCATGTGATAAGTTTAACTATTACATAACTCTATTTGTTCAACTATCTAGAACTTTATAATGTTTTATTGCAAATAACTATATAGCTGTATGATACAACTATAATTTTGCATCAAAATAAAAAATACATATATGACACGCACACTATTAGAAAGCTCAAAACTTTCATCTATAGAGATGAAGAACCGATTCTTCAGAGGTGCTCTCTGGGAAGATCTAGCTGATGAAAAAGGACATCTAACACCTGAGCTATCTGCAATTTATGAAGAGTTAGCAGTGGGAGGAGCTGCAACATTAATTACAGGATATGCTTTTGTGACTGAGCACGAACAGCCCAACCCTGGAATGATGGGAATATACGAAGACTCCTTCATACCCGAGTATAGAGAATTCACAAATAAGATACACTCCTTAGGTGCAAACATTATTATGCAGATATGCTATGGAGGATCAATGACTACCTACAACGTAGGCAAAAGAACTATTTGGGGGCCATCTTCACACGTGAATGAATCTACAGGCACTTCGGCTCAGGAGATAACAAAAGAGGAAATTAAGTACCTTGTTGGCAGATTTGCTCAAGCAGCTAGAAGAGTAAAAGAGTCTGGCTTCGACGGTGTAGAGATACACGCCGGCCACGGATACCTTTTTAGTCAATTCCTTTCACCTTGCTTCAACAAAAGAGAGGATGAGTATGGCGGTGATATACACAACAGAGCAAGAATAATCTACGAAACCTATCAAGCCATGAGGGATGCTGTAGGAGATGATTTTCCTATATTGATAAAACTAAACTCAGCAGACTTCAAAGAGGGAGGATTAACAGAGGACGAAAGCTTTGAGGTAGCAAAAAGATTATCCGAAATGCGAATTGATGCAATAGAAGTAACAGGAGGGAATGAGTCACTCAGAGATGTCGTAAATAGCAATCTTGGTGCTGCTAGGCGCAAAGTAGATAAAGCAGTAGAGAATCAATCTTACTTCCGATCTCACGCCGCTAGACTAGCACAAGAACTCACCACCCCCATCATTCTTATAGGAGGAAACAGAGATTATGAAAGAATGGAGGAGCTACTAAACAGCACCAATATATCCTTCTTCTCCATGTCAAGACCATTAACTGCCGAGCCTAATCTTATAAACATATGGGCTAGTGGTAACCACAAGAAGCCTAAATGTATCTCGTGTAATAAGTGTTACTTCACTCCAGGCAAGAGGTGTATATTAAATATAAAAGGTAAGTAATAACTACGCAAGTAAAAAGAGAAGTAGCCACTAAAGATGTTATACCTTGTAAACATCTTTAGTGGCTACTTTTATCTTAACCTAAAGAAACTAGTTAGAATATATTACTATTCTAACAAATAGGGTTCTGTTAGGATGAAGTTATACATTATTTTTAATTCTGTTTAATCGGATCGTATCATTACCAATCTTCAGCGTGACCGTTCGAAAGTGAGCTGGATATATTACTCTAAAATTACTCTCCAACTCTACCAGATCATCACTATTGGCAAGAAAATTGCTAGAGAATTCTCTTTTACCCTGCGAGTTATACTGTGACACTTTAAATACATTATACTTATCCGTCTCCTCTACCTCATACCATGCACCCGAACCTATGCCTCCCAACCAATGCCAATCATCTTGAGCTTCCACATCCTTAGGAGAAACAATTGAGCCTTCGCTCGTATAAGGCGCATACCCCTCACCGTTATCAAAAAGAAGATCCACTTGAGTAGCTAGCAAACTACACTCTAACTTACTGACCGACTCCTCATTGACAACATAATAATAATCATACGTATTAGCTGCCTCCACATTAGCCAAAACAGAAGGAGTAAAGGAGCAAGTCAGTTCTATTTCATCCTGCACATCTTCATCCAAAATGCCATGATACATAGCCCCCGTTACAAATCGGGAACAATTAGATCCATTTTTCACAAAAGGACCATAAGGCAATAACTCCCTCTTTTGAATCTCATCAATATACTCCTTGACTCTCTCATAATTAACAACCTCACTTACCGAAGCATACAAATCGCCACTACCGTGGGTTTTCTCTGGATGATTGTACAACCATTGTAATAGCTCTTCTACATTGAGCAACTGCTTACCATCCCAGCGTGCTACAACATCTACTTTAGTCTCTGGATCAGACTCTTTACCACGCACACGGGAATATCCATCAGGTGTAATATATCTACCAAAATCAAAATACTCAAACTCAGAACTACCCTCCTTAACTATCACCATGCAGGCATGTCCTGCTCTGATACGCCCAGGAACACCCATTCCCAAATATGGCAAAATATCCGAATACAATGAAGGAGTAGTTCGCACTATAGCTTCTGGATAAGCCATAACTATGAGTGTCGCATTATCTATTTCACTCTTCTGAGTGATCACAACATCACTTTCATAAGCACAACCCACAATGAATATAAGCTTAATGAGAAGAGCAAGAAGAAAAAATGAGTTCTTAATATGTTTCATCTGAAATAATTAAACCGTTAGGTATTTGTTTTACAAACAGATTCAAAGCTGATTCGGCAATGATTTAACCCGTTTGCAAAAGGCATAATCTTTTAAGTTAATCCATCAACATGAATCATCCCAAAGCAACACTGCATAGAGATAATATCAAATAGTAGTACAAAGTTAAGCAAAAGATTAATGGATTACACTCAATATACACTAAGGCAACACTTTGTTATTCCCAAAAGAGATTAATTAAAAAGCACACACTTAAATATCAACTAAGACTATCCTATATTAAGATGTTGGACATTAACGAATTGAGCAACCTATAAAACAAAAACATCCTATATATAAATATAGCATTAGGCACTAAAGATCTAATAACCTTTAGTGCCTAATGCTATATCAATACTCTAATTGATAAACCTATATCTTCTGAGTGATCTTCTTAACCTTTATCTCAAGTACTCTATTAAGAAAAGAGAACTTCTCTTTCATCATATCATACTCAGCTCCGCTATCAAAGAAGCGAGCACTACCTTCTATTAAGAAACCAATACCAGGGTAATCCTTATGCCCAGAAACCTCTCGTGTACCAAGAGTTAAAAGCACACTATCATTAACCTCAACGTTCTTACTAGTTTTACGATAACCATAAGATGGAATCAAGATTCTCTCATCATCAGTAACCACCAAAAATGAGTTCCATGTATTTGCTACGTGCACCTCAACACCCCAAGAGGTAATCGAAACAATACCCTCATGAGTGAGAGTTTGGAGAAACTTCTCTGAGATAACTTTTCTATTTTCCATAACCATCTATTTTTTTAGTTAGTTCCTATAAAAAGAAGTATAGCAATTACAAACCAGAATATCCATTGGAATATCTTAAATAGTCCATATCTAAATGACAAAGTCAAAGCAACTAAACCCATTCCTGCCCAAACACACCCCAAGAACAAGCCTATTACACTTGAGTCTACGCTTAAAACAGTACTATATTGAGATATATAGAATAGTACAACAGCAGAGACTCCAATCATATAAGTCATATAGTGAAATAGAGTATGTACCACTCCCTTTACCTCTTGAGAGATATAGTCTGACTTAAGAACTGGATCAATAAACTTCTTACGCCCAATGGTTAGATGACCAATTTGAGATAACACTGCTACGAAAGCAGCTATTAGATAGTAGATATTCATTTTATTTCCTATTTAAGTTATCTAAAAGACAAGAAACCTAAGACGATCAATCTATATTAAAGTAGATTAGAACTTCTCTATTAAAGTCTCTTCTGTTAGCCCACTTAGTTGAGGAGCAATCTCTGTGAAGTGTTTTGTTGCCTCATGGCGCTCTAATGCTTCTGCACTCTCCCACTCCTCATATATAAAAAGTCGTTCAGGCTCTGAAGATCTGCAATAGAGTGTATAGCTTACACAACCTTTTTCCTTACGCGATTCCATTTCCAAGCGACTCAATAATTCCGTCAGCTCAACCAATTTATCCTTATGTGCTAGGATTTTAACAACTACTCTGATCATAATAAGATTCGGTATTAATTAGTAATTCACTATCTTGTTTGATAGTGATAATAAGATATTAGCTCAGTACAAATTAAAGATATAATGTAGTTATAAACAACAGTAAGCCATGTTTTGTTGAACAAACTGATATTAAATTACGACTACGATAATCACTCGCTGGTAAAGAATACTAATATCAACTTTGTGAAATAGTTTAATAATAAAACCAAATTTGGATAGCCCAAGCGTTTCATACCTTTTATTATAACCTCTTTTATAGAGAGACACTGCTGGTTAGTAGTAATTTTGCACCCACAAATCAAAACCATATACATTCATGAAGAGTTACCTTGGCTATATCTACGCTATTATCTCAGCTGCAACATTTGGACTCATCCCTATGTTCTCCATCCCAGCATTAAATGCTGGAATGTCGGTAAACAGTGCCCTTTTCTACAGATACCTTCTCTCATCAATCATTCTAGGTACATTCCTACTAGTTACAAAAAAGAGTATCAGAGTAAAGAAAGAAGAGTTAGTAACCCTCTCTGGGCTGATACTACTTAGTGGTACAACAGCTCTATTTCTGATGAAATCATTCTGCTTTATCCCAAGCGGTGTGGCTTCAACCATTCACTTCCTTTATCCAGTACTTGTTGCTCTTCTGATGAGTATAATATTCAAGGAGAAATTCTCTATATTCTTCTTCATTGCTATAATCCTAGCCCTGATGGGTGTTGCTTCAATAAGTGGATTAAGCTCTTCTTTAGAGGTTAATAGCACTGGATTAAGCTACGCTCTGCTCTCAGTCATAACCTATGCAATCTACATTGTAGGAATAAACAAATCAAAAGCAGGACGAATGAGCCCTATTTCAATGACTTTCTACATAATGATAATGCTAACTATATTCTTCCTTATTATGTCATTGACTGAAGGCGGCGTACAAGCAATACCGAACAAAGACGTTTTATCTAGCCTAACTATGCTAGCACTAATTTCAACACTACTTTCCAACTTCACACTCATTCTTGCAATAAAAAGCATAGGCTCTACGACTACCTCTATTATGGGATGTGTTGAACCTGTCACAGCACTAACCATAGGAGTAATAGTTTTTGGAGAACCTCTCACATCAGTTCAGCTCGTAGGAGTAGCACTCATTTTAAGCTCTGTATCATTAGTAATTCTCTCAGATAGATTAAGCTCTAGACTTAGATCACTAACTGCGAGATTCACAACAAACTAGAACAATACATATAACAATCACTCCCCTATAATCAACAGCATGACTATAGGGGAGTAATTGTATAAAAAAGATATATAAAATCTACCTCCAAAAGTCATTATTCGAGTCTAATAACTGCTCCCTACTATAGAGAGCAGGCGAAGATCTCTTAGTACTTTGTAAGACAAACTCCCCGTTCAACTCTAAATAGAAATACTCCATCTTTACTGCCGATAAAGTCTCGAAAGAGTCTAACAGTATGGGCGATCCTGATATTGGCTTAAGTACTGAAACAATGAGCGTCCCATCCTCAAAAATAGCAAACTGCTTAGCCGCTACTCCTGATGAATGATGAACTGCAACTTCAATAGAACTAAGTATCTCACCCTTTATGTCTGAAATAACAAGATGGTCACACATCCAATCTCCACCACATCCAACACGAAGTAAAGAGATATGATTCCCCTTATTTATCAAATCAAATGTAGTCAAAAAGGTTGGAGGATTATCCACTTCATCAAGCTCAATAATTTTGGCCAATTGGAAATCCTCATACACTCTATTAGGAACTATTGCTTTTGTATTATCTATAATTATTGCATTATCATAGAGCACACCCTTATGGGCATAGTGAGGTAGAGGTGTTACATCAACAACTTGAAGTATATCACTTATTATCATTTGCCCATTAGCCTCGAAAGCAGCGAAAACTACAATTAGGAGCAACTGGAGCCTCATTACTCTATTTTCCATCTCAATAATATTTAGTTCTTTTCATTCCATACAAACACTTTGAAAGTATTCTCTAAATGAGTCGAAAGATAATCTTTTTAAACAAATTAGCCGAGACTAATCAGTGTTATTTAATACAAAAACACACTATACATTAAACCATATCACTTCAAATAATAACTCCTTTTAAATGTAAATCAAATACGAGAAGAATATCAAGCTGATATAAACTATATAAATACTAACTCTTCTACCTAATTAATCAAACTAGACCATCCACAAATAAAAAGTACAAGAAACTACAACAACAGTAGAGTACTAACAATTTAATTAACAACAAGTTGCAACTTCAATTTGAGGCAAAGCAAAAATACGTACGTATTTGTACATAAATACGTACGTATTACACAGAAAACAAGTACGTACTTTATATGAAATACGTACGTACTTTTAGAGTTTCATAGTAGCAAATGGATAGTTAGCAACTTACAAAAAAATAGTTAGGCAGCCTTATACTTATTGTATTAAAAAAGAAAGAGAGAAGAATCTTCAAAAAAATGCACTTTGAATGAATATCAAACAGAGGAACAAGAGTGACATATTGGCAGTAAGCATACTAGGATAGTCAGAAAAAATGGCTTAGTTATCAACAAAATGTTGATAACTAAGCCAAATAGAATATCGTTCAATCACTATTGCAGATAAGGCGAACCATCAGGATATAAGCAAGATCTACCATCCAACATCATTGGAAGTTGAGCTCTGTCTATCTTTAACCTACGTGTCAATTCGCTTGAAAGTGACTCTTTGATTGCCTTAGCAGCAGGAGAATTGCTTAAGTCAAAACTCTCACCTATATCTTCATTTAGGTTGAAGAGTTCAGTCATATTGTGGTCATAGTAGTGGATTAGCTTCCACCCATTCCTAAGAATAGAGCTATATACCCCATACCCATTCCCACTAGGAGAATCCATATCCACCCATCTATTTGGGAAATGCCAAATAAGAGCACGATCGAATTCACGTACTCTCTTATGAGGTCTCTTTATAAGAGGCAAGAAACTAACACCATCTATGGTTTGTGGTGTAGTAAATTCTTTAACCGAAGCCATCTCTAATATTGATGGAAAGAAATCAATTATAGATATAGGGGTTGAACATCTCTCTCCGCCCTTAGAAATATCAGGTAGGTAAGCAATCATAGGCACTCTGACACCACCCTCATAAGCCGACCCTTTACCACTATTAAGAGGGTAGTTATGACTATTAGGCACACCACTTCTAGCCCTAAGACTTAAGCCCCCATTGTCGGACATAAATATTATTATAGTATTCTTGGCTATTTTATTATCCTCGAGATGATCCATTATATCGCCTAGACTCTTATCCATCCCCTCAATTAGAGAGGCGTACCTAGCTTGCCTATCATCAAGACCACGCTCTATGTAAGAGTTATAGAAGCGATCATCTTTGTCCAAAGGAGTGTGTATAGCATAGTGACTCATGTAAAGATAAAAAGGTTTCTTCTCGATTAGAGCAGAGTCAATAGCCAACTTTGCCTCGATAGTCAATATCTCAGTTAGAAATAGGTCACTACCCCAATACTTTTCAAGTCCAGGAATAATAAATCGAGAAGTCTGTTTGCGATTCTCATCATACCCAAAGTTCTCAGAGGCTAGATATGAGGCAGGTGATCCAGCCTCATAACCGGCTATATTAACATCAAAACCTAGATTCAAAGGATTAGACCCTGGTGTACCCGAAGCGCCCCAGTGAGCCTTACCGCAGTGTATAGTCTTATAGCCAGCCGATTGAAGAATTGATGTAAAAGGAAGAGCTTCGATGGAGTTATTAATAGCTGAGCCTATTGGCTGAAGTGCGTTGTAGTTCCACTCAGGAAAGATCAGAGGAGAGTTTTCTCGGCTATCCGTGGGACTATCCTTCTCTCTTGTCCAAGTCGTTACTCTATGTGCAGATGGATTCATTCCTGTCATCAAGCTAGTCCTCGTTGGTGAACTAACAGCCGAGGCATACGCCGAGGTGAATGTCACCCCCTTGGCAGCTAACCTCTCCATAGATGGTGTTCTGTATATGTCGTTGAAGTGTGTTCTCTCTCTCCAAAATGGATGAGAGGTATCTTGCCACCCTTGATCATCTACCATAAATAGTATGATATTAGGCTTATCTTGCTTAATGTTTATTGGTTTAGCTTGTGAGGATTGTAGAGAAAGTGCTATCAGTGTTAAGGGTAATCCTGTAGTTTTCAACTTTGTGTATAGGGCTTGTTGATGTTTCATTCTAGTATTTGGGGTCAATTAATAAAGCAAAGATAGTTTAATGACTTATAAAGCCTAGTAGTATAATCTATCTTGTATAAAAAAAAGAGTAGGATGTTGGTACTCTATGAGTACCAACATCCTACTAATAAGTCCATCTTGAGTAAAAAATAATTATCAGTGATGGTAAAATAAACTATCTCTTGATGTACTTTTTTATCTTTGAGTCGCTCTGCATAAGAGCCTCTGCTGCCATAATAGCTACTGCCTTTGCCCCTGTTTCATTTAAGTGAGTATCATCTTCAAACCCTTTAGGGAAGGCTGGCAAAGTGTTTGGAGCTACCCATTTGTATAGAGCTTTAGAGTCTTCTGGCCCTAGAGCCTCTACGTATTGATGTGTCAGATAGTTCAGATCAATTAGCGTAACTTTCTGCTCCTTGGCTACATCGTAAATTACCTTCACATAGTCACCATGGCTATCTACCAACTTAGCTTGTTCATCAAAATGGCGACGAACAATGGAGGTGAATAGAATAGGTGTTGCTCCCTTGGAGCGAGCCTCAGTGATATATCTCACAATGTTGTTCTTAAAGCTAGTATGTGGCTCAGTATGTCGAAGCGTATCCTCTTTTTGATCATTGTGGCCAAACTGAATAAAAAGGAAATCTCCTTTTTTCATTGGCATAAAAGCCTGATCCCAAACTCCTTCACTTCTGAAACTCTTTGAGCTACGACCATTCTTAGCTAGGTTACTAATGCTTATATCTGATGTATCAAGCATGGTTCTAAATTGCATCATCCATCCTCGTTCAGGATTCCCCTTTGTTGTATCTTTTTCAGCCATAGTGGAATCACCTATGGTATAGAGAGTTGGTTTGCGCTTAGCATCTATTGGATTTGCGCTAATGAATAATATTGCTAAAAGCAGAATTATGTGTCGTGCATTCATATTGTATGAATTAAATATTGAATAGAAGTAGAGCGTACCAATAGTACGCTCTAGATGGTGTGATGTTTACTTTGTTACTCTAAACCAATCAACGTTCAACCAACCACCATCGTTATTGGCAACTGGTCTATTAGCGTACAAACCTACCTTGGCACCTATCCATTTACCCTCTTTAAGAGTGTGTACATTGCCAATAGTTTGGAACTTCTTGTTATCCCAACTGTAGCTAAGAGTTGTAGCTCCCCCTTTTTTTACAACCACGCGTAGGTAGACATCTTGTTGCTTCATAGGAGTTGTAGCCTCAATAACTTCTTGGCCACCTTTGTCAGCCTTCTTGCAAGAGGCGACAACGAGTCTAAGCCCTTCGCTCTTGTGGTCCTCGATGAAAAGAGTTGTATAATCAAGTCCCATTACAACAACACCAGCTCTCTCGCCCCTCTCCTTAATCTTAGGGTTTGGTGTAAAATTCAGCTTTGTAGTCATTGTAAACTCATCGGTTGGTGTCTTCTGAAGAAGAAGATTGGGTGAGTCGAATAGACTCTTATTTCCAACAGAAGGCACTGTAAATAGTCTCAATTGACTATTCTGAGCATCACAGAAATACCAAAGAGGATTGCTATTTGCATGCCACTGCCACTGAAGTCCAAGAGTTGTTGTATCGAACTCATCACTCTCGGATGGAGTAGCTATTGGGTATGTAGCCCCGACATTTGGTTTGCGGTATGAGGTAACAGGCTCTCCACATCCATCTCCATCTTTATCCTCTCCTATAACAGGCCAATCGTTCTTCCAGATCATAGGGTTTAGGTGAACTACGCGTCCATATGCAAACTTGTCTTGGAAGTGAATGAACCAGTCCTCTCCATTTTGAGTATTTACCCACGCACCTTGGTGAGGTCCATTGATATCAGTAGAGCCTTGAGCCATAACTATCTTTTGCTCAAAAGGTCCATAAGGAGATTTTGATCTTAATACCAACTGCCAACCAGTAGCTACACCTCCGGCAGGCGCAAAAATATAGTAGTATCCATTTCTTTTGTAGAACTTAGGCCCCTCGACCGTCTCGTTTCCAATGTGACCGTCAAATATTAATCTTGATTCAGCAAGCACTTTTGTACCGTCTGCTGACATAGGAGCTACAGCAAGGACACTCTTAAATCCAGCACGACTGCCAGCGTAAGCGTGAACAAGATATGCATTTCCATCCTCATCCCACAGCGGACAAGAATCAATGAGTCCTTTTCCTTGTTTCACAAGTACGGGTTTTTCCCACACACCAGCTGGGTTTTTCGTCTTGACCATATATATACCAAAGTCTGGATCACCCCAATAGATATAGAATTCGCCATTATGATGACGAATAGAAGGTGCCCATACTCCATCGCCATGACTAGGTTTGTTGAACTTTTCAACAGGTGTAAGTTCGGTTAAAGCATGGCTAATTAGGGTCCAGTTTACTAGATCTTTTGAATGAAGAATAGGTAATCCGGGTATGCAATTAAAGCTAGAAGAGGTCATGTAGAAATCGTCTCCCACACGACATACATCAGGGTCTGAATAATCTGCATCAATAATAGGATTACGGTAAGTGCCCTTTCCTGTGTCTGACACCCATACTTTGGAGATACCATTTTGTGCATTAACTCCAGAAACTGGCGATAGTGCTAAACAGGCTAAAAAAAATTGAGTAACAAGTTTCATCTGTTATAGATTAATTATAAGTAAGTAGGATTAAATTTATCCTTGGTTTAATAAAGTTGCACGTTCCATTGAGATCTACAAATATACTCAAAAGGTGCTACTAATAGAAGTAGTATTATTAAAATATGGGTTCAAAAACATCGTCATATTTACTTAAATTAGTGGGATTTGAGGGGGTAACTAATATTATTAATTTACGACTATCTTTATTTCTCGGCCTTGATAAATTCAATAATATTGTCCAAAAGAGGTTCGAACCATGGATTAAAGAGCCAGAAGGTATGTGGAGTATCTGTGGTTTCGTATAACTCATATGTAATTTTATACTGACGCAACATCTCTCTCATCTCAACATCACCAGCATGGAAGCGGGATTGCCCACTTCGTACAAAAAGAAATGAGGCTGAATTAGTATTAACATGAGTTATAGCTGATGCTTCAATCCTTGATACTGAATCTTGCGAAAGAGGTTTGCCAAACCACATAGTGGCTGCGGATGGCTTATCTGGTTTATCTTGACCTTCTTGAGATTGGGGATGAATAAAAGCCTGAAGGCCATCGATATTTATAACACCTCTAACTCGGTATAGCTCTGGTCGCTTAGGGTTTGGTAGGAATTTAGGATAAGTAGCATTGGCACTTCCAAGTAGGGAGGCCATTTGCCCACCGGCAGAAGAACCTAATAAGAAGATTGAATTAGGATTCCACTTATACTTTTTAGCCATATTCCTTGACCACTCAATGGCAGAAGATATATCTAATATAGAAGCTGGATAGAGTGCCTCATAAGATAGTCTATATTCTATACATAGAGCAGGGATACCGGAATTAGCTAAAGTTATAGCCATTGGATGATCTAGTGATTTATCTCCAGATCTCCATCCACCTCCATGTATCAATATTACTAATGGAGTAGATTGGTCTGCCTTTTCAATATTGGGTAGGAAGAGATCAGCTTTGAGCTTTCTTTTGCCAATCTTATTATAGATAACATCATTAACAACTCTTACATTCTGCGATATAACTGGTTGAGCAATTGATATATCTTTATATCTCTTTTTCTGTTTTGCAAACTCAGACTCTATGGTGAAGGGTTTGTCGTTTGGTGTTATCGGATATGGTTCTCTGGCATTGAGTACAAATGGTACAAATAGAAGTAATGCTGCTGCCACTCTTTTCATAATTCTATCTCGATAATAAGTTTCTAAGTTCGTTTAGTTTTGACTCAGGATTCCACATACCATCAAAGGTCCACTCAGGAGTTATATTACTAATAGATGGTTTCCCAGGAGCTTTGTCTAGGTTATCAGCCATCCACTCAGGAGTAGAACCTTCTCTCTTGCAGTTAAAGTAGTATACTCTTTTTCCTTTCTTTAGATTCATCGGACGATCTCTGTATGCATATTCAATTGGACGATCCATGATGTTCTGGTCAAAGGTACAATTTAAAAGGTATATCTGATGGTCTCTATGGAATCTACCCAACCAAGATTTCTCCATAGCTCTAAAGTGCGAATCACGAATAACGAATTTCTGTGATAAATTGTAATCTCCATCGTGCCATATCTGGGCTGGAGCAGCCCCCTCGAACTCACAATTTGTAATATAGCACCATCCTCTAGGACATACATAATCAACCCCTGGTGCACGGAAGTAGCATCCCTCATGGTAGTACATTCCATCTACTTTATTCCACAGGCTAACATTGTCAGCACCATCAGATATCAAGTCACAGTTGAGAAGAATGGTTCTAGTTGCACGCCCAAAGATAGTAAACTGATGAGCTCTTGTCTTCTCTACAGTTGAACCGTAATTGTTATATACTGTAATATTGACCAATGAGAAATCATTTGCCTTAGCACTAAGATTAAGAGGAGCGCACCCCCATCTTATCTCGAAAGTTGTATCAGCTTTTGCTTTATACTCCCTCTCCCAATTATCCCAAAGAATAGGCACCACTACCTGAGTCTCTTTTCTTGACTCTCCAAGGATAGTAATGTTTGGTTTATCAACGAATATCTTCTCTCTATATACTCCTTTCTTAACGAAAATGAGTGTAGTAGACTTTGAATTATCTGGTGCTGCATTAATAGCACAATTTATAGAAGTAAAATCACCAGAACCATCTTGTGCAACCACATATGTATGCTTCTGTGAGTAGCTGTGAAATGTGGAAATAACTGATAGTATTCCAATTATTAGGTATTTGATCATGATAAGTTCTTTTAGTCGAAATGGTATTAAAAAGGGGACTACTGGTGTGTAGTCCCCCTTATATATTAAGAGTATCTCATTACTGAGTTTATATTAGCGTCTTCTGCTAGATACTCTCCAACGTGGGTCACCTGCCATATTCACACCGTCAAAGTATATATCCTTGATAGTGAAGTCCCCGTTGTCTGGATCTACAAATAGAGCATCTGCTGTACCAGTATACTTGATTGTTGATGGAATAGCATTAGAACTAGTCACCCAACTCTCTGTTTGGTAAACATTCTCAACAATAGGAGTTGGTCTGACACCTCTCGCAGCATCATTTCCTGAACCACCCAATATAAGGTTCTCAAGTTTAATACCGTTTGCTGAGTTGTAGCTACTCGACATATCAATAAAGTATCTACCTGATCCTATCACTTTGTGGAAAGTACAGTCTGAAACTTTAATAGAGTTGTTATTACTCTTATTGTGAAGCAAGAGTGAGTATCCTAAGTTTGTGAATGTAGAGTTTGTGATCTCAATATTATTCAAATAACTTGATTCGGCAGCACTAATGTGAATAAACGAGTAGCTAGCTCCCGAAGCTGCGTCTGCAATAACATTGTTAACTCGGAAGTTCTCAACAGTTTTGGTTGCTGATCCTTGGAAACGGAACATTGTATTTACGTAACCATTAACATAGCAATCATCAAACTCAATAGTCTCAACAGAACAAGCATCTGCTTGATTGATCAAGTATTGAGGAGCTGCTGCAGTAGCTCTTAACTCTACGTTTTGGAACTTGATATACTCATGACCTAGACCAAGCTTAAGAAGACGAAGTTCTAGTACTGGTTTATTACCTCCTGGAACACCATAGAAAGTCACAGAAGTTCCGTCAGGAATTACAAGATTGTATGTATCTGTGATGTAGTGTGAATTAGCTGGAAGTACTACAGTCACTCTACCAGAAAGAGCATCAAAGAATGGTTGGTTCAACGAGTCATTCTCTGCCATATAGATAGTATTATCTGCTGGAGGAGCTGCTGGGAATGTACGGAATGAAGTGTATCCTCTACGGTTCTCTAGATTGTAGATAGAAGCTGTGTAGCTAGTCTCTGGAGATAGTTCTTCTATTGTTTTCTCACCCAACTCTAACTCTTCAGATGAAATTGTAGAAGTAAGAACTTCAACACCCTCTGCATCTGTCAATGTGATGTGAGTAACAGCAACACCTGGAGTCCAACGCAAAGTAACAGTAGTAGCAGTTCTATCAGAAGAAGCTACAGCTTGCATAATTTGCTCAGACTTAGTCATAAAATAGAGTTCCGAGTATCTTGAGTCCTCTTTAGCTTCATCTAAAGAGATACCTTTAATACGAACAGAGTAAGCAGTTGCTCCATCTAGATCTTCAAGGATATACTCTGAATTAACAGTGTGGAAAGTATCAATGATGGTTGCAAATTGAAGACTATCTTTACTTATCTCTAGAACGTAGTGGTCAGTTCCAGGAATCTTACTCCAAGAGAGATCAGCAGTGTTGGCTTGTACATTCTTTGCTGCGAAATTAGCTGGACGGAATAGGCGATCATATTCGCTATCTACACCCCAATCGTTCGTCTCTGTACATGCCGTGAAGCTAATTGCAGATGCAAAGCAAAGAGCAATAGCTGGGATTATACTTTTGTATGAAAATGGTTTCATTAGAGTCTTATAAATTTTGAGAATATAATCAGAGAGTCTAGGATGACTCTCTGATTAGCTTCTAGTGTTTATATAGCTTAGAAGTTATACCCGTTAATAAGCAATCCACCACCTTCTGCGATGATTGAATTCTGTATAGGGAATAGGTGACGGTTTTGTACTGGAGCATTCAAACCAGAGCTAAAGTTTGTAATCATTAGCAATGCATTTGTTTTTGTTGTTTCGCCCCATCCTGATAACCACTGCAGACGCTCTGTTCCAGCTATCTCATCGCTACCTAGATCGTCATAGAAATTAATCGATGATTTATCAATAATCTCACCATTAGCTTCCATCTTAACGTATAGGTATTTAGGAAGTGACTCGTAAGGTGCCTCTGCATTAATCATTGCTCTATAAGCAGTGCGCTGCTCTTCGATCTTATCACCTAATAGGTTCCAACGAATAAGATCATATTTACGGATTGCCTCACCACCAAACTCATAAGCGCGTTCGTCAACAATAGCATCGAAGAAAGCCTCTTCTGAACCAAGTGACTCAACATATGATTCAACTTTTATTCCTTGATCTGCTGCATCAAAAGCACGGCTACGAACCTCCTTCAATGCTGCTTTAGCTAAAGGTGTTGGACCATTATTAAGAGCATTCTCACTCTCTGCTAACATCAGAAGAACATCTGAATATCTCATAATAACCCAGTTGATACCATATCCACGTTTTGCATTTACCTCAAGGTTCTCAGACAAGAACTTAGAATCCATCCAACGAATATCGTACTTACCAATACACCATGAGTATGCACTGTTTACAAATACCTCTTTCTGCTCTGCTGTACTGTTTGAATAGTTGTAGAATGCTACAGCAACATCGCGACGAAGGTCTTTGCGATCAAACATATAGTAATAGTACGGAGATGTTGAAACAACGTTAGCATTGTTCTGGAAACCATACTTAGGATTTGTACGGAAACGAATCCCAACAGAGTATCCAATCTCACCACTGCGAGTATAACCGTGAGCTACTTCAAAAAGGTTCTCACTATAGGTTGTCTCTGTCTGCCAAGAGTTCAAAGATTTGAATAGCTGAAGGTAAGATGGATTCAACTTATGAATACCAGCCTCTTGTAACTCACGAGTATGCTTGTTAGCTATCTCGTAGTATTTGCGCCAATCAGAACCTCTTTCTGTTGGGAACCCTGCTTTGTTTCGGATAGAATAACCTCCACGAGTCAAAGCAATACGAGCCGCTAGACCTTTGACAAAACCTTTTGATACTCTCTCGGGTGTGTACTCACCTGTTTTAACCCAAGGAACATACTGTTCGGCCTCTTCAAGGTCAGCAATCAAACGCTCCATGATCTCGTCCCTATCAGTAGGTGAAAGGTAGAAGTTCGAACCATCAGAAGCCGTAGGCTCTAATTTGAAAGGAACATCCCCCCAGTGACGAACAAGCTCAAAATAGAATAGAGAACGAAGGGTCAGTGCTTCACCGTAATACCCCATCATAGCAGCTTTCTCTTCTGATGACCCGCTAGTCATTACTGGACTCTTTGGTATTTCAGCAATTGCAAGGTTTGCACGTTCAATACCTTTATAAAGCATAGTCCAAACACGCTCAAGGTGTCCTGAATAAGATGGGTTAGAAAGGTAGTTACTCAAACCACGATTACCTACTTGATTGAAACTATTTTGATCTGCACCAACTACTTCGATGTCAGTATTATAACCAAACATCGTTGATAGACGTGATGAGTATAGTTCATCAGTAGTCATCAGTGAATAGATCCCCATAATGGAGAGCTTAGTGTAGGCTGGATTTGAGAATACGATATCTGTCGTAAATTCCGAATTCGTAGTTGTGTCGAGAAAATCGCTACAAGACGAAGTGGAAAGTGCCAATGAGGCTAATGCAATAAATGCTATCTTTTTCATACGAATAACTCAAAAAATGGATTAGAAAGTAACATTTACACCACCGATGTATGAGCGACTCTTAGGATATGCAGAGTAGTCTACTGATGGAGTTAGTGGAGTGCTACGACGAGTATCTACCTCTGGGTCGAAACCTGAATAGCCTGTTATAGTCCACAAGTTGTATCCTGTAAAGTATACACGAAGGTTCTGACAAAGGAACTTCTTAGTCCATTTCGTTGGAAGAGTGTAACCAATAGTCACATTATTCAAACGAAGGAAAGAACCATCTTCAACAGCCCACGAGTGGAAAGGTGTTGTTGTATGAAGAGGCATCCATAATGTCTTCCCTTCATTTAGCTCTTGAAGGCGCTGTGGGTTTGCATTTGCTCCATAGTAGATATTGTGCCCTGTCAAAGGATCTACAGTTGTGAAACGATTAGCTAGCGACATGTCTCCTTGAAGGTTCTGATACTTACGTGATAGTAGGAATGATGAGTAATCTAGCTTGTTAGCATTATAAACATCGTTTCCGTATGACCAGTTAAAGAATAATGAAAGATCAAAGTTCTTATAACGTGACATAATATTGAATCCACCAGTATGCTTTGGCAAAGCATTACCAATAACTGTTTTGTCGTTATCATCAATCTTTCCATCTCCATTCAAATCTTTGAATTTCAATGCACCAGGACCATAGAAGCTATTCGCAGGTGAAATCAAACTGCTGTTGTCTGCAACACCTGGATTAATATCCCACTTCTTGGTTGTAGTATTGAATGTAAAATCATCAAAAGAGTACATTCCATCAGTTACATAACCGTACATCTGACCTACTGGTTGTCCCTCACGAACGATGAAGTCTTCTGTAGGAGAAGCTGATCCATTCCATCCAGATGAGTATGTTTTCCAGTTTTGATCTCCATTGGAGAACTTATCTACTTTGTTTCTGTTGAAAGCAATGTTTGCAGAAGCACTCAACGAGAAGTCCTTCGTCTCGTAAATCACCCCTTCAAGAGCAAGTTCGATACCTCTGTTTGAGGTTTGACCCATATTACGAAGCTGCTTAAGATACCCTGTAGATGCAGGAAGTGGCGCTTCAATAAGAAGATCTTTTGTAGTGTTCCAATACACATCAACAGTACCAGAAAGACGACCGTTAAAGAATCCGTAGTCCACACCAACGTTACGTGTAACTGTTGTCTCCCACTTCAAATCAGGGTTAGATAGAGTTGTGCCAGGTATCAATTGGCTAGACTCAGTCTCATTTGGATAGTATGGCTTGTTCTCTGAACTTGAATTCCAAGTCATCTTCCACAAACCATCAGAAATACGGTTGTTACCTGCCGCACCATAACTTAAACGAAGCTTCAAGTTGCTTAACCAATCCTCTGAACCTTGCATAAATGCTTCGTCATTAACTCGCCATGCGAATGCTGCAGATGGGAAGTATCCCCACTGGTTACCTTTTGCAAACTTACTAGAACCATCGGCACGGAAAGTTACAGAAAGTAAGTAGCGATCTAATAGGCCATAGTTCACACGACCAAAGAATGAAGTCAAATTATCAGGCTGTCCATCTTTTGAGACTGTTGGAATTGGAGTTCCTAGGTTCATCATTGCAAGGATATCAGCAGGCTTCATGCCATCCATGAAATATCTAGACTCATTCTCAACACTTTTCCAAGTTTTAGAAACGATCTCCTGACCAATCATCACGTTTAAGTTATGATTTGGAATGAAGTTATTCTTGTTATAAGTCAAAGTGTTCGCAACTCGCCAAGCTTGAGACTCATACTTGTAGATATTAGCTACAGGAAGTCCACCTAAGTTTTTCGACTGAGAAGTTGAAGGACCCCAAACGCGATCTGTACGATTAAACCCGAAGTCATAACCTACTTCTCCACGATATGTTAAATCCTTACGGATTTTCCAGTTAAGGGCTCCATTATAGTTAGATGCAAAACGCTTTTGTCTCTTGTACTCATCTAGTGTTGATTCTACTGGATCGAACAACAAACTTGTTGATTCTGGGCTGTTAAGCTCATCATCATCGTCAAGATCGTTACTGAACTCACGAAGACCTTTAGTTGGTGCATATTTCACTGCATTACGAAGACGTGTTGTCGAGCCACTACCAGAAGAAACTCCTGCTCCATCAATAATAGTGTATGACATACGAGTAGCAAAGTCCAAAGATACAGTTTTGCTAATCTCAGTATTCAACTTAAAGTTCAAGTTATTACGCTCAAAACCAGAACCAATCATAATACTTCCCTCGTCGTTGCGAGTTAAGCTCAAGTTGTATTTAGTCTGCTTTGTACCTCCACTTATACCTACGTTATAATATTGTTGTATAGCAGTTTGACCAAATACCTCATCTTGCCAGTTTGTACCTTGAACAGATTTATAAATCTCTAGGTCATCGTACACACCGTAGTAGTTTTGGAATGTAGAAGAACCTGGATCTAGTTCATATTGATACATCACGTACTCATAAGGACTAAGAACAGCAAGGTTTCTCACATTTGACTTAGCTCCAATATATGAGTTGAAGTTTACTGATACCTTACCCTCTTTACCACTTTTTGTAGTTACGATAACAACACCATTGGCACCACGTGCACCATAAATAGCAGTAGAAGAAGCATCTTTCAAAACGTCAATAGACTGGATGTCTGAAGGAGGAATGTTTGAGATACTAGCTACAGGAAATCCATCAACGATAAATAGTGGTGAGTTATCCTGTGAAATAGAACCACCTCCACGCACACGAATTGAGATCTCAGCATCAGGTGAACCCTCTGTAGTTGTAACCTGAACCCCTGCCATACGACCAGTAATAGCTTCTGCCGCAGTAGTCACAGGAATATCCTTCAATGCTTTCTCACCAATTGACGAAACAGATCCTGTTAAATCACGTTTCTTTTGAACACCATAACCGACAACTACAACCTCATCCAAATCATGAGAGTTGTCTTCAAGAATAATATTCAAAACACCACCCTTTGCTGCCACCTCTTTTGTCTTCATCCCAATGTATGAAAAGACTAGAAGTTTAGCATCATTAGGAATTGTCAAAGTGTACTCACCATCGTAGTTTGTAATTGTTCCCACGGTAGTTCCTTTAACCATAACAGAGGCCCCAATAATAGGCTCATTCGTTTTGTCAACGACAACACCACTTACAGTTTGTTGTGCGAAAGCAAAACCAACGGCAAACAGACACATCATCAATGATGCTATTGTACGCCGAAAACTCAAATTGCTTTTTGTCTGCATAGTTGCTTTTCTAAATGACTATAATTAATTATTTGAAATATTTCGATTTTATGTTAGATCACTTATTACTGCTATAGTATTGTTCCATCTCTAGAGAAGCCCAAATGAATGGTCCTACCCCTTTAGGGTCGTTATCTCTTATTGGCTCACTTAAATAGTAATCGTATGATCCATCTCTCATTGTTTTACCACCAAGACCTGCAACTTCACAACACTGTGTAAGTGATACAACTCCATTTTGATCTACTTTAATTAGATTGTCAACAATGCCATTGTAAATGGATTCTCCTAACTTTCTATATTTAGATGGTAAATATCCTTTTCTTACTGCTTTTAGTACTGAATAAGCGAACATAGCTGAACAAGTAGCTTCTAGATAGTTACCCTCTTTCCCGGGCAGCTCCATCACTTGGAAATATAAACCGCTCTTTTTGTCCTGATATTTAACTAAACCTTTTGCTATATTATCCAATATCTTAAGCATCTCTTTGCGATTAGGCTCATCATGTGGAATAAAATCCAAAGCGTCAACTATTGCCATCGCATACCATCCCATAGCTCTTCCCCAAACATGAGACGATTGTCCAGTTGTTTTATCAGCCCAAAACATCTCCTTGCTATAATCAAAAGCATGACGATAGAGCTTCGATTTCGGATCCCAAGTCCCCTTACCTACAAGAATAAACTGATTAATAACATCCTGAAACTTCTCTTTCTCATTGAAGTAATTGGCACATTGGGCATAAAAAGGAGCTCCCATATATAAGCCGTCTAACCACATTTGATTCGGATAAACTTTCTTGTGCCAAAATCCACCTTCTTCTGTCCGTGGATGCCCCTCTAGCTGACTCTTCAGGAGATTTATTGCTTTGAGGTATTTCTCTTTTTTAGTCTTTTCATAAAGCTCGAATAATATTTTACCTGGAGCTAGATGATCAATATTATACTCATCGACTCTGTAAGTTCTAATTGTTCCATCCTCCTGAACCATTAAGTCTGCATAAGATTCGGCGTAATTAAAATACTCAACCCTCCCATAGCGATTAGCAACATCTAAAATTGAGTGCATTTCTAGCCCATTGGTATATGTCCACTTTGGTTTCTTACGAAAGTCGGTCTGCCAACTCTCAGGATTTCTAATCATTTCTGAGCACACCATCCTCTCAGACATAGGTAACAATGTTGAAACGTTATTATTCTGAGCAACTCCAACTATAGGAAATAGCAAAAGAATAAATGCAACGACATTGAACAGTTTAATCATAATTGATAGATATTTTAAGTTTAGAAACAAGATAAAAGCATGTCACATCATAAGCTATATTACTGGTCATACTGTTGCTCTACTGCAACTTATAAACAGTTACCACAAACGTACGTTTTCGAACACGGGTTAAAACCAAGCATTTAACACCTAACTCCAGCAACAACAGCCAACCCTTATTAACAATATTAGGGACTAATATATACTCGTGTCCGACCACGAAGTTACAAATTAATTTCTAAATACAAACAATAAATATTCAATTCCAACTAAACTCATAGGACATCAAAATAACTTCTTGTACCACTTTAAGGAAGAATAAAAACAATATGTAAGCATTTAGAAAACAAAAAGATAAGCAAAGTAAGAATAAACACATAAACAACTTACTCTTTTACATCAAGACAAGTCTTAAAAAAAAGTGACTTTTACTATTTAGAGAACAATTTAATCTCAAGAATATCGTTCCGTTTGAATAGATTAGACTTAACTAAAGTGAAAAATTTATCGGATGATAAACTAATCCAACTCTCTTTCAAAGATACTGCTGCGAAGTAGTAATTCAATTCACCATCACTATTTGGAATCAACTTGTATAAATAGTTTGATCTATCTTCAACCTCTGAATGCAAGAACTCACTAGGTATAGAAACAGCAAGCCCTACGCTCTGCTTTGCATACTTTATAGTGTCATTAACAGGCCAATCTCGACCCCACACTGCATTAACTCCTCTGTGATCACTATAAGTCTGAGACTCTCCTATCTTTTGAACCCCTGTTGTAAAAACAAGTTTTGATGGATCCTGTGATTCAACTTTGTGAGATACTTTAACTACCCTATCTCCTGCATAAAGAGTATATCTTGAATTAAGCGATACGGTTTGCCCCATATAACTCCATCCTTCAACAGACATATCAACTATTGTACGCAAAGGCCCTTTGGACAAGACTGTTGCTGTTCTATTCGTTACAGGTTCTATATGAATAGCCCTTTTTTTCTTTTCATCCCATCCCTTCAAGGTTCCAACCCCTACACTACCACTTACTCTGAGTATATCATCACCAAACCCCCTTTCAAGCTGCTCATCAGTTGGGTACCACAAACTCTCATTTAGCTCTAACTGCTTATTTGTCTTACCATAGACATCAACCGTTTGCTTTCTATCAAAATAAAGTCGATAAGCTATCAACTCTGATTCGAAAGCGGGACCGTGGTGGTGTAATTGATTGTATAGATCTCCAGTTTGTGAAGATGCTATTAGAGTAGGTTCGATAGATTTGTCACTATTTTTGTGAAACATCTGAGCATGAACCCGTGGGGTGTAGTCCAATTTATCAGAATCACTAGCCGGTCTTATGGAGTAACTGCACTTCTTTCCTGAAAAATCAGCAAGAAATACCAACTCATCATATAGCCCATCACCATCTAAGTCATCCATTTGAGAAGGAATAACCCTCTTTTTTGAGTCAAGTACAACAAACCTGCTCTTTGAAGCTTCCCCTCGTATATTAATAACCACTGGATAGTCTGATACAACAACTTTGCTCTGACTACTCAATACACAACCATACTCTTTCACGCTATCTAACGTAAAAGTCTGTGCCTGCGCAATAAATGCGCAGGCACAGATTAGTGAAGATGTTAGAATTCTCATTAAACTAACAGTTATTTTATAGATACAGTACCCTTCTTAACTTGGTCTGCAACTCTAGATTTCTTGCTACTAAGAGAACTAGACTTAATAGATACTTTAGATGTTCTTGATCCTGTAACTTTAAGAGTCTCTTCGCTATCAGGACAAGAGAAGCCTTCAACTTTCACATTCTTCACATTGTTAAGAATCAATGCTGCCCCTTTTTCTGGAACTATATTAACGTTCTTCAAAACTACTCCATTAGCTTCTGAAAGCTCAGCACCAATTTCAGAGTATATTGAAGCATTCTCAACAACAACATTCTCAATATTCATCTCTGGCAAACCATTGAAGAACATTGCACGACGAGCTCCGCGACAAGCGATGTTAGTAATAAAGATATTACGGAAAGCAGGAGTCTCCTCTGTCACAGCAGGGATATTCTCAACCTTTGCCAATCCCGATCCTTCTTCCAACTCTTCAACAGCAGATTTACCACCATAATACAAATCAAAAAGAAGTGGCTCTGTTGGAATATTGATCATATTACAGTTATCAACATAAATATTCTCAACAACACCTCCACGACCGCGTGTAGATTTGAAACGAAGGCCAACATCTGTTCCTAAGAAGTGACAGTTACGAACAGATATATTCTTAACGCCACCAGACATCTCAGAACCAACAACGAATCCACCATGACCGTGATAAACGACACAGTTATCAACTATGACATTTTGGCAAGGCATACCACGTCGGCGGCCATCTTCATTCTTTCCAGACTTAATACATATTGCATCATCACCAACATCAAAAGTAGAGTTTACAACAATTGCATTTGTACATGATTCAAGATCCAAACCATCACCATTCTGAGAGTACCAAGGGTTACGAACAGAAACACCATCAAGAATAACATTCTCACACATATTCGGGTGTAGGTTCCAGCTTGGGGAATTCTGGAAGGTAACTCCCTGCAGAAGTACATTCTTACAGCTAACAAAACTCAATAATACAGGACGAAGCCAATCTTTTACATCATCCCATGTCTGTCCTTCTTTCAAAATAGGAACATTGAAGTTGCCTTCAGTTTGATTCCAGCCATTGAAGGATTTCTCCGTAGGAAACCAAAAATCCTTCTTTGAGTTCAACTTACCTTTTTTGATCAATTTACCCCATTGACCAGGTGTCATTTTTCCTTTCTTCACTGGTCTCCAAGCATCACCATTACCATCAATAGTACCATTACCGGTAATAGCAATATTTGTAGCACCAATAGCATTAAGAG
This sequence comes from Bacteroidales bacterium, assembly GCA_051652645.1. Taxonomy (GTDB): domain Bacteria; phylum Bacteroidota; class Bacteroidia; order Bacteroidales; family UBA7332; genus UBA7332. The sequence continues at coordinate 33,951 of JBOFUP010000056.1, forward strand.
GAGCTATACAACGCTTAGTATCCAATCCCTCAAATGAAGTATCAATAAGCTCATAATCATCAAAGTTTGAGCTAAATACAATAACAGCACCATCTTTCAAGTGAAGATTAAGGTTACTAACGAAAGTGATTGGTCCTGTATACCAAACCCCTGCAGGGACTTCCACTGTTCCTCCACCTAAAGCCGACACCGCTTTAATAGCTTTAGCAAAAGCCTCAGTATTAAGAGTAACAGCATCTCCTTTTGCACCAAAATCAGTTACAGACACCTTGTTTGAAGGAATCTTAGCAACCTCTACTTTAGGCATTGAAAAGGGTAGGTTCTCATACAAGTAGTCATACTTTTCACCTGACTGAGCTATCACCGAAAGCGATATGATTGCAGCAAATAAAATTGCAGAAAATCTTTTCATTACTATCTATTATTTATTAATAACCAACTAATTAAAGCGTAACACCTGTTTTAAAGATTGCTATTTCTCTATAGCCTTTCTTCTCATTATTCACCAACTCTCCACTAGCTACTCTAATGAGATATTCTGTGAATCTAACACAAGCATCCTCCATACTCTCTCCCTCCACAATAGTACCAGCATTAAAGTCAATCCATCCTGGTTTATTTTGAGACAAAAGTGTATTAGTAGAAATCTTCATTGTTGGCACAAATGTCCCAAACGGAGTTCCTCTACCTGTAGTGAATAGTACTATCTGGCAACCTGAAGAAGCTAAAGCTGTAGCTGCCACTAGGTCATTGCCTGGTGAACTCAATAGATTCAATCCTGATTTCTTTATCCTATCACCATACATGAGCACATCCTTAACCACTGACTTTCCACACTTCTGAGTACATCCTAGAGACTTCTCTTCTAGTGTAGATATTCCTCCTGCTTTATTGCCCGGTGATGGATTCTCATATACAGGTTGATTATTTGCAATAAAGTACTCTTTAAAGTCATTTATCAAATGAACAGTACGATCAAACACATCAACACTTTCTGCTCTATCCATCAAAATAGTCTCCGCTCCGAACATCTCTGGGACCTCTGTTAGAATTGATGTTCCTCCTTGAGCTATTAAAAAGTCAGAGAATTGACCCAACAGAGGATTGGCTGTAATACCAGAAAATCCGTCTGATCCACCGCACTTAAGACCAACACGAAGGTCACTAAGGGGACAATCAGTTCGCTCATCTTTAGATACAATCTCATAGATTTCACGAAGATAAACCATACCATCTTCTAGCTCATCCTTTACCCTTTGTGTCTCCATGAATTTAACACGAGTGGTATCTATATCACCGAGCATCTCACGAAATGCACCTATCTGATTGTTTTCACAACCTAGACCAACAACGAGCACACCTCCAACGTTTGGATGCATGACCATGTCTCGAAGTACCTTTCTGGTATTTTCATGATCTTCACCTAACTGAGAACATCCATAGTTATGAGGGAAGGCTATGATAGAGTCTACACCCTTACCATCGGTCTCTCTACGCAACTGGTCTGCCAACTTATTAACAATTCCGTTTACGCACCCAACAGTAGGTATAATAAATATATCATTTCGGATACCAACCTCACCGTTCGCTCTTTTATAACCCTTGAAAGTCAAATTAGCTTTCTCAATATTCAACTCTTCAAGCTGTGGGCGATAACAGTAATCCAAAACACCAGAAAGGTTAGTTTTGATATTCTTCTCATTCACCCAAGCACCCTGCTCGATTGCCTCTCTAGCGTGGCCAATAGGATAGCCATATTTTATAATATGCTCATCCGCCGCAAAACTCTTAAGAGCAAACTTATGCCCAGCTGGTATTTCCTCCAGAAGAGTAATAACCTCACCCTCGATATCAACAATCGTTCCTGCTGCCAAAGTATCTATAGCAACAATAACATTGTCTGCTGGATTAATCCTCAAATATGCAGTCTTATTCATATCTTACGAATAGTATTTCCTTTAAATGTAAAAATTGAGTTATCTCAATCAAAGAATAGACTTAACTGTTTCCATCATTCCATTATTCAATACAGAAGAGATATAAGAGCTCAACTTCTCTTGCAAACCTGGAATAGTAGTCAAATCCTCACCCCAAATAAATGAAGCTTTAAGCACTCCTTCAGTAACAACATTTACATCATTTGAGCTCCATAAATTGTTCAATAGCTCCATGATTGCAGCGTCATCGTTAGGCTTAATCTCATCATTTCCACGCTTACCACCTTTGTAATAAACACATATAGCAGCCAAACCTAATACCAACGCAGATGGTAATTCACCCTTACGCTCTAGGTAAAGCTTCACAGCAGGAAGATCTCTTGTCTTAAACTTAGGGAAAGAGTTCAACATAATACTCGTTACCATATGCTTAACAAATGGATTACGGAAACGGTCTATAACATCATTAGAGAATTCAACCAACTCCGATTCTGGTAGATCCAAAGATGCCAATAACTCTTGGTACATTGCCTTACGAACATAAGCACCAATAACTTCATGATCAACACACTCTGCAACAGTATCCAATCCACTCAAGTAACCAACTGGTGACAATACAGTGTGAGGGCCGTTCAAAAGAGTAACCTTACGATCACGATAAGGCTTCATGCTAGAGACAAAAAGAACATTCAATCCAGCTTTGTCAGCAGGAAATTCACTCTTTACGATTTCTGGAGCCTCAACAACCAATAAATGGAAAACCTCACCCTCAACTACTAAGTTGTCATTATAACCAACCTCCTCTTTAATCTCATTGATTGTTTCACGAGGGAATCCTGGCACAATACGGTCAACCAAAGTATTGCAGTAGTAGTTCGCCGTCTCAACCCACTCTTTAAATTCAGCACCTAGATTCCAAAGATCTACATACTGCAAGATAGCTTTAAGAAGGTTATCTCCATTACGATCAATAAGTTCGCAAGGCATAACTATAAAACCTTTATCTTTTGCACCTGAAACAACTTTAAAGCGATGGTACATCAATTGAGTTAGTTTACCTGGAAAAGATTTTGCAGGCGCATCCTCAAACTTATCTGTAGCATCAAAACAAATACCAGCTTCTGTTGTATTTGATATAATAAAGCGATTGTTTAAATCCTCTGCAAGAGCAATGTATGCTTCATGTTGAGTATAAGGGTTGATGCCTTTGTTAATTACATCAATCAGCTGAACTCTACGAACAGCCTCTCCCTTTTCCAATCCTTTTTCAACAAGGTGGTACAAGCACTCTTGATCCTCCAACATCGACACCATACCCTGTTCGATTGGTTGAACCACTGTTACTCCTGAATTAAATCCAACCTTATTATTCATCTCAAATACCATCCAGTCGATGAATGCACGCAAGAAGTTCCCCTCTCCGAATTGAATAATACGATTAGGATAGCTCTTAGCCTCCGTAGCTGTTGATCTGTTTAATGTTTTCATCTCTATTTATTTAGTTTACATATATTCAAAGTCGCAATAGTAATCAATATTATCTGCTGTCAAAATATCCAAAGGCATATAATTAACAGCTGTAACCGGCTGCTTGAAAATTATACCATCACACAGCACCTTAACACTCTTATACCCCTGTATCTCTGGCCTTTGACCTATCAAGTAATGTATAGTCCCTTTTTTCAAGCACTCTACATTCTTTTCTAATGCATCAAAACCAATAACTTGAAGATCTTTACCATTAACGAGATCTAAATTTTCTCCAATGAGGTAACTTCTTGAGTTAAATATAACAGCCCCACGAGTACCTGGATATTTTCTCAAAAGACTCTCTATCTGATATCTTGCTTCTATCTCATCATTGATAGGTATCTCTATTGTATGAATCTGATAATTTAGATTCATATCTTCAGCACATCTTAAAAAGCCTTGTTTTCTGCTTGCTGTTTGATTGGAGTAGATCCCTTGACGTTTTGAATGAAACAATGCAATCTCGCTACCCTTAGGAACACTTGTCATCATAAGCTTACACGCAAGATACCCACTTTTGAATGAGTCCTGACCATAGTATGCAAATGAGCACTCCCCTTCTATTTTTGAATCAAAGAATACATAAGGTATATTCCTAAAGGCTAGCTCCTTCAAGAACTGAACTGTCTCCTCTCTGAAGACAGGAGCCAACAATATAGCTTGTGGCTCATGATTAAGCGCTACTTGAACTGCTTTTTTAAATGAATCAACATCATATTGATCAAATAATACTGGTTGAAGAACGACATTCACAGAGATATACTCTCTTTCAGCTTTACGAATACCACTCTCTATAGAATCCCAATAATCACCTGGTGAGTGAATTGGCATCATATAAACAAACTTATGCTCTTTGCGCTTAGAGGCCAAAGCCGAAGCAAAAACATTAGGTTTATAGTTTAGTTCTCTTAATACTTTCTCTACCTTCTCCTTACTCTCTTGAGAGACTTCCCCTCTTGAGTGCAGTACTCTATCAACTGTCCCTGCCGAGACACCTGCAAGCTCTGCTATATCTTTTATCCTTATAGGTTTACTCTTTTGTTCCATATGTAACAACTCTTTTATTCGTGCACGAACACAAAAGTAACAATATATTTTGATTTACAAAAAAAAACCTATACTTTCGTGGACGAACACGATAGAGAAACATATATAACTCATTAAATAAACTCATCGCTATGAAGCAATTTATGGATCAAAACTTTGTGCTTGAGACTAAAACAGCACAAGATCTTTACCACAATCATGCGGCTAAAATGCCTATCATCGACTACCATTGCCACTTAGTTCCTGAGCAAATCGCCAACGATCGCCGTTTCGATAACCTAGGACAAATATGGCTTGAGGGCGACCACTACAAATGGAGAGCAATGCGTACGAATGGTGTAAATGAGAAATATTGTACTGGAAGCGAGACTTCTTGGTATGAAAAATTCGAGAAATGGGCTGAAACAGTTCCATATACAATGCGTAACCCTCTTTACCATTGGACACACCTAGAGCTACGTAGAGCTTTTGGTGTTGACACCATCCTAAACCCATCTACTGCTAGAGAGATATTTGACGAATGTACTGCAAAACTTCAAACCCCTGAATACAGCGCACGCAATCTAATGCGCAAGTTCAACGTTGAGCTAGTTTGTACAACAGATGACCCAATCGACTCACTTGAACACCATATCAAGATCAAGGAGGATGGGTTTGAAGTTAAAGTATTACCTACATGGAGACCAGACAAAGCTATGGCTGTTGAAGTTCCAGAACTATTCATTCAGTATGTTGAAAAACTATCTGAAGTTTCAGGAGTAACTATTTCAAACTTTGCTGATCTCATAAAAGCCATTGAGGTGCGCCACGACTTTTTTGCAAGCGTAGGTTGTAAACTCTCTGACCACGGAATTGAAGAGTTCTATGCAGAAGATTACACACAAGCAGAGATAGATGCAATCTTCAACAAAGTTTACGGTGGTAAGGCTTTGAATATGGAGGAAATTCTAAAGTTCAAATCTTGTATGATGTATGAGTTTGCAGTGATGGACTGGAAAAAAGGTTGGACACAGCAGCTACACTACGGTGTAATCCGTAACAATAATACTCGTCTTTTTGCTAAACTAGGACCAGACACAGGATTTGACTCTATTGGTGACTTCTCTGTTGCTAAAAACATGGCAAAATTCCTCAATCGTCTTGACACTGAAGATAAGTTAGCTAAGACTATCATATACAATATCAACCCACGTGACAACGATTTGATATCTACAATGCTTGGTAACTTCCAAGATGGATCGGTTGCTGGTAAGATACAGTTTGGTTCAGGATGGTGGTTCCTTGATCAAAAAGTAGGAATGGAAAATCAGATGAACTCACTTTCTGTTCTTGGTCTTCTTAGCCGTTTCGTTGGTATGCTAACCGACTCACGCAGCTTCCTTTCATACCCAAGACACGAATACTTCCGTAGAATACTTTGTAATCTAATTGGAAATGACATAGAACGAGGAGAACTTCCTGCTTCAGAGCTTGAATTCATTGGCCAAATGGTAGAAGACATCTGCTATAATAACGCTAAGAACTATCTGAAATTCTAATTCACATAATAGCATACCAGATAGATAATAATAGATTTGAATAATTAGGGTGATCATTTCAACTGGAATGATCACCCTAATTGCATTTAACATCCTCCCAACCTTTACTCTCCAGTTAGATGATCAAAAAAAGGTCTGAATCCTGCAATAGGATTCAGACCTTTTTGGTTTAGACTCTGGGCAACCTCTTGTCAGTTAGTAGCTAAACTTTTAATACCTAACTGCAAGAACGAAGAGTTTACTTATTATGTGATTAAACAAATCACTATTAAGAAAACAACTAAATCATCACACAAAGTCTTAGCTTTAATGATTTGCATCTCGACTCCCTATCATTTAGCTTAAAAACTCTATGAGATTTTGTAAATTACAGTATGGTTGAAAGACTTAAAACAATAAGTTAATGTAAAATCATAACCTGAAGATCTTAATTACAAATGGTGTAGATAGAGAATCTAGAATATTATTGCCTAAGAATTTAAAAGAGGTATCCACTTAATCAATTTTTCAGAATGGGTATATCTTGACTATATATTGTTTGTCAAGTGTTATATAGAGAACACCTTTGATTGATACTTAAAACTATCCACTCTTGAACATCAACTATTAGAGTAGATTAGTTAAAAAGAATCCCCTACTATAATAAAAGCAGGTAGTTTGTATCACAAAGTACTAAATGTTTATATATTTGCACCCGGAACAATCAAATAAGAGATCCATTATGAACCTAGAGAACGTTAAATCGCAGATGCGAAAGGGTATGCTTGAGTACTGCATACTACTAATAATAAGCAAAGAGCCCGCATATGTCTCTGATATAATTCAGCAACTCAAAGAGGCTAAGCTTATTGTTGTTGAAGGAACGCTTTACCCTCTTCTGACAAGATTAAAAAATGCAGAACTACTCTCCTACTATTGGGTGGAATCTACACAAGGACCACCTCGAAAATATTTCGAGCTTACAGAGCATGGCGTAGGAATCTTAAACGAGCTAAGAGACTCTTGGCTAGAGATAGAGTCTGCCGTTAATCACCTCAATGAGACAATCTTAACTAATAACAACCTAGAAACAATTAAGTAAGATATGAAAAAGATACTAAGCATAAACCTCAACAACACTGTTTTTCATATTGATGAGGACGCACATGAAGCTCTAAACAAATATCTTGAGGAGCTAAACAGATATTTTGCAGACGAGCCCGACGGTGAGGAAATACTACACGACGTAGAAGCAAGAATTAGCGAACTATTCTCCAATAGGATGAAATACGGTTTGCAGGTAATCACCTACCCTAACGTTGAGGAAGTGATTGCTCAACTAGGTCAACCTTCAGATTATGGACGTGTAGAGGATGAAGGTGATGATGATGGTGAATACCAGGATAACCAATCCAAGGAGAGCGGAGAGAATCCAAATAAAGAGCATAGTAATCAGAGAACTTCAGAGCCAAACAAAGTTCGCAGAATTTATCGTGACAAAGAAAATGCGCTACTCGGTGGTGTAGCATCTGGACTATCTCACTACTTTAATATTGATGTTGTTATCATACGAGTCTTAATGATAGTACTTTTATTCTTCTGGGGTGCTATGATTCCAATATATCTTATACTATGGATAATAATGCCTCCAGCTGAGAGTTATGCTCAAAAACTAGAGATGCACGGCATTGCACCCACAGTTGAAAATATAAGTAATTTCATCAAAGAGGGCGTAGAAAGAGTAAGCAAGGAGGCTCAGGAGATTGCTGACTCCCCATACAACAAATCACTGATTAACAAAACTCAGAGCGGCCTAACTCGATTCTTCAGGGGGCTAATAAGAGTAATTTTTGCTATCATCGGAGGTTGCTTTGGATGTTTTGGTATAATTATTATCTTCCCTATATTAGTACTACTAATTGCACTACTGAGTGCCCCTATTGAACTATTTACTGAGATGTTTCCGTATAGCATATCAAATATGCTGATACATCTTTCATCAGCACCATACCTACTAATTTCGGCACTTACTGTCATTGGGCTGCCAATTATTGTACTATGCTATGTTGTAGTTCAGAAGGCATTTAAACTCGCTCCAATACGCCAGACTCTAGGATGGATACTTTTTGCTATCTGGATGATAGGATTAATAGCTTCAATTATTTGGGGAGTTAAAACTTTGCCACTACTTTTGTCTGGTTCATTTATTATGCAATAATCAAACAAGAAAAACTTAATGAAAAGATACCTCCTAGTATTACTTATATATGCCATAGTACTATTCCTATCTCTTACAGCCAACCCAAATGTTGTAGGCATCCCTCTCTTTAAACATGCAGACAAAGTGGCTCACTTTGGGTTTTATGCTTTCATAACCTTCGTCTCATATTGGAGCCTTAAAGGATCAACTATGAGTAGGAGATGGAAACTCTGTATTATTGTTGGAGTACCAATACTATTTGGAGGCTATCTAGAGATAATGCAAAGCCTATTCTTCAGTCCTAGGACAGGAGATTGGTATGACTTCGCTGCAAATACTTGCGGTGTTATTATAGGATACTACACAGCACGAATGTTACTGAAAAGGTAACATTCGTGCTCTATTTTTTTAGCATTTCTTGTAGTGTAAAAAGCCTATTTTGTTTATATTTTTGCCACTATTATGATAGAACTTACTAATTGGTACTCCAGAACAGAGATACTTCTAGGAGACGACAAACTTGAGACTCTTCGCCAAGCGCACGTTATGATTGTTGGAGTGGGAGGAGTAGGTGCTTACGCCGCTGAGATGATATGCAGAGCTGGTGTAGGAAAAATAACCATAGTTGATGGTGACACTGTTAATATCACAAATATTAATCGCCAACTCGTAGCTCTTCACTCCACAATTGGTGAGGCTAAAGTTGATATTCTCGGCAAAAGATTGATGGATATAAATCCTAATCTTGAACTTATAACCAAACAAGTATATCTCAAAGATGAACTTATAGATGAACTATTAGATAGCGACAAGTTCAACTTTGTTGTAGATGCCATAGACACACTCAGTCCTAAGTGTCATCTTATGGCTGGATGCTACAGACGAAAGATAAAAATAATATCCTCTATGGGAGCTGGAGCAAAGATAGACCCCACGAAGATTCAATTTGAAGACATTTCAAAGACCACTCAATGCTCACTAGCCAAAGCTGTTCGCAAAAGACTTCAGAAAATGGGTATTAGTCGTGGCATTCCTGTTGTTTTCACAACTGAAGCGGCAGATAGGAATGCTGTTTTTGAATCAGACACTGAACAGAACAAAAAATCAACTATAGGTACAATATCCTATCTTCCTGCAATATTCGGATGCTACCTAGCATCATACGTAATTCGTAAATTAGTAGCTAAACAATAAACATCAATTCTCTTCTGATGAAAGCAAACAGAGTCTTATTCGCACTACTCATTAGTGCTTCAACGGTTACAACATTAGTCGCTCAAGAGGCTAAGAATGTTATCTTTATGATACCAGACGGAACAAGCAGTTCAGTACTTGCCATATCGAGATGGTACCAACAACAAGCCCTAGCTGTTGACCCTCACATATGTGGACAAGTTATCACACACTGCTCCGACTCACCTATTGGTGATTCTGCTCCAACAGGTGCGACATACGCAACGGGGGTACTTGCTCGCACAGGCAACATCTCCATCTATCCAGAACAGACACCTAACGACCTTGTAAAGGTAGACCCTTCTCGCACATACCAGCCTGCCTTCACTCTTCTAGAAGAGGCAAAACTACAAGGCAGGTCAACTGGATTGATCTTCACTTGTCAACTACCTCATGCTACACCCGCTGATTTTGCTTCACATGGAGTTAACCGAAATGATTACAACTCGCTTACAAAACAGATGGTATACAACAATATAGATGTTGTATTCGGTGGAGGTCATCAATATTTAACGCCAAGCTATCGTGATGACAAAGAGAACCTATTCAACGTTCTCGATGACCAAGGGGTTAAATTTGTAAGAAATAAAACTCAATTTGAAGCTGTTTCAGATAACAATAAGAAAGTATGGGGTCTATTTGCACCTGATGCTCTTCCTTTTGAAGACGAACGCATCGATACAGTTCCTTCTATTGCCACAATGACAGAGAAAGCTATAGAGATTCTTAGCAAAAACAAAAAGGGATTCTTCCTTATGGTAGAAGGTAGCAAGGTTGACTGGGCTGCACACGCGAACGACACTAAAGGGGTTATCACTGAATACCTTGCCTTTGACCAAGCCGTAGCGGTAGCTCTCGAATTTGCAAAGAAAGATAAGAACACTCTTGTTGTTGTTGTTCCTGACCACGGAAACGGTGGCGTTAGCCTTGGTAACCAAAACAGCAACGGTATCTACTCAAAAACACCGCGAAGCACAATCTTTGAACCTCTAGAAAAACTAAGAGTATCAGAGCATATGTCTAGTATGATATCTACGAACACATCATACGAGAACTACCTAAAGATACTAACAGAAGAGTTTGGCATGAAGATTAGTGATGAAGATGGTTTGGCGACTAAGTTCGATGATCTGAAAAGTAAACTAGAACTTCGAAACCTACCTCAATACAATGATAGCCTCTCTGCATACGAAAAGAGAATCGCTAATGCTTACAGAGGTGTTAATAATACACTCATTAAGATAAACAACAAAAACGGATATATAGGATGGACAACTAGTGGGCACGAAGGCGAAAACGTTTTCCTTGCTACATACGCTCCTAAATCTAAAATTGGTGGTGTAGTTCAAAATAGTGACGTTAACAAATTCGTCCAGAGGGTTGGCGGTCTAAACCTAGAGGGAAAAAGCGACTACTACTTCACTCCTGCAAACAAACTATTCAAAGAATACGAGCAGAATTGGGATGAGACAAACCCAAACTACCCGATACTGACTGTTACGAATCGCAACAACGGTAAGAGCCTCAAACTAGAAGCATACCGTAACTACTACACACTCGATGGCAAGCAATACCCCCTTCAGAAAAAGGGAGATAAAGCAACTACTATCATAGGATTTACACACACAAAAGGACACAAATCCTTCTATGTTCCTACCTACTTAGTTGATCTTATAAAATAAAACTACCATAAAAACTCTATTAACCTATGATGCAAGAAGAGTATAGAGCCAATAGCAAACGCTACCAAGAGGGTATATCATTCAAGAGATGTGGTAACTCAGGAATTGTTCTTCCAAGACTATCTCTGGGGATGTGGCATAACTTCGGTAGTGTTGACTCACTACACAATGCCACGAAGATCGCTCGTCACGCTTTCGACAATGGTATTACACACTTCGACTTAGCTAACAACTATGGTCCAACGTTTGGCTCTGCCGAAGAGAACCTCGGACGAATGATCAAGAGAGATTTCAAACCATACCGAAACGAACTTGTCATTTCAACCAAGGCTGGACACCTAATGTGGCCTGGACCATATGGAGATGGTGGGTCTCGCAAATACCTTATGTCAAGTCTTGATGACTCTCTTAAAAGAATGTCACTAGACTACGTAGATATATTCTATATCCACAGGCTAACACCTGAGACTCCTCTCGAGGAGACTATGCAAGCTCTCGTAGATATTGTTAGACAAGGGAAAGCACTATATATTGGTATCTCTAAATACCCCCCTGCAATACTTGATAAAGCAATAGCATACCTCAAGGAGCAGAATGTACCTTGCCTTGTATCTCAAGACAAATACAATATGATGGTGAGAGATGTTGAGAATGGAGTTCTCGATTGCTGCACAAAGAATGGTCTCGGTTTTGTTGCATTCTCCCCTCTTGCTCAAGGAATACTCACAAATAAATACATCAAGGGAATTCCTAAGGGATCAAGGGCATCACGACCAGAATCTTTCCTAAAGGCTGAACAGGTTACACCAGAGTTAATCGAGAAGATCATAAAGCTCAACGATATAGCCAACCAACGAGGACAAACACTAGCACAAATGGCCATCTCATGGGTAGTTCGCAATGAGCTCGTTACTAGTGCCATAATTGGTGCAAGCTCAACAGAGCAGATAGATGACAATCTATCTGCTCTTAATAACCTGAACTTCTCTAGCGAGGAGCTGCAATTGATTGATTCTATAACAAAATAGATAACTCATCAACACAAAAGAGCGTATTCCGACTAACGGAATACGCTCTTTTCTTTATTCCTGAGTATATACAAAACTTTAGCACCTTTCTTCAAGAAAATGAAAGTATAATGATGTAAAAGCTCAGTTTAAGCTATTAACTTGCTGGTAAGACCTATAGTATTACATCTGAGTACAACCCTCCTATTCGAAAGGAAAATAGGATCGACATATCTCCTTTAATAAAAAAATAAGAGAAGATCCCTAATCATCTATTAATAGACGATTAGGGATCTCTTCTTATACTTTAATGTTCTGCCATCACAGGAAAAGGGTTAGCAGTAACTGTGCTGTTATAACCCTAAGGAACATGACGATTGGATATACAGTGGCATAGGATACTGATGGCTGATCACCTCCAATATTTGAATTGGCATAGTTTAGGGCCATAGGGTTTGACATACTACCACAAAGCATCCCTGAAACGACTGACAGATCGAGTTTGAAGCGTTTAAGAGCTATGACACCAACAATCAGTACTGGGAGTATAGTCAATACAAAACCAACAATAATCCAAAGTGCCCCCTCTGGACGGAGAATTGTATCAACAAATCTACCTCCGGACTCCATACCAAGTCCGGCTAGATAAAGAGTAATACCTATCTGTCTCAACATCAAATTTGCACTCTGTGTGGTATAAGTAATCATTGAAAATCTAGGACCGAAAGCACCCATTAATATACCTACCACTATTGGACCACCAGCAATTCCCAATTTAATAGGAACTAAAACACCTGGAATTGATATTGGCACGGAACCTAAAATAAGTCCTAGTACTATGCCTATGAAAATAGCTATAAGATTAGGTTCTTTTAATCTAGCAAGGGAGTTACCCAACACCTTCTCCACGTTACTTATAGAAGCTTTCTCCCCAACAACCGTCAACTTATCCCCCATTTGCAGGAGGAGATCTCGATTGGGAAGAAGTTCTATACCTGATCGATTGACTCTAGTCACATTAACGCCATATAAGTTACGCAGACGTAATGCCCCAAGTTTTTTGCCATTAATATTTTGTTGTGTCACCAATATTCGTCTTGAGACAAGATTGCTATCAATCATATTCCAATCTATAGCATCATCGTTCCAATTTTTCTCCTCTTGCGCACCAAAAAGAAGCTCTAACCATTCAGCATCAGACTCAGTAGTCATAACTAGCACTCTATCTCCAAGAGAGAAAGTTGTCTCTGAGTTTGGTATAGTAACTTTGCCATCTCTCCATAAGCGAGAGATAACGAAATCCTTATGAGAGAGTGTAGCAACCTCTTTAACGGTTTTTCCTCTTAGTTGATTATTTGTTATCTGGAAGCTAGCAATATAAGCTCGCTTCTCTTTTGAAGAAGAGTCTATCTGTGAAGAGGTTGTAGAGGGGAATAATTTGTTGAGAATAGCTAGTGCCATAATTACACCAACCACTCCTAGAGGATAAGCAACTGCACAACCAAGAGCTATCTCTGCGGATGGTATGCTGACATCTATATGTCTCATATAGTCAAGTGTCTGTTGTGCTGCACCTAGTGCTGGTGTATTAGTAACTGCACCAGAGAGTATACCCATCATTTCTGCTATAGGTATATTGAGTAACTTATGAAAAAGAACAGATAGTATCAAACCTATAGCGACAACACTAGAGGCTAACATTGTCAGCTTTATTCCCCCATTGCGAAAAGAGGAGAAGAAACCAGGGCCAACCTGAAGGCCCAGAGCATAAACAAATAGTATTAGGCCAAAACTCTGTGCAAAGCCTAGCATTGAAGGGTCTGGAACAAAGCCAAAATGGCCTGCAACAATACCAATAAAGAAGACAAAAGTAACACCAAGTGATATCCCAAAGATTTTCACTCGACCTAAGCTAAGCCCCAATGCACTGACAACGCATAGGAGAAGTACTGATTGTACTACAGTTGGATTATTAAAAAGCTGCCCTATCCACTCCATATTATTTATTTGGAAATTGGCTGCAAAGGTATGAATTTAGATTCAATAGATAATATAGAAGTAGCAACTCTTTGTATATCAAGAGATAAAAAAAAGGAGAGTTCTTAACTATTCGTTAAGAACTCTCCTTAGTAGCGAGACCCGGGATTGAACCGGGGACCTCATGATTATGAATCATGCGCTCTAACCATCTGAGCTATCTCGCCGTATGACACCCACAGTGGAAGCCCGCAGATGCCAAAATCTTATCTGTAGCGAGACCCGGGATTGAACCGGGGACCTCATGATTATGAATCATGCGCTCTAACCATCTGAGCTATCTCGCCATTATTTTGGCACAACCAAG
>JBOFUP010000057.1:0-7185 GCA_051652645.1 Bacteroidales bacterium
GTAACCAATAAGGGATAATAAGATTTTTGATGTAAAAAATATCACCTTATGTTGTCAACTACAAGTGGTGTAGATTCAGAAAATGGAGTATTCACCTCACAGAGTTGCTAATCAAAATATAACAATTTAATTTTACAAAAATGATAATACAGTGAAAACATATTAGCGAACATCTCCACAAAAATAACAACATATAAACAAACAAATCCCCGGTCTAGCCAAATCGTATTGATTTAGATAGACCGGGGATCTATTTCTTATTAGTATGTGCAGACTTTAGATACTTACACCTTTTTTAGTTCTGCTAATTATAGAGTCAACATCTCAGGGGTTACATTCTGGAAGCTTGTTGCAGATGGGGCTTTAAATCTAAATCCGACAGCAGACCAAGAGTTTGGCCATCCATCTTTGATGTAGTTGTTGAACACCAATTTGTAAGTATGCTTTCCTTTTTCTAATGCAATCTGAACTTTAGTTTTGTTGTGTCTACTAAGTTTCTCGTTTTCTATTACTAGCTGTCCATCAATCCAAAGTTGATCCATATCACTAGCTAGTGTGTATATTCCATCCTCTGGGAACTCAATAAAACCTTCGTAGATAACAACACCTGGTTTATTCATATCAAACTTTGGAGCATTTGAGTCTTTGCCAGTGAAGTATTTAGCTATGATTGGTTCCCCAAAGCTTGCGTTCTCGATTGCTTCATTAGATGTAAATAGACCTTCAGCTACTCTAACTACTGTTCCTTGACCAGCTTCTAGGCCTTGAGGAAGTGTTACATTCAGTTTCTCATCTTCAAGAACAGCAGGTAGTAGTTCTCTTTTCTCAGCCTTAATTGTTCTAGCCTTACTCATCTTTCCTGTTGGCAAAAGCGTGGCAATCTTTATGTCTGTATCTTTAGATACTACAATTGCAGACTGGTATATCGGAGATTTAGCCGTTGGTTCTGATCCATCAAGAGTGTATACCATAGGTAAATCTCTTGTGTTATTAAAGTTTACAGAGACAGTGTCATCAGTGAAAACAACATTAGTTGTAACAGTGCCCTCTGGCATTGGAATGTGATAGTTGATTTGATGAGCATCTAATCTTGCATAAGCGTTATTTATTCTTTTTGCAAATGATGTCCAATCCTTTCTTCTTATTTGCGACCATGTAGCCTCGGCTAGAGCCACTGCTCTAGGGTAAATCATATAGTCCATAGTTGCTTCATCGAGGCAATATTCTGTCCACATGTTTACTTGAGCTCCTAGTACATATTTATGCTTATCCTCTGGAAGGTTTTTTGGAATTGGATTGTATGAATAGGTTTTTTCTAATGTAGCATATCCACCAATTGCTGTAGGTTCTACCTCCACAGCTCCTTGAAGGAAGTCAACATACATACCTCCAGATCCCGGAGTCATAATCACTTCGTGGTCAGAGTTTGCAGCAGCAATACCTCCTGATTCACCTCTCCAGCTCATTACGATTGCACCAGGGGCAAGACCTCCCTCGAGTATCTCATCCCATCCAATCATTTTTTTTCCAAGAGAAGAAAGGTGCTTTTCGATGCGTGTAACAGCATAGCTTTGCAGTTGTTCCTCTACACTGTGCCCATCCTTAGGTTTTAAGCCTAATTTTTTGGCCAGTGATTGACATTTAGGACACTCTCTCCAGCGTACTTTAGGACACTCATCACCACCAATATGGAAATATTGCGAAGGGAATAGTGCAGCTACTTCAGTAAGTATATTCTCTAGGAAGGTGAAAGTATCTTCATTACCTACGCAGTATACATCCTCTTCAACACCCCAAATTATGCGAGGCTGTTCGAAAGGACCACCCGTACACGAGTATTCTGGGTATGCAATAAGTGCAGCTAGAGCGTGACCAGGAAGTTCAATTTCAGGAATAATGTCTATATATCTTTCAGATGCATATGCAATAACCTCTTTGATCTCCTCTTGAGTATAGAAGAAAGGGCCATATTTTGTACCGTCTCCTTCAATACGATGTGATCCCATTTCTGTGAGTTTAGGATACTGCTTGATTTCAATTCTCCACGCTTGATCCTCTGTTAGATGCCAATGGAATTTGTTCATCTTGAACATAGCCAATACATCTAACTGTTTTTTGATGTAATCAACGCTTGCGAAGTGTCTGCAAACGTCAAGCATTAATCCTCTGTATCTGAATGCTGGTTCATCTTTTATTTCGACAGCAGGTATACTCCAGTCAATATTTTTCACTACGTTCTTGCTCTCAATCTCAGCAGGAAGGAGTTGTAGTAGGGTTTGTATTGCGTAGAAGGCACCTTGTGGAGTTCTTGCTTCAATAAAAACACCATCTTTGTTTGATTTTAGTAGATAGCCCTCATGACCAATCGGCACACGAGTATTAAGAACAATAGATATGGAGTTTGCTCCATCTTCTTCTCCAATCTTCAAATCGTACCCTGTTGAGGATTTAATTTTAGATGCTAAAAAGGCAGCAGGTTGTGCTAAATCTGGAGATGTAACCACTATCCTTGTACTTTTGTTTAGTGTAAACTGTGTCAAGGAGTCAGTAACTGATAATTCCAGAGGAGTTGGAATTACATTGATGCCATCATTGTAGCTTCGAATCTTCTGTTCTTGCTCGCAGCTAACTGTTAGGGTAGTAACTGCTAATGCAGCAATAACCGTTTTAATTTTATTCATTCGTTATACTTATTGTTTAGAATTCTTATTTATTAGTTAGGTGAAAGTTTGTTTAGCTAATTCTATAGCTTTGCTCTAAGGTTATTTAAATTATTTACAAACCAGCTTTCAAATATAGTTAAAATGATTAATATATCAAGGCGTAGTTTTAATTCTGGTACGATAATCATAGTTTTGCTTAGATAGTTTTCTAAATTAGCAACTTATGTTTTGTATAGTATTTAGGTATAGGATGATAGGTTCAAAATCTATATTTGATATAATATTTATTCTAATCTAAATGGTGTTGTATATCTACTTTATAGTAAGCAATATATAGGATTTGTAGTTGCTCTGTAATATTTATAGTAGTATGTGGTTAAAAGTTAAATCAATAATTTGGAGGTTGTCTGTTTTTATTGTTTATTTGTCGTTTAATCTTAAATAAATTAATAAACTACTAGTTATCATGAAGCATTTATTTATTTTGTTGCTTTTTGTGTTCTCATCCACAAGCATCTTTTCTCAGATTCAGAAGTCATCTGTAGAGAGTGATTTGAAGTTTTTTCAAGATCCCACTTGCTCTAAGTTAAAGAAGGGTGTTAAACTTTCTGATCTAGATCAGTTTCAATCTTCTCACTTAAAGAGTGTAGCCCAGCAGATGTTGGATGGTTCTTTTGATCCTACTTATCGAATCGCAGATTACCAAGCTTATGCATCGCCAAATGAGTTGGCTCGTACTATTAAGTTAGGTAACGGTTTTAGTCGTTATGAGAATATCACGGGGATGTATCTTGAGGAGGGCGAGAATATTGTTTTGGTTGGAGAGACTAAGGGTAAAGAGATATCACTGTTGATACCAAATTGGATGAGAAAGCCAGCTGAGGGTATTGAGCCAACGAAAGATCCTAATGGTTGGGGTTTGCATTGCGAAAAGTCTACTCTGAAACCTGGTATCAACATCGTAACGGTTAAACAAGCAGGTAATGCTTATATTAGCTATTTTGATGATAATGCAAGCAAGGCTCCGAAGATCAAGGTTCATTTTGTTACTGGTAAAGTAAATGGTTATTTTGATATAGCGAAGCATTCGAATGAGGACTGGGACAAATTGCTAGAAAATGCAGTAAGTCCTATCATGGATGCAAGAGGTAAGCATATTCAAGTAGCTTATCCTGTTGATTATTTCAAAGAGTTCACCCAAAGTAGGGGAGTAGATCTTATCAATAACTATGATAAGATGATGAATCTACAATATACGCTTATGGGATTGGTAAAATATAAGAAGGTTCCTCAGAATCGCCTTTTGGCTAGAGTGAACTTTAACTATTATATGTTCCGTGATGGAGATGGTGTAGCTTATCTTGGTAATAAATCCACGATGCGTATGGTTGCTCATCCAGATGTTGTAATCAAGGGTGATCCTTGTTGGGGTTTTAGCCATGAGGTAGGTCATGCTTTGCAGATGAGACCACAAATTACTTGGGGAGGAATGACGGAGGTGAGCAATAACATCTTCTCTCTATATACTACGACCTCATTGGGTAATGAGAGTCGATTGAAGGCTCAAAAGAATTATGAGTCGGCTAGGAAGAATATTATTGAGAGTACAGAAAAGAGATCTTACCTAGACGGAACAGATGTTTTTGATCGTCTTGTACCATTCTGGCAGCTTCATCTATATTTTTCTAAGAATGGCAAGCCAGATTTCTACGCTGATGTTATGGAGATGATGCGACGTAATCCTGATTGGGGAAATGGTAATGAGTCAATAAATAATCAATTCCAATTTATCCGCTTTTGTTGTGATGTGACTAAAACCGATCTTACAGATTTCTTCGATAAGTGGGGATTCTTCTGGGTTGGAAATATTAAATTAAACGATTATGTTAACTATGAGTTCACAATCACTCAAGAGATGGTTGATGAGACGAAAGCTTACATTGCTTCAAAGAAATATAAGAAGCCAGCGACTGATATAACTACAGTGACTGAGCTGTAAAAACAACAAAGGGTATGCCTTACTTTAAGGCATACCCTTTATTGTTTTATCTATTCTTAGGTTTGAATGAGTCTGTACCGTTTGTTAGCCAATCTAGTGAAAATCTAACGAATACAAGGTCCATCTTTTCTGGTCCATCTTCATAGTAGCATCCTATTGTACCGTCAGGAAGTACGCAAAGAGTAGAGTAAGCCGAAGATGTAGGGCAGATAGTTCTCTTGATAGGGAATGTTTTACCCTCATCATAGCTTAGTAATACAGAAACGTTAGATCTGTTTTTTGCATCGCACAAGGAGTGTATCATACGGTTTTTGTCATCACCATCTTTTGTTGATGTGTAGACCATGATCTCACCATTACAGAATGGGTCAGTCAAATCTTCGTGGCGAATAGGTTTCTCCCATTTGATCTCACCATTCTCTAGTTTTCCATAGACAACATCCCTCTTGTTGTGTCTGCGCACACTCATCAAAAGTGTACCATCATTTAACTGGGTGATTTTAGATTCATCGCCGATGCGCGTAGCCGGCTCTTTTAAATCCATTATACTCCATGTTTCTCCTTCGTCTGCTGAGCCTATCGTGTAGGTAGATAGTCCTTTACGCCCTCTCACTCGTGTGGGGATAGCAAATAGTACATGATTGTCGTGAGTGCACAGACCACGTCCAGAGGTTATGAAGAACGCATCCCAATCTTTTGTTTCTTGCACATCAGATGTTGGACCATAGAAGAAGTGAGTTATCTCTCTTGGTTTCGTCCATGTAATACCATTATCGTCACTTGTTACCATAAACTGACGTTGAGGGTTGTCGTGAGTAGAATCCCACAGTCCTTTATAGCCGACAAAAAGAACGATTAATCTACCACTCTTTGTTTTGACGATTGCCGCATCTCCAAATCCATTCTTGTCGTCTCCATCTCCGGCAATCATAAGTGGCTCGTTCCATGTAATACCATTGTCAGTACTTCTTCGAACATATAGGTCGATAGCCTGAGGTAGATCACCTGAGTGGAACGGTCTTCTGTCTGTCACAGAAACAAGTGATCCGTCATTAGCTGTCTCTATAACTGGTATACGATAATATTTGGAACCGTAGTCTCCTGGAGAGAAGAGTACAGTTTTTGTCAGGAAAACATTAACAGGACTGCTCTCTTTGAGGTTAACATTTAGTTTTCCTTTACTAGTGACAATATCGCTGAGGGTCACATCAATCTGATCACCCTCCTTAGCATTGTCTGATATGTCGGTAATCATCCAAAAAAAGTTAGAGCCTAAATTTAGTGTCAGCGGTGAGTTTAGTTTCACTTTTGCCTCTCCATTTTCTATCTTTAAGGAGCCAAGTTCAATACCTCCTTGTGTTAATCCTCTTGCAAAAGATTGAGAAGAGTAAAGTTTGATATTCTCAAGCACTTCGATATTTGAACATCCCTTAAAGTCAAAAGAGAGAGATTCGAGAACCTCTCTGTTTTTGAATCCTTTCACTTGAATATCAAATCCAAAGAGAGGCAATCTTTTTTCACCTGCCTGAGAAACGTGAGTGCCACGACGTGGATTAGTCACTTTAATTGATTTAGGTTGTTTCATTTCGCTTTTTGAAACAGCCTTGAACCTCCAAGAGCTTGCACTATTTTCTTTGCCAGGATAATTTGTTATAAGGGATCCGCTTTGTTGTGCGTGTAAAGGGTAGTTTCCCATTGGTGTAAGGGAATATTGATCTGTTTCAGATAAGCTCTTAATCAATATTGGTGTAGCCTGATTTACTAGTCCATCTTTAACTGAATTCCCAATATACTTTTGAGAAGCATAGTTTTTCATGGCAAAAGTGGAATCTGTTATAGCCTCAAAGCACCAAAGGTTTGTAGGGTCAATGTATGATTCTTCAAATTTAATTTCATCACCGTTGAGTATGATACTCTTTCCTTTGCAATAGTCATTTGTAGCTGTAGAAACCACTTGATACCAATATTGCTTTTTCTTTGTGCTTTGTTTGAATGGCACCTGTGCAGAAAGCGCAAATGTGTTTACTAGTAGGAGTGACCCACAAATAAGATTAGATGTCTGTTTTTTCATAAATAGGTTTTAAATAGTAAGGAATTATCTTTGTATAATCAATATGGGTTACGATAGTACTATCATAGCCCATATTGATTGTACTTAATAAATTATTTTACTAAGATACATACTTATTTTGAAAATATAGCGCACAATTCTATTCAATTATTTAGTATTAGTTTACTTGGCTTGTTGTTTTATGTGTATAAGAACATTATTTTAATCTAGATAGTCAAAAAAATGTTTAGCTGGGAAGTGTTAGTTTCAGGGTTAAATGCTGAAATCAGCTCACTAGTACAGGTTGATGATTAATAATTAATATGTTTCTTATTATCTTTCTTTGAAGAAAACCATATCACGATTCTCACCGACGTATTTAAGGCTTTGCTATGCACGATTGCAGAATAAAATTCTCCTTCAAAGGGTAAATTGATTTTTTCGAATCTTGTAGAATCAAGATTTGAGAAATC
>JBOFUP010000058.1:0-1391 GCA_051652645.1 Bacteroidales bacterium
CCTCTTTCATCTTATCAAATATCTGCTGGCGGTGTGACTGCTCTTGCATATCTATGAAGTCAATCACAATAATACCCCCCATATCTCGAAGTCTGAGTTGTCGAGCTATCTCCTCGGCTGCTGCTAGATTAACCTCTAAAGCATTATCTTCTTGTGAATTTGATGACTTAGAGCGATTGCCGCTATTGACATCAATAACATGAAGTGCTTCTGTGTGTTCTATTATAAGATAAGCTCCTCGTTTGAAGGTTACAGCCTTCCCAAAGAGTGCTTTAATCTGTTTTGTAATAGCAAAGTTGTCAAAAATAGGAAGATTCCCTGTATAGTGCTTAACTATATCCTCTTTCTCTGGAGCTATCAATGAGACATACTCCTTAATTTGATGATAAACAGTTAAGTCATTTACATATATGCTTTCGAACGAAGGGTTAAAGATATCACGTAGTATGGCTACGGCACGCCCTGTCTCTTCGTGAACTAGAGAAGGCAGCTTGGCTCTCTGTAACTTAGTGATACTATCTTCGAATCTACGAACAAGAGTCTTAAGTTCTGAATCTAACTCTGCAACTTTCTTACCCTCTGCAACAGTGCGAACTATAACTCCAAAATTCTTAGGCTTAACACTCTGAATTAACTGCTTTAATCGTGTACGCTCTTCGCTTGATCTGATCTTTTGTGATACAGATACCTTATCCGAGAATGGAATCAAAACGAGAAAACGACCTGCGAAAGAGATCTCAGTTGTCAAGCGTGGTCCTTTGGTGGAGATTGGCTCCTTGGTAATCTGAACCAATACCTCCTGCCCTTGTTTCAAAGTATCGGCCATAGATCCATCCTTAAGGATGTCTGGCATCAACTGAAATTTTGAGAGTGAAGGCAGGTTCTTTCTATCAGAAATAACTTGTCTGACAAACTTATTGGTGGAGTTGAACTGAGTGCCCAAATCCAAATAGTGAAGAAAAGCGTCCTTTTCGTATCCGACATCCACAAATGCCGCATTAAGCCCTGGCATAAGTTTCTTAACCCGTCCAAGATAAATATCTCCAACCGTGAAGGATAGATTTTGTGACTCCTTTTGGAGTTCAACAAGGCTCTTATCTTCTAGAATGGCAATTGAAATCTCTTGGGGTGATACGTCAATTACAAGTTCGCTAACCACTGATACTAATGTTTTAGTGTTTGGTAAATACAGAAAGAACAAACTTAACAAGACTCATTAAGTTTGTTCTTTTTTGTTTCTTGATCTGACTTTCGTCAAAACAGACTACTTATTTTTTCTTTTTGTGTCTGTTTTTTCTTAGTCTTTTCTTGCGCTTGTGCGTAGACATCTTATGTCTTTTTCTTTTTTTTCCGCTTGGCATTGTTGTAATGTTTTTAGTTAAACGTTATGT
>JBOFUP010000059.1:0-38487 GCA_051652645.1 Bacteroidales bacterium
GGTGTACATTTGTGCTATACCGAGAGGGCAATGTCGCACTCTCATAAAACCAATAAATTATGGCATTAAAATATTTCAGGGTAGAGAGAGTTAATCAAACTTATCGTGGGGGAATTAATAAAAAGGCATCCTTAGGTAGGATTAGTGGATATGCTGAGTTTGCTGTATTTATTCAGAATATTGTAACGGATAGTACAGCGCATCCGAGGCCTGATGTTAGCTCGTGCTCAAAGCTTTGCTCAAGCAGTGCAGACTGGCAGACTGGAGAAGATGGGATATGAGTGGTACAACTACTCTATGGTCAATAGAGAGCGTATCCTATTTTGGGCTTACCTGCTCTTGGGGGTAAGACTATAAAAGTGAATCTTAATCTTGTGAGAGTATCAAGTGATTAACCCCCTAAATCTATTTTTTTGACTATGACCAATGTTTCAGATAGAGGAGTATTTCTCATAAAGGAGCATGAGGGGGGGGCAGGGCTAAACCATAAATTTGTAGTGGGGAAGTAGGTCTCTGACTCTAAATAAAATAAAATGAAGGATTTTTCAAATTCTGTCTTAATCCTTGTTGTAGTGGAAGTAGGTCTCTGACAGTAGTCCAGATGATTGAATACACCATAGAATAGTAGTCTTAATCCTTGTTGTAGTGGAAGTAGGTCTCTGACCGGTAGAAGAGCTCGACAAGGATTACTGGGGACGTCTTAATCCTTGTTGTAGTGGAAGTAGGTCTCTGACCTTGTTGCATAACAAGGGAGAAGGCGGTGCGGAAGGTCTTAATCCTTGTTGTAGTGGAAGTAGGTCTCTGACCCTTATAAAGCTATCTCTGAGGGAGATGGTAAGTTGTCTTAATCCTTGTTGTAGTGGAAGTAGGTCTCTGACTTAAGCCAATTTGCTTCATTTAAAAATAAGATCAAATGGGTCTTAATCCTTGTTGTAGTGGAAGTAGGTCTCTGACAAGTTCGGGGTTGAGGCCTTGGGCAAGGGTTTTACCGTGTCTTAATCCTTGTTGTAGTGGAAGTAGGTCTCTGACCCGTGGTGTTGCAATGCGCTATAAATCAAAGGTTTGATTATTGATTTTAAGTCAAATTGAGAGTAATTAACGATGTTTTTGACCATGTTAATGAATGAGTTTAACTTAATTATAACGCTAAATTAGCTGTTGCAACCGTCATGAGTTTGGTAGTCCTACAATAAGACAGAACAAATATAAGCATTAAGATTGATGTATGGCATAATTTCATAGCATAAAATTAAGCTACTATATATTGAAGAGAAATGTAATTATTATCGCCGATTAAGTCGTTGTGTACCATCTTATTCTTCTTATAGCGAAGATCAAGGATGAGAGCTTTTTTTATGCACTAAAATGTTGCTTTTACTTTGCCATTTTTTGACAGTTCAAAGTTACAGATTACAGATTAACATGAACATTACCAAACAGCTATAAAAAAGTAGTCTCGGGCTCTAAATTAGAGCATCCGAGACTACCATAATCTATATACTATTAAACTATTCAACCTCGCATATTCCCTACATTGGAAAGTATATGACTAGCCGAAAGATAGTTGTTATTATCAGCGTGAATATAAAGAATTGATCCTCCTTTTATGGCATCAATAATCTTTTTGCTAACCGCCTTTGGAAGCGCTGGACAACCTTGGCTACGCCCTAATCTTCCCAAAGAGTTTATCACTGACGGATCAGAATATGGGGCACCATGAATAACTATCGCTCTCTCTTTTGCTCTGTCATTTATCCCTTTCTCAAGACCATTGAGAACAAGAGAATAGCCGTTTCTACCTTGGTAGGTGTTCTCTGTTTGATAAAACCCTAGAGAACTCTGATACGACCCAGGCTTATTTGAGAACGAAGTGGCATAATTTGCACCACTGTTTCGACCATGTGAGACGTGAGATACAAAAAGCACCTTTGGTTTATTCATATCTAACACATATAGTCTCTCTTGTGTCGATGGTTTTCTAAAATCTATAATAGTTAATAGCTCTCTCTTTTTTGACCCTATTGTCTTATATCCTCTAACTGCATTGTCAAAGGTCTGAAAGTCTATGATACTATCCATCTTTAGCTCTTTATATATAGTCCAACTGCTCCTTTCGAGCGAATCAATATCTTGAATTAAAGAGTCAGCATCTTTTTTGCTTTCTGCTTCTATTGTTACTGATTCAAAGCCTATAATTGAATTTGCATTTGCTTTGAATGAATTTAAAAGGATTAATATTATTACTGATGTTGTGATAAAAAAAACAATTTTCTTTAGCATATAAAACGGTTTAGGTCAAAGCTAGTTGTTGTAGCTTTCTGTTAATATTAAGTGATTATCTATTCATAAACAAACACTAGTGCTTGATGCGTATCTACCCAATCATAAATGAATTGAGCATGAGAGGTGGCGTTACGAACGCACATATGCGATCGTGGGGTTGTTCCAAGTGTTGGGCTATATTCTACAATTTGGCCATTTGGATTGTTTACTGGCACACCATGTATGTATGCCCCTCCAGTAAAACGGCAAGCATATGGAGAAAAGCCCTCTATCTGTGATGTCCCATCTCTATGGTATAACATCTTAAGAACTTTAGATTGAATAACAAAAACCCCAAGAGGTGTTGGTGATTTATAAGGAGGTTTATCAACCCCTGTCGTTGCAGGATTTTGGCTCCGCACTAACCACTCTCCGAATCCTTTTTCGAGAGTTAATATATGCTGTTGTGCTCTATCAATTAATATTACCTTATTGAATGTAACTGGTCCTATTTTGGTTAAATATTTCCTTGGCACAACCCAAACATCATCCATAGAAGGTAATACTACATGAACAAACTGAGCAGTATCAGAGCTTAAAATAGCGACTAAAGAGCCATCTCTAGCATAGCGATAAGGTATGGTCAAATCATCTTGGTTATAGAGAGGTATTGATTGATACCTGGCCATACCGTATTTATCACGAAGATTATTGTATTTGTCTGTTTTTGCATCTGATACTATAGGAGCTATTCCGTTCCTATTTTTATAGTTAGTGAGAGTTCCAAAAACAAAATTTCGCTTCTCGAATTTATCTTTCAACTCGAGCAGTGAGTCTACCTTGCTCCAATTAATTGATCTAGTTACTTTATTGATTATGTAACTATCCTCTAATGTGTACTTATCAAAAAGAAGATCTTTTCTTATTGTAGGAGCATAAACATCCTCTTTGAGTAGGAAGAAAAGCAGAGCAGTTATAGTTAAAGTTAGTCCCATGGCATGACTTCAGTGAGCAGGGTGTTTCTAGCTCCTTACCATCTAATATTAGAACAAACAATGAAATAGTTGGTTTAATATTATAGCTCTATTTTCTACTTATAGTGCTGCAAGATAATAAAAAAACGTTGCCATCTCACAGATTATGAGAGTAGCAACGTTTTTTATCTTATGTTATATGTATCTTATTCTATACTATCATTTCTTTGCCCTAAGGCTAGCTACGATAAGATAGATAATTAGTCCGATGTACATCACAAGACCTAAGCCTTGAGCTGCAATAGAATCAATCCACTCATTTGAAAGTGAAAGTTCAAAACCAACAAATCTCAATATAGCACTAACTACTCCAAGAAGAGCTCCACCAGCAATAAAACCAGATGAGAGTAGTGTACCAAGCTCAACGCGAGCAGTATTCAAATCCTTATCTTTTGATCTACTTCCTACATACCACGAAATTAATCCACCAACAACAAGTGGTGTATTAAGTGCAAGCGGAATAAACATACCTAGAGCAAATGGTAGGGCTGGCACATTGAATAGCGTCAAAACAACTGCCAATACAGCACCAATAGCATATAGCGCCCATGGTGCTCCTTGACCAGACATAAGTGGTTCAATAACTGCAGCCATAGCATTTGCTTGTGGTGCAGCTAGTTCTCCGCTAGTAAAACCATATGTTTT
Organism: Bacteroidales bacterium; assembly: GCA_051652645.1. Classification (GTDB taxonomy): domain Bacteria; phylum Bacteroidota; class Bacteroidia; order Bacteroidales; family UBA7332; genus UBA7332. The sequence continues at coordinate 3,942 of JBOFUP010000059.1, forward strand.
GTTTAGAATCAAGATTACACCTCCAACTGTAGCTGCAGATACAAGAGTTCCCAAGAACTTCCACGTCTGCTGATTAGCAGGTGTTGTACCTATCCAATAGCCAATCTTAAGGTCTGTAATAAATCCTCCGGCCATCGAAAGAGCAGTACAAACAACTCCTCCGATAAGAAGAGCAGCTAGCATACCTGCAGTTCCTTTGAGTCCAATAGCAACAAGAATAACAGAAGCTAGAATTAGCGTCATAAGCGTCATTCCTGAAACAGGGTTTGAACCAACAATAGCAATAGCGTTGGCTGCTACTGTTGTAAATAGAAATGCAATAACGGCAACAACAATAAATGCAACAATAGCTTGAGGAAGATTATGAATTACACCAAACCAGAAGAAAAGAAGAATAAGAGCAAGTGTAATAAAGCTACCAATAGCAATAACCTTCATTGATAGATCTTTCTGTGTGCGAACAGCTCCCTCTAGTGCCGCAGCACTCTTTCCTGATAGCTCTTTTGCAGCTAGACCTGCAGCACCTTTGATTATCCCCCATGAACGAATGATACCAATCACCCCAGCCATTGCGATACCTCCAATACCAATATGTCGAGCATATGTGGTAAATAATCTCTCTGGAGACATCGATGCTACAGTTTCAGTAATGCCTGCATTGCCGAGCGCCAAGACCGTATCTCCAAAGAACAGACCCAATGCTGGAATAATAATGAACCAAACGAAAATAGACCCAGCAGCGATGATGATCGCATATTTTAGACCAATTATATAACCAAGACCCAGAACAGCTGCTCCTGTATTGATTTTAAATACAGCCTTCGCCTTGTCTGCTACCAACTCACCAAAAGGTAGAGCTCTAGAACTAAGTTCTTCACTCCATGCCCCAAATGTAGCAACAATGAAATCGTAAAGACCACCTATCAGACCTGCTATAATTAGAGGTTTTGCTTGGCTGCCTCCCTTATTCCCTGACATCAATACTTGAGTAGTGGCTGTTGCCTCAGGGAATGGATATTTACCGTGCATATCAGATACAAAATACTTACGAAATGGAATAAGAAATAGTATTCCTAATACACCACCAAGAAGAGAACTGATGAAAACCTCCATGAAGTTAACTGTCAATTCAGGATACTTAGCCTGCAGAATATAAAGAGCAGGCAAAGTGAATATTGATCCTGCCACAATAACACCTGAACAGGCACCGATTGATTGAATAATAACATTCTCTGCTAGCGCATTCTTTCTTTTAGCTGCTCCTGAAAGCCCAACAGCTATTATCGCAATTGGAATAGCCGCCTCAAATACCTGCCCTACCTTTAATCCAAGATAAGCAGCAGCAGCAGAAAATAGCACTGCCATTATTATTCCCCACGTAACAGACCACATAGTAACCTCGCCTGTAGGCTTATTTGGATCTAATATTGGAGTATACTTCTCTCCTGGATTAAGCTCGCGAAAAGCGTTTTCAGGTAATCCATTTACCTCTTTCTTGTCGTGACTCATAAAATTTGATTAATAGTTTATAGTGTTTGTTTTAATATAGGGGATGAAGATAAGAAAAAATAGATAAATAGAGATGTTGATATAATAAAAAAGAGGAGGTAGTTCTAGGAATCTATTCAAAGTTTAAGATACTTGAATAAACAAAATCACACCTGCAGTGTTATCACCTACTAAATAGGATTGGTATGCGAGGGATAAAAAGATATATTGCTGCTATTGTATTGCTTTTTGCAGCACATTTTGTTACTGCTTCAGAAATAACATCTGAGGCTATATCATATAGAAGATTTATGGAACGCAATTGGTCTGTTGCGGCATATGGGTATGCAAGTATTCTTAAGATGGGTAATCCTCTTAGCTCTACAGACCAATATGCTAGAGCTATTATTGCTGCTGCACAATTAAAAGAGAGCTCATTACTATTCTTCTTTATCAGGAAATTTCAGGATGACACCCAATATAGTTTTGAACTATCTAAATGTATATATGAGGCTCTGAGATTTGCAAAGATGGACTCTCTTCTCGAGAGTACTCTCTTTTTTATTAGTGAGAGAGATTTTAGCTTCTCTGAACAGATGAAGAAATTCGTAGTTTCTCTATATATGAAGGAGAGCAGATACGATGATGTTAGTAGGGTTCTTAATGATCTTTTACGAGAGAATCCATTGGACAATAGCCTACTAAAAGTTATGGCAAATTTCGAGTATTTTAAGGGTAATAGCATAGCTGCTATTGAGTTAGCTAAAAGAGTTATAGCAACATCTGCAAATGACCTAGATGCAAATATCCTTTTAGGAAATATTTACCTACTAGAGGGAGAAAAAAAACTAGTATTATTGAATAGCAAATATAGTGAGAGTAATCAAAAAAGAATAAATACGTTGGAGTATGAGACACAGTTAGACATACTCTTGAATAACTACTTATATCCTGCTGAAGAGTACCTTGAAAGGGCTAATAATATACAAAGCTCATCGTATCTTAGAGATAAACTTCGAATGATAAACACTTTGAGAGTAAAGAATCAAAAAGCTCTCATTAAACTTAAGGCATATCACTAATAATAAACTCTACTTCTTTAAAAAGAAAACTCCTCTCTCGACCATCACTCTCTCGGAGTGAAATATGACCTGAAGGGAAGACATCAATAATCTCCGCATTAAATTCTACTCCTTTCATATCCCTATATCTATGAAATCCTTTTCCTCTGTAGAGTTTACTCATGTAAATAGCTGATATATCTGACCCACCCTCACTTATTAGAGTGAGATAATGGCGATATATTCTAGACATAAGAGACTTCAGAAATTCAAGTCTATCGTATTGATTGCCTGTAATTAGAGTTAGAGAGATTGGATTTGGAGCATCACTTAAGAATTCTTTTTGATTTAGATTCAATCCAACTCCAATAATTGAAGATTGAATAGTAGAGTCAATAAGATCATTCTCTATTAATATACCTGCAATCTTCTTCTCTTTCCAATATATATCATTAGGCCACTTAACGGAAAACCCCTGTGAATACTGCTCCAACTCTTCTACAATAGAGACTGCTATCAACTGAGAAAGAAGAAAATGCTCTCTCAATTGCAAGAATTCAGGATATAAGACGAAACTAAATGTTAGATTCTTATAAGGCTCTGACTCCCAACTATTACCCTTCTGACCTCTGCCTTTGGTCTGAATATCACACCAAACAACACTACCTTCCTCTAATCTAGTCTCTGACAATAGTTTTTCTAACTCTTTATTTGTAGAATCTGTCTCTCTTATGTGTATCATAGGTTTATATGTTTACTTTGCGAAAGTAAAAAAATAGTTCATAAAGAAGTTCCACAGTGTAAGAACTCCAGTAGCAAAGAGTTTGGATAAATAGAATCTTAAGTTGTTTGATGGGAAAATTCTATCTGCCCATGGTTTTGATAGCGCATATATAACACTATTATTCATTGCAAGTCCGAGAGAAGATATTATCATAAATTTCATATACTCCCCTTGAATGTCTGGATTATCACTAGCAAAAGTCCAAAATCTATTTAGAGCATAGTTGCTTGTGGCTGCTAAACAAAAACCTATCGAGTTCGCTATATATGAGTTTAACTTTATCCTCTCACGTGAAATCCAAGTTGATATAAAATCAACAATAACTCCACTTGCCCCGACAAATGCAAATTTGATAAATTGATATATCATAGTTAAGAAATTAGAGTAGCCTATTACAAGAATAGGCTACTCTTTTATTAAATAATTGTTACTATATACTCTTCGGAATTAGCCCACCAAAAGCACATAGGGTATGATTCGATAACGAATCCTACTCTATACTCTCCTTTAGGAATAGTAAATGGACCCACTTCGAACTCAGCTGAGACACTCTTATTTGGTTGAATATCTACAACACTACTACTCATCACCTGCTCTAGTATCACCTCCCTTTCTCTCATCACAACCATCTTTAGTTGAACTCTTGACTCTCCAATATCATGCAGCTGAAGTGGAAATTTATATGGATTATGTATCCTAAGCTTCCATACTGAGATATTAGTTGACTCAATCTCTTTGAGATAATTTGACCACTTGACAGATATCTTATGAGTCGGGACATAGAAGTCCGTTATTGCATAATTAAATCTTCTTCCACTAGGAAGAACAATTGAGCAATCTGAATTATTTGTCTCTATCAAAACACTTTTGCCGTACCAATCTCTATCAATATTCCATATCTGATATTGCGAACTCCTATGAGTAATAGATTGCTGGCTATTGGCCTGCTTCTTTTGGTAAAAGCTATACAATGCAGCTCTTGAATATGAACTATTAACAACAACTGGTTGGCCATTTGCTAGAGAATCTATAATTGCCATATCTGCTTTATGTCCAAAACCTGGGACAATAATACCGAAAGGTGAGTAAGCGAGTGCAAATCTAACTATAATAATTAGAAAAACAGAAAATAGGGTTACTCTAACTATATATCTACTGATACGTTGAGACTTAACACTTAGCTGCAAAATTGAGTTTATGACCCACAAACAAGCAGGAAGTATCCACTGTGGTTGAACATGCCCTCTAAAAGATGAAAAAGCAAAGAAAATCAAGAAGCCAATTCCAATCCATGTGATTGTTCTGTCAATAGCGGTTTCTCTGTCGCTCTTCTCTCTCTTTAAAAATAGCAGAGGCACCAAAAAGGGATTAAGACATGCAAAAACATTGGCAATATACTCAAATAGATAGCTAGGCTTAAAACTCCTATTCCTGTCTGATAGGTGATACTTAAAGGATACGAAATCATTATCGAGCTGCCAAGATAAGTGAGGCAATATTAGTAGCCCTGCTATTGCTGCAGCTAACCATGCTTGTGATTTCCTTAACAATGACGGATTAGCCGCCAATGCTAAAAGTACAATAAGAGCACCGTGATACTTAGTATACGCTAGCAGTGCCATGGAAAGCCCTACGGCAAAAGTCGAAAAAAGAGAGTTACTACTTAAAAACCTCTTTAATGAAGCTAAAAATATGGTAGTGAAAAATAGTAATGGTGCGTCTGGAGTTGCTATAAACCCAACCATCTGTAGCAACGGAAGAGCAGACACAATAAGGAAGTATATTACTGCCTGCCTCGTTGTATAATCAGGCCTTCTAATAGTCTGCCAAAATATCCAGAAAGAGATGGGTTGTAGTATACTTACAAATAGACGAACACCTAGCTCCCATTCGTTAAAATTAGAGCCTAAGCGAATCAATAAGGCTATCATCGGTGGATGATCGAAATAGCCTAGATCTAGTATCCTAGAGAATGCCCAATAGTATGCTTCATCGAAGTGAAGCTCACTACTTGCCGATTGCCATAGGTTAATAACCCACTGTATAAATAGTAGTATTACTAAAGTTTTAGAGGGACTACTCTTTATACCACGAAGCATACATCAAGTAATTATTTGCGATCTTCTCATTCATCTCCTTAGACTGTTCTGGATCTACAAGTTTAATAAATTTAGCTGGAATACCTGCATATATAGCTCCAGGTTCGACAACTGTACCTGATGTAACAACGGATCCTGCTGCAACAATTGCACCTTCACCAATTACAGCATTATCTAATACGACAGATCCCATACCAATGAGTGCACCTCTCTTTATTTTTGCGCCATGAATAGTAACATTATGACCAATAGATACACTATCTTCTATCTCTATTGTAGACTTCTGATATAATGTATGTAGCACTGTTCCATCTTGTATGTTAACCCTATTGCCTATTCTTATTGAATTGACATCCCCTCTAAGCACAGTGGAGTACCATATAGAGCAATCTTGCCCCATTATCACATCACCTATAATAGCTGCATTTTCAGCCAAAAAGCAATTCTCTCCGAATTGGGGAGTAAAACCTCTAACGGATCTAATTATTGCCATAAAAATATAATTAATTGACAAATGAGCTACAAGCTACCAATCTAGAACTTTGTGAAAGTCAGTTGTAGCTTGTAGCTCATTATATTGTTTTATTTAAGCCTTAACTTGTTGAGTCTTCTCCTTAAGCCATGCAACTTCATTAGAATCAAGATGAGGCAAAAGCTTATGGAAAACTGTCTTATGATAATCATTTAGCCAATCAATCTCGTCTTGTGTTAGCAATGAAAGATCAATAGCTTCAGTATCTATAGGGAAAAGAGTCAGTGTCTCAAATTCAAAGAATCGCCCGAATGATGTTGTATGACGCTCTTTTACTAAGATCAAGTTCTCAATACGAATTCCATACTCACCTGCTCTGTAAAGACCTGGCTCATTTGACAAAACCATACCAGGTATAAGTTTTGTTGGATTCTCATCCATACGAATACTCTGAGGCCCTTCATGAACATTAAGGAAATGGCCAATACCATGACCTGTTCCATGACCATAATTCATACCTCTATCCCACATAGCTTTACGAGCAAGGATATCAATTTGTGAACCTCTTGTCCCCTCTGGGAATCTACACGTAGCAATATTTATGTGTCCTTTTAGAACTAGAGTATAATCAATTTTCTGCTGTTCGGTAAGCTCTCCTAATGATACTGTACGAGTAATGTCAGTGGTCCCATCAAAGTATTGCCCACCCGAATCAAGAAGAAGGAAACTACTTCTAGAGATAGTCTTCGAGTTACTCTCACTAGCAGAATAGTGCACGATGGCACCATTAGCCTCAAATCCAGCTATGGTCGAGAAGCTCTCACCGAAGAACAACTCCTGTTCCTCCCTGAACTCCAATAATTTTTTTCCAATACTATATTCAGTAAGCGAACCGCTATCTATATTATTATCTAACCAGATAAAGAACTTCGTTAGCGCAACACCATCTTTTACTAAAGCATTTCTAAATCCATTAATCTCAACTTCGTTCTTCTTGCTCTTTAGAAGAGTAACTGGCGAAGTCGACTCGACTATCTTACAATCTGAAGAGATAGACTCAAAGATAGTGAAATTAGCTTTGTTTGGATCTACATGAAGTACCGATTTACTTTCTAATTTAGACAAGTAGCTGCTAAACTTATGATAATCGGCAAAACTGATATTTTGAGCATGAAGGGTCTCTCTCAACTCTTCTGTCAACTTATCAAGTTCAATAAACAAGATGCTCTCTTCTTGAGAAATGAAAGCATATGACACAGCTACAGGATTACACTCAACGTCAGTACCACGAATATTGAAAGTCCAAGCTATCTCATCTAATGCTGTCAATATTGTACAGTTAGCTCCCTCTTTATTTAGTATAGAAAGAATCTTTGAGATCTTCTCTGAAGAAGTCTCTCCTGAAAATATATCTGGAAGCTCAAAAATAGGATCGTTAGGTAGTGCTGGCCTATCAATCCATATCTCCTTAAATGGATCAAGTTCGGTAACTAGACTAATCCCTTTTTTTGATAGTATAGCTCTTATTCTACGGACATCACTCACTGTAAACACGCTACCATCAATACCAACAACAGAACCCTCAGGAAGTTCTGAAGATAAAAACTCAAGCATATCTGGAGTCTCTGGCAAACCAACTCTAAACAACTCTACAGAGGTCTCTTGAAGCTCATTCTCAGCTTGAATAAAATAACGAGAATCAGTCCATAAACCAGCTCGATTAAGTGTTATTACAGCTGAGCCTGCCGAACCAGTAAAACCAGAGATCCAAGTTCTAGATTTCCAATGAGTAGCTGTATATTCACTTATATGGGCATCTGAACTTGGCACAATAAACGCATCTAAGTTATGTAAAGTTAGATATTTACGAAGGCGACTAATACGCTCCCTAATAGCGTTGATCATATATAATCGATTTAATGAATTACATTGTTTCAAAAATACTCTATTCTCCTCTTGAATAGGTAGAGTAGAATAGTATCGCAAATCTACATAAATATTTCTTTGTTACAACAATATTTCATCCCTATAAAGTTAAAGGATTATAAAAGAGAGGAATCAATACATTATTGATATGGTTCGATTAATTTTATCAATGATGAAATTCTAGAAATATGTAGAAACAAAGTAGTTTGGGAGATCTGTTGCCAAATTCGAGTTATCCTAATAAAGAAAGAGGTCACACAAAATGCATGACCTCTTTAACTTTGATGATATAATAAACTTAAGACTAATCAATCATCAAGATACAAAATAGCATATTTTACAACATAAGTTTTCTAACAAATACGCTCTCACCATTTATAGTTATTGCGGCAAGAATGAAAGATCCATCTCTTAAAGTAGTATTCAATTCAGTGCGTCCTGAAATCAATTTAACGCTATCCACAACCTTACCATTAACATCATAGATGGTCATACAAGCCCCCTCTATAAGAGTCTCAACAACAACAACACCATTGTCAACATATACCTTAAATTGATCTGAGCTAACTTCAGGATTTGAAGTTGCACCTATAGGCTGCACGTTGTAAACATCCCATGCAGCATCTGCTTTGTAAAGATCTACCATATCTTCAGGTACATAAAAAGTGATTCCAGCTCCCATGTACCATCCAAAAGTGTAGTTGTAAACTTGAGGAACCACCTTACTTAGGATAGTTATTTCCTTAAGCTTCTTGCATTCCATGATACACATATCAGAGAATGATTTGAAGTTCTCACCCAAAGTAATACTAGTTAGCTCTGCTGCACTATGAATTGCATAATAGTCCAAGCTTTCAACATCTTCACCTAAAATTAGTTTCTCAAGAATTGGATTTTGAGAAATCGATTTATTTCCGATTGATTTTATACCGCTAGGCAAAGAGAATTCAACCCCTAACATTGATGGCAAAGACAACAATTTATCACCTGTTGAATTTAAAAGCAATCCATTAGAGGCTATATAATTGGCATTAGCTGTTGCTACTTCGTATGCCGATAGTTTGCTCAAAGAAGAAAAAGCATCATGACCTCCAGTATATGTTGAAGGTAGATGTATGATCTCAATTGCTGGATTTGAAGCAAATGCTCCCCATTCACAATCTGTAACTCCTTCAGGTATCTCAAATTTACCTGTCACGGCAGGCGCAACCATGAATAACTTTTTCGAGTTATTAATCAAGACAAATTCACCACCACCTTGGAATACCTTAGAGCCTTCACCTATAACAATATTTTCTATTCCTGAATTAGCGAATGCTTCAGTGTTTACAGTCCAAGTGTAGCCGATTGCACCAGATAAAAGAATTTCTTTTAGATTATAACAACCTGAAACAATTTCATTTGCCAAATTCTCATAAGTATTATTAAGTTTAAGCTCACTTAGATTTGAACAACCGGCAAATACATTATATGCATACATCTTAACATTTGTATCACTGAAATCCAATGACTCCAACGACTCGCAGTTTCTGAATGCTAACCCTCTTAAATCTACTAGTGATTTAGCACCTGTTAGATTGAATGATTTCAACTGTGTACAATCCTCAAAAGCAGACTCTCCAATATACTCTAGGTTAGACAAAGTATGTGAATAGTCAACAGACTCAAGATTAGAACATCCTGTAAATGCAAAATCCCCAATACGAACCATGGATGTCCCCGTAAAAGTGATTCTTTTTATATTCTGATTGCCAGCAAAAGCATAGTTCGGAATCTCTGTTACCTCTTGAGCCAATACAATATTCTCCGTTGGGTTATTCATTGGTACGAAAACAATATGACGTCCATCATTTGCTTTGTAGTACAATATCCCATCTTCAACTTCAAAATCCCAGTTATTATTATCTACAGTTATTGACTCTACAGCTGTACAGCCAGCAAAAACGGATTCCCCGATAGAGTTCAATGATTCTGGTACGTGGATTGATTGTAATGAAGAACAGTTTACAAATGCGTTAGTACCTATAGACTGAATATTCTTAAAATCAAAAGATTTCAAAGAAGTACAATCTTCAAACGCACCATAATCAATAGCAACAATCGAACTAGGAGTAATAACAGACTCCAAAGAAGAGCAACCAGCAAAACAACCCTCTCCTAACATATTCAATTTAGTTAGACTCGAAAGATCTATTGTCTTCAACATAGAACAATTCTTAAACTGGTGATAGCCCAACTCCGTCAAACTAGAAACAGCAGAAAAGTCTACACTCTCAAGTGATGAACATCCACTAAACATTGAACTCTCTAGTGTCAATAATGAGCTTGGAAGAACAACTGATTTCAACATACGGCAACCTGCAAATGAAGCTGTCTCGATAGTTTTTAATGTTGAAGGGAACTGAATACTCTCTATACTTGTATTTGAAAAAGCTTGACGCCCGATAGTCTCCAATGAATTTCCCAATTGAATATTAGACAAACTACCACATCCACTAAAAGCAGCCACACCTATAGTCTTAAGACTATTTGGAAGAGTTATGCTCTGAAGATCATATCTATTTGAAAACACATAATCTGCAATAGCCACAGTACCTTCGGAAACAACAACATTCTCTGCTGACTTTCCTATTGGATAGAGTGTTAGCACTCTTGGAGAACGATCGTATAGCACTCCATCTTCAGATACGTACTTTGGGTTATTTGATGCAATATTAATTGCACTTAACGACGAACAATTCTGAAAAGCATTAGTTCCAATAATAACTGTTGTAGCAGGCAAGTTTACCTCAACTAGAGAGCCACACTCTCTAAAGGCACTATTCCCTATCTCTCTTAGAGATGTCAATTCGTTAAAGTTAACGCTAGATAGGCTCCCGCAAGCTATAAAAGCCTCATTCTCGATCTTAGTTATAGTTGTTGGTAGGGTCACTGTGGTTATTGAACCATTACCAAAAGGGAACAAGTTAGGGTCATCAAATCCGAAAGATTGGGCAGGAACGCTGTTATCTTCTATCGTTGCCTGAGATAGATTAAGAGTTTGCAACTCCATAATCTTATTCATCTCTGGAAAGTCGACTGCATAAACCTGTCCTTTAATAATAAGTTCATGAATAGGCGCATAATAACTTGACCAAGGGTCCTCGCGTAGATAACCCAAATCCTCCAATGCTTTTCCAAGTCTCAATTCATCCGTAAGCTCAATAGTCAACGTTGGCGTTGGTGTGTCTCCATTACCATCCATCTCAAAAGCATAAGAGGAGAATGATAATAAAGTCCAAAGAAGTAATAGTGAAAATTTCTTCATCTGATACCGTGTTTTAAATTAATAAATAGATTGAATTTTGATACAAAAGGGCAGAATGCCTATTCGGCAAATATAAACATTCGTTTCAATATTTATTGTAAAATTGATAAATAAAAATAAGCGGAGAGAGAATTAGTCTAAATTCTCCCTCCGCTTGCATATAAATATAATGTTATCTCAATTTATTCAACAACAACCAATCTCTCAGTTGTAATAAGAATACCATCCTTATAGATAGAAACTATATAAACACCTGATTGAATGCCCGCTACATTAAGAGAAGCAACGTAATCACCTTCAGATATAAAATCAAGTCTCTCCGTACGAATACGCTTACCTGCTAGGTCTCTAACATCATAGAAGTACTCACCAGACTCAAGTGTCTCGGCATTAAATGAGATCACACTCAATCCTCTAGATGGATTTGGAGCAATAGACAACGATGATTTGATACTATTAGACTCCTCTTTTGAAACCTCACCAACCGCTCTATAAGCAAATGAAGATGTTGTCTCTCCTCCCTCACTATTGCGAACTTTTATACCAACAGCTGCAATACCTGGATTCTTTGTAAGTACTGTAACAGTAGATCCACTAACTGAAGCTATACCAATATTCTCATCCGTAGACCATGCTTCGTAGGTCAAATCATAACCTCCTAGATCATAGAAGTGATTACTTAAATCAACTGAGAAGCTCTCACCTGTATTTACACTTCTATTTCCTATTGGAGATGATTGTATTGGAGCATAAACCAATGGAGTTATAACATTGACCACAAATTTATTGCTTACAGTGAACTCTCCATCATAGGCTGTTAGTACAACATCTGCTTGCCCTTCAGAAAGAGGGGTGAAAACAAATCCATTCTGGCTCAAGTTCAATGCAAGATTGTAACTATTTACAGAACCTGAATACTGAAGGTAATCTCCATCAGGATCAACAAAGAAGAAGTAAGGAGAGAATACTACTGATGTATTCATTGGGTCCAAACTTATATTGATCGGCTTGATATCTCCTGCCACAGGTGCTCTGTTAACATTCACATTACCAATGGAGACACGACGAATCGATATACCCTTTGTTGTACGCGCCTCGATATTAAGGTTTGCTACATATCCAGCTGTATAAGGAGCCTTATAGTTAACCATTACGCCTCCATCCTTAGGAGTAAGAGTAACTCCATCAACAGGCGACTTCAAGCTATATTCAATTGGAAGCCCCTCATCATCTACTGCTTTGACAAAGAATGAAACTTCAGAACCTTCGCGAATCACCAGTGGTTTGCTAGGAAGATCTGTCCATTCTGGCTCTTTGTATTTAGTCACTTCTAGGCTTAATGGCTTAACTTCTGACAACTGCTTTGTATTAGCTTTTACTTTAAGTTTAGAACCACCCATTGGAATATGAAGACGATTCATCCTAACATCACTCTCAATAGTTTGATTAGGCCCAATTTCCATTTGGTCACTTGGAACTGTAAACCATTTTGTCAGATCTGAATAAGATTCTTGTACTGCCCAAATCGCAAATAACGTGTTTGTATACTCTTGATAAGGCTGCCATTCACCAGTCTTAGCATTGAATAGTCTGTAGTAGTTACGAATCTCTGTCATCTCCTCTGGTCTAGTTGCAACAGCAATAGGCGTATCTAATTTGATACCAAAGTAAACCTCAACCCAGAACTCCTGATTAGGAGCAAATGCAATATCATGCTCTAGAGGAAGAGTCAACTCTCCAACCAAAGAAACATTCATTTTGTAGCGATGAGACTTCTCATAAATTAGATACTCTCTCGATGGCATTGGACAATCTTGATAAATACGTATCTCTACATATCCAGTATCTCTACCCAGAGTATTTGTCCACATCTTCAAATGTGACATTAGGAAACCTGTATCCCCTGTATTCATTTTAACGAATGCAGATAGGCCATAATGAAGACCTAAACTACCAGCACCAATCATAGCCTCAGGAGAGATGTCACCAATTACAGATACATTTCTGTATGGAGCCATAGCATCAGAAGAAATAGGCATAGATGCAACTGATTGAGCAACACTCTGCTCTATTGCCTTTCTTTGAATATAAACTGGCTGAGAAGTTATTCCATTATCCAATTTAGGAGAGGTAAATCTCATTTTTGAGTTCTGCTCAAGAGTAGAGTTTACTACCTCGTAACCCAAATTAAAATCAACCTTTCCTTCTCCCTCTTTATACTCAACCTTAAGCTTATCGTAGATAGAACCAGTTGTGTTAAATAGATCCACCGTCATTTGAGAATCACCTGACGCCGACAACACCTCTAGTTTAGCTGGTTTGAATGAGTGAGCCTTAACTTTAAGGGTCTCTCTATCATCCCCATTTGACGTACTAAACTCCATATCTATGTCGTAAATCTTATTCTCATCCTCTGGTGTAAAGAATAGATAATAGACCTCTGATCCATAAACAGGAATAGTAATTGGCATCTCTACATCAACAAAAGCCTCCTCAAACTCACCGGTATTATCATCTAGAATAAGCTCTTGAGTCTTAATACTAATATAGTTTTCTCCACCATTAGTATAATTGATTGAAGAAATAGTCAAGTCTTTATTACCCGAGTTCATCAAAGTAAATATACTTGGCTCTACCTCTTCACCTACAATAATATCTCCAAAATCAACCTCAGTTTCTTTAAGCTGAAGTTTAGCATTGGAGCTTACAGAAAGTGTAACCGGTAGCTTTGTCACCAACTGATTATTCTCACTTACAAACATCACACTGTCAACATAATCACCAGCTTTAAAACCGTAGCTATTAGCTGTAAGCTTAAGATCAACCGACTTACCTGCCTCAATAGAGTAAGGACCAGACATTGGTTTAGCGGTAATTGTTGTTTTGCTCTTTATTGGTGTAGATGATGACAACGAATAAGTATAACCTCTTGTCGATGAACCTCCCTCACCTTGAACTCCAATAGTAATATGATCCTTAAGATCACACTTCTCAAGATCTAGATAGACAAACTGAATAGTGCCATCCTTATAAACAATAATCTGATAAGAGGTATAACCCCTAGTTATTACCCAGTCATATTGGAACATATGAAACTGAATAATACATCTCTCGTCATTTACATCATAATATACACCTGCCTCAGAATTCGAACTCGAATACCACTGGCGTGCCCACATAGCTGAAACAAATGGATATTCAAGATCACTGTTAGGCATTCTACGAGGTGTAATATAGCTATCAAAAACATCCCAAGGAAGAGGTAAGTAAGATATTCTTCCTGATGGAGACACATAAATAACGTCACTGTCAACATTGTACAATTTGTATGTAAATGGCAGATTGATAACCGGGTTATCCAAATGCGGTTCCAACATCAACCTAGTACCTGTCTTACTTATATCATTCCATATAAACTGAGGCGCTTCTGGACTAGCAGAGTTATACCATCTATAACCATTACCATCGATTCTCGTGGCAGTAGAGTTTGTCTTTGCATTAGATCCAACCTCTTCAGCTGAGATAAATCCTGGAAGGAAAAGATTCGACTTGTAACTCTTAGCATCTGCTGTAACACGAATAGTTTGAGATGAAGTTGTTCCCGCTGCAAGGTTATATGAAAGTGACTCTTTGTCAATCATACTAAGATTAACATTTTCATAATCCGCAGATGATGAACTGATAGCAATCTCTGCAAATTTAGTCAACCCATCAGCTGAAGAAGATACAATCTTATTATCAACTACCCCAGTTAGGAATATTGAGAACTTAGAAGTAGAGTTTGCTTTGACAGTAATACTCATCTCCTTAGCACCATTCTCGAAAGATACATTACCCGCCTTCTCAAAGGAAAGTTTAACCGTTTGATCACTCTGAGCTGCATTAAAGATATTGACAACTTTCTCGATCGCTGAAGGATAAAGGAGTTTTCCATAATCTATAGCATCTTGCTCAAATTGAATATTAGGTAGATCCTCTTTATCAAAATTGAACAAAACATCAACACTCTTATTAAGAGGATCATTAGTCTCTATAGTCAAACTATGGCTACTATTACCTGGAGTAATCAATGATGGGTCTATTGTAACTGGAATACTCTTTGATCCCATCGGGTTTATAATCCCCTTGTAGTTTACAGATTCAACTTTCTCAAATGGAGAAAGTGCCGGAGGCATTATCTTAATAGAATAGTCTCCACTGTTTGCAATAGTTGCAAATTGGCGGAACATATACCAGATTGTATTCCCATCTAGCCCGTCAGGACTAGACCATCCAACCATAAATGTATTGGCAGTTACACCAGGTATATCAAACACCTGCTTATAACGGAACTCTATCTCACCATTTGGATACAAAGCTGCTTGGAATATAGCTGGTTTATCCGAGTCAATAACATAAACTTTTGTTCCTTGGAATTGGAAGATAATACAATCATCCATAACCTGATAGAAGTATCTTGTCTTTGAGAAGTTACCTCCAGAACCATCTGACATCCATAATGGTGCTATTAAACCTTTGTATGGTTCTGGTCTTCCATTAACCTTGTAAGAATAATCCGGTAAAAGAGTTGGAACATTGAATGCTGAAAAATCTGTTGAGTCTACAACCAAAGTACCATTAACCCCTACCCAAATATCTCTTACCTGACGGTCATAGTATGGGAATGCAAAAGGAAGTCTAACTCTAGTATTCTTCTGAACATTATCAACCAAATTAGTTAATTCAACACCAGTTGCTGAAATATCAATAAATGCAGAGCCTTGGTAATTCTCTCCTCTATTATTATCAACCCATCTATAGCCAGTATAGTGATCTGTTGAATCAGCATATATACTATCTATTGGCTCCGACATATCATCCCAGAAATCAAAATTAGGAGATGGTCTATCTACTTCTACAAACTTAGGGAAGTTGTAATTAAGTGAATAATTTGATTTATTACTAATCTGGAGATCATAAGTAAACTTATCATTCCCCTTAATAGGAATATTTACAACCCTCTCACCTATCTCTGCAGATGGTGCTTCAACACATGTTCCAATCAATAAGATTGAGTCTACACGATTTCTTCCATAGAACTTAAGTTGAGTATTAGCTGCTCCCAAAGTATTTGGAGAGAAACGAACGTCAACATTTACAGAGTCATTCGAATAAAGGACCTTAGGAGATGTTGATGTAAATGAGAATACACTATTATTACTAAGAACAACTGAATCCAAAGGCATATTTGCAAGCCCCTTATTGAAGAATGATATTCTCATATCCTTGCTATCTCCTAAAGAGACAGTTGAGTAATCATACAAATCCTTGGCAAAATATGTATTTAGATCACTACGAAATACATTCAACACCGATGTAACCAATGTACGTCCTGATACAGAATAGCCATCAGTAGACAATACAATATTAGTAGAGTCAGTACCTTCTGCCAAATTCTCAGCATCAATACTCACAAGCAAAGTCATACTCTCTCCTTTATTAAGATACCCCGATGAAGGCTCCAATTTGATTTCGCTCTGCTTAACATCATTCAGAGAGATTGCACCAAGAACAAACGTTGAGCTAGTTCCAGGCAATACTTTATCTAAATTCTCCCATGTCTGACCTAAGTTAGATGAGTAGAAAGAGTGACCCGCTTCTGTAGCATCCTCTGTCACACCTAAAGGATACTGCAATCCAGCTTCAGTATGCACAACAATCCAGAAACTCTCACCTGGCTCAAAATGAGGCTTATAAGGCAATAAGTATATATTCAAAGGATCATCATAATTACGTACAAAAGTTGAGTGATAGATACGATTTTCTACACGCGGAAGATCTCCACCACGATATATCTCATAACTAATGTAATAATCTTTATCTGAAGTTGCTTGATCATCATAAAGCCATTTTGAACTTGTATCCACTCCAGTATCAAAATGAGTCAATGTAAATCCTTCCTCCATATCCTCTGGAACATCAAATCTAACAGCACCAGAAGCTGGAGCAGTAACTCCATTCTCTCTTACCTCACCAATATAACGAGTCGGGTAAGAACCTTGTCTATAAGTAATTAGCTTCTTGAAGCCCATACTTCTATAGATTCCAGCTATTTCTGTATCAGCATCAATATTACGATTTACAGACATCTTAGTTAGACCATTCAGAGCATTATCAAGAGAGAAAAGCTCTTGTCCTCGACTAAATGCACGAGAGTAAGCATCAGCTCTCCAATATAGAGCTCCTTCACCACTATTTCTTATTGTCATATTGTATGACAATGATGAAGTCTCATCAACATTAATATTACGCAAGAATAAGGTTTGTGTTGCTCCAATAGAACCCTTATCCTTGGCCGTAGTTACATTTATTGTTTCAGAAGCTGGAGACTCCGTTAACCAAATGTCATAAGAGACAACTGTAACATCATAGTTAGTCTCTGGCTTTAATCCTGAGACAAGTAACAACTCTTGCTCCCCTGGATATCGCGCAGAAGTAAAGGATATGGTTCTAACTTCTTGCGTAGCTGTATTCTTTAGATTTACCTTATAACCTTCAACTTTTGTACCATCCTCTTTAGATGGTGCATTAAACATAATTCTAAAGTATGTATCTGCGAAATTAGTACCAACTACACTCTCTATCTTCAAAGGAGGAACTCCATCATTCTTTGTCATTGCATTTACAGCATCAACAATACCTGAGCCCATTCTTCCTTGATATAATGCTTCATAATTCGAGTCATTGTTTCGCGTAGTTAGTGTAATATAGTTAAACAACATATCGCTTGTAAAACCATCACCACCGAGCTCTGCAACAGCCAAACATGCAACACCCGAAACGTGAGGAGTAGCCATTGAGGTTCCATCCATATAACCATATTTGTTATTTGGAAGAGTACTCAGCACACCTGCCTCTGTTCTAGGAGAAGTCTCACCGCCATAACACGCTACATCAACCCAAGTATCATAATTCGTATAAAAAGCAGGCTTATCTATGTGGTTAAGTGACGCTACACCAATAACCTCATCTATACAACCTGGAAAATACAATCCAGATGAAGCATCATTACCGGCAGCAAAAATTACTAATCCACCCTTCATCTTAGAACCTGGACGTTGATCCCCATTCTCATCACAACCAGCATACTTAACAAAGTATCTAATTGCATCACGCCAAACGTCTGATTCAAATCCAGGCTGAGAGAATCCCCATGAGTTTTGTGAAATAATAGCACCCATATCAGCTGCATAGATGAAACTATTAGCTGCCCTTGTATTATTCTCACCAAATACTGGAAGAGTCATTATTCGAGCTCCATTTCCACTACCATCACCCCCAGCAACTCCAGCAACTCCAATACCATTATTTGATACCGCAGCAACAGTTCCAGCGACGTGAGTTCCGTGCTCACCCTTCTCTATTGATCCATACCCCATTCCGAAGTCAAATCCATAGATATCATCAATCTGACCATTTCCATCATCATCAACACCTGGAGTACCGTAAAGCTCAGCCTCATTAACCCACATGTTCGCTCTAATATCCTCATGCTGGTGGTCTACTCCTTGGTCCATTACCGCAACGATAACATCCTCAGCATTCATCCTCTTTTCCCACGCACGAACAAGATTTATATCAGAGCCTGGAGTTCCATTAGTCTGTCCAGTATTGTGGTAGTGCCACTGCTGATCGAACATAGGATCACTAACTATTCCACTACTTTTAGCAAGAGACAAAGCACTCGGCACATATATTGGTCTAGTTTTGTAATTAGGCATCGATATCTCTCCACTGAGATCCGCAAACTGCACCTCACCAGAAGAACGAAGAGCTTCCATTACTGCTATTGGATCATCATCACTATCAAAATCAATGATAAACCAACGATCTAAACCCTCCTTTTTGAATCTCTTCTCGAACTTAGGGTTCATATCAAAGAGAGGAGTAATAGATGATGCATGAATTTGGTTTGCAATACGACTAACTCTAGGCAAAGACTCAAAAGTGATGACCTCAGGAGTCGTACCTTTTGTGCGAGCTAGATGAGATACTGCAGCGGCACGCTTAACCTCACTCAAAACGGCCTCATCGGGCTTAAACTTAACTAATATCTGACCTTGTCTTATCCCATTTTTGAATGTTGCTACAGGCGACTGTGTACGTAATGGAGACTGAGCATTTAGCCCAGTGCTACCAATACCACCCCCGATGGAGAGCGCCGTAATCAACGATAGAATTGTATATCCTCTGAATTTCATAAATAACACTCTAATTGTTAATACTTCTTACTAATTCTACACTCTGCTCTCTTATCTGTCTCTAGATTCTCTGGGAAAGTTATCATTCCAAGTACTAGATCAACAATATCATCAGAGTTACCACCTATCTCATCCGTAAAAGGGTCCGCCGTTACAAAAGCATACCCCTTAGGGAATACGATCTCGAAACCTCTTGTAAGATCAATCTGGCAATACATATCTGTTTCTAACTCATCTGAATCAGCCAACCAACGCCCATTTATCATCATGATATTACGCAAGCCAACATTTTCTTGAGTGACAGATATACCAGTTAATTGCTGTGGGAAAACTGCTGAATAGAACACTCCACTATCTGTCTGATTTGTATGAATCTCAAATTGAGCATCAAAAAATTTCTCGTTCGATCCTGGACGAATCTTCATACCCTGGATAGTATATGTAGGGATTCCCATAAACACTGGACCTTTCTTTATCTCTACATCGTAGTTTGGATAAACACCCTGCTCCATATAGAAATATGATTGGTGACCACTTACAGAGAATGTTCCTACCATTAGCTGGTCTAGATTCATCTCAGGAGTTGTAATCGACTCAACTTGACTATAACCAGCTCCTTTGCTATTGATTGCAAAAAGACGAATATTGACATTCTTCTCTGGCTCCATACCATGACGGATAGTGAAACGACCCTCCGTAACGACATCTTTCATCACGATCGTTGATTCACCATTTTCCAAACTCGGTTCTCCAGCTTCTGCATCATTGAAGCAAATACCTAAATCAAGCAAAGGTGAACCACCAATACTCTGCAACTCAGCTTCCATAACCACAGTAAAACCATCCTCTAGCGTAACACTATGAATCATTAATGTAGGGGCACTTCCCTCTACACGGTGCTTATCGAGCGAGTCACTGCTGCAGGCCATAAACAAAATAGGAAATATAGCCAAGCATATATCCTTTATAAGACTCTTTCTCATAATATGTTATATCTCTTATATTTATTAATACTGCTTATCACTCTGATTTGGTGATGGATTCTGATCGCCAGAGTTGATGTATTGATTATTATCAATCTCAGTTAATGGTATCTGATATCTCATAAACCAACTGTTAGGTACAACATTAAATTTGTATTGTCCCAAATGGTTACTTCCAGAGTAATTACGCTCAATACCCTTTCCTAGGCGAAGCTTATCCCATAAGCCAAATCCTTCACCCCATAATTCAAGTCTACGTTGATTGTAAACACCATCAACAGACACTGTACTTTGGTTCCACGAAGCATCTCTATGTCTCATAAGTTCACTCAATACTGATGCTGCTTCACTATTATTTCCTTGATGAGCTAAAGCCTCAGCCTCGATTAACACCATTTCAGAAGATCTCATATAGATATAATCGGCTTCCCAGTTATTAACCTTCTTGAACTTCAAATTTGTGTAATTAGGGAATACTAACTCTTGACCACTATAGCTACCATTAGGATCCTTAAACTGAGTGCGCCTAACATCACTCTCACTCATTGAATCAAAAAGCTTAGCATCAATCTTTCTATAAGCACCAACGGCACCACCATAACCAGCATCGTATGAACATATGAAAGAGAAAAATGATGCGAAAATCGTAGTCGTTTCAGTTGTAATGTCAGCTCCCCACATCCACTCTTTAGAGTTGATATTATTGAATCCTTCTGATTTAAGCTCCTCTGATGTATATAATGGAGTAGATCTACGGGCCATTCGTGCATACTCGGCTGCCTTTGCCCAATCATTCTTAACCAAACATACACGAGCATATAAACCCGCTGCTACATCAGAGTTGATATGAATCTTGCTTGGACGATCCCATCCTTCAAGATATCTCAAAGATGTCTCAAAATCCGATTCTATACGACTCATCACTTGGGAAAGAGGGGCTCTTGAAGGGATTGACTCACCCTCTGCTGTTGTAATGTATATAGGACATCCTTTTGCATTCTCATTTCCAACATAAGTCTCTTGATACATTTGCATTATCATGAAATACGAAAAACCTCTCAAGGCGAATGCCTGACCAAGAATAGCTTGAAGCTCTTTGTTTTCTGTACTAAGTGATATCTTGTTAATCAACTCATTTGCATTGTTGATCATCGAGAAATAGAAGTTCCAATAGTAGTAAGGACGTGTATATTGTGCCCCCCAATAATCTAGTCCATAATCGAACGTAAACCAACCACTACCTGCTGTATGCATAGCCATCTCATCACTCATCAAATCAGACAAATGAACATAAGACATGTGACCAAAATCACCATGACCATTTTGAAGTGAGGTCATATATGTATACATACCCAATAGCATAGGCTGTACAATCTTAACTAACGCCTCTGGGTCTTTCTTCTCTATTTCTTCAATATCATCTGGGGTAACTACACTTGAGTTTCCCGTATCGAAAAACGAGTCAGAACAACCAACCGTACCCATGCATAGCATAGAGCCAATTAATATATGTTGAATATTCTTTTTTATCATAACTTATTTCTGATCTAATCGTTTAAAATCTAACATTAAAACCTAATGAATAAGTTGTCATCGCAGAGTATGAGTAACCTGTACTACCTGAGAATGATTGGCGTGGATCAAAACCTTTACGTGCTGACAACAAGAATAAGTTATCACCAACAAGATAGAACCTAACACCCTCAATACCAACTCTAGACAAAACTTTACCTGGTAAAGTATAACCAAGAGTAACGTTTCTCAAACTCAAATGAGATGCACTTGTGAGGAAGCGATCAGTTGTTGCATTAACATCCAATGAACCCTCTTGAAGACGTGGGATATTTGAGTTAGGATTCTCTGGTGTCCATCTATCATAAATATCCTTACTCCAGTTTGTACCTGCTGAACCTCCCGACATCAAAGACGCATATTGCGAATCCATAGCCCATCCTCCTATTTGATAAGAAAGAGCAACACTCATATCAAATTGGCGATACTGAAGTGATGTATTGAAACCACCATAGACAGCAGGAATTGAAGATTTACCGTATTCATAACGATCTGCTTCATTCGTATTGTTAACCTTCTTTCTGCCAACTACATTTCCGTTGTCATCATACTCATTAGCCCAGAATAAAGACTCTCCATTTTCAGGGTTCACACCTGCAAATTCAAATCCATACCAGTTATAAATAGATGCACCTTTTCTCATCAGATAGTTACCTGTTGCCCACCCTGTTTGTGGTCTATCAGATGGTAATTCCATCAACTTATTAGTATAGTGTGTGAGGTTCATACCAACATTCCATCTAAGCTTAGAGCGTGAGATGATATCATATGAAAGTTCCGCCTCTATACCTGAGTTTCGCATTTTCATAGTGTTTTCCCAAATTGAAGATGGTGCACCCTGCGAAGGAGGTAACTGCTTTGAATAAAGAAGATCCCATGTCTTTTTGTAGAAATACTCAACAGATCCTGAGAATCTATTCCACAATCTAAAATCAAATCCTAAGTTGAAGTTATTACTCTTCTCCCATGTAAGATCTGGGTTACCTCTAAAGACATAAACCAAACCGATCTCTCCATCTTGTGGAACTACTGTATACTGATCTTTATAAGGTGTAGAGTTTGGAACATTGTCATTACCTTGAGTACCAAAACTAGCCTTTAATTTCAAGTCTTGTATATTGTCAAATCCCTGCATGAAGTCCTCTTGAGTAACTCTCCACGCACCACCAACAGACCAGAAACTACCCCATCTTGAGTCTGGGTGGAACTTCGAAGATCCATCCAAACGATAACTTGCAGATAGGTAATACTTATCTCTATAGTTATATTTAGCTTGTGAGAAGTAACCCTCTAAAGAGTAAGTCTGCTTTGTTGACGAAGCATCAGTTAAAACCACACCATTGTCAAGTTCTGGATTCGTAGGAACAAAGAAGTTCTCTTTTGTAGCGCTTAAATTAGAGACAACATCACTCTTCGACTCGTGACCAAGAAGAGCCTCAAAAGTGTGCTTATCGTTAAATGTTCTACTCCAATTCAACAACTGATTGGCATTGAAAGCCATTGTCCTTGTTGAAGATTTTGTCGAACGGCCATTTACATTCAATGCATCACCACCTATTGGTGTCTGAAAATCTATTGTCGATGTATTGAAGTTATCTGCACTTACGTTTACTGTGAATACAAAATCTTTCAAGAAGTTTATCTGAGCATAAACTTTTGCATTAACTACGTCCCTTTTTGACTCTCTGATATTATTTGCCTGCTGATCTATTGGGTTAGCATTTGCTCCAATAGGTCGCTTTAAGTAGTCCGAAGTACCATAATCATATACTCTTGAGCCATTAGAGCCCATAACATAATTACCATCAGCATCTCTAAGATAGACTGGGTAAATAGGTGCCACCTGCTGACCAAAGTAGAAAATGCTTGATGAATTTGTCCCTCCTACATTAGGCGCATTTGTTGTCAAAGTAGATGCTCCCAAGTTAAAACCAGTCTTCAACCAATCTGTAACAGTATAATCAATCTTTGTACGTGCTGAGTAACGCTTCAAGTTAGACTGTTCTGTGTAAGAATCCTCTGTTAGAAATCCAAACGATGTATAAGATGAAACCTTGTCTGTGCCTGCACTTATTGACAAGTTATTCTCTTGACGTAGCCCTGCTGAAAAAGCCTCGTCAAACCAGTTATCTTGATACAAAAGCTGCGCATTAGGATTCAAACGACCTGTTAGAGGATCAACCAACTTATCATTTGCAACATTAAAACTGTTATATCCACCTAATTGAGACACTAGATTAGAAGAGGCATACTGCCCTGCTTGGAAAGCCGATGCTCCTGCTCCATAATACTGCTGATTGCGCATTGCTTCCCAATAAAGCTCATAATATTCAGAAGATGAATCCAAGACATCATACCCCCTAACACCTCGAACATTAAATCCAGTTCTATTATCTAGCGAAAGTGCCACTTTGCCTACCTTACCCTTACGAGTGGTAATCATAATTACACCATTTGCACCTCTAGCTCCATATAAAGAGTTCGACGCAGCGTCTTTAAGTACACTCATCGACTCAATATCTTGTGGATTGATTGTATTCAAAGCGCCCTCATAAGGAACACCATCAACAACAATAAGAGGATTACTAGAAGCACTAATTGAACCTATACCACGAACTCTAATCGTAGCACTTGATCCTGGCTGACCCGATGAACTAGTCACCTGAACCCCAGCCATAGCTCCCTCTAGAGCTTTTGAGACTTCCGAAACTTGAAGCTTAGAGATCTTCTCCGACCCCATGTTACCAGCCGAACCTGTAAACGATGATTTCTTAGCAGTACCATAGGCAACAACAATGACCTCATCTAGGTCTTGACTTTGACTTAAAAGCTTCACAACTACTCGTGGTGACACAGCTACCTCCTGAGAGACCATACCCACATAACTAACAACTAACGTTCGTCCATCTGATGGAACACTCAAGGTGAAGTTTCCATCATAATCCGATACAGTACCTACCGTGGTACCTTTGACTACAATAGATGCACCAATTATAGGCTCACCATCATCGGCAGATACCACATGTCCCGTAACGTTAGTCTGAGCCCAAAGAGCAGAAGCTCCTAAGACAAACAACAAGAGAATAAAAGTAAATTTCCTCATTAGATTAAAACACTTAGATAATTATATACACACTTTTACCCGAACTCATCTCTCAGCTGATGAACTCAAAGTAGATAATTCTAATAGATGTAAAGGATCTACGCCTTTTAAATGATATATAAGTAAGAATAGTTATGTAGGCTGAACACTCCGCAATACAAATCCGAATCCAAACGCTATACACCCGTAATCATTCGCAATATAGAGTTTTGTTTTTTCTAATACATCAACTATTATTCACATTAACATTAATTTAACAACCCTGTTTAAACATTACAAATCAAGCCCAATTTACTCTATCTTTTAAATTATAAGAAGTAAAAAGCAAATAATTGTAAGCAAATTGAACCTAAACTTGTGAAATTAGAAAGATAACGCACAAAACTCTCCTAACAAATAGACAATACTCTTAGTTAACACTTACAAATAATACTTCCAAAATAGCAAATAATACAAGAATTAAGCAGTAACTGAAATCAATTAGCTAAAAATGGAATAAAAAGGGATAAGGCAAGAATACAATTAATCACTAAAAACGAATAAGTAGAATCATAACGACACTATAAAAAAATTACATCTCATAAAAGTCCGCTTAGTATTCATCGTATATTAAAACAACTTTCCCTCTTGATAAAATAGAAAAGCAAAGTGTCAAATTGGATGTAAAAACAGCAAATAAACAACAAATAGCTCAAAGCTTAAAAACGTCAAAAAATTAACACTAGTAATAATAACAACACACCTACAGAAGAGCTTACACAATAATTAAATAACAACTTTATGGACAAAAGCGAACTTATCTACCTATAATATCCTTATAATATAATATCTTTGCACTACGATTTAATAAGTAATAAAAAACTTGTACCGTATGATAAAAGTTCAATTTCCCGACGGCTCTGTTAGAGAGTATGCCAAAGGCACTACTCCAAGACAAGTAGCCGAAAGCATTAGCTCCCGCCTTGCACAAGATATTATTGCTGCAAGCATCAATGGCGAGGAGTGGGACGTTATGCGCCCCATCGAAAACGATGGTGCAATTAAACTATACAAGTGGGATGACGCTGAGGGCAAACACGCCTTTTGGCACACATCGGCCCACTTATTGGCTGAAGCACTACAATCGCTATATCCTGGCATCACCTTTGGTATAGGACCAGCACTTGAAAGCGGATTCTATTATGATGTAGATCCAGCTGAGGCTATCATTCGAGAGAGTGATCTACCTACCATAGAGGCTAAGATGATGGAACTTGCTGCTCGCAAGGAGGAAGTTATCCGTAAAGAGATATCAAAAGCTGATGCTATTAAACTGTTCCAAGACAGAGGAGAAGAGTACAAAGTAGAACTGATTAGCGAACTTGAGGATGGTCACATCACGACATACACTCAAGGTGATTTCACTGACCTTTGCCGCGGACCACACTTAGCAAACACAAGCATTATCAAAGCGGTTAAACTAACAGCCATTGCGGGTGCATATTGGAGAGGTGACGAGAAACGCAAACAGTTAACTCGCATCTATGGCGTCAGCTTCCCTAAGAAAAAGATGCTAGAGGAGTACGTTACTATGATGGAGGAAGCAAAGAAACGCGACCACCGCAAAATTGGTAAAGAACTTGAGCTATTTATGTTCTCTCAGGCTGTTGGCCAAGGTCTTCCGTTATGGCTACCTCGTGGAACGGCACTACGCGACCGCTTAGAGATGTTCCTAAAACGTATTCAAAAACGTTTCGGCTACCAGCAGGTTATGACTCCTCATATTGGTGCTAAGCAGCTATATGTAACATCTGGTCACTACCAAAAGTATGGTAAAGACTCATTCCAACCAATACACACTCCAGATGAAAACGAAGAGTTCCTTCTAAAACCAATGAACTGTCCTCACCACTGTGAGATATTCAAGGCACTACCTCGCTCATACAAAGATCTTCCTCTTCGTTTTGCTGAGTTCGGTACCGTATATCGCTACGAACAGTCGGGCGAGCTTCACGGATTGACTCGTGTACGAGGCTTTACTCAAGATGATGCCCACATATTCTGTCGTCCAGACCAGCTTAAAGATGAGTTCCTAAAGGTTATGGATATAATATTCATCATCTTCAAGGCACTTAACTTCGAAAACTTTGAAGCTCAAATATCACTTCGTGACCCAAACAACACGGAGAAGTATATAGGCTCAGATGAAAACTGGGAAAAAGCCGAAAGTGCTATTGTGGAGGCTTGTCAAGAAAAAGGACTTAAAGCTCGTGTTGAAACTGGTGAAGCTGCATTCTACGGACCTAAACTAGATTTCATGGTAAAAGATGCTATTGGTCGTCGCTGGCAACTTGGGACAATTCAGGTCGACTACAACCTTCCTGAACGTTTTGAGCTAGACTACACAGGATCTGACAACCAAAAGCACAGACCAGTAATGATTCACCGTGCACCATTCGGTTCTATGGAGAGATTCGTTGCTGTTCTTATCGAACACACAGGAGGTAAATTCCCTCTATGGCTGACTCCAGATCAATGTGTCATCCTTCCTATCTCTGATAAGTATAACGACTATGCTAACGAGATTGCGCACCAACTAAACATGAGCGATATCCGCACACTTGTAGATGATCGTAACGAGAAGATTGGCCGCAAAATCCGTGACAACGAGATGAAGCGAATTCCTTACCTACTTATTGTTGGTGAGAAAGAGGCTGAAAATGGTGAAATCTCTATCCGCAAGCAGGGTGAAGGTGACCAAGGTAGCATGAAAGTAGCTGACTTTGCTGCTATGATGAACCAATTGGTTGACGAACAGATGAACCAATATTGATATATATCACAGAATAAAACAGAAGAGGGTGTGTCTAAGTGACACACCCTCTTCTGTTTTATTCTGTTATAGGCACTAAAATAATGTAGTTACTCAACACAAGCGTTATTAAAAATAGAAAGAACCTTAGTTGACTAGGGATAAAATAAGACTACTGTTTTATCCCTAGCCAACTAAATAGAGAACCTACTATCACTTCAAAATACAATAATAGGCAACTAAAAACGATCAAAAGTTGGCAAAATAGAGGCGATAATTTACAGCAAAAAAAAGGATTGAACCCTTACGAAAAGAGTCCAATCCTTATATGCTAAATATCTAACCTTCACAAAGATGAATTAGTATGATAGTTAGTAGCTATATATTAATCAAGCTTCAATACAGCAAGGAAGGCTTTTTGAGGAACTTCTACTGTACCAATTTGCTTCATACGCTTCTTACCCTTCTTCTGTTTCTCAAGAAGTTTACGCTTACGAGAGATATCACCACCATAACATTTTGCAGTCACATCCTTACGAACAGCTTTGATTGTCTCGCGAGCAATAATCTTAGCACCTACAGCCGCCTGAATAGCAATATCAAATTGCTGACGTGGGATAAGCTCTTTAAGCTTCTCACACATACGACGGCCAAAGGTTACAGAGTTGTCAACGTGAGTCAATGTGGAAAGTGCATCAACAGGCTCACCGTTAAGAAGAATATCTAGTTTAGCCAATCTTGATGGGCGGTGATCATGAATATGATAATCGAATGATGCATACCCTTTTGAGATTGATTTGAGCCTATCGTAGAAGTCTATAACGATCTCTCCAAGAGGTATATCGTAAATAATCTCCACTCGATCTCCTGAGATATACTCCTGCTTAACAAGCTCACCACGCTTTCCAAGACAAAGAGTCATGATTGGGCCTATATATGTAGTATTTGTAATAACAGAAGCTCTAATATATGGCTCCTCAATCATCTCAATATTTGTAGGATCTGGAAGCCCCGATGGATTGTGCACCTCGAAAGTGTTACCTTTCTTGTCTGTTACTATATAAGAAACGTTTGGTACGGTAGTTATAACATCCATATCAAACTCCCTATCTAATCTCTCTTGAATTATCTCCATGTGAAGCAATCCTAGGAATCCACAACGGAAACCAAATCCGAGAGCTATTGAACTCTCTGGTTGGAATGTCAAAGAGGCATCATTTAGCTGAAGTTTCTCAAGAGATGCTCTAAGATTCTCATAATCCTCTGCTTCGATTGGGTATACCCCAGCAAAAACCATAGGCTTCACCTCCTCGAAACCAGCAATACTCTTTTCGCATGGATTGGCTACATGTGTGATAGTATCACCCACCTTAACCTCTTTTGATGTTTTAATACCAGAGATTATATAACCAACATCACCACACCCTACTTCCGTTCGAGACTCCATATCTAGTCGAAGAATACCAATCTCATCAGCTTGGTACTCCTTACCAGTATTGAAAAACTTAACCTTATCTCCTTTGCGAATAGTACCATTCTCTATCTTGAAATACGCTATAATTCCACGGAAAGAGTTGAATACGGAGTCAAAGATCAAAGCTTGCAGTGGAGCTTCTGGGTCACCTTTTGGTGATGGGACGCGATGGATAATAGCCGAGAGAATCTCCTCAATACCAATACCAGTCTTACCACTAGCTCTGATAATATCTGATCTATCACACCCTAGAAGTTCAATGATCTGATCTTCTACCTCCTCAGGCATTGCACTAGGGAGGTCGACTTTATTAACAATAGGAATGATCTCAAGATCATGTTCTATTGCCATATATAGGTTTGAGATTGTCTGTGCTTGAATGCCTTGAGCAGCATCAACGATCAAAAGAGCACCTTCACAGGCTGCAATTGAGCGAGACACCTCGTAAGAGAAGTCAACGTGACCCGGAGTGTCAATAAGGTTTAGAGTATATTTAACCCCTTCATAGACATAGTCCATCTGAATGGCATGACTCTTAATTGTAATTCCACGCTCGCGCTCCAGGTCCATATTGTCCAATACTTGAGCTTGTAGCTCCTTGCCAGTCACAGTTTTGGTAAACTCCAAAAGACGGTCAGCAAGGGTACTCTTGCCGTGGTCAATATGGGCAATAATACAAAAGTTACGAATATTCTTCATCTAAAATTGTAGTGCTAATTCTATTTGGTACAAAGATAGTAAAATTATGGATAACTACAGAATTACTACAGTATTGCATTTAGAACTGAAGGTTCATCCCAATGCGTATACCGTGTCGATCAACACCCTTATGCTCTTTATAGGACAACCTCCACACATAGTCAAGGCGAATAAATCTTAAGATATTATCCACACCTATTGAGGCTTCCATATATGGCATTCCACGCATAGAGTATGCAATCGGATCTCCACTTAGTTGCTTCGGAAAGAGCATCTGTTTTTTATTTTGGCGCGGATCATTCTTGTCGCTCAATGAGCCTGCAAATCCTTTAAAACCTACCACCTCTCGTAGCTTGAGAAATCTATTAAATGGGAAGGTATTGAATATCAATCCTCCCATATGGTAATCTAACTGCCATGAAAGATATTGATCAGTAATAAATTCTGACACCCCCATCAGGTCAAAAGTCTCATTTGCTTGAAGGTAAGAAGGATTTGATTGTGGAGTAACAAGATATGGAAATGGCACTTCATTCCACTGCTTACCAGCCTTTAGAAGAATATCAAAATACCCAAAGCCTGAAGCCCTGACTCTTTGATAGACTGAAAAATCTGTTATATTATATCTATAATCCCCACCCAACAGATCCTTTATACCTATTCTATGCGATAGTGTAAGCACTGGATTATTCCTTGTAGTATAAAACCTCCCATACCTTCTCTGATAAAATCTCTCTTCTGGTGCAAAGCGAACCTTCAAGCCCAGCTCTGTTGCCCTCAAAGAGGAAAGCAATCCCCCCTCTGGGAGCTCAAACTTAAGAGCACCCAAAGGAAACTCTTCTCTATTATTAGCCCAAAGCTCATATGAAAATCCAGTTCTATACTCTCTATGAAAAGCAAAACGTAGACTACGTACCCTAAGCATCTGTTCTATGGGGTAACGGCGATAGGAGTAAAATAGATTATCCTTATTTGTTGAGACAAGGTCACTCCCAGGGAATGCTACATCATCCTTTATCGAAAGAGAGAGTGTGTGTATAGGATAATCATTAGGATGCCTAATATCATCATTAAAGGAGTAAGTGAGTTGCGCAAAATATTTCCACTTCTCATCTTTAAAACCATAAGCCCCATAACCATCAAGAAAAATATTAGGATGTAGCTTATTTGTAGTCGACCCCCCTATACGAAGACGACAACCTTCAATCTCATTAAATGTTAACAAAGAGAATATTGGGGAAATATTCCACTTCCCAAAATCAAACTCATCCTCTATGATTGATCCTGCTATCCACACCCATGGAGAGCTTTCTGCCCCAACTATTTTTCGACTAATCTCCTCTTTGACAGCCCTCTCTCTGTCATTGAGAGGCTCACCCCTATGCTCTACCCAAAACTCCTCGCCGTGTGTCCATACATCCTTGGCATACGTGAGAATTGGCCTCTCATTAAAGTCCTCTTTTGCCACTTTATCTAACCTATAGTTTGAATAGATGTGTACTCTTCGAAGGGCTAATTTGAGTATTGCAACCTCAAAACTGATATCATCCCTCTTTAAAAGCCACCTTCCTGAATCATCCTTTGAATAGTCCTGCTTTACGAACAGACGATCTAAGAAGTTTATATTTCTATATCCTCGAAGCTCCATATTTACACGCCGTATAGCATAACTACCATCCATTGCAACATATAACTTCCCTTTAAATCCAAGCGATAGATTGTTTGTTGGCGTAAAATCAATAACAATACAGCTATCTTCGCCTAAGATCTCATTATTATCTCGTAATCTGTAATTGTAAAGACTCTTAGATATACTTGTCAGGGGACCTGGCACACTCTGTAGAAGTAATCTAATCTCAGAATCGTAGATACTAAATCCATAGAAACTCTCATCGGTTAGGAGCTTTATGCCCTGTTCCGAGATTAGGCGATCAACCCAATCATGATTGATTGCTCTAACATGGGTACGAGATTGTTCGCCTGGGGCTTCCGTTATCTCCTCGAATTTCTCTCGTGTAAGAAGATAGTCTATAGGTTCACCTGTCACATCTGAAGTATCAGTATACCTAAAAAGATCTTTCAGGTGCCTAAGAAGCAGTCTATTCTTCTCCTTTTCAGAGAGATTAAGCCACCCAAGAGATAGCCTTTCATATCTATCAACCTCGTAACTTGAGTTTGAGGCCAACTTATTATTTTTACGATTGGATATTATCGAATCTATAAGCTGTGATGTTATTCTATCTGTCATTAAAATCTCTCCGATAGAATCTAAATCAATTGCGATAGGCTTCTTGGCCACAGCAAAAGGGCTCCAGAGAGAGAGCAACAGAAGTATTATTATTGATCTTGTCACTGTTTTTAAAAATGTTTTAAGATGTGATTACTTGAAGTAAACACCTCTATTTCTGAATAGTATCCATATAATAATTGGTGCTCCAAAAAGCGCCGTTACTGAATTCACTGGAAGTGTAATATTTAACCCAGGTAGTTGTGACAAAATATCACAAAGAAGCATCAAAGATGCTCCACAAAATAGCGATGCTGGTATCAAACGACCATGATCTGTTGTCCTCATCCACCCTCTTGCAATATGTGGCACTGTGACACCAATAAATCCAATCGGACCTGTAAATGCAGTGGCTGTACCAGCTAGAAGTGCCGTTGAGAGAATAATCCAAAACCTTACCTGCATCATAGGCACCCCCAAAGCTCTTGCATAATTCTCTCCTAGTAGCATACTATTGAGATGCTTTTGAAGGAGATAAGCAATTAGTAACCCTGAAAAGATCAGAGGCATCATCACGCCCATCTCTCTCCATGAGACACTGCTAAGTGATCCAAATGTCCACACAATAAATAATTTAATTGCATCAGGATTACTAATACTCTGTATTATAGCGATTACAGAACCTGCTATATTACCTATCATAATTCCTGTAATTAAAAGCGATATATTCTCTGGAATTTTGGTAGAGATTAGAAGTACAAGAAGAAGTACGGAGAGTGCGCCTAAAACGGCCGAGGTGATTAGCCCCCACTCACCAAATATAGAAATTGACGAGCCGAACATTGTTGCAATAGCAACCCCAAGGCCAGCACCCGAATTGACGCCCAAGACATCTGGACCAGCAAGAGGATTACGAAAAAGTGTCTGCATCAGAAGACCAGCAACAGAAAGTGCTGAGCCAACAGCTAAAGCAGTCAGAGCCTTTGGCAACCTAAAGTTTAGAATTATCTCTCGCACAATAGGGTCGGTATCCCCTTGAAAAATAAGTTCTAAAAGTTTTGATGGCTCAATCCAAACAGATCCACTAAGAAGATCTGCTACAAAGAGAGCTAATAGGAGAAGCAGCATCATTGCAATTTTTCTCATAAATAAAATATAAAGAATAAGTAAGATAGTCACTAGCTCTAGCAGTAAAGGTTGTTACTTTTACGGCTAGATAGCAGTTTGTTCCAATTGACAAAAGTACGAATAAAGAGTCAAGAAAGCGAAATTAGTAATCAAAGTTTGTGTTCTCAGATTTATTTACTACCTT
This sequence comes from Bacteroidales bacterium, assembly GCA_051652645.1. Taxonomy (GTDB): domain Bacteria; phylum Bacteroidota; class Bacteroidia; order Bacteroidales; family UBA7332; genus UBA7332. The sequence goes on from JBOFUP010000059.1 coordinate 37,480, forward strand.
TGCAACGCTAAAAAGTAAAACTAACATCAAACTTAATGTTATGAACAATTACGAAACCGTTTTCATTTTGACTCCCGTTTTGTCTGACGTTCAGATGAAGGAAGCGGTAGAAAAATTTACAAGCCTACTGAAATCAGAAGGTGCTGAGATCATCAACGAAGAGAATTGGGGCCTTAAAAAATTGGCTTATCCTATCCAGAAGAAATCAACTGGTTTTTACAACCTAGTTGAATTCAAAGCTAACCCAGAAGTAATCGCGAAATTGGAAATTCAATTCCGTCGTGACGAGCGTGTTATCCGTTTCTTGACTTTCAAACAAGACAAATTCGCTGCTGAATACGCTGGTAAAAGAAGATCAAAATCATCACAAGCTTAATTTAGGAGGACTAAGACATGGCACAAAACGCAGAAATCAGATATCTTACACCCCCAACTGTGGATGTTAAGAAGAAAAAGTATTGCCGTTTCAAAAAAAGCGGAATCCGTTACATCGACTACAAAGACGCTGAGTTCTTGAAAAAATTCTTGAATGAGCAAGGTAAAATCCTTCCTCGTCGTATTACAGGTACTTCTTTGAAGTTCCAACGCAGAATCGCACAAGCGGTTAAGAGAGCTCGTCACTTGGCGTTGCTTCCTTTCGTAACTGATATGATGAAATAATTAACAGGAGGAAATTACTATGCAACTTATTCTTAAAGAAGATATTTTCAATTTGGGTTTTAAAGACGACGTAGTTACTGTTAAAGACGGTTACGGTCGCAACTATCTAATCCCACAAGGAAAAGCAATCATGGCTTCTCCTTCTGCTATCAAAATGTTGGAAGAGAACCTTCGTCAGCGCGCTCACAAATTGGCTAAAATCAAAGCTGATGCTGATGCACTTGCTGCTAAATTCGAAGGTATTTCTTTGACTATTGCTGCTAAAGCAAGCTCACAAGGCAAAATCTTTGGTTCTGTAACGAACATCCAAATCGCTGAGGAATTGGCTAAATTGGGTATCGAAGTAGA
>JBOFUP010000060.1:0-64991 GCA_051652645.1 Bacteroidales bacterium
CTACTATACTTCGATTAAGCTGCAAGAGCGTAGTTATTTTCGCCAGTTAAAATTTTGCCATCTGATATTAAAGAGCCAGCCAGCAATGCTCTGCATGCTTACATACCCGTTCTACTCGCTGTCAAATCCAAACAGCCCCAGGTTGTAATTGAACACAAATTTACTTTAATATATTGAGTTAAGCAACTAAATTGCCAATAATATATTGATTGATCATATTAAAAAAGCCTCTTCATACTATATCTAGTATATGAAGAGGCTTTTAATATTGTCAATGATTTACTTAGCGAAAGCCACTGCACGAGTCTCTCGTATCACAGTGATTTTTACCTGACCAGGATAGGTCATTTCATCTTGAATTTTCTTAGCAATTTCGCCAGATAACTTCTCTGTATCCTTGTCGTCGATCTTTTCAGCCCCAACAATTACACGTAGTTCTCTACCTGCTTGGATTGCGTATGTCTTAATTACACCAGGATATGAAAGAGCCAACTGCTCAAGATCATTCAATCTCTTAATGTAGGCTTCAACAATCTCACGTCTAGCACCAGGTCTAGCTCCCGAAATAGCATCACACACTTGTACAATAGGAGCCAAAAGGCTTGTCATTTCAACCTCATCATGGTGAGAGCCAATAGCATTGCAAATATCTGGTTTCTCTTTGTAACGCTCAGCAAGCTTCATACCCAAGACAGCGTGAGGCAATTCTGGTTCATCATCAGGCACCTTACCTATATCATGAAGAAGTCCTGCACGTTTAGCTTTCTTAGGATTTAATCCCAATTCAGATGCCATTATAGAACACAAGTTAGCTGTTTCTCTAGCATGTTGAAGAAGGTTCTGACCATATGATGAACGATATTTCATCTTACCAATAAGTCTTATCAACTCAGGGTGTAATCCATGAATACCCAAATCTATAGCCGTTCTCTTACCAGTCTCGATGATCTCTTCTTCAATCTGTTTGCGAACCTTTGTAACAACCTCCTCTATACGAGCAGGGTGAATACGACCATCTGTAACCAATTGGTGAAGAGCTAGACGAGCAATTTCGCGGCGAACAGGATCAAAACCAGACAAAACTATAGCCTCGGGAGTATCATCGACGATGATTTCAACTCCTGTAGCAGCCTCAAGAGCTCTAATATTACGACCTTCACGACCAATAATACGCCCTTTCATCTCATCAGATTCAATATGGAACACAGTAACCGCATTCTCAATTGCTGTCTCTGTAGCCAATCTTTGGATACTCTGAACAACTATTCTCTTAGCTTCTTTGTTGGCTGTAAGTTTAGCTTCTTCAACTATCTCATTGATATATCCAGCAGCATCAGTTTTAGCCTCCTCTTTAAGAGACTCTACTAGTTTATCTTTGGCTTCATCAGCTGAAAGACCCGACAAAGCCTCCAAACGTTGTATCTCCTCTTTGTGGAGTTTATCGATTTCGGCTTCTTTCCTTTCAAGCTGTTGAGCATGAAGATCAATTTGTTCTTTCTCTTGGTCAAGATCCAATGCTCTTTTCTGAACCTCTTCTTGCTTTTGGTTCAATACCATCTCTCTCTGCTTAAGCTTAGCCTCTGTTGACTGAATTTTTGAGTTTCTAGCGTTAGCTTGTTTCTCAAGTTCACTCTTCATATTTAGCGACTTCTCTTTAGCTTCAAGTATCTTTCTCTTTTTGATTACCTCTGCTTCTTTCTCCGCCTCCTCGATAATTCCTTGGAACTTAGCTCGATAAATTGTTTTAGAAGCTATCAGTGTAGCTCCCACCCCAAGGGCTAGAGAGCCTAATGCTGTTAATACTGTTGTTAACATTTAAAATAATAATAAATAGGGTTAGTGGGTACATAATTAGTATCACAATAGAAATAGCATGAGTAATGCCTATTGATGATACAAAAAAGTTTGATCTCACAATTCTCAAGATCAATCTTCAACAAAAAATGAGTCTATATCGCTTATGACCGTTTTAATTCTATCATGAGCAGCTTCAACTTCATTTTCATTCTTTGCTTTAAGTGACTCAAAAGCAAAGTGGAAGGCAACCATTGACATAGTCTTAACGTCACTCAAAGTGTTGTCTTCAAATCGTTCGCAATAAAGGCCATAACGTTTATCAACCTCTTTAGCTGCTTTACGTATTAGCTCCTCGTCATCACGATTGATTCTTAATCGATATGGTTCACCTGCAATATAGAAGGTGACAAGCATCGTTTGGTCTTCTGTCATCATTTTACTCTTTCAATAATGTAATGCATGTATTTATCTCGCGCACTAATTTCGAGAACCGTCTATTGGCACTTCTTCTTTCCTCTTCGCTAAGAGCTAATCCGTTTGCTAATTTCAGGTTGTTGTACTTTGTTTCTAGTTCACGATATCGCTCTTCAAGCAGATCTATTTCTGCCATTAAAGCTTGAATACGGCTAATAAAGAGAGTATTTTCATCAGATAGGACTTCACTTTGGTGTAGTAGTCGTCTTACTTTATACTCAAGTTCATCGACAATTGATTTGTTTATTTGAGGCATAGTGCAGTCAGATAAAAATTATCTTATGGCAAAATTAGACAATTGATCGGTAACTCAAAGTAAAAGTAGTAAAATAATGAGTTCATTACACCGCATACTCAATATACTATTGCCTTTTCAATAGTATTTCGGCTATCCTTTCCATTTAGTCTCTCGACAAGTGTCAGAGCAAAATCGACAGCAGAAGAGAGCGATCGCGAAGTAACAATATTTCCATCGACTACACTCGTTACATTATTAACCAATACCGCTCCCAGTAGGTACTTCTCAAATCCAGGATAACATATAGCTTTTCGATTATTTAGCAGTCCCATTTGCCCCAATATCATTGGAGCTGCACAAATTGCACCAACAACTCTATCCGCTTCATAGTGTCTGGTAATAATCTCCTTCAATATATGTGAATCCTCTAGATTTTTAGTCCCTGGCATTCCACCAGGAAGAACTATAGCCTGCACGAGGAGATTCTCAACATCTGCTATTAATCTATCAGCTTGTACCACTAGCCCATGAGCTCCTTTAACAGTAAGTTCAGACGTGATAGATATAAGCTCTACATCAATATTGGCACGTTTAAGAATATCATAAACCGAAATAGCCTCAGTCTCCTCAAATCCTTCAGCCAAAAACACAAACGAAGTTTTATCGCTCATAATCAGTAGGTTTTAAATAGGTAAGTAATCTCACCCCTTGCATTTGTTGTTCCATTTGCAATATCGAAAGTAGCTGTCTTTGCAGCACTTACTGCCTTTTGGCGAAGAGACTCTACACTAGCAGCCGAACCTTTCGACTTTGAAGCATTGATAGAAGCTTGAATAACTTTTCCTGATGGGTCTACCGTAATATTAACCACTATCTGACCCTCATAGTTACTTCTATCCTCTGGTCGAGGAAGCTTACCAATAATACGTCTTCCTTCCAGATTCCAACTATCACCATTTGCCCCAACACCTTGTGTAGCACCTGTTTTTGAGTTTCCGTCCGGACTACCTTGTATGCCTGACGATCCACTTTTTGAGTCACCTTGAGAAGAGTCATTTCCTTTAGCAAAAGCACCAGATGTCATCTTGCTAATTGCTTCGGCCTTTCTCTTCTCCTCAGCTATTTTCCTCTCTTGAGCTTCCCGAACTTTACGCTCCTGCTCTTGTTTGGCTTTTAGCTCTTCTTCTTTTTTACGCTTTTCTAATTCCTCTTTTTGTTTCTCCTTCTTCTTTTTCTCGGCTATTGCAATTGACTCTTCATCAGGCTGAGAGATTATCTCTTCTTCGGCTGGTTGTTCAACCACAGGTTCAGGTGGAGCCACATCCTCTTGAGGTGGGGTCTCCACGGAGAGCTCCTCTGTAAACTTAACCTCACCAGATGCCTCTATCTGATTGCCAAATATTACTTCAATTCCCTCCTCCTCTTGAGGAATATATCTACTCAATCCAAAATAAAAAAGTATCAAAAGTAATAGGACATGTATGACCAATGTTGCTAAAGCAGCAACCACTCTATGATTTTTATTCTCCATACCATATTGCAAGGTTTATTTCTTTGGACGTGTAGCCAAGATCATCTTAAACTGATTATCATTTGCTATGTTCAACATCTTAACTACCTCACTATAAGGTATAGTTTGATCTGCATAAAGTGCAACATACATCTCAGGTTCACGCTCCTTGACACCAATCAAGAATGGTGCTATCTCATCAAAAGTGACCTGTCTCTCCCTATCACCTCCAAAGGCAACGTAATAATTCAGATCTGCATCCACTGTCAATCTTGTTAGTGGTTTAGCCGAAGTCTGCTGTTTGCTTTGAGGAAGTAATACTTTTATTGCATTAGGGAATACCACAGTAGATGTCACCATGAAGAAGATAAGCAAAAGAAATATAACATCCGTCATGGAGGCCATACTAAATGTTGCTGTAATTCGATTTCTTCGTTTTAAAGCCATGTTTTTATCTCCTTATGGTATATTTATTTTGCTGGAGTGTTCAGTAGATCCATAAACTCCATTGTCTTTGTCTCCATTTTATTTACTACTCCATCAACCAGAGCCACCAAGAAGTTGTAAGCAAATAGAGTAACAATACCAACTATCAAACCAGCAACTGTCGTTACCAATGCTTGATAAATACCATCAGACAAGAGGGTTATGTCAGCATTATTACCCGCATTTGCCATATCAAAGAAAGCCTGAATCATACCAGAGACTGTTCCAAGAAAGCCAATCATTGGCGCCCCTGCTGCAACAGTTGCCAAAAGAGGAAACCCTTTTTCAAGCTTGGCAACCTCTATATTACCGACATTCTCTATCGCTACTTGCACATCATTCATTGGTCTTCCCAATCTAGAAATTCCCTTTTCTATCATTCTTGAAGAAGGGGTATTCATTTGATGACAAAGTTTTATTGCAGCATCAAACTTACCTCCCAAGATATAATCCTTTATCTTGAGCATAAAAGTATCATCATCTGCCGCAGCCCTACGAATAATAATCCAACGCTCAAAAAATATATATACAGAAATTATTGAGAGCAATGCTAATGGTATCATAATCCAACCGCCATTCATTGCCAACTCCACAAGATTAATTTTAGCAACCTGCGCTGTATCTGTCAACACGGGCATCTGTGATGCCACATCCATAGCTGTCTCCTGCTGAATAGTTAATAGTAGACTCATTTTCTCTTTATTATTTTATACTTTATGGTTTGAAATAATCAATTTGTCAAACTAATTCTAGATATCTATCTAAGAGCTGCTTTATATCGTTTAATCGTCTCTTCCAGCCCAAAGTAAAGAGCGTCTGCGATGAGAGCATGTCCTATTGAGACCTCATCACACCACGGGATAATCTGCTTAAAGAAAGCCAAATTCTCAAGGCTTAGGTCATGTCCTGCATTTAATCCCAATTCGCACTCCTTAGCAACAACTGCAGCATCATAATAGTTCTTTATTGCCCTCTCAGGGTCTATAGGATACTCCAAAGCATAAGGCTCCGTATATAGCTCAACCCTATCTGCTCCTGATTTAGCAGCATACTCAACCATGCGTGGTGAAGGATCAACAAATATTGAAGATCTTATACCCTGTAGCTTAAACTCACTGTTTAACTCTCTAAGCATATGCAGGTTTTTCTGCGTATCCCATCCATGATTAGACGTTAATTGTCCAGGAGCATCTGGAACAAGAGTCACTTGAGTTGGCTTAACCTTAAGAACAAGTTCAATAAACTTATCCTCTGGATAACCCTCTATGTTAAACTCAGTTGTTACAACCTCTTTCAGAGCTAAAACATCAGCATATCTTATATGTCTCTCATCAGGTCTTGGGTGAACTGTTATACCCTCTGCACCAAACCTCTCACAGTCTATTGCCACCTTTATCGGATCAGGCACATTACCCCCTCGAGAGTTACGTAAAGTCGCTATCTTATTTATATTTACGCTTAACTTAGTCATTTTCTTTTTATTACACAAATTATCAAATTAGAATATACCTCTTCTCCTTGCAAATATACAAGTTTCAGCCTTATTTCAACTAAAAAGTATCAGAAGTTTAAAGCCTTTGCAACATATATCTTCCAAAAGTTATGACTTAATACCCCATTTAATCTTGTATAACGACACAAAATCTTTATATTTGTCAACAAATCAAACAACACTAATTAATCTATGAAAACAATTATCAATTTTAAACTAGACAAAGGAGGATGGAGATGTTGAGTAATTTCAATCTACTTGAAGTAACCAGCGCGTTTATGGTACTCTTTGCCATAATCGATATTACAGGCTGTTTACCTATTATTATCGGATTAAAGAATAGAGGAAAGGGATACAATCCCGAGATGGCATTTTTGTGGTCACTACTTTTTATGTTAGGCTTTCTATACGTAGGAGATGGGATTTTAAAACTTTTTGGTGTAGACATTCACTCCTTCGCAGTAGCAGGTTCACTTATCCTTTTTGTTATGGCTGCTGAGATGACATTTGGTCATGAGATCTTCAAAAACGACACCCCCGATGGCCAATCCACTATGGTCCCATTGGTCTTCCCTCTTATAGCTGGCGCAGGTGCCTTTACTGCACTCCTTTCCCTTCGCGCCGAATTCCACATCATTAATATTATTGCAGCAGTAATACTAAACCTGGTAATCGTTTATATTGTACTTAAGAAAGTAAACATTATCGAACGCATACTTGGAAAAGGTGGTGTTTATATGCTTCGCAAATTTTTTGGGATTATACTTCTTGCCATATCAGTTAAGCTATTCGTGTCAAATATTGCAACCATAGTTAAACTATTTGGCGACGCCGCTTAAACGCAACAAAGAAGTTACAAACTATTTCATCTCATCGATCTGAATAAAGTTCCGTACAATGAAGTATCTACAATTTGACAAAACAGAATTAATTAATCTAGAACAATCACTTCATAAAGAGCTATTAAGAACTAATAAATCTGGCGCTTATAGCTGTACTACTGTCGTTGACTGCAATACACGCAAGTATCACGGGCTATTGGTTGTACCCATACCAGAACTAGATGATGACAACCACGTTCTTCTTTCATCTCTCGATGAGACAGTAATCCAACATGGAGCGGAGTTCAACCTTGGACTACATAAATATAGTGATGACAACTTCTCTCCACGCGGACACAAATATATCCGCGAATTCAATTGCGATGCAGTCTCACGTACTATCTATCGAGTAGGAGGAATAATATTATCAAAAGAGAAGGTATTCAGCTCTCATGAGAATAGATTCCTTCTTAAATACACACTCCTTGAAGCACACTCACCAACTACACTCCGACTTAAGCCATACATGGCCTTTAGGAGCGTAAAGATCTTGACCAACGAGAATAGTGATGCCAATAAAGAGTATCTTCTTATTGACAATGGTATCTGCACATCTATGTACCGTGGCTACCCGCTTATGTACATGCAGCTCAGCAAGAAGAATCAGTTCATTTTCTCCCCAGATTGGTATAGAGGAATAGAGTATCCAAAAGACCAAGAGAGAGGCTACTACTCTAAAGAGGATCTTTACGTTCCTGGTTACTTTGAATTCCCTATCAAAAAAGGAGAGAGCATATACTTCTCTGCAGGACTAAGCGAAACTAATTCAAAGAAACTCAAAACACTATGGGATTGGGAAGTAAAAAGCCGCACTCCACGTACAGATTTCTACAACTGTCTCAAGACAGCCGCCCAGCAGTTCTACAATCGTCGTGACCATGAAAGCCTCTACATTATAGCAGGTTACCCTTGGTTTAAGGTTAGAGCCAGAGATCTATTTGTATCCCTGCCAGGGACTACATTGTCTATCGGAGAAAAAAGCAACTTCTTTGAGGTTATGAATACAGCACAGAGAGCAATATCTAACTTTATGCTTTCTGCAAAACATGACCCCGTTATACAAGAGATAGACCAACCAGACGTTCTTCTTTGGGCTATATGGGCAATTCAACAACTGCATAAAGAAGAACCCAAGAAGGCAATTGAGCAATACTCAACCCTAGTATTTGACATTATCAAGTATATTCAGAGCAACAAACATAGCAACCTACACCTAAGAGATAATAAGCTACTCTCTTGTGACGGGAAGCAAAAAGCTGTTTCTTGGATGAACTCTACCTCAGGAGGACAGCCTATAGTTGCACGCACAGGATACCTCGTAGAAGTCAATACCCTATGGTACAATGCAATACTATTTGCCGCTCACCTATCTAAAGAACTAGAGCATATCAATCAATATGATCAACTTAGCAGACTAGGTCAGATTGTAGGATCAAACTTTGTTGCAAAGTTCAAAAATCAACATGGCTATCTTTTTGACTTCATTGACGAAAACAATCCCAACTGGAATGTAAGACCTAATATGGTTTTTGCACTAGCATTAGACTACTCCCCTCTAAACAAACAAGAGAGGAAAACTTGTCTTGATTACATAACGAGAGAGCTATTAACTCCAAAAGGAATACGTACACTTAGTCCTAAAAGCTCTGGATACAATCCTCACTACGAAGGCCCACAAGTACAACGAGACTTTGCATACCACCAAGGAACAGCATGGCCATGGCTAACAGGATTCTACCTCGAAGCTTATCTCAAGATATTCAAGGCCAGCGGCATATCATTCGCACATCGTGCACTTATAGGATTCGAAGACGAAATGCGAAACCATTCGATAGGAACACTTGCAGAGCTATTTGATGGCAACCCACCTTTCAAGGCAAGAGGAGCAATATCATTTGCTATGAACGTGGCTGAGATCTTAAGAATAAAAGTTATCATTAATAAATACGAAAGAGAGTATCAACTATGAAGGCACTAATGTTTGGATGGGAATTCCCTCCTCATATTCTTGGAGGATTAGGAACAGCTAGTTATGGCCTTACAAAAGGGATGACAGAGTGTGGAGATATGCAGATAACTTTCGTTATTCCAAAACCTTGGGGAGATGAAGACAAAAGCTTTGCTAAGATCATTGGTGCAAACACAACCCCAATAGCCTATAGAGATGTAACACCCGAAGAGATAAATCAATCGATGGGAAGTGTAATAACACCCGAGGGATACTACAAGCTTCGCGAAAACATCTACTCTGACTTCAATCACCTTAATCTCAGCAAATTTGGAACAATTGAGTTCTCAGGTAGATACCCTGACAACCTTCTTGAAGAGATCAATAACTACTCAATAGTAGCTGGTGTTATAGCTCGTGCTGAAGAGTTCGATGTAATACATTCACACGACTGGCTAACCTATCCTGCTGGAATACACGCCAAGCAGATCACCGGCAAACCACTAGTGATTCACGTTCATGCAACAGACTTTGACCGTAGTCGTGGCAATGTGAACCCTAAAGTATTCTCCATTGAAAAAGATGGGATGAATTATGCTGACCATATCATCACGGTGAGTGACCTTACTCGTAAGACTGTGATAGAGAAATATGGGGTTGATCCATCTAAGGTAACAACAGTACACAATGCAGTAGAGCCCATTAGCAAAGAGATCTCAGCTATAGTACCACAGAGAAATAGCTCCGACAAAATAGTAACCTTTCTTGGTCGAATCACTATGCAGAAAGGACCAGAGTATTTTGTAGAAGCTGCCGCTAAAGTACTTAAGAGAACTAATAATGTTCGTTTCGTAATGGCTGGAAGTGGTGATAAGATGGAAGAGATGATACGATTAGCAGCAGATAGAAATATTTCCGACAAGTTCCACTTCACAGGATTCCTAAAAGGAATACAAGTATACGAAATGCTCAAATCAAGCGACGTATACATTATGCCATCCGTATCCGAACCCTTCGGGATTTCACCACTTGAGGCTATGCAGGTTGGTGTCCCTTCTATTATATCCAAGCAGTCCGGTTGTGCCGAGATACTAAACAATGTCATCAAAACAGACTATTGGGATATAGACTCCATGGCTGATGCAATATACTCTATCGTTACATACCCTGCAATGTACGACCACCTAAAGGTAGAGGGTAAGAACGAGGTAGACCAAATACTATGGAGCAAGGCTGGAGCCAAAGTCATCAACATATATAATAAAGTCATCAACAAGTAATAAGAGATACTACAAATATGAAAACTATCTGCTTCTACTTCCAAATACACCAACCGTTCAGACTTAAGCGATATCGTTTTTTCGACATTGGTAAAGACAATTACTACTACGACGATTTCAACAATGAGAGTATAGCTACGCGCCTTGTGCATGATAGCTACCTGCCTGCATTGCATACCATCAAGGAGATGATCGATAGTTCCAACCGAGAATTCAAGGTAGCATTCTCTATCTCAGGAACAGCCATTGAGCAATTTGAAGTATATGCGCCTGAGGTTCTCGAAAACCTTCAAAAACTAGCTTCTACAGGTTGTGTTGAATTTCTTGCTGAAACATATTCCCACTCACTCTCTTCGTTAATTGACCCTATAGAGTTTGAACAACAGGTTAATAAGCATAGTGCTAAGATACAAGCACTTTTTGGTCAGAAACCAACCATATTCCGAAATACCGAACTTATTTACAGCGAAGAGATAGGTGAGATGGTTAGTAATATGGGATTCAGAGCTATGCTTGCCGAAGGAGCAAAACACATACTTGGATGGAAGAGCCCAAACTTTGTATACAAAAGTGAAAGCTCACCCAAACTAAAGCTGCTTCTTCGCAACTTCAGACTCAGTGACGACATAGCCTTTCGATTTTCAAATCGAAGTTGGGACAATTGGCCGCTTACAGCCGACAAGTTTATCTCATTCATCTCTCACGCAAACAAAGACGAGCAAGTCTACAACCTATTTATGGGTCTTGAGACTTTTGGCTCACTTCAACCACAAAACACGGGCATTTTCGAATTCCTTAAAGCACTACCTAAATTTGCCAAAGAGAGTGGAATATCATTCTCTACTCCATCAGAGGTCATTAAAAGAGAGCCTGTAGGATCTATAAATACCCTCCACCCATTCTCATGGTCTGGGGAAGAGAAAGACACCTCCGCTTGGCTAGGTAACAAGTTGCAGCTCGAAGCTTTCGAAAAACTTTATGCAATTGGTGAGCGAGTTAGATTATGTCAAGACAGACGTATTCAGCAAGATTGGATATATCTTCAAAGCTGTGACCACTTCTACTATATGAGCACAAAGCACTTTTCTGATGGGTCATCAAACACAAATTTTAGTCCATATGACTCACCATTCGAAGCATTCACAAACTATATGAATGTGATGAGTGACTTCATTGCTCGTGTTGAAGCTCAATACCCATCAACTATTGAGAATGAAGAGCTCAACTCTCTTTTGCAGACTATACACAATCAAGCAATAGAGATTACAAACCTTAAGGAAGAGATCAAAAAGCTTAGAGCACGAAAACCTAAGAAGTAGTTAATAGATATTCAATTATCTCTTTATCATAAAAAAGGGTAAGTATCGTTCATCAGACGATGCTTACCCTTTTTTATATTACTAATTTGCTGAGTGAGATCCCTAACACTTTGTTTTAATAATTAGGCAAAAGCTTGTTCCTTCCCCTATACTTCAAATTCCTACTCGAAAGATTATTCTTTTAGCATAAACCGAGTAGATACCATCGAATGAGTATTAACAAATACTATATATACTTGATGAAATTGACAATTAAAACTACTGATCCTCTTTGCATTATACCCTGGAGATATTGGCTTAATTGCTTACTCTATTTCCTCACTGTCACCCCCCAAAAAACGCTAAGGCTTTTGGGTCAAAACTCTCAGCGTTTTTCTCCTCAGACAGACACGAAGATATTCTTCATTTATCTGCTTAGTAAAGCCACACACAAGAGGTGCCGATCACCTTTCTTGGACGAGTTTTTCGAGTTGTAAGCTGGAGAGATTGTCACCACCATGCGAGAACTTGCTAAAGCAGTAGATATCAATAAACTCTATATCAGAAGAGAGATGTATATTCTCGCTGATCTAACCCTCTAACCCAAGGATTTTATACACGGATAAGATGCTCCGTTACCTCTACGCAATGTACTTGTTGAGGCTGACGCTAATTAGAGCCCTTCTAGCTTGTTGAAGATGCTATCGACATAGAGTGTTAGCTAATATACTCCATACTTATTTCACAAAATATACATGTAGTATTAAGTTAACAGAATCTTGTTATTAAGACAAGTTGCTATTGATTCAAGAGAATAGTATTACACAAATTGACTATCTTTGCACCCACACTAAACATATTAATTAATTGATGATACGCTTTCTTAAAGATTGGACGCTCCCATTGGCAATGATCATAGGAGGATTATTCAATGGACTTTTCACCTCCATTTCAGTTATCACCCCGTGGCTTATCTTTGGAATGCTACTTCTAACCTTCACACGTCTTTCACCTAAGGAATTAAGGTTTAGCAATATGCACATTATGCTTCTATCCATCCAAGCAATAGGATGTACAATTGGAGCATCCCTATATTCAACTAACCCTATCCTCTCACAAGCAGTCATACTACTATTCCTCACCCCTACAGCTTCAGCCGCGGCCGTAATAACAGGAATGCTAGGAGGAAGTGTCTCATTTCTCACTTCATTCATACTACTTAGTAACCTTGCGATAGCATTTACTGCCCCACTACTTTTTACCCTATTCGGAGAGAATCATGACATTAGTTTAACTAGCTCTATATGGATCATTTGTCAAAAAGTAGTGCCACTGCTTACGGCACCATTACTCATAGCGTGGGGATTTAGATACCTATCACCTAAATTACACAATAAGATAGCCTCCATGCAATGGTTGTCATTCTATTTGTGGGCTTTGGCTTTGACTATAGTTACAGGCAAAACAATAAACTTTATGATCAATCAAGAGAGTAATGATTATAAAACAGAACTACTATTAGCGTTTGTATCTCTCCTTGCATGTATCATACAGTTTCTTCTCGGGAGATACATAGGTTCACGCTTTAGTAATACCATTGCAGGAGGGCAGAGTCTAGGACAAAAGAACACTATACTTGCCATATGGATGGCCCAAACATACCTACATCCGCTTGTTGCTGTTGCTCCAGCGGCATATGTACTATGGCAAAATATGATTAACTCTTATCAGTTATGGCAAAAACGAAGAAAATAGTTAACTTTGTGTAAAGATAAAGAGCATTAATTGAGCTCTATTGAATATGAAAACGATGAATAAAAAAGACCTAGTATCACAAGCTATGGCCTACGGGCTAATCTTAGGAGCATATGAGACAGTCAAATATACTCTTTCAGTAAATGCGTCAGAGGGGGGAATAATTTCCTACGTATATATTGGAGCTGTAGTATATACACCAATTATAGCATACTTCTTTGCAAAGAAATTTTCCAAAACACAAGATCCTAACCGTGTTACATTCGGCAGGATATTCTCTTTCACTGTCAATCTATTCTTTTTTGCTGCTCTCATTGCAGCAGTGGCTCAATATATACATCTTGAATATATTGACACCTCTTACCTAGCAACTCAATTCGAGAAGGCACAGGAGATACTTAAGGGTAGTAATATGATGACAGAGCTAAATAGTGCTGTAGAGAAACAAGGAATACCTTCAGCAATAAAAACAACAGTGATGTCTATCTACACTTCAACTATGTATGGTGTTCTTATTGCCATTCCAATAGCAGCTATCATTAAAGATAACCACTTTTGTAATTCTTAACAACTCAAACATAGACTCTAATTTACCTATCAAATATGGACATATCAATAGTAATCCCACTATACAACGAAGCAGAGTCACTGCCTGAACTTCACGATTGGATTAAACGCGTTATGCAAACTCATGGCTTTAGTTATGAGATTATTTTCATCAATGACGGTAGTAGTGACAACTCATGGGAAGTTATCACAAAGTTAAGTGAGGCTAACCCTGAGGTTAAAGCAGTTAAGTTTCGACGTAACTACGGCAAATCTCCAGCTTTGCATGTAGGATTTGAGAGAGTACGCGGCAACGTTGTAATCACAATGGATGCTGATCTTCAAGATAGTCCTGAAGAGATACCAACACTCTATAGTATGATCATGGATCAAGGCTACGATCTTGTTTCTGGTTGGAAGCAGAAGCGTTATGACCCACTCTCTAAGACCATACCCACTAAGCTCTTTAATGCCACTGCTCGCTGGGTATCAGGCATTAAACTAAATGACTTCAATTGTGGATTGAAGGCATACAGAAGTGAAGTTGTAAAATCTCTTGAGATATATGGAGATATGCACCGATATATTCCTTTCCTAGCAAAGATTGCAGGATTTAAGAATATTGGTGAGAAAGTTGTTGAGCATCAAGCTAGAAAATATGGAGAGACAAAGTTCGGACTAAACCGATTTGTTAATGGTTATCTTGATTTGATGACCCTTTGGTTCTCCTCTAAATTTAGCATCAAACCAATGCACTTTTTTGGCCTAATGGGAAGTTTGATGTTTATATTTGGCTTATTAGCAGCTTTGACAGTGGGTATATACAAGATCTATTCAATGTCAGCCGGACTACCCTACCGATTAGTTACAGACAACCCATATTTTTATCTCTCACTCACTAGTATGATAGTTGGGAGTCAGCTGTTTTTGGCTGGTTTTTTGGGGGAGCTAATAACCAGAAATTCACAAGAGCGCAACCGCTATAACATAGAAAAAGAGATATGAAACTCATAGACCTATGCAAAAAAAGAGTATCTACGCGAGATTACTCTCACAGAGAAGTACCCTTAGAAGCTATTGATGAGATTCTTGAGGCTGCGCGATTAGCTCCCTCTGCTGTTAATCTTCAACCATGGCACTTTACTGTGGTTATGAACCCAGAGTTGCTTGACTCTGTCAAGGAATGCTATCCTAGAGAGTGGTTTAAGAGTGCGCCATTAGCAATTATTGTCTCATCAAACAAAGCTGAGGCTTGGGTGAGGAGTTCCGATGGGAAGTCTCACGCAGATATAGACGCAGCTATAGCAGCAGAACATATATGTCTTGCTGCTACCGATCTTAATTTGGGTAGTTGTTGGGTATGCAACTTCGAAAAAGATAAACTTATTGAAGTGTTAGATCTGAACGAGCAGCTTGAGCCGATTGTTATTATCCCGATTGGTTATCCTAAAGAGCCTTTGAAGATAGAGACAGAAAAAAAGCGTAAGCAGAGAGATAGTATAATTAGTTGGAAATAACTATTTAGTTATTCCTACACATTTGAGTAGATAAATACATATGAAACCATATAAGATCCTCTTAGCATTACTTAGCCTAATATTACTACCCAGCATAGTTGGATGTGGAAATGAGGGTTGTCAAGAGACTATTTCGGTCAACGCACGTTGCTCTTTTTACAAAAAGAGTAACAATAAAAGCTTTAGTTTCGATTCAATAACTGTATATGGAGTCGGAGCCCCAGATGACTCACTACTTTACAATAGATCAACCTCACAGAGTTACGTTAAACTACCACTTAAAAAGTTTACGGAAGAGAGCTCTTACGTTTTTCATTTTCAGGGAGCAGAATCTGAGATTATAGACAAAAAAGATACTGTGACCTTTTATTATAAGAACCAGAGTTATTTCATCTCAGAGGATTGTGGTACTGTAGTCCACCATCTTGTAGACTCTGTGATATATACGCGTCACTACATTGATTCGCTCATAATTGCTAAACAATCAATAATCAACCTCGATGAAGAAAATCTTCTACTACTCTTTTAGCCTCATACTGTTGCTATTATCCTCTACGATAGAAGCACAGAGTTACTCTTCGGCACAGAGGAGCAGAAGTGCAGAGGAGGCACAACAACGTCGCGAAGCAGAGAAAAAAGCTGCAGAAAAGGCACAAAAGAAGCTTAGACGCGACTCAATACCTCTCTTCGGGGGGATCACCCTTGGTACTGACTTAATAGCTCCTGGGAGTTATCTTCTTAAGAGAGAGAAGCTCTCGTTTCAGGTATCTGCTGAAGTGAATCTTAAAAACAGGTACTATCCTATTGTAGAGTTAGGCACTAGCCGTATGAATCTCACCTCAGAGGATGACTATAATTTTAAATCAAAGAATGCTTTCTATAGTCGTGTTGGACTAAACTATGCCTTTCAGCAGCGACCAGACTTCTACTTTTATGGGGGTATTCGTTATGGTTTCTCTCATGTTTCGTATGATATATTAGGTATACCTATTGTAGGTGATTATTGGGGAGAGTCTCAAAGAGTTGATATACTTGATCAGAAATCATTCTCACAGTGGGCCTCTATTGTAGCAGGAATCAAAGTGAAGATATACAAGGGATTCTCCATGGGATGGAATGTAAGATACAACTTCCTCATCTCATCTACCAAGAATGCTAATTCAAACACGTGGTTTATTCCTGGCTATGGTATGAACCAGGCTGGTAGTTCATCATCAACGGCTGTAGAGTACAATATTTATTATCAACTACCCTTTAGAGGTAAAAAATAGAAATAGGAGATCATGTGATGGGGGTTCTAGAGATAATAATGATTGCCATAGGGCTATCTATGGACAGCCTAGCCGTATCAATAGCAGCGGGTATAATACTTGATAGAGTTCATGTGAAGCATATCTTTCGTATAGCTTTCTGGATGGGTCTCTTTCAGGGTGTAATGCCACTATTGGGCTGGCTACTAGGCATTCGTTTCCAAAAGTATATAGAAGTTTACGATCATTGGGTAGCATTTATCCTCCTCTCACTATTGGGCGGAAAGATGATATATGAATGGTTTTCGGATGAAGAAGACGAGGAGAAGGGATTTGATCCCACAAGAAGAATGACCATAATTGGTCTGGCCATTGCTACAAGCATTGATGCTTTAGCTGTTGGTGTATCCTTTGCTTTCCTTAATGTGAAGCTTTTAATCCCAATCGTATGCATTGGAGTTACAACCTTCATTCTCTCATTCTCAGGTGCAGCCTTCGGAGCTCAATTTGGAAATAGATTTAGACTTCCTATGGAGTTGATAGGTGGTATTATACTTATCCTGATAGGTTTCAAAATCCTTATTGAGCATATTTATTTTATGTAGAACAACAAACAACAATATATAAACAACAATGGCAGACGACAAGAAAATTATCTTTTCGATGGATGGGGTTAGTAAAACCTTCCCTCCACAAAAGCAAGTACTAAAGAACATCTATCTTTCGTTCTTCTACGGAGCAAAAATAGGTATTATTGGTCTGAATGGGTCAGGTAAATCTACACTCTTGAAGATCATAGCTGGTATTGAGAAGTCATACCAAGGCAATGTGGTTTTCTCTCCTGGTCATACTGTTGGTTACCTAGAGCAGGAGCCACAGCTAGATGAAACAAAGACAGTAAAAGAGATTGTTCAAGAAGGAGTTCAAGATATTGTAGACACTCTTGCTGAATATGAAGAGGTAAACATGAAGTTTGGAGATCCAGAGGTTTTAGATAATCCAGACCTTATGGACGCACTGATCAACAGACAAGCAGAACTACAAGATAAAATTGATGCAACTGATGCTTGGAATCTAGACAATAAGCTAGAGAGAGCAATGGATGCTCTAAGATGCCCACCTGAAGACCAGCTGGTTAAGCACCTTTCTGGTGGTGAGCGTCGTCGTGTTGCTCTTTGCCGACTTCTGCTTCAAGAGCCAGATGTACTACTTCTTGATGAGCCAACCAACCACTTGGATGCAGAATCTATCGATTGGTTGGAGCAGCATCTAAACCAATATGCAGGAACAGTTATCGCTATCACTCACGACCGTTATTTCCTTGATCACGTTGCAGGATGGATCTTGGAGCTTGACCGCGGTGAGGGTATTCCATGGAAAGGTAACTATACATCATGGCTAGAGCAGAAGACAAAAAGAATGGAGCAAGAGGAGAAACAAGCTAGTAAGCGTCGTAAGACATTAGAGCGCGAGCTAGAATGGATTAACCAATCTCCTAAGGCAAGACATGCAAAAGGAAAAGCTCGTCTAAACTCATATGAAGCACTTCTTAATCAAGATACTAAGGAGCGTGAAGAGAAGCTTGAGATCTTCATTCCTAACGGTCCTCGTCTTGGAAATAAAGTAATCGAGGCTCAAGGTGTAGCTAAAGCATATGGAGATAAACTTCTTTATGATAACCTAAACTTTGTACTTCCTCCTAACGGTATTGTTGGTGTTATCGGTCCAAACGGTGCTGGTAAAACTACACTTTTCAGACTTATCATGGGTCTTGAAAAGGCAGATAAAGGGACATTCGAAGTTGGTGAGACAGTGAAAGTGGCTTATGTTGATCAGTCTCACGCTGGGATAGACAACAATAAGAGTGTATATAACGTAATCTCTGGTGGACAAGAGACTATCCGATTGGGAGGAAGAGAGCTAAATGCTCGTGCTTACCTTTCGCGTTTTAACTTTACTGGAGCAGACCAAGAGAAGCTTTGTGGTGTCCTATCAGGTGGTGAACGTAACCGCCTTCACCTAGCAATGGCACTTCGCGAAGAGGGTAACGTTCTTCTTCTAGATGAGCCAACCAATGATATCGACGTGAATACTCTTCGTGCTCTTGAAGAGGGTCTTGAGAGTTTCGCTGGTTGTGCAGTAGTTATCTCCCACGACCGTTGGTTCCTTGATCGTATTTGTACGCATATTCTTGCCTTCGAGGGCGATTCTGAAGTTTTCTACTTTGAGGGTAGCTACTCGGAGTATGAGGAGAACAAAAAGATGAGATTAGGCAATGTAGAGCCTAAACGTGTAAGATACAGAAAATTAATCGACTAGTATATTTACAATAAAAGAGGATAGAACCAGCTGGTTCTATCCTCTTTTATTGTAAATTATTATTGTACTGTAAATACACTAAAGCCCCAAAACCCTACTCTAATCGTCCATGTAATAGCTATTCAAGATTTATTTATATAAGATATGTCGTAACCCTATCCGCGATTATGGCTACCGCAATAGAGCAGGATTAGTTTCTCTATTGCGGTTGGGAGAGTATTGCTTGTCTGGTAATATTTATACTTTTTGCTGACGGTTGAAATACTAGAGATCGAAAAGGGGGATAATGTACTAAAAGGTCTGAACCCTATTGAAGGGTTCAGACCTTTTTTGATCAAACAAAAATCTTTTACTAAATAGAGATAATTGTGAGTATACTCTTTGAAGAGTATTATTCAGTAATTATACCTATCTCGGCAGCAGAAGCAAAATCCTGTTTTGAATGAGAGCTAAGAGCAGTAAATCTAATGTATCTACCTTTTACAGCCTTGTTAAACATCGTTCTACTCTCTTGAGTGTTGTTTGGCAAATTGCCTTTAATGATTGGATCACCCCACTCCTTACCATCAGCACTCACTTGGATTTGGTATGCATTAATCCTTCCGTTTGCACCGTCTTGACGAGGAAGGAGAGTAAACCCAATGATAGATTTTTCTTCACCTGCATCAAGATCAACCCAATGTGGATGTTTTGCAACAGTGACTGAATACATTGTATGCCAAATAGAGTTAGGGTCACCATCAGTTAGATTAGTAGCATTACCCTCTCCTATCTCCTCACTAGAGGCGAATGTTACTTCTAAAGGAGTTGTTCTGATTCTTTCAAATGAAGAGGTGATCTTAATCTCTGGAGTCTCCTTGTACCAAGCCTCTATTGTTCCTCCTTCGCGAAGAGCTATAGGCTCTTTATACTCTTGAGTCTTCCCTTTTCTGTTTAGTTTATAAAGGATTGTCGAGGAAGAGTCCAATGATTCTATCTTAACATCCCCAGAGCGAGTTCTGGTGATTGAGATAGGAAGATCTCCTGCTGGAGTTACATTCGCTAAAGAAGGTAATTGCTTTGATGAGCTCACAGGTCGTATAATGAATCCCATGTTGTTATTTTTAGCAAATATGCGATCTTTCTCCAATGGACCACCCTGACCACAACTATTACCACCTAGTCCCGTCACTCCCATATCTAATCTCAGATATGTATCTTTTGCTTTCGGCAATTGATGAGGGTGAGAAGCTAATATCATATCTACTGCCGAGTATGGAAGTGCTTGTGTTGACATATTACCAGTTGCAATAAATATTGCACCTTTACCAGTTTGGTTTGTCAATGCAGACCAACGCACCTCCTCATGATTGCCAACTTCTTGAGGTTTAGGAAAGTTGACAAACTGTTCTTGTACTTTACTCTTGTGTATCTCTACGAACTGGCTAGTTTTACGGTCATTGTAGTTACCAATTGGACCTCTACCATAGTATGTAAAATCATCATATCTCTGAGGTATCTCCATAATGTATCCCAATCGAGGAAGTACAGAAGATGGGTGATTAGAGTTTATACTTGACTGAAGTTCTATTGATCCATCTTTGTAGATGGTCCATATCTGACTTGTTGTAAACTTGAAGTCCTCTTCACCAAACTTGCGATCAATATTCTCCTCTATGCTATTCTTCCCGCTACTTGTTCCACCAAGTATCTTCGCTCCATTTGGTGCTTGTGATTCAACTACAAATGATAAAACAATTCGACCATCGGCTTTTGTTATAACCTTAACATCCTTGGCTACATGCTTAAGGTTGTGTAGTCCCTTTTCGAACCATTGAGAATAGAACCAGTTATCATTGTTTACAAATGCACGCATAGCATCTAGCTTAGGACCTTTACCCTCTTCGATTACTACTTCACTACCATAAGCTAATTTGTGAATAGTTCCGCTATTTACATCAAATTGAGCTTCGAAGTTGTCACCTTTTACAGCTTTGATATTTGAAGATAGATCACTAATAACCAGTTTACCACCCTGCATAGCTACCTCAGAGATTGATGCTCTATTAACTGGACTCTTAAGTTCAAACTGCTCTTCAGCTTGCACGTAGCCCTTATCAGCCCATGGCTTTGAATCTTCTAATTGAAGCTGAATTTTCACAAAGTACTCACTCTGTGGATTGAGTTTAGAGTAATCATAAGGTAGAGTGATAGTCTTAGCTTTACGTGCTGGAATATCACCAAGGTTTAAATCACCACTCTTAATAAGTTCACCATTTTCATATAACAACCATTTAGCACTGTAGTGATTGTTTAGGTTCATGAAATAGTACTTATTGAAGACTTCGAATTGACCTCTCTCAAGATCCTTAGCCTTTATCCCAACATTTTGGTACACTTTCTTAACTTCATAATACTGTGGTTTTGGAGTAAGATCACCAAAGACAATCCCGTTCATAACAAACTGTCCGTCATTAGGAGTATCTCCGAAATCACCTCCGTAAGCAAAATAACGCTCTCCTGTTTTGGTATATGCATACATTGATTGATCCACCCAATCCCAAATTGCAGCACCGCAGAAGAAGTTTGTTGACTCAATAGCATCCCAATAATCAACTAGGTTTCCACAAGCATTACCCATCGAGTGAGCATACTCAGAGATATGAAAAGGATATTTAATGTTATACTTTCCTTTTACTGCTTCGCGAGTCCAAGCTATAGATGGGTATTGATTGGATCCCATGTCAACAATGCTATTGTTTCGTTCGTACTGAACCGGACGCGATTTGTCATATCTCTTCAATGCATTATATGCCGTGACAAAGTTGTCACCCGGACCAGCTTCATTTCCAAGAGACCAGATAACAATGGAAGCATTATTGATATTTGCGTTAACCATCTCCATTACACGAGCAACGTGTGCTTTTTCCCACTCTTTTGGATGAGATAGAGACGCTGCACCATAATAGTATTGGTGAGACTCAATGTTTGCCTCATCCTCTAGATAGATACCGTATTTGTCACAAAGGAAGTACCAATATGGATCGTCTGGATAGTGAGAGTTGCGAACATGGTTAATGTTACCTTGTTTCATCAACATAATCTCCTTTTTCATCAACTCTCTAGAAATCACGTGTCCAGTCTCAGGGTTTGATTCGTGACGATTAACACCCTTAAGTTTAACTGGTTTACCATTTACATAGAAATATCTACCAGCAAGTCCAAATTCATCCTCAGAGGCAGGAGTCTCCTTTATCTCAACCTCTCTGAATCCTATGATTGTGGATGTTACATCCACGCTCCTACCCTTAGCATCTTTTAGTTCAGCCACCAAAGTGTATCTATAAGGTTCTTCTGCAGACCATTTTTTAGGCTGAGTTACTTTTAATTGTGTGGAGGTTTCGCTTACTTGATTTGCGTTGATAAGATCAACTTTACTAGTTGCAATAGCATTTGACACCTTACTATTCTCATCAGAGTATAACTTATGTTCGTACAAACTATACTCTACAGTATGAGCTTTAGCTTTACTCTTCCCTAGGTTACGAATGTCTGTAGTTATATTCAATACACCATCCTTATAGTTTTCATCAAGATCTGGAATAACCTTGAAGTTACTTATATGAACTTTTGGAGAAGCAAAAATAGCTACAGTTCTAAATATTCCTGGAAGACGAAACATATCTTGTGCCTCTAGGAATGAAGCATCAGAACTTCTGTATACCTCTGCTGCTATAATATTCTTCCCTTTATTTAAATATGGGGTAATATTGAAGTTTGCAGTATTACGGGAATTTTTTGAAAACCCAACGTATTGACCATTAATCCATAAATAGAAGAATGAATCCACTCCGTCGAAGCTGATAAATATCTCTCTTCCATCCCAATCGTTAGGAACCTGAAACTCTCTACGATATGATCCAACCTCATTCCGATGTTTAAATGTAGTCCAATGAGCTGGAGGAGTTCTCATTACACCACCTTTCCAATCATCCACGGCCACTTTATGTTGGAAGATAACAGGCTGATTGACATAAATTGGAACACCATACTTCAAACTTCCATCTTTTTGTATTCCTTCAATGTTCCAATTAGAAGGAACCTTAATTTTATCCCATGCGGATGAGTTAAAGTCTGTCTGGTAGAAATTAGTTGGTCTAGACTCAGGATCTGGTGACCAATTAAAGTCCCACTCTCCGTTTAGAGATTTCCAATACTTACTATTTTCTGGAAGGAATTTACGAGCATTATCTACATTTTCAAAAGAGAAAAAATAGGCGCGTGGTTGCTCTTTGTTAAGAGCCAATTTCTCTGGGGAGTTCCACTCATCTCCCAAAGGAGATAACTCTCTGCCATAATTAAATCCAGCTAGAGAGTCTTGTACAGAGAACATAGGCAAACTTAAGCCGCAAAGCAACAAACTAAGAGTCATTTTGTACATACTCAATTGTTTTTATAAGTTTTGGGTTACCACCATTTGTTGGGCAAATGGTGGTGTATTATTAATCTAAGGTTATTAGTTATATGACAGATATTTCGTCAACAAACATAAATGCAGGCATTCCTTTTCCAGGGTGCCATTCAGGCATCTGTTTTAGACTATAGGCTTCAACTCTTACATATCGAGCGTCAATAGACTCAAAACCAACCACATGTTGCTTTTGCTCCGATATATGTCTCGTTGATTGAGCTATCTCAATCCTCTTAACTTCCTTGAACTCTTTACCATCATCCGATACTAGTACTGCAATTGCTGTTGGGCGGAAGATCCAATCACCCGTAAGAACATATGTACCCACTGCTACTTGAGAAATGGAAGTTTGCTCTAATAGATCAATCGTGGCTGAGAGATCTTGGTTATTGAATCCCATCCACGCACCTGATCGATAGTTCGATTGTCCAACCACACCGTCATTCAATAGTGTAGCCCCTTGAAAGGTAAAGCTCTTATGTGCAGGATTAGCTATTTTAATAGGTTTTAGAGTAGCCTTGTTAAAAGAGTAATCCTGACTAATCGTTCTCGATGGTGTTCCATTATGAAAGGTCTTAGCTTTAATCTCCATAGATCTATTTATATCAATGGGCTCACTATATAGAGTGCTCTGTTGAGTTGGCTCTGAACCATCGGTAGTGTAATGTATATCCCCACCCTTGAGAGCAGATAGCTCGATGAATTGTTTGTTATTTATTGTATCACGAACCTGCTTTTTGAGGACATCATAAATATGTCGAGCATAGTTGTAATTCGCTTCATCATAATGCATTGTAAGTGAAGAAAGACGCTTCAAGAAATTATCATAGTCTTTCTCTCTAGCACTCCAACCGACTTCACTTAAGGCAGCAAGACGCGGCAGAAGCATATACTCAACATGTTTATATGTCTTCATATACTCTGTCCAGACATTAGCTTGAACTCCTAAAATATGGGATCTAATCTCTGGGGTTATATCTTCCTGTATTGGCTCATAACTATATGCCCTCTCAAGAGTTATACAACCGCCAATAGCAAGAGGCTCCGCTTCAAAGTTTTCAGATTGATAGTAATCAAAATAGCAATGAGATGTTGGTGTTAATATAGCATCATTACCTGTTTTTGCTGCATCAAAAGCATAGTTTGCACCACGCCAAGCCATTACTGTGGCTGTTGGTGAGAGTCCCCCCTCTATTATTTCATCCCAACCAAGAAGAGATCTACCTCGGTCGTTTAGGTATTTCTCAACAGATTTGGTAATATAGCTTTGAAGTTTCTCCTCAGCTGAATGATGTCTCTCCTTAGTTATGCCTAATTCTTTTATTTTAGCCTGACATTTAGGACACTTCTCCCACCTAATCTTTGGACACTCATCTCCCCCAATATGTATGTATTTAGAAGGGAAAAGTTCAAGAACCTCGTCAAAGATGTCATAAATAAAAGGTAGAGTTTGTGAGTTACCAGCACATAATACATCATCAAAGACTCCCCAAGTATCTGCAACTTTGTAGTTCTTACCTATGCATCCAAGCTCTGGATAAGCAGCTAATGCAGCTAGCATATGTCCTGGAAGATCTATCTCTGGGATAATAGTGATATATCTATCGGCAGCATATTTAACAATCTCACGGATATCATCTTGAGTATAGAATCCTTGATGAGGTGTTGCGTCATACTCGGTACTGTTTCTGCCAACTACTGTTTGTGCTCTTTTAGAACCAACGGATGTCAATTTTGAGAATTTCTTTATCTCAATTCTCCATCCTTGGTCCTCTGTTAAGTGCCAATGGAAGTTATTTATCTTGTGCATAGCCAACACATCAATAAATCTCTTCACCGAATCAGTTGTAACAAAGTGCCTTCCGACGTCTAAATGTGTACCTCTGTAAGCAAACCTAGGTTCGTCTTTTATAGAAACACCTTGAAGTACAGCTCTTTTCGCTTGTTCATACTGCTTCTTAATTGGGAGCATCTGCCTTAAGGTCTGTAATGCATAGAATGCACCATTAGCAGCAGAGGCTTCAACTATTATCTCGTTGTTTGAGATAGTTAGATTATATCCTTCTGGGTTATCTGAATTTATCTTTACGAATCGTATTTTAGTACCTTGCGATGTAGTAGCCTCTAGATTATACTTGTTGACTAGTAATTCTTCAAGTTGAGATGCTACATTAGAGAATATAGAGTCACTCAATATTGCATGATATTTACCTCCTGGTACTAGAGTAATTTTGCCTGCAGAGGCATTTAGTTCATTTGGCAATGGTATTATATCGTAATTCAGCTCTGTTTGTCTCTCTCCACAAGCGATAACTCCTAATAAAGAGAGTGAAAAGAGCAGACTCTTCGTTTTTTTCATAGTAATAACTGTATTGTTTTTCTTTAGATAGTAAAAATTAGTATAGGGTTATTTTGTTTACTTCATCGGTACGTACTCCAGGTTTAAGCTCACCATCGAGGATGTATAACTCTTTACCGTCAGTCAAAGCAGCAGCTCCGGCTCTTGCTAGAGACGAGTCAGATCCTATATGTTTCCACTGCTTTGTTACCACATTGTATTGATATAAATCTTTATTAAACCTATACCAATCAATTGGATGTGTCATATATAACTTTCTCTCGTTACTAATTGAATCAGCTTTTTCTAGTTCATTATTCTTAGTTGCTAATTCAACCAGACGTGGTGCATCTAATGCATTGATGAATCTCATACGATTAACACCACCACCGATAACAATTAACGAATCTGTAATATTAACTCCAAAGCCTCCAACTAATGCAACTGGCTTGTCATCATGGATAGAGTATGGTAATTGAGTTTCTAAGCTCCAGGAATTACTCTTTGTATCATATGCTAAGACTTCATGAGATAAAACTGGTGCATTATGCATATCACCGATCTGGAACCCTCCCAAAAGAAGAATAGTTGACTTATCACCATTAAGTAGTGTTGGTTGCACACGATTAGCCCCTGGGAATTGTGCTAATTCGACCCACTCTTTTCGCTCTTTAAGATCTAAAACGAAAAGCTTATTTTGTGGTTTTGCGTTGATGTTACCTCCTGCTACATAAATGTACTGCCCATTAAGAGTAGCAGCGAAATTGTCCATGTTTTCAGGTAAAGATGGTAAGGTATCTACATTAATTTGATCATTGTATGTGATTGATAAAACAGAAGAGGATGATCCCTCATTATTATTACCACCAATACATATCCATTCATTTTCATATACAATAGATGCCCCATAAGCTAATCCTACAGGTAATTCACCTATGATTTTCCATACATCATTATTAATATCATAACGATATATTGCTTTGTAATACTCTTTAACTCCACCTTTTGAGGCTGGGGCTGTAGGGAAATTGCACCCACCTGCTACAAATATAGTATTATTTATATATCCTGCAAAAGGAGCAGACACTCCTTTTACTGAATCATTATTGCCAATAGGCAAATCGGACAGTCTTTTAACTTGTTTAATCTCCATAGGATATTGCTTTTCATTTGAACAACTTATAGTAGAAATTATAAGTATATAGATTATTAGTAGTTTGTTCATCTCTTCTATTTTATTGAAGTTGGGATGTTTGAAAAGTGGATGCAGGATAACCTGAGCTATTGATCAAGTTGCCACGGGTGAAGGGTTGCCAAGCATAACGAACATACATTGGATTAGTAACCATTGTATTCCATACTCTTACACTATTGTTTTCAATTTTTGCTTGTGCTGGATAGAACACCCCGTTGCTATCAGCAATTTCAAAACAATTTGGTGATGAACCATCCGAAGTCGTTAAACCCTCAGCGTAATTAAATCGGACAATAGCATGATTCTTATAGAATTGAGCATCAAGATACAAAGGACCTGATGGTGTAATATCCAAATTATAAGTACTATATAGAGCATAACTAGCCAACCTCTCTCCTATCTCAAGCTTTCTTCTTGGATGGACGTCTAAGGAATCACCTCTATCAGATGAGACTACCATACCAAGTCTCTCTCTACAATTCATTAATCGTCTCTGACTATCTCTAAATAGTGGCCATGAGGGTCTATTAATACTAGATAATTGAACATAATAGAACGGTATTTCTTTACCCCAATTACTTCTCCAACTATCAATTAACAATGGGAATAGTTTCTCATGTAGCTCCGTATTATGTGCATTGGATTCCCCCTGATACCAGATAACCCCTTGAATAGGATATTGATCTAATGGTTTTATGCCTGATTCAAATAGATATGCTGGTTCATATGGGTGGCGCTGAAGAGGATTAGTCGCTTTCTTCACATTAAGTGTAGCTCTCTCTCTTACCCATTGCTGAATATGATCATTCTTCTTCCAGTTTGTAAGCAAAGCTGGAATATTAAATTCTAATGATTTACGGTCTATCCATGCTTCTATAGGAGAACCTCCCACAGAGTTGTGTATTATCCCTATGGGTATATTTAATGAATCACATAGAGTTTTGGCAAATGAATATGCTATGGCTGATGTTGATTGAATAGACGCGGAGTCAGCAACAAACCAAGCACTCTCACTAAAATAGCTCAAATTATTTAGCTCTGTCATCACTAATGAGTCCCACTCTACTGAGTTAGTGTCCCATTTAGGCTTCATATCAAATATCCTTATCTTTGGTTTATTACCAGCGTGTTGGCTCATTTGGTCTCTTTCAGCAGATTGATTAACTCTCCACCTCATGTTTGACTGTCCGGAGCATAACCAAACCTCCCCAACAAGTATATTATTGTACTCAAGTTTCTCAGAACTAGACTCAATATTTAAATTATATGGTCCTCCTGCTTCCATAGGGGCAAACTCAATCATCCATTTCCCATTAGCATCAGCAAAAGTAGTTCCCTTCTGTTTAGCAAATCGAACAGATATCCTCTCCCCTCTATTGGCTGTACCTTTTATAGTGATAGGAGATCTTCGTTGGATGACCATATTATGGGAGAAAATACTAGATAATTGTAGCCCTCCATAGTCTCCTGTCAAAGCACTGTAAACGCGTTTGGCAATAAGATCTGCTCCCTCATGATTAGGATGAAGTGCATCTGGCATCAAATGAGGCTTATCATACAAAACATCTTGTAAATCAATCAGATCAGCACCATTACTCTTTGCTACACTTTCTATTGATTTCTGAATCTGCCAATACCAATCACGTGTTCCTGACTGAAAACGAGGATGCCAATTGAATATCGGAGACATCCGACATACAAAGAGTTTAACCTTTGGGTTAACTACTTTAAATGAGTCAATCATGGCGTTATAATCAGGTATAAACTCCTCACGAAAATTAGCCCAATTGCGTGGATCAGTATCGTTAAGCCCTAGATGTATAACAACAATATCTGGCTTAAAATCTAAAGCTTGCTCGAACTCTGGAAGATTCATATATGGTCTATGCCCTTTTCTTAATAGCGTAGCTCCACTATGTCCAAAATTTCCCACTTCATAACCTTTACCCAAATAGCACTGTAACCTTGATGGGTAGGACTCTTCTGCTCTATTCTTAAGTAGATAACCGTAGGTAACGCTGTTTCCAACACAAGCTACTTTTATGTTCGCATAAAGAGAACAGATGGAAAAAAGAGATAGTATAAAAAAAGTAAGTTTTCTCATTTCTCGTTCACATATGGTTTAACAATCTCTGCCCAAAGCTTATATCCTGCTCCCAAAAGATGAAGCCCATCATTTGAATATTTCAGATCCAACTTGCCTGTTTCATCGTTTATAAACTGAGAATATAGATCAATATAAGTGATCCCCCTATCTTGGGCTAAAGAGTTAAGCTTTGCATTCAAACGAACTACGTCATTAGCTCTAGCTGTATGGGAGCCAAACATCTTCTTCTCATCAGTCATAGGTAATACACTCTGTAAATAGATCTTTGTCTTTGGAGATCTTATGCTTGTACTCTCTATGATTTTAGCAATATTAGAAGCGATTGTATCCACAGATGTACCATGAGCTAAATCATTAACCCCTATCATCAAGAATAACTTTTTAGGTCTTCCGCTCACAATAGACTCAAGGCGATCATATACACCAACTGTTCTATCTCCACTTATTCCACGATTCTTCACCTTTGAATTACTCAATAGTTCAAACCACTCACCTCCATCTGTTATGCTATTACCAACGAAAACAATATCTTTTTTGTTGATTGGTAATTCCTCGAAAAGGGATGCTCTTTGATGCCAATAAGTTGAATATGTGTTTCGTTGAGCAGTAGAGGTTAGAGACAATACGCAAGCAAATGCAACAACTGTTTTTCTCATTATATTTAGATTTAAATCAAAAAAAAAGAATCGGATTAGCTATAATAAACAGGCTAATCCGATTCTGTTTATCTATTCATATCAGGTGAATAAACAAGACCTTCTATTCTATCTGTACCATCTAATGTTACAAATGCAGCGGAAAACATCCACTTTGTTAGACGAACCTCAGGTGTAGAGAATTTCCCAATTGGGAGTTTTACTAGAACCTTATTCCATCCCTTTTTGAGCTGTACTTCTATAGGGGCTCTTCCTACCATATTCTCATTACCAAGCGGAATTTCATTAGACTTATTGGTATGAGTGTTAGTCCAAATAGGAGGCATCACCTCTTGTTCGTTAAGCCATATTTTACTTTCACGATAATCCCATTTACCCTGCTTTGGAGCAAGGTCCATCTCCGAACGACTGTAGTTCTGTGTTTCAAACCATAAACCTACCTTTTGCGCTTTAGGTGAGTGAACATATGTCCATGCATATGCAGTATGGTTCTCTTTAGGATCTTTGTAAAAAGTTGGAATCAAATTACCCCAATGATGACGCAAATAGAATCCAGAGCCTATTGCAGAAGTTACACCATAACTCTTACCATCTATCTCATAGGAAAGCTTCTGTTCTATCTCGGGTTGGAATACCTTACTCAGATCTCCTGCATTGGGTATAGCATCTGTTATATTCCATTTCACATCTGTTTGTTTAACATAAGCAAATGGATGTCCTTTGAATTGGACATCTTTATGCCACAACATACGAGATTCAAAATCACAAAAAGCTTCAAAAGGGGCTGTACCCTCCTTCATCGTTGTGCCAAAATCATCATAGTATTGCCATCCTCCACCGAGCCATGATCTCTCTGCTATTGCTAACATATTAGGATACAACTGATTCTCTATGATGATATTCTCTTCATTTGCAATATACCTATCATGCCAAAGAGCAACAATAGTACCAGTAATCTGGTCAGATCCCTGTGTCACATTACCTATACGACTTGTATAGAAAGCGTAAATATCAGCAAATGTATCGAAATGGTTCAAGTAGTGGAATTTACTGTCTATAGCAGGTACTCGGGGGGTTGGTTTCCCTCTATAACTCCACATCTGAGTCATATCAATCTCACCTTCTTTATAGTTCCATCCTGGATTCCACGAAATAACCTTTTTACCACGTTGGCGAATGAAGGCTACCATCTCATCACAGAATTTTGCATTAGTAAACTTAACCTCGTCGGTACCGATATGTAAATATGGAACTTCATCTAAAACATCACATACTTCACTTATTAGTTCCTTTAATATGCGAGTTCCTTTCTCACTCTGCATATCAACTCCAAATGCACGTTTAAAAGCGGCGCTATGACCCGGCATGTCAATTTCCGGAATCAACATCATATTGTGCTGCTTACAGAACTCTTGCAATTCTTTTGCGTCCTCATGAGAGTAATATTTACCTGCCATGCGAGTCATATTCTTCTCCTCTGTAAGCTCAGGATACACCTTACTCTGTAGTCGCCATGCTTGATTCTCTGTCAAGTGCCAATGAAAGACATTTATCTTGAATTTTGATAGAATAGCTATCTCACGCTTTAACTCTTGCATTGAAATAAAGCTTCGCCCTACATCCTGCATAAATCCTCTCACCTTAAAAGAAGGCCAGTCTGTAATCTCCATACATGGAAGCTTCCCTGATTGATGCTCCATCATCAACTGAGATAGAGTTTGTAGCCCCCAATATAACCCCCTTTTGGTAGTAGCTTTGAGAGATACACCATCTGAAGATATCTTCAGATGGTATGCTTCATCCATATTTATTTTTACACCCTCAATACTATTTACCAACTCCATGTTAAGTTTTGAACCAGATTGTTTTAACTTCAAGTCTGTAGCCTCTAGTAGAGATCCTAACTCTGAATTTGTTGTACTAGTGAGCTCAAAAGATTTAGCTTTCAGATATCCACCATGAATATTAACTATCTGAGGTTTTGGCAAAAGTTGTTTTTGTGAATAAGAGGATACATTAGCAAGCAAACATATACCTCCAAGCATCCAATATTTTAGGTTCTCCATAAATACGTATTTATAAGTTATAATCAAGTGGGAAATTACTTTATGATATCACTCAGCTTTACACTCTGATATAACATATGCGCTTGACTTCCCTCATATATAATTCCAACTGTGTTTTTATCAACCATAGTTAGGCAACTATATCCCCATCCATGACCTTCATCAAGAAGAACTTGGTGCTCTTCTTTCCACGTTTTACCGCCATCAAGACTAGCTTTGATAGTTATACTATGTCTTCCCTTTATCGTATTTGGATTAGAGAAAAGAAGAATGTCCTTATTTAATTCATTATCTTCAGCATTAACTTTTATCAAGCTTGCCATACATACAGACTCTTGAAGTGCTGAACGATTTGAGCTATGTGGCTCCCATGTTTTCCCAAGATCCTTTGTTGTGTAGATAGCACGACTTCCACCACGGTTGTCTCTCATATTAAGCATCAAAACACCTGGTTCAACCTCTGCCACTTGAGCTTCTGTAGTGTTTGTATGTGCATGGTTATGAATATGCCATGTCTCACCTCTATCTTTAGAATACATAATACCAGCGTTAGGCACTTTCTTTGAATCTATATATTGAATAGGGAAAACCAATGTTCCATCCTCCATTGTTATCCCCATACCTGGACCTTGAAGAAGGAAGTACCAAGATGGATCTTTTACTTGGTTAGTAATATTTATTGGTGCACTCCACGTTTTCCCATCATCTGTACTCTTTGAGAGAACCAACTGTGAAGTTTGATTTTTGTCCATTCCTTGTTGAGAATTGAACCATGCTCTATAGTTGCCCATGCCATGAGTCCATGCCGCAATAGTCCAAATAGTACCTGTTTTTGTATCTACTAGAATAGCTGGATCTCCCACTCCATTCTGTCCTGAAGGAAGTCCTCCATCTTGGCCGAATGTCATAATAGTACGCATTGGCTCCCATGTCTTACCTTTGTCTGTGCTACGACTAAGTCCAATATCCACTCTCTCTTGAAGATCGACACTGCTATTGTATCGAATATCATAAACAGCCAATAGAGAACCTTTATTCGAAGTTACCAATCCTGGTATACGATATGCCATCACATTATCATCACCAGCATGGCGAACACCTACTCCCATACGGTGTAAATCAGTTACCAATGGAGCCTGAAGAACAGGTGCTACTTTATTATTTAGTTTTACTCCTTTGAAGTCTACATCAATAGTAGATAAAAGAGCTGTCTTTTTATTCATCTCAATACTGATCCAAAAATAGTTTATTCCAGGAAACAGCTTCTGATTACAATCAAAAACTACAGTTTTTGATTTTGGATTACGTACTTGTCCTATTTGTACGCTATAAGAAGGATCTGCTGCATGAGTTTTCCCAGGCATATCCCTCTTCATGTAATCCGTTGGGTAATAGTGAATAGCAGCCCCACGTTGTACGGCTTCTGTCCCTGAATAGTATAATTTAATAGACTTTATTTCAGAGAGATTTGTTCGTTCGCCCAGATTAAACTCAACCTGATTAAACACATCGTTACTCTTAGCATCTATACGCATATAGAATAGAGGGTTGTCACTTCTTTCTATCAAAATAGGAAGTTGAGTCTCTTTTACACGTACTGTATCCATACCATTGGAAGCAACTGCCATTACAGACATTGAACCTAATACTAGAGCTAATAGATTATTTCTCATATAGTTTAATTTAGTGATTGTGTCGAACAAATATGTTAGATCCAGAAGAGGAGCTTTATATTCGTCCCTCCTCTGGATCATTTTTCAAGTTTTAAATATTAATATCCTGGCGTTTGTGTAAGAGCTGGGTCATTGTCTAACAATGATCTCTCTATAGGCCATAACAATTTGTGCTCTTCTTCAGAAGAAAGTATTGGATAATCTCCTGCATAGTTTGCTTCAGCAGAGAAAACTAGAGGCTTACCTCCTTTAGTGATTGTCATACGACGTAGATCCCACCAGCGTTGCCCCTCAGTAATAAACTCTTTATCCTTTTCTGCTAGGATAGCTAACTCATTCTGTGTGAAATCGCCTGCAACATATCCATGTTGGCTCTCATCCCAATTAGTTGCATAAGCACGCTCTCTAATCAAGTTAATATATTTAGCAACATCAGCATTGTTACCTTCCATATTGGCAATCTCAGCTAGATAAGAGTAGATCAAAGGTAGTCGATAGAATATCATATCTCCGCTATAGATACGGTTACCCGCAGCATTGATAGTACCAATGTTTTTCTGAACGTGTGTACCAAAGAGTGTTAATTCACCTGTTTCAGCATTCTTATCATAAGATGTCAAGAATGTTGCTCTCTTTCTTGAATCCTCATCATTGAATGAATTGTAAACATCCTTGATGTACTCAACAGATTGATTTGCCGTAGACTTAACACCTAGAGGGTCGCCAAAGAGCTCACCGTATTCGTTGTACCTATTTTGAGTAAAGCCTGTTGCCATATTGTATAGCATTACCCAATAGTTATTGGTAGCTTCTCCCTCAATAAAGCGAATTGCAAAGATAACCTCTTTCCCCGATTTTGTGTTCACATCAAACACTTTCCTAAAGTCACTCTCCATACCAAGCGAGTAGTTATTCATCACATTTGTGAATGACTCTTTAGCAATCGAAAGGTTTGATAGATCAGCAACATCATCCCCAGTTGAAACTTTTGATGTCCAAAGATAAACTTCACCCTTGAGAGTTTCTGTGGCTGCTTTTGACCAATAAACCTTATTCCCTTTATTAAATGGATTGAAGCTATTTTGATCACCGAAGTACTCAAGAGAAGTCTCTATATCACTCTTAATCTGTGCCATAACCTCTTTCGGAGTTGAGCGCGGCATATAAAGTTCATTTGGATCTACGATACCTTCTACAACATCTGCTTTAAGTCTTAATGGCACACCACCATATACTCTGTATAGATCAAAGTAATAGAATGCTCTCAGACCGTATACTTGTCCCAAGAAGAAATTCTTTTTCTCCTGAGTTAGATAAGTTGCATTAGTTACGCGAGAAATAAATAAGTTAAGATTTGTTATCCTTCCATATAAGTCTCCAAACTTAGATACTCCTGTATTCACCTCACTGAAGTTCTGAAGAAGAATACTACCATAACTCACACCCATTCCATCAGAGCTTGTTGTAGTCACAAAGTGTCCACCTCTTAGCTCCCCGAATACCATAGCATGCTGCCAAGCAGCATCTCTTAGATGCTTATGAATACCGTCAACATATGCCTCAACCTGCTCTGAGGTTTTCCAGTATGATTCACTACCGTAGTAGTCCAGAGGACCTAGGTCCAAGCACGATGTAAACAATATTGGCAATGATGCAGCAGTAAGCATCATTGATACTAATCTCTTCTTTATATAGTTCATAATAATTCAGTTTAAGTAATACACATTAAAAAGTCATATTAACTCCAAATAGTACTGTTCTTGGCAAAGCATATCCAGATCCTGCATTAGATACCTCTGGTGTAGCTACATTTGCAGAAGTAATATAACCTAAGTTCTGACCTGTAACAGATACATCGAGTTTCTGGCAATGAAATTTCTTACACAGATTCTCTGGCAATGAATATGTCAATGCAATCTCTCTAATCGCCAAGTAGTTACCTTTATAAGCAAACATAGTTGATTTTCTGTTATAGTTACCCGTCATCAACTGATCTGCAAATACATAGCGTGGATATTTTGCATTTGGATTCTCCTCTGACCAAGTATTAAATACATCAGTAGTTGTATTATATGTTCCTTGCATACATCCCATAAACCATGGTGTTGTATTGTCGTAGATCCAATAATCAAATGCATAGTCAAATCGTCCGTAAAGTTGTAGGTTCTTCCAGCGTAATCTAGTGTTGAAACCTCCAAACCAACGCGGTGTAGTGTTACCAATAACTTTTTGGTCAAACTGATCAATAATTCCATCATTATTGATATCCTCCCAAATCATATCTCCTGGTTGAATTGGCAGACCAGCTTTCTGTTGTGCAGGCGTAAGAGTTTTCCAAATCTCAGGACCATACATCTTTTTACCATTAGAGTTACCTGTTGTTACAACCAAGTTACCTGGAATCTGGTCCCAACTGCGGTAAATACCTTTTGCTCCATAAGCGATCATCATACCTGGTTCATAACCCTCTTGGTTACCTCCTACCCAGATTTTCTCTGAAGTACCATCAGCAAGTGTCTTACCGCTATAGATCTGTACAGCCCCTTGTTGATTTCTTACTAGTCCATTGTCCGGAAGTTCTACAATCTTATTCTTGTTGAATGAGATATTTCCTCCCATTTCCCATGACCAATCTTTACCTTGAATAATCTTACCTGATAACTCAATTTCAAGACCACGGTTACTCAATTTACCGTTGTTACTCTTAATAGAAGAGAAGCCAGTTGTAGAAGGCAAGCTAAGGTTTGCATACTTATCTGAAGTTAGACGGTCGTAGTAAGTTAGGTTAGAAGTTAATCTGTTTTCAAAGAAACTTACATCTACACCGAACTCACCTGTTCTTGTCTTCTCCCATCTCAAACCTGGATTTGGTAGTACTCCAATAAGGAAACCTCCATTACCATTATATTTTTGAGCTGTATATGAACCTTGAAGATCATAAGGACCGATGCCAGTAGCATTACCATTTATACCAAAGCTGGCACGAAGCTTACCGAATGACATAGCTGGAATAGCCTCCTTAACAAAATTTTCTTTACCAAATAACCATGCTCCCGACACCCCCGGGAAGAATCCCCAACGATTGTCTCCCAGAAGTGATGAGTAACCATCCTGACGGAATACAGCATTAAGAAGATACTTCTCTTTGTATTCGTAGTTCAAACGACCAAAGAAAGAAAGAATACGAATCTGAGAATGCCATGAGTCAATCTCTCTTTTACCCTCTCCATTGTCAGTCAACCCTAGATCACCAAAATCATCAGTGGCTGCTCCTTGACCTTTTGCACTAAATCCTCTATTGAAGTTATCATAATATTCAGTACCTGCCATTAGGGACACATTATGATCTCTTAGGAATTTAGTATTGTAATTCAATACCGCATTATAAGTTTGAGCAAAGTCTCTTGAGAAGCTCGCACTTGATGAGCGTGTTCTAATAAAGTTATTTGGAGTATTCTCATAATCCTTTGTGAAAGCCTCGGCTAACGACTCTGAGTAGTACCAGTTACCTGAAAGTTTTAAGCTCAAATTCTTAGAGAAGTCAATCTCAAATGATTGTATCATTGTGAACTTATCACTCTGGTTGAAATTCGTCCACTTATCGTGCTGATAGTTCTGGTTACCATCAGGGGCATTTGGTCCAAGAAGTTGGTTACCATCTTCATCCTCAAAACGTGCTGTTGGAGGTGTTGACAAAATACGTCCGAAATAGTTACCCTCACTTGTTTGTGACCCTGGCATATTCTTCCAGTTAGCACGGTTATAGTTGAAGTTCGAAACACTCTTAAGCCAGTTTGTTAGCTGGTAGCTAGTATTCAATACAAAGCTATATCTCTCGTAGAATGTCTCAATAGGAAGTGCCTCTTGACGGTTATAACCAAGACCAGCATAATATGATCCCTTGTCATTACCTCCAGACATATTCACATTATAATCTTGTGAGAATGATGGATTATTTATGTTATAATCCTCTGGGCTCATGTCCTTGTAAATAATAGTCTTTGTAGGATCTAGTGGATCTATCATCTCTTTCCATCCCCTCTGCAGAAGATAAGCATTTTCGGCTGTCTTACCCATTACGTTCCAAGCCATCCTCTCGTTCAATATGTTTCCTGTACCAAATGCGGATGCACTAGATAGGTTTCCAAGAGGTGCAATAGAAACATATTCAGGATTCTCGCCTGTTGTCCAAAATCCTGACTTGCTATAAGCTGTTCTCATTGTTGAGATATAGTCTTTACCATCGAGGAACTCATATGGATTGTTCATAAAGTTCAAACCGAACTTTGCTTTAACATTGATCGATGAGTGACCTGATTTACCCGTCTTTGTTGTTATCAAAACAACACCATTACTCGCTCTAGCACCATAGATAGCCGTTGCACCTGCATCCTTCATAACCTCCATAGACTCGATGTCCTCAGGGTTGATGTCATTCATGCTACTTCTTAGCTGACCATCTACAATTACCAGAGGAGAACCTGACCCATCGAAATCTGTTCCACCACGAAGTGTGATCTTCGGAGCAGCACCTGGGCTACCTGATGATTGAACAACTTGAACACCAGCTACAGCTCCTGAAAGTGCTTGAGCTGGATTGGAAAATAGACCAACTGAAAGTGCATCCTTGTCAACCTTTGCAATTGAGTTAGTTACTTTTGATCTTAACTGTTTTCCTCCGTATCCAGTAACAACAACCTCTTGTATCTGTTCTGAATCATCCTTCAATGTGATCCTTAGGTCTGTTTGACCATCTGCAGAGATCTCAAATGACTGATATCCAATGTAAGAAACTTTGATTTTCCCTTTTTGAGAAACATTCAATACAAACTTACCATCAAAATCGGTAATAGTACCATTCGAGGTACCAACTTCAACAACAGTCGCTCCGATGATTGGTTCTTTCAAAACATCAAGAACCACACCCTTGACTTGTTTACTTTGCGAAAACATCGATATCGATGTCAGCATCAACAAAAGCAATAAATAGATTTTTTTCATAAGTAATAAATTATTATATAGACTTGTCTCTCTCTGACCATGTCAGACCGGTTAATAATTTCTGTTTTTCAGGAAATATATAACTAAAAATAAGAGCAAAACACATGCTTAATAGTATACCTATAAGACCATACAACATAAAGCTCAAAGATGAATTACCCTTCATCCAGATAAGTACACCCACACTTGCTAGTAGTGAGCATAATGCTGCATACCCCTTCACTCTTGGCATAAAGATACCGATAGCAAAAAGCCCTCCCAGCCCACTAGTCAAAAGACCAATAAACGTGTTGAACTCATCGAAAAATGACTTTATATCCATCAGCGATAGTTCAATAGCCAGAAAAGTACCAATTAACCCTACGATCACCCCTGCGCTTCGCGCCGTCAATAATTGACCCTTATCTGATAATTTAGGAAATAATCTTTTTGCATAATCAACTGTTATAGCTGTTGATGCAGAGTTAATATTTGAAGATAGTGTGGACATTGTCGCAGCAAAGATTGCAGCTATCAATAATCCAGCCACACCAGCCGGCAGTTCATTCACTATAAAATATGGGAAAATCCCCTCGGCATTACTCATTGTTGTTGGAAGAAGCTCTGGATGAACATAGAAGAACGAGTATAGAGCTGTTCCTATAAAGTAGAATAGTATCAATACTGGTAGTGATATTAATCCATTTAGCCAAATACTCCTCTTGGTTTTCTCCATATCAGCTGTAGTAAGATACCTCTGTACTATTGTCTGATCCGAAGTATACGTTATCAATGAGTTAGCTATACCAGCCCCGAAAAATATAACCCAGAATGTAGGCTGTGTTAAGTCGAATGAGAGGTCTATCATTCTCAATTTATCAGCATTCATAGCTATTGAGATAGTTTCACCCAAACCACCCGTCTCTACTACAAGATAAACTGCAGAGATTATAGCTCCCAACACCAGAATAGCACCCTGAATAACATCTCCCCAAATAACTGCTTCAACACCTCCCATTGTAGAGTAAACTATTGTTACAAAAGACATTAGCAATATACACACTAATATATCT
Organism: Bacteroidales bacterium; assembly: GCA_051652645.1. Taxonomy (GTDB): domain Bacteria; phylum Bacteroidota; class Bacteroidia; order Bacteroidales; family UBA7332; genus UBA7332. The sequence continues at coordinate 39,330 of JBOFUP010000060.1, forward strand.
ATCCCTGTAACTGTGGATAGTGCCACTGATGGTAAGTACAGCACAATAGCTATTCTTGTTACCATAAACAAGATAAACAGCATACTTGAAACCATACGAACTGTCACATTGAAACGTCTCTCAAGATACTCATAAGCACTTGTCAGTTTCAACCCTCTAAAAAATGGTAGATACCATCTAATCACAATTGGAGCTACAATCAATATAGAGAATGACATAGCGAAGTATAGCCAGTTGGTAGTATATGATTTCGCTGGTATTGCCATGAATGTAATGGCACTCAAGGTTGTAGCAAATATACTGATACCCGCTGCCCACCAAGGGATTTGTCCTCCCCCAGTAAAGAATTGCTCAGATGTAGAGGCTTTTCTACTAAAGTAGAAACCTATACCTAGCATTAAGATAAAATAGATTACAAGTACGCTATAATTGAGAAATCCGAAGCTCACTTTGTTAACCAAAGAGATACTCTCGATGGATCCTCCATTTAGCATTACGTAGTCACTCTTCCATTTACAGACAATACTATTTTCCGATGGATCTCCAACAAAATCCCGTCTGTCCCACTGCCCTGTTACGGTATGGTATGTACAATATTTGCCATTAGGATCGAGAAATAATATGTGATGAGTACCCATTGAAATGGGTAGTTGACCTCTTACATCTACAAAACTCTGTGAATCTACGCTCTTTTGCTCCCAAGAATCCCTTTTAAGTGAATATGTTAAGACCTTATCCCCAAAGAGATAGAGAAGATCCTCATCCCCACAGTTCTGAACAACACTATGCTGCTGCGAACCATTATCCAACGGAAGTGGACTACTGATAGCCCATTGTGAATTTTTCTGCTTTAGATTAAATTTCCATGTCTGATTGTTCCTTCCGTTTTCACTCTCTCCAGCCGTGACAATCAATTGATCATTTATTACATCTACTGCTGGGTGATTTATACTAATAGGTAGTTTAGGAAGCTCCCTTAGTTTGCCTTTTCCTCCCTCAAGAATGTAAACTCTATCAGATATGCCTTTTGGAGTAGTTCCTCCGGCTATTATCAATGAGTTTTTATAGCTCGTAAAACCACACTCTCTAAGGGGTTCGGCTAGTTCCTCTCTTTTAAGCAAGCTATACCCTTTTTCATCTTGCTGAATACTATATAGATTAGCTGCATATTTCAAGGAATCAGAAAAGAGAACTTCCTCCACTCCTACAAATAGCTCTTCATTGGACGCCCCCATGAAAACACCCTTACTATCCAACCCTGAGAGCATGCTCTCTATATTTACCTCCAACCTATTTACCTGCTCGGCTTTCAAACCAATAACAGACAATAGTGGTAAAACGACAACAAGTAGTATCTGGTGTAGATTTCTCATGGTAATGTTTTTCTATAGTTTTTCAATTATCTCATCTGTCAATTGAGCAGATTTTATCATCATTCGTGGTATATGGAAAGGTCCTTTAAAAATATTCCCTTTTGCTGGTTGTGAAACAGTTCCATCTCTGTGGAGATAGCCATACCACTCGCCAAATTCATTATCAGGAAAATGTTTGTAGGTCCAATCGCTTATCTGCCTATGCATTTCAAGGTATTTAACATCTCCAGATGCTTGATAAGCATATAATGTTGCTATTATAGCTTCACTCTGTGGCCACCAAAACTTCATATCATGTGCATAATCCTGAGGTGGTAATCCTTTACAGTCTCTGAAATTGATAATTCCGCCAAACTGCTCATCCCATCCCCACTTCCATGACCAATCAAGTATTGTAAGGCCTATTTTTGTTAGCTCAGGATCCCATCCTCTATATTTAGCCTCTTCAAGAATAAACCATGCTGTCTCGATTGAGTGGCCTGGATTTATAACCCTTCCATTTATTGTGTCTATGAACTCACCATTCGGACCAACCATCTCAAGAAGAGCTTCAAACTCAGGCTTCATAAAGTGAGTCTTTATCTCAGCTATCGAATCATCTATCTGCTGTGTTAGTTCTGGCGAATCGATAGCCTCTCTGATCCTAGCTGCTGTATTGATCAAGATCATACATATTGAGTGGCCTTTAGCCTCTACACTAGATTCATATTTGGGAGCTAAAAATCCAGGGGTCGCCAAAAATCTTTTTATCAATCTAAAAAGATTCAATGCCTTTTCCGCATAACTTCTATCTCCTGAGGCTATAGCATATTCAGACATTGCTATGGCTGCAAAGGTCTCTGAGAATACGTATCGTCTTTTTCTCAGTGGCTTTCCCTCTGCCGTAACCTCGAAATACATATGACCATTTTCATCCGAACAGTATTTTTCAATAAAGTCGATGCATGACTTTGAGGCTTTCAACCATTCTGGATTCCTTGCTATATTGTTATATGCGTATGCACAAACAAAAGCAAATCTTCCTTGAAACCATACAGATTTGGTTTTGTCAATCAAACTACCATCTCTATCCAAACAAGTATATACCCCGCCATTAATCTCATCCAAGCCATTCTTAAGCCAGAAAGGGAGAATATCCTCTGTTAGGTCTTTTTTGTATTTACTGTTCCAATCAATTAAATAACTTTTCATTCAGTCTATCAGGTATTATTATTAAAATTTATTACACCTTTCAAAGAAATTGATTGCCTCAAGCTCGTTTCTCATTGCATCCTCTTCTTCTTGAGTCATATTCTGAAATGGCGTTCTGTTCTTTCCTAAATCAAGGCCTATTAGTTTCATGATTCTTTTCCCACCAACTATGTTACCTCTATAATTACAAATCACATTGATTACTGCTTGTGAAAAATTCTGTTTCTCGCGAGCAACATCAAGCTCTCCTGCTTTCCATGCCTCGATGATTCCGTTCAACTCCTTACCATTATAGTTAGTAGTTCCACCAATTCCTCCTTGTGCTCCACCCATAGCTAAAGCAGGTAGGATTGTCTCATCTTGACCGTGAAGCATCTGAAATCTATCACCAGCATATAGCTGACACTGATTGTACTCGTAGATACTTTCATAAGTATATTTAATACCAGCAAAATTAGGTATACGTCCATCAACAGCTTTCAAAAATGGAAGCATAGGTAAGTAGACGCCGCTTAGGGCTGGGATATGATAAAAATAGAAAGGCAAATTTGGAGCGCCAATAGCTATTTCCTCACAGTACTTCACCAACTCTTCAACGCGAGATGCTTTTGGGAAGGGTGAAGCCATTGCTCCGATTGCATCTGCTCCAATTCTTTGAGCGTGCTCTGCTAGTCTGCGGCTCATCTTAACACACGTGCTACCAACGTGAACAATTACCATGAATCCTTTAGGTGAAACCTCAACCCACTTCTCGGCAATTGCCATTCTCTCCTCTTCGGTCAACATGTACCCCTCGCCTGATGATCCATTTATAAAAACACCCTTAAGATCATTTTTATATAATAGATCTGCATACTTTGCTATTGGCTCTAGGTTAACTTCTCCATGTTCGTCAAATGGCGTAAACGGTGCGTTTATCAAACCTTCTATAAATTTATAACTTCCCATATCGGTATCTGATTTATTTTAGATTACTATTTTCTTCTGCAAATAAACAAACAATTACACTAACCACAAAACATTTAATAAATTATTTTATTATAAAGCCCATATTATTTGAACGAGATAGGTACTTATAAGCCCAATTCTTAAAATTGAAGTCACATACAATAAGACTAAATATATTACACCCCACCATTTTACCTTAAATACCAATGCTTTAGACAATACCACACAAGCACACACACCATCAATCCTCTAATAAATATTTTATTTATGTGAGTAGGTTTTTAAAATTTATCGCTTTCTTTGCATATACATATATATAAGTATAGATAAATGATGAATAAATTTAGACACATAATAGATGCTTCAACAAAATCTGACAGCATCAAAAGAGAAATATTAAGACTATTTGCAATAAGTGGTAAAAGTTCAATATCAGATATAAGTAAAGAACTAACGTTAAGTGTGCCAACAATTACAAAATTCAATGCAGAACTAATAGATGATGGGTACGTCATTGACTTTGGTAAGCACGACACAGCTGGAGGCAGAAAGCCTAACATATATGGATTGAATCCCAATGCTGGTTATTTCATCGGGGTAGATATTAAAAGACACTCACTTTCAATTGGAGCTTTTGACTTTACAGGAAATCTAATCCTTTCAGACTCAAACATCCAATTTAAGTTAGAGAATACTCCTTTGGCCTTAGATAATCTTTGCAAATCTATAAATGAGTTCATCTTACGACACGAGTTTGAAAATAGCAAGATTATTTCCATTGCTATAAATATGACAGGACGAGTAAACTCTTCTACTGGTTATAGCTATAGCACCTTTAACTTCAATGAAGAACCTCTTACAGAAATTCTCGAGCGTAAGCTAGGGCATAAAGTATATATAGAGAATGATTCACGCTCTATGTGCTATGGAGAATATATAAATGGATGTATTACTCACGAAAAGAATGTAATCTTCATAAATGCTAGCTGGGGACTAGGAATGGGCCTTATACTAGACGGGAAACTCTATTATGGACATTCAGGTTTTTCTGGTGAGCTCGGACATATTGAATTCTTTAAGAATGAAATATTCTGCCATTGTGGCAAAAAAGGTTGTCTAGAGACAGGGGCTTCAGGTTCTGCAATGTACCGAATGCTCATCGAGAGGAACAAAGAGGGCGTTAAATCCATTCTTAGCAAATCAATAGAAGAGGGAGTATCCATACGAACTGAAGATCTTGTCAATGCTGTAAACAAAGAGGATATGTTAATGATTGACATCATAGAGGAAGTTGGGACAAACCTTGGAAGGGGAATAGCCAGCCTCATCAACCTCTTCAATCCTGAATTAGTAATAATCGGAGGCACATTAGCCCAAACAGAAGATTACATACTCTTGCCTATAAAGAGTGCTGTGAAAAAATACTCTCTTAATCTAGTCAACAAAGACACTCAGATAAAACTATCCAAACTTGGAGATAAGAGTGGTATGATAGGTGCCTGCCTAATAGCAAGAAACAGAATATTAGGGCTACTTTAAATAAAAACATAGATAGAGTGCTTAGCTTATTGCTAGCACTCTATCTATGTTTTGAGCTATATGATATATATATTAATGCATCAAGTCACAGCCATATAAAATCTAGAATACACAAGACCCTTACCGATTCGTCTTTTCACATGCCGATTCAGTAAGGGTCTCATCGTAGAGGTTTTTAAGTCAAGGAAAAAGTTAACACTCATATTAAATAGTACCTTACCACACTCACTGAGATCTCTACAAAGAATACCAATTAATCTACCACTTCACATACCCTCCAATTGACAACTGTCATAGAGCCTCTGACTAGATCCTTAAATCTAAATAAAGTCAATTAACCCTCCCTCACAGATTAAATACATGTAAAATAGGACCATACAAGTCATTCACGTAAGCCAACTCAATAGCCTAAGATTCACCACCCAATCAAACTATATGCAGACCTCTCTTGTTCATTATAATATCCACCTCACTAATTGCTAAACCTATGTACTATCTCGGCAACATAGAGCTTCTCAACAAAAGACTCGTTGGATTCCTATCCTCTAGAGAGACAGCTCAAGCTATTTACCCATTAGCCACAAAATGGATTCAATCACTAGACATAGAGAATGACGTAATCTACTCGGGAGCACAATCACACCTAGAGAGATTTGTCGTCAAGGAGCATCTCATGCGAGGTGGTGCTGCTGTTTGCGTTTTGCCACGTTCAATCCCCTCTTGCGTAAACCTAAAATTACAAAACCTATTGAATAGCAAAAAACTACTTCTAGTGTCGCCCTTTAGCCCCAATCAAAAAGCAATTAGAGAGCATAATGCAATGACACGAAACAGATTGATAATTGATACAGCAGACACACTATTCGTTGGCAATCTCAGAGAAAACGGCTCTCTTCAGTTCCTACTAATGGGCAAACATTGGTATGACATTTCATCCGTAATGAACGAAATTGAGAATAAAGAGTGCTTATAAAATGATATCTTTAACTTAAACTCTTCTGCTAAACTATATTAATTAGGAGTCATAGATAGAATGATACTAATGTGGATTAGGAATTAAATCACTAATTTTGCATTAAGCCTTAGTGTATTGATTTAATGAGTACATAATCCAACATAGGCTTTCAAAATATAAAACTGATTATTAGAGTATGAATATAGCAGCACTTGTATCTGGAGGAGTTGACAGCTCCGTTACTGTACACCTACTTAAAGAGATGGGATATGACCCAACTATCTTCTACATCAAAATTGGAATGGAAGATGAGCATGGATATATAGACTGTCCTGCTGAGGATGATATGATTATCGTTAACTGGCTAGCTCGAAAATATGGCCTTAAGGTTGAGATGGTATCGCTTCATCAAGAGTATTGGGATACAGTAGTGTCATACACAATAGAGAGTGTAAAGCGTGGACTTACACCCAATCCAGATATGCTATGCAACCAATATATCAAATTTGGATACTTCAACGAGAGATGGGGTAAGGATTTCGATAAGATCTCTACAGGACACTATGCCTCTACAACAACTATTGACGACCAGATATACCTATCAACAGCCGCAGATAAGGTAAAAGATCAAACCTATTTCCTTGGCCAGATCAATTACCCTCAGCTCTCTAAACTGATGTTCCCTTTAGGTGATATTCCTAAACCACAAGTTCGTGAGATAGCCCAACAAGCAAGTCTGATAAGCGCACAAAGAAAAGACTCTCAAGGAATCTGCTTTCTTGGAAAGATCAACTACAATGACTTCATAAAGAGATACCTAGGAGAGAAGAAAGGAAAACTAGTAGAATTCGAAACAGGTAAAGTACTTGGAACTCACAATGGATATTGGTTCTTCACTATAGGGCAGAGAAAGGGGATAGGACTACATGGCGGACCTTGGTTTGTAGTTAAGAAAGACATTGAAGCAAACGTTGTATACATCTCAAACGCTTCTCACTACGAATTCTCAAATGGTGACAACCATGTAAACCTTGACGGATTCCGTTTCATCGGACACAACCCTCTAGGTGATCTCACTTTAGGCAAAGAGATATGCTTCAAAATCAGACACACTCCGGAGTTCTCTCAAGGTGTTCTGTTCGAAGAGGCTGGACATATGCGCATTGAGTCTGATAATAAGATAATTGGAATAGCCTCTGGACAGTTTGCCGTTGTTTATGACACGGACAAAAAACTATGTTTAGGAAGCGGAGTTATTCTTTAATTAGAAAAACTATTTAATCATTACCTCTAATGCAAGCAATAGAGATACTCAAAAGACATCTTCGTGAGGATAGCGAGCTATATAATCTCGTACTATCCCACTCCCAAAAGGTTGCAATGAAATCTATTGATATTGCAAAAGCTCACCCTGAACTGAATGTTGATATAGAATTTCTATATCAAGCTGCCCTGCTGCACGACATTGGAGTTGGTCATACCCACGCTCCTGACATACACTGCACGGGAAATGAACCATATATCAGGCATGGGGTTATAGGCTCAGAGATATTGGCAAATGAGGGATACCCTCGCCATGCCCTTGTGTGTGAAAGACACACAGGGACAGGTATATCACTAGGTGAAATAGTTGCCCGCTCACTCCCTCTTCCACATAGAGATATGATGCCTATTTCAGAAGAGGAGCAGATCATATGTTTTGCCGACAAGTTCTTCTCTAAGTCCAACCCCACTCATGAGAGAAGCCTCGAAGAGGTTCGTGACTCAATTGCCAAATTTGGACAAGAAGGAGTTGACCGCTTTGATCTTTGGTGCAAAAAATACATTTGAACCACCTGATACAATTTCATCACAGTCTCACACGTGTGAGTAAATAACAAGATACAAAAAAATCAAATGAGCCTATCGACTTAGATTTCTAAGTCAATAGGCTCATTTGATTATATATTAAAGGGGAATATCCAACCTATTCCTTCTCTCCATAAGCCAAATCACCAGCATCACCAAGACCAGGTATGATATATGAGTGCTCATTAATCTCTGGATCAATAGCCGCAGTCCAAAGAGTTACATTATCATGATTGATAACCTTCTTGAGATAATCAACCGCAGGCTGGCTAGCAATAATAGAGGCCAATATGATCCGCGCTGGCTTACCCTTGGTAAGCATAGCCCCAAGCGCCAACTCCATTGAGCTACCTGTTGCCAACATAGGATCAGTCAATATAAGAGTCTTACCCTCAATACTAGGCGAAGCTATATACTCTATATTGATATCAAACTTTAGAGCATCCTTATACTTTCTGTAAGCCGAAACAAAAGCATTTTCAGCCTTATCCAGATAGCTCAAAAAACCTTGATGAAAAGGTAATCCAGCTCTAAGAATTGTTCCAATGACAACTTTATCATCTGCCGTATTCGTTGGCGCAATACCAAGCGGCGTAGGGATCTGCTTAGTACTATAGTCAAAGGTTTTACTAATTTCGTAAGCCATTACTTCACCTATGCGCTCTATATTGCGACGGAATCGGAGACTATCTCCCTGTACGTTAATGTCACGAATCTCTGCGACGAAACGATTTAACTCAGAATTGCCCTCGGCAAGGTTATATACTTTCATTAGAAATAGTTTTGTAAAATCGAGCAAAGGTAGTCCAATTATTCTTTCCAACAACACAATTCCTCTAATAAAGCACTCTTTTAACACCAATTTATATATATATCACCTCAGGTTTCAAAGATATATTAAACTTTTCCTCCACAGAAGCAATAACATCTTTGGCGAGATCTACAATCTCTTGTGCAATAGCTCCACCAAGATTAACTATCACTAAAGCCTGTTTGCTATGCACTGCCGCACGACCCCTAGATTGCCCTTTCCAACCACACTGCTCAATAAGCCAACCTGCTGGCACTTTAACCCTTGTTTCATCCACAGGATAATGAGGTATTGATGGGTATGATAGTTTCAGCTCATTGAATTGATCAATTGATATATAAGGATTCATAAAGAAACTACCCGCATTCCCTAACTCCGTAGGATCTGGCAATTTGCTTCTACGAACTTCTATTATCAGCTCCCTGATTCTATCTAGAGATGGTGACTCCCCTGCTAGCAAATCTTTTAGGTTTGAGTAACCTAGGTTATAACCCTCCTCTTTACTCAGCTTAAAGATCACGTGTGTTATAACCTGCTCACCAGCAAGCCTAGTCTTAAAAATACTTGATCTATAAGCATACTCACACTCCTCAAGAGTGAAATACCTATCCTCACCATCACTAATATTAACGCTCTCAACGCCCTCTATAATATCTTTTACCTCAACGCCATAAGCACCAATATTCTGTACTGCCGACGCACCAACCTCTCCAGGTATCAATGATAGATTCTCCGCACCATACCATCCATTCAATACCACATACTCCACGAACCTATCCCAATTTAGACCAGCCCCTACCCTGAGAGTCACAAAGCCATCACTCTCATCTATGATAGAAATATCCCTTATAGCACTATGTAGTACATAGCCCGGATAGTTATTTGTAAAAAGAAGATTACTTCCCTCACCTATGTGAAGGATAGGCAAATCACTCTGATGAGCTTCTTTCAAAGCTTCACGCAGCTCATCCTTCGTCTCATACTCCACATAATGCTTTGCGCTTGCTGGGATATGAAACGTATTATTATTGACCAGCGAATAGTCTATCTTGTGATACATATTAGTTGTTTTGTTTAATGCAAGAGTAATATCATTCCACTCTTAAAAAGATCTCACTGCAAAATTATAATCCTTCACCGAGGCATAAATAGGAAGCTCTGACCACTCTAAGTCATACTCCTTAGCCCTCTTATGTGCCTCACTAACTAGAGACATCGTTCTTGCGATAATAAGCTGTTCTGCCCAATCACGATTATCTTGTATACTCTGAGGCACATGCTGCTTACGACTCAAGAGATCAAAAAGTTCAAATGGTTCAATAACGTGGTCTATATCAACTATCGGAAAAACCTCCTCATATGTGGCATCCGTATCGAAGTCCAAAAGCCACTCAAACTCATTAGTCCCTCCATCAAAGAAGTATGAATATATATTGAAATACCACTTATCAAACTCCTCAGTAAAGCTGTTTAATTCAAGAAAAAGAGCTTTTACTGGCACCTCGCCCTCAGCTATCTCCATGTAGTAATCCTCCACCCATAGTGCGAGTTCATGAGCTTGAGCTGTAAGATCAACTCCAATAGCACAATCAAAGCCCCTATGAGAAGAGTCCTTGATCTTCTGCTCTATAATATCAATAGCAGTTTTATAGTTGTGGCTCTCAAGATAACCATTTATCTCTTGTGCATAATTATAGTTCATATAGCATAAATGTGTTTGAATATTTCGCCCTGCAAGATAGTAATAATATCTTCAACATACTCGACATGATATATCTTAGTGTAAGTATAAAGGGTCTATAACTGTGCTTTATTAAGAGTTATACTACTTGTTTTGATTATATTTGTAGACAATACACAAATTTCTATCAAACAAATCAAATGAGTAAGCACAATCTAAAAGCTACACTTTTTGCACTCTCACTTTCTGCCTCAGCAGTTCAAGCAATATATGCTGCCCCTCCAACGGGATACTATATTGAGGCTGACGGACTAAAAAAGGAAGAACTAAAAACGGCTCTTCACAAAATCATCTCCAGAGCAAAAATGCTCAATTACGGTGGTGGTGAAGGAAAAACGTGGGAGGGTTTTTTCTCCACAGACCGAATTGATGATAACACCATCCGAGACATGTACTCCCCTTCCATCCGCCAGTTCGATGCATTCAACTCTGTGAGCGATATGAACATTGAACACTCACTACCCAAGAGTTGGTGGGGAGGATTAGAGAACAATGCATACAAGGATCTATTCCATCTCTACCCATCGGATGCCACTGCTAACCAACGCAAAAGCAATCACCCTTTGGGTATAGTGATTAACCCATCCTTTGACAACCAAGTTAGCAAAGTGGGTACAAACATATACCCCGGATATTTAGGAACATCGTTCGAACCAACAGACGAATACAAGGGCGATTTTGCTCGTACATATCTCTATATGTCTGTTGCATATGAAGATTTATCCCCTATTTGGAACTCCCCAATGATGGATAATAACAACTATCCTGTTTGGAAGCCTTGGGCCATAAACCTTCTTCGTGATTGGTGCGAGCTAGACCCTGTAAGTGACAAAGAGATAGCTCGTGCAGACTCTGTTTATCGATTCCAAGGCAATAGAAACCCATTTATTGACTTCCCCGAACTAGTAGACTACATATGGGGAAAAGACACTCTAATGGCATACAGTTTTCCTGCTCCAGATGGTCCATACCTGATAGAGCCATTAGTTAATCAAACTCTCAATCTAGGATATGCAAGTGCAGATTCGGATATTCAAGATGAGGTAAAGTTCAAAGGTGGAAACTTCTCTAGTGCTATATCACTAAGATGGATCCATGGAGGAAGATTTAATATATCTAAGAGTGAGATAAATCCAGAAGAATTAATCAATGGGATCAACATCCAGATATCTCGCTCGGACGATAGCTTCGGACTACTTCGTGACACACTGTTGATTCTATCCGATGAGCTAGACCAAGCACGTACTCTAGCAATTGAATCATATATATGTAGAGATTTCCTGATTCAGTTCCCATCAGAAATTGGAGCAACCACAGCACAGCTCAACTGGATAGGTCAACCTTCTGCCTCTAGATACACCATCGATATCTTTCAAGGCAACACACAAGCTGGTGACCTAATCTTCTCTAGCTATGTAGAGGGAAGTAGCTTTAATAAAGCCGTGGAGATATATAATGGTACAGGCCAAGCAATTGACCTCTCGGCATACAGCATAAACTACCAATACAATGGCTTTGGTGATTTATACCACACCCCCTTGAACCTGAATGGAACTCTTGAAAATGACTCAACATACCTTATTGCAAACATTCAAGCCTCACAAGAGATACTAGACAAGGCTCATCTGATTGTCGACCATAGAGTATTGAGTTTCAACGGTGATGACGCCATAGTACTCCTTCGAGATGGTGTGATGATAGATGTTATCGGAAATCTCAACTCTACGGACAAATGGGGCGAGAATATGACACTCTACCGCAAGGACCATACAACCAATGGCTCTAGATTCTTCAATCTTGATGAATGGAATAAAGAGGACATCAACCATATAGATGGATTAGGCAAACATCATATGATACCCCAAGATGAGAGAAAATACGTTATGAGCGATATCGAGGCAGGATCAAATAGTGAATTCACACTACAAGGTCTTCGTCCTGAATCAGAGTATATCTACCAAGTAAAAGCACACAACAACCAAGGCGAGACTCTCTCTGCCAACAGTGTTAGATTCTCTACCTCCAAACTTCCAGCTCCTGAAGCACCTGAAGCCGAAGAGATAACCTCAAACGCCATAACTCTTAGCTGGAGCAGACCAGAAGAGTCTATCTCTTTCATTCTTGATGTGTTCTCTCAAGTTGGAGAGGTTACCTTTGAGGAGTTAAACTTTGACAATATAGATACAAAGGGCCAACCACTTCCAACTGGTTGGAGCAACCAAAACTGTTCAAACTATACCTCTACAAACAGCTCAGGGAAAAGTCCAAACTCCCTTGGCATGAAGCTAGACGGTGCATACATAGAGAGTCCTTTTGACGAATCCAGCATTATTAATGTATCCTTCATCTATGTCTCCAACAGTGCTTCAAGCTCCTCATTCACCCTTTGGGGAAAGAGCGACCAAGAGTGGATTGAGTTAGTTAAACAACCAATGGGTACAACCAAATCAAACTTCTCCTTCGATATTGAAGAAGAGATGAATATTAAAGCCATCAAGGTTGTATACAACAAGATCAGTGGTAATATGTCAATGGACGACCTTGTCATCACACGAGACAACCGTATTCGAACCTTTGTTTCTAAAGGAGAGCTCGTTGATACAAATAAATATAGTGTCACAGGACTCGATCCACAACAAGAGTATAGATTCAGATTAAGGTCAAAATTCGAAGACATACTATCCCCATACTCCACAGAGGGGATAGCTAAAACACTCGAACTACCTACCTCCCTGCACCCTATTACCAACATCAAGATATACTCATCTGAAGATGGAGTGATAATACAAGGAGCTCAAGGAGGCGAACGTGTGAGAATCTACAGCCTTACGGGAATTAAACACAACGATCTAACCATCCACAACAGTAGTACCACAATTGCAACACCAGCCAAAGGCATACTTCTAGTTCAAGTAATCAGCCAACAAGGCTCAGTGGTTGAGAAGATTGTAAGATAAAATCCTTATTGGAGCAATCGAACTCCACACTACAACCAATAGAGGTAGAATAAGCATGAGCTCTCCAAACTCAGCTTACTCTACCTCTATTGGTTTATTTAACCCCTATGTAGCAGTGAGCAGCATTACAGTGGCAATAACCTAATCTATACCAATCGTTTCACTTCAGATTAAAATTTACATATACGTTGCACACACCCTATCCGTATCCATAACAGATTATACCATCACAATGAATTTGTAAAGAGGTCATATACTACGTCTCCTCTGATAACCTGCACACTGTTTCAAATAACCAAAATCCATATCACACGGATCTCTTTAAGTACTTATCTCAACATAAAAAAGTACAAATAATCAGGGTTCTGATCGTTTGTACTTTTCTCTTATTTAACCCTTTGAATTCCCTCATTATTTTAGAGTGGTGACTCTCTCCTACTACTTAATCTCTAAGGCTATCAGTATGAAATATCTGTATCATCTGAGGTGATAATTATGATAAGAGAGAACAGTAGATCAAGGCCTTTTATATCAGGTAAATCATACTCCATATAGCCGTTTCTACTGAGAAACGAATTTATTGTTTTAATCCAGTATGCGATAAGCGCGGACCATTCAAGGAGCAACATATGTTTCGGATTCCTTGTTACCGTTAAATGAAATTCTCATCCGATGGAGTTGGAAATTCACTTCCTATCATTTGTAGTTCACTCGAGACTATATGTATATCATCTCTACAGGACATATTATTTTTGTACGGTAATTCAATTATCGTTGTCGTTCAAAATAATATACCAATCAACATTTGACGGAATACTAAATATTCTACCAATCTAAAACAAAAACTCTGTGCTGCTTTGTATTTAATCCTTTAAACTCTGTATAGCTATCTAATAGAAGAGTTACACTGAATTCCATAGAGCAAAGATGAGTTTCAGGGAGTTTTTTTTTTAATTGCCGTTCTCTCTTCTTATGGATAGCCCGAAACATACTGCAAATTCATTTATTATTACCACATTTCCAACAAAACCTTATATTTGTTGTTCTAAAGTAAATAAAATCTGTCCGCTAATTATAAGTTCTCAGCCTTATAACTACCTATTATAAGGTTTTAAGCTTATATTTGCCCACTATAAGGTTTTAGACTTATAAAATAAATAAACTATTAAGGATATGATCGCAACGATTTCTGCAGATATTGTTTCATCAACATCTCTATCTAAGGAGAATATTATTCGTTTAAAAGAACGAATTGATCAGTTATGGCGTATTTTGGAAAATAAATACCCAGGCTTTTGGGGGCGTCAGATAAAGGGTGATTATCTGGAATGTGTTATACCAAATCGGACAGATGCACTCCGGATAGCACTAATAATCAAATCTGCGCTGAAATCTTTTCAGACTGATAATAACAACGATGTGCGTTTATTTCAATCCTACGGAGCACGTATAGCCATCGGGTTTGGAGAAATACGCACAGTTGAGAGAAATGATGATATAATGGATGGTGAAGCCATTTATCTATCAGGTCGTCGGTTACAACAAATGAATCAACTTTCTAAAGGAACGTTAGAGGTTACTTGCTCTGCTAAAAAATTAGAACAGACACTACATCCTCTATTTACATTGGTCGATGCAATAGTGAACGATGCTACATCCAAGCAATGTGAAGTTCTTTATTATAAACTATTTGATAAGAACGAAACGGAAATAGCAAACCTGTTAAATATTAAGCAATCTGCCGTAAACCAAAGATCAACTGGAGGCAAGTGGTATGCTATAGAAACAGCTCTGAATTTTATCGAAAACTTAAATTGGCAGGACTATGAATAGCACATTATTGATCAATCTTCTTTTGTCGCATCTTATAGTTGATTTCTATCTTCAATCCAACTCTATGTGCGACCACAAGATTGTGAAAGGATTCAAAAGTTGGTTTCTATATCTCCATGCATTCCTTGCAGGAGTATTAGCATGGGCAATGGTTGTAGGTTCTGAATTTTGGAAATATGCTTTAATCATTTTTCTTTCCCATTTAGTCATTGACGGATTGAAAGCACTATTAAGTGGGTACTTTACAAAAAAGAAAGAAGACAGTGATGTCTACAAACAACCTATCAGTAATTTTGCATTATTCTCCATCGATCAGATTCTTCACATTACAATTATCGGATTCATCTCTTTCTACTATAAAGATCAATTTCTGAACATTTTTTCGCTATGCTCAGATAAATGGGCATTTAATGTCGCGTTGACAATCCTCATGTTACTTATTTGCTTAAAACCAGCTAATATCATCATAAAATTAGTTTTAGATGAATATAAGATCGGTCTCTCTACTGATTGCGAAGAGATAAAAAATGCAGGAGCATTGATTGGTGATCTGGAGCGTATTCTCACACTAGTATTCGTTATTCTTGGGAAATACGAGGCTGTTGGTTTTCTAATCGCTGCAAAATCAATATTACGATTCAGGGATACACATACTGCAAAAACAGAATATGTATTAGCTGGAACATTCCTTAGCTTCGGGATCGCTATTCTCTGCGGAATTATTGCAGAATGTGCATGGATAAAGTGATATTACTCAGAACTGAGTAAGACCCCCGATAAAGTATAGTTTTCCCACATAAAAATAGCTCATTCAAAGTATTCTCTATTTCAAGAGGCTTTGAATGAGCTATTTTTATTATTCTAGACTTTAAAACTCTGTTGGGGTTTAATTAGAGTTCTCTTAGGGGTTTTTATAATCTTGCAGTTTCCATACATCTGGTAGTATTCTTTTATTGATTTTCATCCCCGAGGGAAAAATCAAGCATAAATAAGAAACAAATAACAATCAAAACCTCAACATCCATTCAAAAAAAAACAACTAGCCAATATATATCCAGAAAATCTTCTTTAAGAAACAGATTCAACATATGGAGATCATATCCTACAAACATCCAGCTATAAAGTCCACGATATCGAGGACAAGTAATGTTGTTTTGTCACCGCTATCCAGATCGGGATTGAATTCAACGACATCCATCGATTTAACCAGATGAGTGGCTAGCATTCCTGATACAAATAGTTTAAAATCCTGCAAAGTCATCCCCCCTTCCACCCTTGTACCTGTACCCGGTGCAATAGATGGATCAAGCACATCAATATCTATGCTAAAATGGACATTTCGTATTTTGCGTTCCTGAAGTTTATGCAATATATCATGCACTACATGCTTCACACCAATACGACGAATTTCTGTCATCGGATAAATACTCAGATGCTCTTCTTCAATCAGACGCAGCTCTCCGTCATCGAGACTTCGGGTGCCGACAAGGAAAACATTCTTGGGATTTACTTTATTCCCGGGTTCGTAAATATTTACCAGGCTTGAAGCCCCTTTACCCATAAGTGCCCCCAAAGCCATTCCGTGGATATTTCCGCTTGGAGTTGTTTCGTGTGTATTGATATCACCATGTGCGTCTAGCCAGATGATACCAAAATCATCAAAAGCCTCTCCCACACCTGAAGCACTACCTAATCCAAGCGAATGATCACCACCAATTACAAGCGGAAAGCCATCTCCCTGAATCGTATCGTAGACAAGTTCGGCCAAGTTATTATTAACCTCAACAATGGTCTCCAGATATTTTAATGATGTTCCACTTTTGAACTTATCGTTTTCAGGAACATCCGGCACATACAAATTACCCGTATCGTACGTTTTATGTCCATATTTTCGTATCCGGTCAATCAATCCATTACGGCGGAGATGATCAGGAGCCTTATCCACTCCTTTCCGGTCGCAGCCTAAGTTGATAGGCACACCTATTACATTGACTTTCATACTATTTTAAATTATAAAAAACATGCTGAAGACGTTCCAGTACCTGAGTCATCTCTTCGGAAGTGATCACTAGCGGAGGAGTAAAACGAATTGTATGCTCGTGAGTGGGTTTTGCTAGAATACCTTCGTGCATCATACGCATACAGATCTCCCAGGCATCAATCCCTTTGTAAGGAACTATTTCTACCGCATTCATCAAGCCTTTACCCCGAACATTTTTTATAAAAGGAGAATCGATACGGCTGACTTCATTACGGAACATCTCACCCATAAGCCGTGCATTATCCGGCATCTTTTCTTCAATAAGCACCTCTACAGCCTTTTTTGCTACACGTGCAGCGAGGGGACTTCCACCAAAAGTAGAGCCATGCTCGCCCGGACGGATTGTGAGCATAACCTCATCGCTTGTAAGAACCGCCGAAACAGGAAACATCCCTCCGGAAAGCGCTTTTCCTAAAATCAAGACATCCGGATGGACGGAATCGTGATCGCAACAAAGCAAAGCTCCTGTACGTCCCAATCCAGTTTGTATTTCATCAGCAATAAAAAGCACATTACTATTTTTACAAAGCTCATAGCAGTCATTCAGATAGCCAGGATCTGGAACAATTACACCCGCCTCACCCTGTATAGGCTCAACCAGAAAAGCAACGATATGCGGATCCTGCAATGCTTCATAAAGTGCTTCGACATTATTGTAAGGTATCGGAATAAATCCAGGAGTAAACGGACCAAAGCCTCCGTAAGAGTTAGGATCTGATGAGAAAGAAACGATAGAGATCGTCCTTCCATGGAAATTAGACTCGCAAACCAGAATTTTTGCTTCATTTTCGGGAATTCCTTTTACACGATATCCCCAACGGCGAGCCAGCTTTAAGGCTGTTTCAACAGCTTCAGCACCAGTATTCATCGGCATTAGTTTATCATACTGGAATGTACGACACATGTATTCCATATACTCGCCCAGCGCATCGGAATGGAATGCTCGTGAGGTAAGCGTGAGTTCGGATGCCTGTTTCACCATTTCCTCCAGAATCAAAGGATGACAGTGCCCCTGATTCAGGGCCGAGTAACCAGACAAACAATCTATGTATTCTTTATTATCTACATCCCATACATGAACCCCTTTCCCTTTTTTCAATACAACAGGCAGCGGATGATAATTATGCGCACCGAATTCGTCTTCTCTCTCAATATATCTTTTAGTTTCCATATGATATGTTTTTAGATTTTCAATCTACCATACCATAAAAACAACTATTTTCAGGGGTTTTGTTCACCACTACTTTATAATAATAACGATACACATTACTCAGACGTCTTGAGGTAGAAGATTACCGTAAGCGCATTTAGCAGGATTATCCATGATTGATAATACTCGAAACCTGCAAATCACAAAGAAAGAGCATGGTTATCAGTCCGATTGTAGACTCTATTAGTCCGATTAAGCCATAAGGAATTACTTTCGCGAGCCTAAATTGAATTTTTGAAATCGGTATCACGTTGATCTACTCAATATTTCACATTTCTTTCTCACGTACGATATTTGTAGCAGATAAAACAATCGAAATAACGGTTAGCAGTATAGCTAAAATCCGGGCAAAATAAACTATTTATGATCCATCAGAGGATTAAACCATCGAGAAGAGATAGGGGTATTCAGATTCAATGATTATCGAAGAACTTGTTTGTCTGATTCTGACTTTGGTCATATACACTTCATCAACAGACGTGATGAGTTCAAAAATCGCATGAATTATTCTATATTCTATAATATTGAATTACAGCTCTTCTCCTGTTGACAAAACAATATCATTTTCAATCTAGTGTTTGAATCCAAAACCATCAAAAGCTTCTGCATTCAAAACGACTTCATTGCCATAGTTATATATCCTTGGCCCATCAACGAAGCCATTCTCAGCCAGAACCATGACTTCAAATGATTGAAGTGCAAACTCGGCAATCAGGTTAACTGACTCTTTTACCGGACAGCAATAATTTAAAATACTCTGGCCCCCCTATGTAGCAGTGTGCATCATTACAGGGCCAATAACCTAATCTATACCAATTGTTTCATTCTAGATTTAAATTGATATATACTATGCACACACCCTTTCCACATCCATAACACAAACTATACCAGCAGAATGGGTATAAAAAAACATCATATACTACATCTCTGCTAGTAATCTGCACACTATTTCAAATAACCAAAAGACATATCACACGGATTTCTTTAAGTACTTATCTCAACATAAAAAAGGGTAATTAATCAGAGAGCTAATCGTTTATCCTTTTTTGATTTGAACCCTTTGAATTCCCTCACTATTTTCGAGAAGGCTTTTTTTTATTGCATATCTGAATATTTTTTTACAACTTTGAGAATTAATAAGAAAAACATGGATATTAATTTACCAATATATTATGGAAATAATTCTGCCCTGGCTTTATATCTTAGTTGTAATGCTGATAATCTTATGTTCCTATTTCCTTATGAACAGTCAGCCCCTTAGTGAAGAGGAAATCGAAATGCTAGCTGTCAAAAAACGAGATAAAGCGATAACTCAGTATTTTAAATTTGACAGAAGACAGTTGCAGTTTAATACTGGCTTTGAAAAAACAATGAAGTCAGAAGGGTGTTTTTATCGATTGGAGGAATTATTACACATATTTCCAGCCTATGTTGGGTATTTACTAAAATATAAAAAGCACAGATGGATTGTGGTTGCATTTGAAAATAGTCAAAAAATTGAGTTAATGTGGTCTAACAAAGGAACTGATATATTTAATGTCAGCTTAAAATTATCACATTCTGATTTGATAAATAAGGCTAAAAAGAATGGCGCAAACTCTATTCTTGTTTTCATCAATCATCCCAATTGGGACCCACAAAACATTGATTTGATCCATCCTTCAGATTATGAATTAACAGATGCTCAAAAATTTTCTGATAAATGTATATCAAACGGGCTTAATTGTCTTCACTTTATTTGTGAGCGTGGCAGATATAATAATTATCATACTAAATGTACTGAATCCTTTCTATCTCTTGATTTCTATGAGGATAAAATATCCAGAGAAAATGGGCACAGTAAATACCGAAATATGATCCTTCATACTCAACTAAACTTTTAATAACAAAGCCTGATAAGTCAATTGCTTATCAGGCTTTGTTGTTATTTCTATTTACACCATCGGCTTGATGGTTGATTCAATGAAGGCTATTTCTTCTTCTGTTAAGCTATATTTAGCATAAAGTTGCTGATCTATTTCTTCTATTGATTTACTCCAATCTATATCGGATTTGGTAGTAAAATCTTGAAGTGGAACAAATTTAAATTTATCTTTTGAAATATTTTGAGTTAATAAAATAGTTGATAGTAAAAATCTAAAGAATGATGTTTTGACATAAGCTTTTAAATTATTTGCTTCCGCCTTAGAGTCAAAGATTGATAATAATAAATATGATTCAGTACAAACAGTATTTGGCCCAAGTACTTCTATTCTCGATACTACTCTTTTTTTTCCATCTTTATCAGATTGACCAGCATGCTCGGATGATGTTTTTGACATCACAACCTTCCATTTATCTATAAGACTTTTATTGCTCGTTATTAAACTTTGTTCAATGTAGAAATAACCCTTACTACCAAAGACTTCAACACATTTATCAAAAGCATCCATCCGTCCCTTAGCATCACTACTCAAACCAAATGGTCTACGACTATAGACTATTGAAGAAAATGTTATATCTGTATTATCATTCACCTTATCGATAATATCAATCGATTCATGTTCTCTAATAAAGCTTTCAAATTGATTCAGCGCTCGAACTGATGAAGTTTTTGTTGTTTTTGTGCAATTATAAACAGAACAATTATCATTGTATTTTATATCCCATAGAAAATAGCAGACACCTCCGGCAATATCAACTCCATCGAAACAATCTCTTGAATCGTTATAATCGAACAAACATCTTATTCTTTTATCATTCAACATAGACTCTCTAAAAACATCTAATCCTTTTCCTCCGCTATACCATTTTGATGGCATAATCATAGATATAAAATTAGGTTTTATATTTCGTGATATATCTACAAATTTATTATAAATTGGGATAGAACTTGATCCATTTCCTCCACCATCCATCATCTGATAAGGAGGATTACCTACTATCGCATTGAATTTCATATTCGATTCGTTATTAACTTTCCAATAACCTTTACCATCTTTTACTTTTGACAAAAAATTATCCGGCTTGTTAGTTATTTGGTTTGTAAGATCCTGAAAATGACGCGTATTCACCTTTGCGTCCCTAAACCCTCTTAAGGTACGTTTGGTAATGCTTTTTGCCATTGGTGTTTTACAAAGCACAAAGATATTTTCTTTTAAAACTTTATCCCATATTCCCAGGCAAATTTCTTTATTGTTTTGCTCTTTTTCTGACAAAGAAGTCAGACGGTTTCTATATATGGAATAAGCCATGTAGAGCGGATAAAGACCCGATTTTGAGTTAATCTCTAAGATCCTTGAATTGGAGTTAAAAACCTGATCCGTCACCTCTCCATGATTAACATAGCGTGGAGCGCTTAGTGTATTTTCGTATTTCTCATCAAAAAAAACATGCCCACCCATACAGTCGCCAATATGCATATTTACTACACGCCACGGAGTAAGAACAGTTTCTTTATCTGGATTTCGGAATGTAGCAAAAATAGCCGTGATCCGCTCTATGCGTTCTTCAACCGTAAGCGTGTCTGTTGATTTTGCCATTTCGCGAATCCGTTTTCCGGCAGCAGAAAAGATGTCCGGATCGTAATATTTTTTTAATCCGTTGAACTTTTGTTTGGTGACTCCTTTTGGCATAAACTCCTCCCAAGATTGGTTATCAATCAATGAGGTGAAGTTATTAATATCAATCGTCTGAGTTTCGTCTTTGAGTTCCGCCCCGTAAATCATCAGAGGCATACGAATGGATATTCCACGTAGAACAGAAATAGCTGTCTCTTTGTTCTTTCTTTTTTTGGCTTTCTCCTCTATCAGCCGCTTATCCTCTTCGGACAATTCTTCTTTTTTGCGCTTTTTCTTTTCGGCAGCTTCCAGTTGCTCGTGTTCTTCGTCCGTAAAACCTTGTCGGTTGAGGTCGATATCACCTGTTTTCGGCATTGCCCTTGTAGCTCCGATAATTTTTTTAAGCTGATCAAACTCGTTTAACTCAACATCGTCTAATTTCATCAGATTATCGTTATACAAGCATCCATCTTCGAATCCATTACGAACCACTCGCTCTACATAGACTTTCTTTAATTGTTCGAGCATTTGGCCGGTGTCGTACTGACGCATTTCAGAACCATTGATTCCGATGATCGGACAGAAATTCAGAAAATCGCCCATGATTGTACGGTCGTTATCGGATGTTTTGCCTGCTTTCGCCGATATTTTTGCCGTTTCGGCAATAACCTTGAGGGTTCTGTCCGGAGCAAAGTCAAACACAAAACACTCTTCTTTTGTTTTTCCTCCGATTACAGCCGGAGTCTGTACACGGAATATAGTTTGCATATATCCTGCTGCGGAAGTATTGTAAGATCCGGACAACATAAGTACAGCAGTCCATGGTTTGACCGACACACCCGTCGTAAGCTTTCCGCACGACAATGTAATCGTGTATGCATCTTCCGGGGAATCGGTCATAGCATCTTTAACGGCTTTAAGTGCATCGGAGTAGTTGGTTTCTTCATCTCCTTCACCTGCCACATTGACGATTTTGAAATTGCAAAATACAGGATGACTCTGAAGCAATGAACTCAAAGCTTTCGCTTCTTTCACACCGGGAATCATCCATAGTGTGTGACGGAAATTATCACGATACTTGTCTGTTGAGAAAGGATATTTGCTTTGAGCATCTTTCTTGCAAAGCAAATTGACAAATGCAACCACATCTTTGTGATGAATAAACTCGCCTGATTCGTCGATGCGAAAAAACTCTTTGAAGTTGAAAGCAAGCTCGCTATCGGAATAGGCAGCAAGAGACTCACCGAGATTGTAAGTAAATATATTCAATCGGGGTAATGACGCATAGGGATTAGGATCGCCAAAGTGGTATAACTCCCACTCTTGTTTGGCTCTCTGCTCCATTACATAGTCCCAGGTGAATATCTCGTCTTCCTTATGGTCGTCAAACAAATTGAATGGAGTTCCCGATAAGCGCAAAACCTTAGTATTCGCTTTAATCAATTCGGTCATTACCGAAACGCCCAGGTCGGTTTTCATCCCCTCGTGAGCTTCATCCACAATGATCAGATCCCATGCAGTAGAGAAAACGTGATCGTTCTTATTGAAGTTTCCGCCTACCTTTTCCGACCCACGCAGATCCTGCATGGATGCAAAATAGATGTATTTATTATTTTTGGTCGATGCATGGTACTCAAGTGTATGAAATGTTTCGCCATTGTTTTTTGAGCCATAATAATAATCGGGAGTATCGTAAAAGATCTTCCCAAAATCATCAAACCAACCAAAATCGACAACGGGTCTGTGAGTCAAAATGAGCGTACGCTTGAACCCCATTCGTTTCACTACCTCGAGGGCCGAAAGAGTTTTCCCGAAACGCATTTTGGCATTCCACAAAAACTGATTGGATTTTTTGAATTGCTTAATTGTTTTTTCAATCGCATCTTTCTGCTCCGGTCTGAATACAATAGGATCCATATCTGTAGATACTTCGGCATTAGTCAAAGATTTACGTCCCTCTTTAGCTGCTTTAATTGCATTCTTTACTGTTTCAAGATCTGTAACAAACCATTCATTAGGCTGTTTGTTTACAAAAAACTCTTTCTTCGTTATACCTGAACGAGTAAGGACCTTATGCACTTCGGAGTCGTTGATACAGCGAATACGGCCTTTTGCCGTATATATAGCCAACTCCGTGTATAATAGGTCATAATTGATACCCGCAGTCTGAGTATATTGGTCAATTCTGTTTTTGGCAGCCTTGTTCAATGCAGAACTGTTTGGTTTCAAACCAAATAGTTCCTCATCGTCATTGGCTGTTGCTTCTCCAATTTTCAGACATCCTTTATGTGTTTCTGCATTTATTCGAAAGATATAAATAAGTTTAGCTCTCAGTGATGATTCAAAATTCATAGTATTAATAATGTATTTTTATTTTAGCAGATCAATAAATCGAATTTTTCTACCTATTTTTTTGGAAACAGGATCTTTTGATTTCCAGTCTCTTATTAAACAATACTTGCCATTGTGATGCAGATAGCCGTCCGTTTCACACCCTTTACATGGTTTTTTAGTAGCAAATCCAAATAAATCAGGTTCAGACTCTTCTTTACAACTGGAAGGTACAACCCCTTTTAGTCCATCCATTTGCCACACATTCCATGAAATAATATATGCAATGTATTTTAATGAAGCAACAATAGGTGATTTACCGAATTTGTGTATATAGTAGTCCCGGAATGTATAAAGCATGGATTCACGTGCAAGTAAAAGATTGTCTCCCTGCCACTCAAAGCCATAGATACTTTTATAAGCTTCCTGAGCTCCGGCCAGCCAATCAGCAGTATTGTCAGCATTTTCACTAACAACACGCAGCTTACGATCCAGTAACCCGATTCGCTGATCAATAGGGATTTCATCTCCGGTGGTTGCATCATACCTGCTCACAATGTAAGGAGCTTCGCCACAGGTAATTTCCAATCTGTTTTCGCGAACATAATCTTTCCATGTTTTACCCTCAGGAAAGATTACTTTTTCATGATTGGCTTTCCATGTATGCGTACCATCTTTATGTGATGTCATTTTATTAAACACCCCTTTACGACCAAACCACGCATCGTCAATGAGATTATTCTGAGCATTACAAATCCATGAAGGCGTAAAGACTTCCGCCATATCTTTCGATCTGGAGGATTGCTGCATTTTGTTTTTAAGAATACGCGGTATTATGATTGTGTTGTCGGATATTTTGTCGCAAGTGATTTCATCAGTTTCTTTATATCCTTCTCCTAAACTTTCATAATCTTTAGTCGCCCAGATAATATTATGTTGTATATCCTCTGTACTTGTAGTATGATCCTTCAGAAGCACATCGAGAACTTGCTTTGGGATACAACTTTCCCTAATATAGATTTCTTTATTCATCATTTCAGTGCAATATTAAATTAATAACACCATAATACAAAGATATATTTTATTACGTTCGTAAAGGAATTAGAGAAGCTTAATGTTTTGGTTGAAACAGACTAACTATCTAAAAATTAATATATATTTGTGATATAATTTAAAATTAGATACTGTGATTCCGGGATTTCAAGACCTGAATTCAACTAGTAAATGCAATTAATGGTAGATCTGTTATCAGCAAAGAGATACGTATAAAAATAGGGCAAAAACAGAAATAGCTTCCGAATTTGCCCTATAATAAAACTAAAGGAACTTTCTTTGCAATCAAAAC
>JBOFUP010000061.1:0-25788 GCA_051652645.1 Bacteroidales bacterium
GTAACATCCTATCTAAAGAAGGTGTTATGATGATGAACCACTTGATGGGTGGTGTTAAGAAAGGGGCTTTCACTGCAGAACAAGCTGCTGAGAAATTCGAAGCTTGGAAAGCAGACAAGAGCGGAAGAGTAGCTGCTGTAAACAACAAACTAGCTACTGAAAAAGCTGCTAAAGCTAAAGCTCGTCTAGAAGCTGAAATCGAAGCAAACAAAGCTAAAGCTGAGGCTGTTGCTGCTAAACTAGCTGCTGCAGCTGCTGCTACTGAAGAAGTAGCTACAGAAGAAGCAACTGAAGAAACTGCTGCAGAATAATAAATTACTGCAAAGCAAAAAAGAGAGACTTAACTTGTTAAGTCTCTCTTTTTTTGTCCGTAGCCTAGACAACTGAGTATAAAAAAAAAGCATCCCGCACAAACATTTGTACGGGATGCTTTTATACTGCTAAAAAAGTAACAGTTATTTCTTTACATTATATCTGCTGTTAAGTGCTTTAACGACATCAGATGTTATGTTGTATTTCTGATCTGCATAGAAGAGGTTATCTTCTTGAGTGTTACTCAAAATCATATGAAACTTCTTATCACTATTGTAGAACTTGATGAAAGAGTTAATTGAGTCACGAAGCTGCTCATTAACCTTCTGCTGCTCATTCATAAAATCCATACTCAAACGTTGCTCCAACTGCTGCAACTCTTGCTGCTTCTTGATCAAACGATTCTGTTCAGATTCAGCTCTCTCTCTAGACAAAAACGCATTGTTCTCAACCTTACGTTGAAACTCACGCATCTCGTTCTCCAATTGACGAACTTTCTCATTTAAATTAAGACGAGCCTTTTCTTGCTTGCTTAAAAGAACCTCGTTCATATCCTTTACGAAGTTATAATTCTTCAATAATGAATCAACATCAATATAAGCAATTGGAAGCATTTCAACATCTGAAACACTAGACGCAGAAGGATTCTCATCTCCTTGAGAAGTTTTTTTACTAGAGAATTGCATTGCAAACAAAACAACGATTGCTGCTGCTAAAACTCCATTGATAAGATAGTTGACATTTTTCATATATAGTACTTTTTATTCATTTCGTTATTCATTAATTTGATTTATCAACTCAGAGTTCATACGCTCAAATAATCCACTCTTACTCTGCTCTTCCTTGTCTGATGTTTTTGCACAGCTAATACCCTTGCGTGACAATGCTGCATTACCTCCAATATGTGTATTTGGGAACTTTCCACCTTTGACAAAAAAGACCTTAACTCCTAATAAAAGCACCGATAGCGCAACAATTAAGAGGACAATTAATATTGTGTAAAACATACTTCTACTATATTTGTGCACAAATATAGAGCTTTTATGAGAAATACTACACTAGAACCCCAAATAGTATGGGATTTTTTTGATGAAATATGTCAAATACCTCGCCCATCAAAAAAAGAGGAGAAGATTCGAGCATATTTAAGAGAATTTGCAACCACTAGAAACCTTGAATACAAAGAGGACAATGCTGGTAATATCTTAATTAAAAAGAGTGCACATCTAACCCAAGAAAGTAAACCTACCATCATCTTACAATGCCACATGGATATGGTCTGTGAGAAAAGAGAAAACTCCAATCACGACTTTGATAACGATCCTATTAAGACATATATAGATGGCGATTGGATGAAAGCACAAGATACTACACTTGGAGCTGACAATGGAGCAGGCATGGCTGCTATACTTGCACTACTCGACTCAAAAGACATAGTACACCCTAAACTAGAAGCCCTATTCACCGTAGATGAAGAGAGTGGTCTAACTGGTGCATTTGCTCTTGAAGAAGGCTTTATGGAAGGCAGATACCTTCTAAACCTTGATGGCGAAGATGGACTAATAGTTGGATGTGCTGGAGGAGTAGAGACAACGGCTACATTCAAAATAGAGGAAATAGACACCCCAAATGGATTATTCTGGTTCAGAGTCATTATAAAAGGACTCTCTGGCGGACACTCTGGCGAGGATATTAACAAAGGATTAGCAAATGCCAATCAACTTCTAGCACGCTTCTTATGGAATATTCAAACTAAATTTGGATTACACATTTCATCTATCAAAGGAGGAAATCTTCATAACGCTATACCAAGACAAGCTGAAGCTATTGCAGGTCTACCTTTTGCTATGAAAGAGCAATTGAGAATTGAACTAAATCACTTCATTACAGATATTGAAATGGAGTATGGCACACGCGAAGCAAACATCAGTATAGAGCTTGAATCTGAGAATATCCCCGAGCGTTGCATGAACCAAAAAGAGAGCAACAAGCTAATCTCAGCTATTTACGGCACTCCAAATGGCGTCATCACTATGAGCCTAGAGATGAAAGACTTTGTGGAAACATCTTCAAATCTTGCATCAATAAAAATCAACAAAAAAGGAGAAGTAATTATTACAACAAGCCAACGTAGTGCCTCAGAGATAGCTAAGTGGGATATAGCAAGACGAATAAACGCTATTTTTTCTATTGCTGGTGCTGAGGTCTCACATAGCGAGGGATATCCAGGATGGCTTCCAAATCTTGAATCCCCACTCCTCAAGTGCGCAATAGATAGCTACGAAAAAGTAAACAAAACACAACCTATAGTACAAGCTATACATGCTGGATTGGAGTGTGGACTATTCCTTAAAAAATACCCTAATATGGAGATGGTATCTTTTGGTCCAACAATATTAGCACTTCACTCACCTGACGAGAGAATAAGCATTAGCTCAATGGACAAGTTTTGGAAACATCTATTGGAAATTCTAAGGAGCATATAATGAAAATAATCAATCCTATACTCACCATTGTATCACTATGCCTTCTCACCTCATCCTGTATGGATGATATAGAGTATTCAAACAACCCAAACAAAGAGCTAACATTCTCAAATGATACTATAAGATTTGACACGCTATTCTCTAACGTACCATCAACAACAAAATGGATTAAAGTATACAATAGAAATAGAGAACATCTTCTTATTGAAGAGATTAAACTAAACAATAATAACTCTTCATATAGACTAAATGTTGATGGAGAGCATGGTAAATCATTCACCGATATAGAGATTAGAGGAAACGATAGCCTATATATTGCTGTTGAGACTACACTTCCAGAGAGTGGAAATATAACCCCAATGGAGATTAAAGAGTCCATCCTCTTCTCGCTTAATAATAAGAGTCAAAGAGTAGAACTCTCCGCATGGGCTTGGGATGCAAATCTATGGAGAGGAAAGGTCATAACAGAAGACACAATATTAAGTTCTGGCAAACCATTTGTTATATACGATAGCCTTGTGATAGATCACTCATCAACACTAACCATAGAGGCTGGCTGTAACCTTTTCTTCCACTCAGGAGCGAAATTAATCGTTGATGGCAAACTATTATCTTTAGGAGAAGCTGGAAAACCTGTTACATTAAGTGGGGATAGACTTGACAAGATCCTTCCAGATTTAAACTATGATCAAATGGCTGGTCAATGGTCTGGCGTAGAGATAAGCTCAAACAGCTACGAGAATCTGTTTAAACACACTATTATAAACTCCACACTCAATGGAGTTATAGCCGACTCATCAAACACAGACAAAATCAAGGTAGTATTTGAGAACTCTATAATTCATAACAGCAACCGGAATTCACTATTAGCAAAAGCGTGCAATATCACTGCACTTGGATCACAATTCTCCAATGCTGAATATGGAGCTGTAAGAATAGAGGGTGGTAAATATAAATTTATACACTGCACATTGGCAGATTACTACCCTTTTGCTACTACACGTGGAGCAGCCCTTCAGGTTGCTGGCGATAGTGACACGGAATTACTGGTCGCAAACTCTATAATATATGGTAGAGTGAGGGACGAAGTGAAAATAGATGCAAATACTGAGAGTAACTCTATACTATTTCACAACTGCTTGATTCGTAAAAGTGAAGAAAATAGCGATAGTTGGGTTAATACAATATGGAACAAAGACCCACTATTCTCTCTTATAGGAGAGAACTACAACTTTGACTTTAGAATAAAAGAAGACAGCCCTGCTGTCGACTCGGGTAATTCTGAGTATACGACATTGAACATTTTTGATTTCTATGGTGTTAACCGTTTGGATTCAAATGCTCCTGACATAGGTGCATTTGAGTATAAAGAGTAGAAACAAAGCAACCTAAATTATGAAAAAGGCAATAATAGCTTATATTATTATCTTTGCCTCTGTATGCAACGCGCAGACTCTTCACAAGGAGAGTCTGCGCGTTATGTTTTATAATGTTGAAAATCTTTTTGACTGCTCCGATGACACATTGAAAATGGACGATGAGTTTCTTCCAAATGGCACTAGAAGATGGCATCCAGGGAGATTAAATAAAAAACTAAAGATGATATCTAAGGTTATTACCTCTATTGGCGAATGGAATCCCCCAGCAATCATAGGACTATGCGAAGTAGAAAGCGACTCGGTAATGATTAGACTCACCCGCTTCTCCCCACTTAAAAACCTCAACTACAAATATATAATAACAAATTCCCCTGACCCTAGAGGCATAAATACCGCTCTACTTTTCCAAAGACATCAGTTCAAACTAATCAAACACAATAGTTACACAGTAGATATGACCCATTTAAAACGGCGACCAACGAGAGATATTCTACACGCCGAGGGTAGGCTTCTCTCTGGAGACACACTAGATATCTTTGTGTGTCATCTACCATCTAGATCTTCTGGTAAAGCCGAAAGTGCTCCAGCTAGAGAATACATTGCTGAGATTATTCTTTCAAAAACCGACTCTCTACATAGTATTAGATCAAATCCACTAATACTAATAATGGGAGACTTCAATGACGACGAGAAATCAAAAACCATAAGTATTATCACAAATAGCAACAAGGGTAATATTTCAAGGCTAACAAGCAGCACAAAACAAAACGGAACTTATTTCTATAAAGGGCAATGGGAGGCTATCGACCATATTTTAGCATCAAACAATATGCTAAATAATACAAAATCAACATACCTATTATTAAATAAATACACTACATTTACAGCCCCTTTTCTACTAAAGAGAATATCTAACAGCAACAAAATGAGACCATACCGGACATATTATGGCTGGAAGTACGAAGGAGGTTATAGTGACCACCTACCTATATACACAGATATCTTAGTAGAGTGGCAATAGCTATATCACACTCAATAACAATTATAAATCAATACTATATTCAGATGAAAAAATTAATTGCTTGGTCAATAATTGGAGCATCTCTCCTATTATTCAGTTGTGGTGAGGATAAAGATGAACCCATTAACCCTCCTAGTGAGAAAAGTAAGACAGAGCTTACAAATGAATGGATACACAAGAAAATGTCTGAAGAATATCTTTGGAACATGGATGTACCTCAGCTCTCTAGCCTTAACACTAAGAGCTCACACTCTGACTTCTTCACCTCATTACTCTCTGAACAAGAAGCTAAGTACACAAGTAGCAACAGAAAATATTTCTACTCTCGCTTAACAACGAGTGAAACAACAAAAGCGACCTCATATAATAACAGCTATGGGATATTCTTCATAAGATATCTAGTTAGCGACACCGAGGAGATACTCAGAGTGCTTTTCGTAAACCCAGGTTCAGCGGCTGAGAGATCTGGAATAAAAAGAGGTGATTGGTTAATCAGATATAATGGTGCTCCTATAACCGACTATACAAAGTTCCAAGCTGGGGCTTCCGCTCAAGTAACACGAGGTCATCTTGAAATATCTGATGGCAAATATGTTATTGTAGCAGATGACACATTTACACTTGAATCCTCATACAATATTGAAGAAACTCCATTCTTAAAGGAAAACATCATTGATATCGATGGAACAAAAGTCGGTTATCTAGCATACAACAGCTTCTCTACAGGACCTAATGGTTTTGAAGATAAGACCTGGGACAATGAGATGATAGATGCCTTCGGGAGGTTCAAGGCTGCTGGTGTTTCTGAATTCGTACTCGACCTAAGATATAACGGTGGTGGATACATATCATCTTGTCAAATATTAAGTACTATGCTAGTCAAACAAGCCAATATGAATAGCGTCTTCGCTATACAGGAGTACAATCCAACTCTTGAGGCTAAGTATATTAACAGCTACGGAAGCAACCATGGGGTAACACAATTCTCGTCATCAACAAAAGTAAAATCTAACAATCTTAACCTAGACAGACTATACGTAATCGGTACAGAGTATACTGCGTCTGCTAGCGAACTTGTCATCAATGCACTCAGACCATATATGAGCGTAAAACTAATTGGAACAGTCACTGAGGGTAAGAATGTTGGCTCATACGAGATAAAAGATGAGATAAACTACCCTGGCGTTATACTACAACCTATTACAGTGAAGATATACAACTCAAAAAAAGAATCAAACTACCGTAATGGCTTCACTCCTGATATTTATATTGATGAATTAAACGAGACTAACCTTACAATACCACTAGGGGAACTTGGAGAATATCAAAGTGAGCCTCTTTTAAGAGCAGCTCTAATAGATATGGGTCTTGTTAATTATACACTTTCAGCTACAAATAACTATAATACGACTATGAGTAATATTATTAGCATAGGCTCATACCTTTCAAAACCAAAAGATGGACTTATCGTTTTATCACCAGAGAGGTAAGCTCCTTTTTTGAGCTCTGTAGCTTCTGTTTTCACTCTAAATTTACTAACTTTGCACTTTATGTGAAATATAATATAAAATCAAGGATATAATTATGTTTGAAAATCTTAGCGACAGGCTTGAGCGCTCATTTAAGATACTAAAAGGCGAGGGTCAGATTACAGAGATTAATGTAGCTGAAACACTTAAAGATGTACGTCGTGCTCTTTTGGACGCAGACGTTAACTACAAAGTAGCAAAATCATTCACTGACACAGTTAAGCAAAAAGCACTAGGGATGGATGTCCTTACAGCTGTTAAGCCTAGCCAATTGATGGTTAAGATCGTTCACGACGAACTTGTAACATTGATGGGTAGCGATTCTGTTGATGTAAATCTGGATGGTAAACCAGCAATCATCTTGATGTCTGGTCTTCAGGGATCAGGTAAAACTACCTTCTCGGGTAAATTAGCTAAAATGCTTAAAGGCAAACGTGCTAAAAGCCCTCTTCTTGTTGCTTGTGATATCTATCGTCCTGCTGCAATCGAGCAGCTTCGTGTATTAGGTGAACAAATTGGGGTTCCTGTATATTCTGATCTAGATAACAAAGACGCCGTTTCAATTGCTCTTGCAGGTATAGAATTTGCAAAGAAAAACAACAACGACCTTGTTATTGTAGATACAGCTGGACGCCTGGCTATCGATGAGCAGATGATGAGTGAGATAGCTGCTATCAAGAAAGCTATCAACCCAACAGAGACACTCTTCGTTGTTGACTCTATGACTGGTCAAGATGCTGTTAACACAGCTAAGGAGTTCAATGAACGCCTAGATTTTGACGGGGTTGTTCTAACAAAGTTAGATGGTGATACTCGTGGGGGTGCTGCCCTTTCAATTCGTACGATTGTTGACAAACCAATCAAGTTTGTTGGTACTGGTGAGAAGATGGAAGCACTTGATGTGTTCTATCCTCAACGTATGGCTGACCGTATACTCGGAATGGGTGATATCGTATCCCTAGTTGAGCGTGCACAAGAGCAATATGATGAAGAGGAAGCTCGTCGTATTCAAAAGAAAATAGCAAAAAACCAATTTGACTTTAATGATTTCCTAAGCCAAATCAACCAGATCAAAAAGATGGGTAACCTAAAAGATCTGGCTTCGATGATACCTGGTGTGGGCAAAGCTATTAAGGATCTTGACATTGACGACAACGCATTCAAGAGCGTTGAAGCTATTATCTACTCAATGACTCCAAAAGAGCGATCAAACCCTGAGATTCTAAACAGCTCACGTAGAACTCGTATTGCTAAAGGTAGTGGTACTACTATACAAGATGTAAACAGACTACTTAAGCAATTTGAAGAAACTCGTAAGATCATGAAACTAGTAACAAACACAAAAAGTGCTGGTAAAATGATGGGTGGATTAAAGCGCAGATAAGAATAAAATAACAGACGGGTGTTACCCCCTAAACAATTATTTAGTATAGGGAGTAGCACCCTCTTTTTATAATACCCAGAAAACATTAACTAAATGACAAAATTAATTGATGGTAAAGCTATCTCAGATCAGATAAAGAGAGAGATAGCATTAGAGGTCGAACTAATAAAATCAAATGGGGGTAAAACACCTCACCTTGCTGCTATTCTAGTAGGAAACGATGGCGGAAGCGAATCATATATGGCACACAAAGTAAAAGCGTGTGAACAAGTAGGATTTGACTCAACATTAATCAGACTAGAAAGTAGTGTGAGCGAGGAAGAACTTCTAAAACAAGTTGAACTACTCAACAAGAATCCCGAGGTTGATGGTTTCATTGTTCAACTTCCCCTGCCAAAACACATAAATGAACAAAGAGTTATTGAAGCGATAGACTTTAAGAAGGACGTTGATGGATTTCATCCTATTAATGTTGGACGAATGTCTATCGGTTTACCATGCTTCGTTTCTGCCACTCCTGCTGGAATAATAGAACTTCTAAAGAGGTATGAGATTGAAACAGCTGGCAAACATTGCGTAGTACTCGGTAGAAGCAACATCGTTGGCAAACCAATGGCTACACTAATGATGCAAAAGAGCAACCCTGGAAACTCTACCGTCACTGTTTGCCATAGCTATTCAAAAGACCTAAAAGAACAATGCTTGCGAGCTGACATTATAATTGCTGCGCTAGGCTCTCCGGAGTTTCTTACTGCAGATATGGTAAAGCCTGGAGCAGTAGTTATTGACGTCGGAACCACTCGTGTTGCTAGTAATCTTACAAAAAGTGGTTTTAAATTAACTGGAGATGTAAAGTTTGACGAAGTCGCACCTAAGTGTAACTATATCACGCCAGTACCAGGTGGTGTAGGTCCAATGACGATAGTCTCATTGATGCAAAACACCCTACTGGCGGGCAAAAAAGCTATCTACAAATAAAAAAAAGAGTGCTTAAAGTTTGGAGGTTTCAAAAAAAACCGTACCTTTGCAACGCATTCAAGCAAAACGGTGATTGTAGCTCAGTTGGTTAGAGCGTCGGATTGTGGTTCCGAAGGTCGTGGGTTCGATCCCCATCATTCACCCCAAGTACAAATTAAGTACAAACCGTTTACACGGTGATTGTAGCTCAGTTGGTTAGAGCGTCGGATTGTGGTTCCGAAGGTCGTGGGTTCGATCCCCATCATTCACCCTCAAAAAGAGCGATTCAACGTTTGTTGAATCGCTCTTTTTTTATTTTAATATTATCAAACCAATAGAGAAACCTACAAACTATGAAAAAAACAATCCTTACTTCAATCCCAATCATTGCTGCCAGCCACTCCCTAGCACAAGACAAACTACCGAATATAGTTATTATATATGCTGATGATATTGGATATGGCGACTTGAGCTGTTATGGCACAAGTAAAGTAGAGACACCTAACGTAGACAGACTAGCCAAAGGTGGTATTCGATTCACCAACGCCCACTCTACTGCAGCAACAAGCACTCCCTCTCGCTATTCACTATTAACAGGTGAGTATCCATTTAGAAATCCCGACTCTAATATAGCTGATGGAGATGCCTCGATGATCATCAAACCAGGAAGAAGGACTGTAGCCACTATGATGCAAGAAGCGGGATATACAACGGGAGCCGTTGGAAAGTGGCATCTAGGCATCGGCGAGAAAGAGAAACAAGATTGGAATGGGATTATTCAACCAGGACTAAGAGATATTGGCTTTGATTACTCCTTCATTATGGCCGCAACAGGAGATAGAGTCCCTACTGTATATATAGAGAATCAAAGATGTGTTGATGTTGACCCAACAGATCCAATAGAGGTAAGCTACATAAAAAATTTCGAAGGAGAACCTACAGGCAAAAACAATCCAGAACTACTCTTTAATCAAAAACCATCACACGGACACGATGGCACAATAGTGAATGGCATCAGTCGAATAGGTTTTATGAAAGGTGGACACAGTGCGAGATGGAAAGATGAAGAGATAGCTGATAGAATAACTGATAAAGCCGTGGAGTTCATAAACAACAACACTGAGCACCCATTCTTCCTTTACTTTGGGACAAACGACATACATGTGCCACGATTCCCTAACTCTAGATTTGTTGGCAAAAGCGGAATGGGCCCTCGTGGCGATGCAATACTACAGTTTGACTACTGTGTGGGTAGAGTAATATCAACATTAGAAAAGCAAGGGATACTAAACAATACAATGATTATTATCTCTAGTGATAATGGCCCAATACTAGACGACGGATACTTAGATCAATCAAGAGAGCTACTAGGAGACCACAAGCCCTCAGGTGAGCTCAGAGGCAATAAATACAGCTGCTTTGAAGCTGGGACAAGAGTCCCATTTATAGTCCATTGGACGAATAAAATAGATAAAGGTTCTACATCCCAAGCCTTAGTCTCTCATATTGACTTCATGGGTACTATGGCTCAATTAGTAGGATCTAAGCTTACCGACGAATCACCTGACTCACAAGGTCAACTAAGAGCTTGGCTAGGAGAAGATAAGAAAGGGCGTGACTATATTATAGAGATGGCAGCCGACAGGACTCTATCATTAAGAACAAAAGAGTGGAAAGTAATAGAGCCTAGCATCAGCAAAGGTGTAACTATAAACCCTAGAACCCTTATCGAAACTGGCTATAAGTCAACCCCGCAAATATACAACTTAAAGCGAGATCCATCTGAAAGTATCGACCTTGCAAATAGAGAGATAAAAAGATGTGCTGAGATGCTATCTACAATTGAACTAGAAAGACAAAATAAAAATTGATGTAAAGAAAAATGGTAGCAACTCTAATTAGAATTGCTACCATTTTTGCTTATTATCAAAAGAGATTACTTTTTCTTACTAGATGGCGTCACAACGCCCTTAATACTTAATACCAGAGGTGTAGTAGAGTCACTTGTATAGATAGATACACTCTTATTAAATGACCCAGGACGATTCTTTGCACTGTAAGTTGTCTTTATCTTGCTTGACTTACCTGGAGCTATAGGCTCTTTAGGCCAATCTGGGGTTGTACAACCACAAGAAGCTGCCACTCTGTTAATTACCACGGGGGTTTTACCTACATTCTTAAAGACAAACTCACACGACACAGTTCCAAGATCCTCTGAGAAGGTACCAAAATCATGAACCTTACTCACAAACTCCACTTGTGAAGCACTGGCCTTCTGAGGAGTAGCTTTAGCTGTTTGCACTGACGCTCTTGAAGGCTCTATTGCTTGAGCAGAACCAGTGGCAAGACCCAAAGAAATCAGGGTCAATAACAAAACTCTATTCATACTTATTTGATGTTTTGATAGTTGAATAACACTATTGCTTAAACACTTTTAACAGCAACAATGTTTGTTTGTCTGACTACTTAATTGTCTCCATAATTTTTGACTCTAGCTCCTCCATCAACTCAGGATTGTCGCGTAGAGTAGCTTTAGCCGACTCCCTTCCTTGACCAAGCTTAGTCTCTCCATAGCTAAACCAAGATCCACTCTTCTTAATAATTTCTCTATCAACTCCAAGATCAATAATTTCACCTGTACGAGAGATCCCCTCACCAAACATAATATCGAATTCAGCCTTTCTGAAAGGAGGAGCCACTTTATTCTTAATAATCTTAACCCTAACTTGATTACCAACTTGCTCATCACTATCCTTAGCATCTTTAATCGCAGATACACGACGAATATCAAGACGTACTGATGCATAAAATTTCAATGCATTACCTCCGGTTGTAGTCTCAGGATTCCCAAACATTACACCAATCTTCTCACGAAGCTGGTTAATGAAGATACAAGTTGTATTTGTCTTATTGATAACTCCAGTTAGTTTTCTTAAAGCTTGAGACATCAATCTAGCCTGCAATCCAACCTTGTTGTCTCCCATCTCTCCATCAATCTCAGCTTTTGGAGTCAATGCAGCAACAGAGTCAATAACAATAATATCAATAGCAGAAGATCTTATTAGCTGCTCTGCAATCTCAAGAGCCTGCTCTCCACTATCTGGCTGAGCAATTAGAAGATTATTGATATCCACACCTAACTTCTCTGCATAGAAGCGATCAAAAGCATGCTCTGCATCTATAAATGCGGCAATACCTCCCATCTTCTGAGCTTCAGCTATTGCATGGATAGCCAAAGTCGTTTTACCCGACGACTCTGGACCGTAGATCTCTACTACACGACCACGAGGATAACCACCAACACCAAGAGCCAAGTTAAGACCCAAAGATCCAGTTGGTATAACCTCCACGGCTTCAACCTCAGAAGCACCCATCTTCATGATACTACCCTTACCAAAGTTCTTCTCAATCTTGTCCATTGCAGACTGAAGAGCCTTTAGTCTCTCATTCTGTATTGTAGGATTCTTTTCCATATTCTATTGTTTTAAATATTCAATACGACCTTTCCACAAAGATACTAAAAAGGGCGAATCTATAACTACTGTTATACATTCGCCCTCATATTTTTATATGCTAATAGATAGCAACAGCTATTAAAGCTCTAGATCTACGTTTACAAGCTCATGCCAAGGCAAACCATGCTTATTCAACTCTGCCATAAATGGATCTGGGTTAAACTCCTCAACATTATATACACCAGCCTTACGCCATTCGCCTTTCAAGAACATCATTGCTCCAATCATAGCAGGAACACCTGTAGTATAGCTTACACCCTGAGCTCCCGTCTCATCATATGCAGCTTGGTGAGAGCAGTTATTATAAACATAATATGTCTTCTCTTGACCATCCTTGATACCACGAATACGACAACCTATAGACGTCTCTCCTACATAGTTCTCACCAAGATCCCCTGGGTTAGGAAGAACAGCTTTCAAAAACTGAATAGGTACTATCTCAACTCCATTGTACATTATAGGATCGATATTAGCCATACCGATATTCTGAATAACACGCAAGTGTGTCAAGTACTCTTGACCAAAAGTCATCCAAAAACGAGCACGCTTAATCGTTGGGAAGTTTTTAACTAGCGATTCAAGCTCCTCATGATAGATCACATAAGACTCCTTAGGACCAACATTTGGATAGTTCAAAGGCATATGAATTTCGTGTGGCTCAGTCTCAATCCACTGACCATTTTCCCAATATTTACCTCTTTGAGTAACCTCACGAATATTAATCTCTGGGTTAAAGTTAGTAGCAAACGCTTTTCCATGATCACCAGCGTTACAATCTACTATATCAAGGTAATGCATCTCATCGAAATGATGTTTCGCGGCATATGCAGTATATACTCCAGTTACACCCGGATCAAATCCACATCCCAAGATTGCAGTCAAACCAGCCTCCTTGAAACGCTCCTGATAAGCCCACTGCCACTTATACTCAAACTTAGCCTCATCAATAGGCTCATAGTTTGCTGTATCAAGGTAGTGTACCCCACAAGCCAAACAAGCATCCATGATTGTCAAATCCTGATATGGCAAAGCCACGTTAATAACTAGCTCAGGCTTAAACTCATTCATAAGAGCTACTAGCTCCTCAACAGAATCCGCATCTACTTTAGCAGTCTGCATTTTGAAGTTCCACTTAGCAGCAACTTGATCAGCAATAGCATCACACTTTGACTTCGTGCGGCTAGCTAGCATCACCTCAGTGAAAACGTCAGGATTTTGTGCCACTTTATGAGCAACAACGGTACCAACACCACCAGCACCAATAATCAATACTTTTCCCATTCTATTATTAATCTTGATATTTATACTCAAAACCATTTTTACCACCCACTTTAGAAGGCACAAAATAGTGATTCTAGGAGAAGTAGGTAATGAAAATTGGCTCAAAAGTAATAAAAAAATAGATTACTCACCTCCTAAATATGGTGGAGATATTACTATACACGTGCACCGAGCTCTCTATCAACAAGAAAAAGACCAGTGCCATCCCCCACTCGCTTAATCTTCTCAACTATTGAACACGCCGTAGACTCCTCTTCGACCTGTTCAGTAATAAACCAACCTAAGAAGATCTCAGTGGCCTTATCCTTATCCTCACGAGAGATATCAACTAAAGAGTTAATAGATTCAGAGACTAATACCTCGTGATCATATACGGAAGAAAAAATCTCTAGAGCTGACCCAAACTTCGTTGGCACTGATTTAATCTCACTCAACTCAGGTTTTGCTCCCCTCTCAACCATATATCTAAGTATCTTGAAAGCATGCTCAACCTCCTCGCTATACTGCTTACGCATCCAAGCAGCCATTCCATCAAGACCTTCACAAGAAAAATGTAGAGAGATGGATAAATATAGATGAGCCGACCAAAGCTCAGCATTTACCTGTGTATTCAATGCTTCTGCAACTCTTTTTGATAACATAGCTATTTGATATTTGATTGATTATTAAAATTGGGCAAATGCAACACTATTGTCACATCACAAAGAGAGAACATTGAAGTATTAATAAAAGTTCAGAATATACGCTAATATAAAAAAGGGAAAAGGAGAGGATGGTATTAGCCATCCTCTCCTTTTCCCTTTTTTATTGCAATATTAAAATATTACTTTTCAATTGAAACCAACTCAACATCAAAGATAAGAGTTGAATTTGGTTTGATTTTATCACCAGCCTGACGCTCACCGTAAGCGATATTTGAAGGAATAAACAATTTATATTTAGAACCAACAGACATCAATTGAAGAGCCTCTGTCCATCCTGGGATAACTTGATTAACACCAAAGACTACACCTTCACCTTTGTCAAACTCAGTACCATCAATCAAAGTACCACGATAGTTAACTTTAACACGGTCTGTAGCCAATGGAGCCTTACCAGCACCAGCTTTCTCCACAATATATTGAAGGCCACTAGCTGTAACTTTCACACCATCTTTAGAAGCATTAGATGCCAAGAAAGCCTCTCCAGCCGCTTTGTTAGACAAAGCCTCTTCTGCTGCGATTTTAGCTTCTTCACGCTGCTTTGGTGATTGGTAAGAGCGATAGTACTCCATCGCATCCTGCTGAGTCATTGCCAATGTAGTATCTCCATCCAAAGCACGTTTGAACGCATTCATCAATACCGCTTTGTTTGCATTAGCACCCTCTGTTCTGGTTTTGATCTCATAAGCTACTTGACCTGCATTTTGCAAAGCAATAACATAAGCTTGCTCTTTATCAAGACCTGCTTCGAATCCCATAAGCAATGAATCCTTTTTCCCAGGACCACCAGGAAGTTGATCGATATACTCTTTGAAGTTATTACCAACAATAACACCCAAAGCCATGCTTAAAGAGTCTACATCACTCGATACTTTTGCAGATCCACCAACACCATTACAAGATGTTAGTCCTGCACCCAAAGTAGCCATTGCTACCAATGATAATGCAATATTTTTCATGCTAAAACTAAATATTTATCTAATTATATTTATTCAATAATATATACCTTAATTACGATATAGTTATCAGATAACTTCCAACAACTCTACTTCGAACACCAAAGTACTGAATGGTGCAATTGCTTGACCAGCTCCACGCTCACCATAAGCCAATTGGTAAGGGATGAACAATCTCCACTTAGAACCTTCGCTCATCAACTGCAAAGCTTCAACCCATCCTGGGATAACTTGATTAACCCCGAATGTAGCTGGTTCACCACGCTGTACAGAGCTATCAAACACTTGACCATTGATTAATGTTCCCTCATAGTGACATTTTACTTGGTCAGTAGCAAGAGGCTTCTTACCAGAACCCTCGTTGATAACCTCATACTGCAAACCGCTAGCCAAAGTTACAACACCCTCACGTTTTGCGTTCTCTGCCAAGAATGACTCACCTGCACCCTTGATTGCATCAGCTTGACGCTGTTGAAGTTTCCCGAAATAATCATTCAAAATCTGATTCACCTCTTCAGCTGACAATTCTGGTTGCTTACCTTCAAATACAGCAGTTACAGCTGCCATAAAATCCTCAATGTTCAACTCCTGAATACCAGAAGCTTTAAAACTTCCTGCAACGTTCAATCCCAAAGAATAGCTAATCTTATCCATAATTTTCTTTATAAAGGTTTTTAGTTTTATACTTATTGGTACTTACAAAAGTAATCAAAATAGTGAATTACTACTCTTAAAAAGTCATTATTTATTAACATATGCACAATTCGTAGAGGTTTGTCTGCTTTTTATTACTTTTGCTCCCAATTTACTACTATTAATTGAGTGTATTAATTATGAGACTAAACGATATAGAGATAATGGCTCCAGCTGGTTCGTACGAATCTCTCGCTGCTGCCATTCAAGGAGGAGCTGACTCAATATACTTCGGTATAGAGGGTCTAAATATGAGGTCTAAGTCATCAAACAACTTCACAATAGAAGATCTACACAATATTGCAAAGATCTGCCGTGAAAATGGACTTAAGAGCTATTTGACAGTTAACACTATCATATATAACAATGATCTTGAGTTGATGAAAAGAATCATCAACGCAGCAAAAGAGGCTGAACTTTCAGCTATTATTGCAAGTGATGTAGCTCCTATGAGCTATGCTAGAGAGATTGGCGTAGAGGTACACCTATCAACTCAGCTAAACATCACAAACAGTGAAGCTCTAAAATTCTATGCTCAATTCGCAGATGTTGTCGTTCTTGCTCGAGAATTAAACATGGATCAAG
Organism: Bacteroidales bacterium; assembly: GCA_051652645.1. Lineage (GTDB taxonomy): Bacteria > Bacteroidota > Bacteroidia > Bacteroidales > UBA7332 > UBA7332. The sequence continues at coordinate 16,800 of JBOFUP010000061.1, forward strand.
TAGCTGAGATATTTAGCGACATCGAAAAGTATCAGATAAAAGGCCCTAGCGGCGAACTTATCCGTATTGAAATGTTCGTGCATGGTGCTCTTTGTATGGCAGTGTCTGGCAAGTGCTATTTGAGTCTTCACGAAAAGAGCAAATCAGCAAATCGTGGCGACTGCTCTCAGATGTGTCGTAGATCATATATCGTCACCGACAAAGAGACTGGAGCTGAACTAGAGGTTGACAACGAGTACATCATGTCTCCAAAAGATTTAAAGACCATTGGATTCCTTGACAAAGTTCTTCAATCGGGCGTAAGAGTGCTTAAGATAGAAGGTAGAGCTCGTGGTGCCGAATACGTAAGAGCCACCGTAGAGTGCTACAAAGAGGCAACAAAGGCTATCATAGATGGCGAATTCACCCAGGAGAAGGTTAAGGCTTGGGACAATAAACTTCGAACTGTCTTCAACCGCGGATTCTGGGATGGTTACTACCTTGGCAAGAAGCTTGGGGAGTGGAGCTCTAACTTCGGTTCTGAAGCAACTAAGAGAAAAGTCTATGTAGGCAAAGGCATGAAATACTTCTCTAACATAGGTGTGGCTGAGTTCCTCATCGAGACTCAGAAGATAGAAGTTGGTGACGAACTTCTCATCACAGGTCCTACTACGGGGGCTATAACAGTGAAAGTTGAAGAGCTAAGAGTTGACTACAAAAATGTAGACTCAGCAGGCAAAGGAGACCTCGTTTCGTTCTACATTGGAGAGAAGATTCGTCCTTCTGACAAACTATTCCGTTTGGTTAAGAACACTTCGCTAATGGCATAATACTAGACAATATACAACAATGGAGGGTAAGAAGATATTTAATGCTTCTTACCCTCCATTGTTGTATATCTACAGAGCTTTAGTAGCTATATGAAACACAAATACAAAAGGCGTTCAAATACAAACTCGTATTCGAACGCCTTTTATTAAATACAATACTATTACTTCAATTCATAGCCTGTAATATCACGAATACCTTTTAGTTTAGTAAACATAGCCCTCAAGTTTCCTTCTACTAGCAACACTTTACCTTTGTTACCAGGATTATCCTTAAGGTTAACAGCATTTCTCATACCAGATGGTGCTGATTGATCATTCAGTTTAACTGAGATACATTTATTATAATCTGTCTCATCTGGCGAATCTGCTATAAACACATTTGTACTTGAATCAAAATCTGAAAATAACTCATCTCCAGGATTAAAAACACTTACACCATTCTTTATACATCCTACTAAGTATCCTGTTACCCATTTAGCTGTTTCACCTTGAGCATCTAATGCTTCAGAAACATTGTATGGATTAGTTTGTGTGCCTTTATCTCCTGGAATTTCCTCCTTCAACACAGTCAAAGTATAAGCCTGCTCAGCAGAAACTCCATTATTAGTAACTGTAATAACTATGTCTGACGACTCTTCCATTTCTGGAGCAGTACCAGAGATAGTAGCAGTACCATCACCGTTATCAGTCAAAGTAGCCCACTCTGGTAGACCAGCTGCTGTAATAGTAGTTGCACCAGAAGCGTTTAAAACAGATGTCTTAACCTCATAAGAATATGGTGCTCCAATCTCAATCGAGGTTATAGCTGATGATGTAATAGACACTTTTGTTTCAGTAGAAGCCTCTCCTGCAAAAATAAAGTTATCTAAACACCATGTAGTAGACATGCTTTGCCCTCCCATACCTTCGTAACGGAATCCGATATGAACAGGTCCAGTGAATGCAGACAAATCAATTGTAGCAGGAACAAATTCATAATTTGGCGTAGCAGGTGTAGCTAGAGCTGATGGGACAACCTTTGTCTGTACCGTCTCACCATCAACGCATTGTAATACAAAAACCTCAAATTTAGTATCGTCTTTCCAATATGCTTGAGCCGTTTCAAAACTTACAGACTTAACTAATGCAGATGCAAGATCCAAAGCAGGTGAAATAATCCAAGATTCATGAACTAAGTTAGCTGTTGCACCATGTGCTGTAGCTTGAATATAGCCATTTTCTTCATAAATTTTACCTTGCCATTTACGAGTTCCTTGTATCGCTATGTTCTGCCACCCTTCTTCAACAAAATCTTTATTAACTACAACGTTATTGAAGTCAATCTCATAACCAGGCTCCAATGCTGTTTGATCTCCACAAACTTCGACTACACCAGGGCCTTCTGGAGTATACCCTTCAAGAGTGAACTCCGTAGTGTTCTTAAGACCAGACTTACCGAAGTAAGCAGTAAGATCACCAAGGATAGCTACTTTTTTGTGGTATGCACGAGCTTCGTTGTCCACTAGGTTAATGATAGAGCGGATCTCAGAACCAGCACTAAGCTGAACGTGAATCAATTTAGAAGGATCAGTATCCTCGAGTGACTGAGCAATAAGAATGTTTGAAGGAGTAACAAAAGAACCTGGAGCAAATGCGTAAACATTCTCGTTATCCACGCTGTTTACAGCTCCCACGATGTAACCTTCAACCCATTTACCGCCCTGACCTTGTGAAGCGATAGCCTGAGACACAGTGTATGGGTTCTCTTGTGAACCATCACCATCACCCACAGGACCATCATTGCCAGTAGCACCACCGAATGAGAAGTCATCGACACGGAAAGTAGTAGAGTTTGAAGCTCCACCTAACGCTTGGTAACGGAAGCCGATGTAAACCAACTCACCCTCGTTAGACAAGTCTATGTCACCCGAAAGAACAAATGTATTATCAGCAGAAGCCTCCTCTGCGATAGTTACATCAAGCTTTCTCTTTTCTGCAGACACTTCATTACTTACCATAGCATACACCTCAAGAGAAGAGGTATTCTGCCAGAAAGATTTAGATGTCTTGAATGAAACAGTCTTTTGAACTGCATCTTTCACGTTGAAACCTGGAGAGATCAACCAATACTCATACTCAGCAGCAGTACCATTGTGAGCTGAAGCTTGAGCATAGCCATTATCATCAAATAGCTTACCCTGCCAATCGCGATCCCCCTTCACTTTCTCTATTTTCCATCCCTCAAGAGAGATATTCCCATTATCAGTAACTGTGTTGAAGTCCTGGAAGTATAGAGTTACAGGTTCATTTGGATCTTGTCCACCAGGAGGAATAATATTATCCTCTACGTTATTACAAGCTGTGAAGACTAGCAAAAAAGCTAGCAACATACCTGTAATGTTCTTTAGTTTGTTCATACTTGTTTGATATTAATATTAGAAATCCGTAATAAATCACTCGAAAATAAAACCTTCACCTAAATCTGTAAGTGAGCGAAGGATAAGCTGCCATGTGTTATTGTATTTACTAACAACAAGCACCATATCACCACGCCCCGTAGGGAGAGTCGTCTCAGCAAAATTTGCGTATTGACTTGTTCCGATATAGATCTTGTTACCAGCCTCATCAACTATGTACTGTGTCTTAACGTTTGTACCAGTAACACCAAATGTTTGGTCACCTCCTTTTTCAAAGCTCACACCCTTTAGTCTGATCAATTTACCAAGCATAGTAACACCCGAAGCTGTAACCTCTGGAATAGTAACATCAGCAATAACTGCATTCTCTTTAGCTGGCAAACCAGTAGCATCGATTCTCTCCTTTGCAATTGGCATTGGAAGACGACCTAGATCTGTACGGTTGGCTGATGCGTTATAATAGCTAACACCGATCTGTGGCATACCACCATAACGACCAATATTCAAGCCATCACAACGGAAAGTCACCTTCTGACCAACTGGATATAAACCCGTCAAGCTACCAGCGTCAATAGATATTGCAATAGCACCATTAGTAGGATTCTCCTCTTGTATCATCAAGCTCTTGTATATATTACCCGAACGGTCGTCTGAGATAACGATACCAGAGATATACACTGGAGTCTCTGAATCTATCAAGTCAGTAGCAGAGAAGTTATCCGTCCCTTTAAGGAATTGACTCTTTAGTTGCTCTATTGTATGAGTTGGAGCAGGAGGCTCCTTGTCGTTCAAATCTGGTGTCACATAATCTCTCGTACAACTGAAGTTAGCCGTAGCTAAAACAGCTATGAGAAACATAGGTATTTTATTTAGAAGTCTCATTGTTGTATCTTTAATTGTAGAGTTTATTATTAAAATCTGTAACCCATATTCAAGAATAGGTTGAACCCTTGTGCATAGTAGTACTTGTTAGGGAACTTGTTCAACGAAGTCTTGTCAATATTCACACCGCTAAGAGGCAAACGTCCTTGTTGGAAACCACCAGTCTTAAGTTCAGTGTTATTAAGAATATTGTTTACACTAAGGTTGATGTTAAGAGATCTACGTTTTGGAAGGTAGATTAGTTTACCCACCGAAGCATCCAAAAGGAAGCCATTCTTGAATTTCTCTTGTGTAGCTAGCGCATCAATAACCTCTTGATCGTTTTGATATAGGTTATCATAAGCAGCCTTAGTGAAGTGACTTGGAGCGAAATCTATGTAGTTATTCCCAAAGAAGCTCAACGTCACATCAGCAAACCACATCTTCTCGTGGCGATAGTCAAGCGTAACACTTCCTACGGCCTGAGGACCTGTGTTTACTTTAAGGTCTTTAGTCATCACAAGATCATACTCATCGGCAGCAGAACCATTTTCGTAACTCTTCACACCGATAGCATTGTTAGTGTAACGATAGTCTGCGTATGTACCAGCGGCTGTAATACCGAAGTTGTTATTGATCTTGAAGTTAATAGCTGCTTCAACACCCATATATTGCTTTTCCATCTTTGTCATAACGAAGTTCACGAATGTCATAGCTTGATCATCGTAGTATCCGTTTACCTCAGATGCATCCCATATGTTTGTATTGAAAACACTAACACGACCCTTCACACGAGGGAATAGGAAGTTGTAACTCAAATCTGCAGATACAATCTTCTCACTGTTTAGGTAAGGGATGTGTGTATCCTTAATACGTGGTGAAACGTAAGCATTGTTTGCCATTGGTGCACGCGACTCAAAGATTCCGCTTGCAGAAACCCAGTGGCGACCATCAAATTTGTAAGAAGCCCCTACTTTGAACGATGGGTCCATAAACCAGAAGCTCTTACCCTTTCCGTATGAGTTCTCAGGAGCACGACCATTCTGGTAGTGTCCCTCACGCCAGAAGCTAGTGTATGCAAATTTAGCTGCATAATTCAAGTTCCATGCACCCCAATCCCACTGGTTTTGAGCAAACACATCAGCTTTAATTACATTTATATCATAGCTGTAACCAAACTTATCACCCTCTTTGATTTCACGACCTGGATTGCGAAGGTCATTCTCAACGATAGAAGCATCACCTGGGAAATCACGCTCAGCAAATTGGTCAGTATCTTTCCAATACTGTCCACCCATAAGATCACTCATCGTTTTGTAGTACATCCCTTTTGAGTACTTAGCATTAACGCCAGCAGTAACTTTAAGGAAGCGATTTACTGTCTTATTATAAGTTGAGTTAAGTGAGAACTCCATTAAGTTGCTATGACGTTCCTCAATGCTATACTTAGCATTACTCTTTACACCCTCCTCATTATCAGATGCATTTTGTCTAGCATTCGCTGCATAAAGCTCATCCCAGTTCAACTGAGTAACATTCGTATTACCCGATTGCCACATCTGCGCTAGTTCATTTGCTATATCAGCATTCTGAGCAAAGCTAGGAAGGTTACGATAGTAGTCTGGGCGTGGGTCTGGAGCATTGTAGAAGTTCAGTGCTGTTGAACTATATGTATTATAGTGGAAACCAAAACCAGAAACCAAACGACTCTGTTGGTCTATCTTCCACTCATGAGAGAGGATTACAGTTGGGTCGTATGAGTTAACTACTCTTGAGTTACGCTTCTCCCCTGCTTGATAACCCCAGTATGGGTTGTAGTAGATACTTCCAGCTAGGTCATAAACCTCCTGTGTTGTAGCACCCTGTTGTGCTCTCTCAGTTGGAGAACCAAATGTAGTCAATGAAAGGCTGTGACGCTCATTGAATACCTTTTCTGCTCCAAAGTAGTAACCCCAAGAGTTGTAGAATGTACCATCCCATGCTCCCTCATTTGCCCAACGATAGATCAATCCACCTGTGAAAGCCCATCCATTCGACATAAGGCCCGTAGAGTGTGAAGCCATACCCCTCAGTGTATATGATCTGTTTGTTGCAGCAAGAGAGAAGTTAGTACCAGCTGCCATCTTACTAGCTCGGCTGATAATATTTGTAGCTCCACCAATAGCACCAAAGCCATATGAAGCTGCATCTGTATAGTTAGCCACATCCTTCTGACGGAAAAGAGTGTTCATACCACCCAAACCAGAGTAATTGAAACGACCTCTTACACCATCATTAAAGGATACACCATTTATATATGTGTCTGAATACTCCTGAGAGTATCCTCTCACACTGAATCTTGTTGGACTAAATGTGAAACTAGCCTTACGAAGATACACATCATCTGAGGCTCCCATAAGTGTAGAGACTGCTTGATTCTGGCTCTCATCTTCGTCAATCTGAGTTTCCGAAAATACAAATACTGTACTTTCATCAACATCAGGTCTATCAACACGACTTACTGTCACTGCTCCTAGATCATTCAATCCTTGATTGAGAGTCACAGGGATATTAACAACAGGAACATTAGAAGAACTAAATGATACGATATCTAGTCCTGTTGTAAGGTTAGCGATATTAAATTCGCCTAGATCATTTGTAACTACAGAAATTCGCCTATCATTCAACAACACAGTCACACCTGCCACTGGTTTTGAAGAAGCCAATTCAATCACTGTTCCTCTTAGCGATGCTTTCTGTGCAAAAGCTGATACGCTGAAGAAAGTGAGGAGAACTACCCAAATCTTTTGTCTCATAATTTATGAAGTTTTGGTGGTTAGATTAAACACTCATTTTAATTTAGTCCGCAAAAATATGAAAAATCAAAGAAATGGGTATTACAAAACCATTTTATCTACTTAAAAAAAAAAAGTAACTCCCTTTTCTTTCAAAAAGCACCATTTTGAGATACCTTTGAGCCCATTAATCAAGTATAATAACTAACTCAAACAAAACAGTTATGAAAAGAGGATTCGTGTGTCTTCTGACACTTTGGATAGCTTTATCCACTTTTGCTCAAGATAAAAAACTTGCTGCCTATAGCATCGCATTCTATAACGTAGAAAACTTATTTGACACTATCCCGGGACCTAATGACAGAGAGTACACACCATCTGGCCCAACAAAATGGGACACATTTAAGTACACAAATAAGTTAAATAAAATGGCTTATGCCCTCGATCAACTAGCCAAAGAGAAGTGTCCTATTGGACCTGCTGTTATTGGATTAGCAGAGGTAGAGAACAAAAGTGTATTGGAAGACCTAGTAAGAACAGGTGATTTTGCAAAAAAGAATATGCAGATCGTACACTACGATGGTCCAGACCCTAGGGGTGTAGATTGCGCTCTTCTCTACAACCCTAAACTTTTCACCTACGAAGGGAGCGAATCTCGTGCTGTGATTGATCATGACGAGCCTAAATTCAAAACTAGAGACCAACTAGTTGTTCGTGGTAGAATATCTGGAGAACTATTCCACATCATCGTTCTTCACTGGCCTTCAAGAAGAGGTGGTGAAGAGAGATCAAGACCTAAACGTGAGATGTGTGCTCGAGTAACTAAGTCTATTGTTGACTCAATACTACAAGTAGCTCCAGAGAGCCGCATTGTTGTTATGGGCGACTTCAATGACGACCCTTTCAATATACCTGTAAAAGATGTATTGGGTGCTAAGAAGAAGCAGGAGCAAGTTAAAACAGGAGGCCTTTACAACCCATTCTGGCAGATTCTTGATAAAGGTATAGGCACATTGGCATACCAAGGCAAGTGGAATCTATTCGACCAAATCATCATCTCGGAGAACCTTCTAGGTAAAGATCGCTCTACTCTTAAATACTGGCAAGCTGAAGTATTCAATCGTGATTTCTTGAAGAATCAAGAAGGAAGCTACAAAGGATACCCTCTTCGCACACACGCAGGTGGTGTATGGCAAAATGGCTATAGCGACCACTTCCCAACCATTATTTACATGCTCAAAGAGGTGAAATAAGAGATTATTGTAAAGCCAACAATACAAGAGGTAAAATATTTTGCCAAGTCCAGATAGCAAATAAACTATCTGGACTTTTTTTTTGTTATATCACTGACAAAATATGTATATATATTACTTCTGATCGTACATAATGATTATCTTTGCTCGACTTTTTAACTTTTACAGAATTATACAACTATGGTAAGCTACAAAGAATTAGGCTTGGTAAACACCAAGGAATTGTTCAAGAAAGCGTTCGAAGGTGGTTACGCAATCCCTGCGTTCAACTTTAATAACCTAGAGCAGATGCAAGCAATCGTTGCTGCTGCTGCTGAAACTAAATCTCCTGTAATCCTTCAGGTATCTAGCGGTGCTCGTAAATATGCTAACCAAACTCTTCTTCGTTACTTGGCACAAGGTGCTGTTGAGTACGCTAAAGAGTTGGGCGTTGAAGTACCTATCGCTCTTCACTTGGATCACGGTGACACATTTGAATTGTGTAAGTCATGTATCGACATGGGATTCTCTTCAGTTATGATCGACGGGTCACACCACTCATACGAGGAGAACGTTGCTTTGACTAAAAAAGTAGTTGAGTACGCTCACGCTCACGGTGTAACTGTAGAGGGTGAACTAGGTGTACTTGCTGGAGTAGAAGATGATGTTGTTGCAGAACACCACACTTACACTCGTCCTGAAGAGGTTGAAGACTTTGTTAAGCGTACAGGTGTAGACTCATTGGCTATCTCAATCGGTACTTCACACGGTGCTAACAAATTCAAACCAGAGCAGTGTACTAAAAACGCTGAGGGCGTACTTGTTCCTCCTCCATTGCGTTTCGACATCCTAGAGGAGATCGAAAAACGTATTCCTGGTTTCCCTATCGTTCTTCACGGAGCTTCTTCTGTACCACA
>JBOFUP010000062.1:0-2388 GCA_051652645.1 Bacteroidales bacterium
TGCGTAATCTGCGAGATCTGCGTGAATAATTTGCATTTTGCTAGCGATGCGATAGCTCTTTACCCTGAAAGGGTAACATGTGGGTAACCAGGGGTAAGCAGAGCGACCCGTGGATGCAGCCTTAACATCTCATAGCGTAGAGGTAACGAAGCTCTTATCCGTGAAGATCCGTGGATCAAATTCTTGGGTTAGATGGTTAGTGGGTTAGTGGTTAGATCCGATTGAGTGATTGAACACATAGCGTAGAGGTAACGAAGCTCTTATCCGTTAAGATCCGTGGATAAAAATCTTGGTTTAGGGTTTAGTGGTTAGATCCGATTGAGTGATTGAACACATAGCGTAGAGGTAACGAAGCTCTTATCCGTGTGGATCCGTGGACGAAATTCTTGGGTTAGTAGGTTAGGGTTTAGGGGTTAGATCCGAGAGAGTGATTGAACACATAGCGTAGAGGTAACGAAGCTCTTATCCGTGTAGATCCGTGGATAAAAATCTTGGTTTAGGGTTTATGGGTTAGATCCGATTGAGTGATTGAACACATAGCGTAGAGGTAACGAAGCTCTTATCCGTGTAGATCCGTGGACGAAATTCTTGAGTTAGGGTTTAGATCCGATTGAGTGATTGAACACATAGCGTAGAGGTAACGAAGCTCTTATCCGTGAAGATCCGTGGACGAAATTCTTGGGTTAGGGTTTAGATCCGATTGAGTGATTGAACACATAGCGTAGAGGTAACGAAGCTCTTATCCGTGAGATCCGTGGACGAAAATCTTAGTTTAGGGTTTATGGTTTAGATCCGATTGAGTGATTGAACACATAGCGTAGAGGTAACGAAGCTCTTATCCGAGAGATCCGTGGATAAAAATCTTGGTTTAGGGTTTATGGGTTAGATCCGATTGAGTGATTGAACACATAGCGTAGAGGTAACGAAGCTCTTATCCGTGAAGATCCGTGGATAAAAATCTTAGTTTAGGGTTTATGGTTTAGATCCGATTGAGTGATTGAACACATAGCGTAGAGGTAACGAAGCTCTTATCCGAGAGATCCGCGGATAAAAATCTTGGTTTAGGGTTTATGGGTTAGATCCGAGTGAGTGATTAAACACATAGCGTAGAGGTAACGAAGCATCCTATCCGTGTAGATCCGTGGATAAAATTCTTGGTTATAGGTTTAGAGAAACAAGATCTGCGTAGTCTGGTTGATTCGTCTTTTCTTCATTGATTTTAGTATTGGGTATTTCTCTTTGATACAAAGTTTGCAGAGGTGTCTGAAAATAGTAATCGGCAACCTCTTGTTGCACGTGTCGAGAAAACTAGCCACTAGCTTTGTGATCTCATCTACACTCAAATTCAACTGTTCAGAAAGCGAGCTGATCCACCCATGGAAGTAAACCGTATTGCTATGCTTTGGATGAGAAGGTACAAGCTTGAATATCTCCACCAAATCCACCTCTTGAGAAAGCTCTTTTTGAGCGCCCTTTTTTTATTATTAAATTCTTTAATTTCTTCTTTCCTATAAAATGCGTAAATATTTTGTTCATCATCGCTTTCGCTTGTAGCTCCAGTGGGAATAGTTGTGCCAGTGTAATAGCCTGTATTACTGATTGTTGTGGCTGTTCCTGTGTTCTTGAAGTTCTCTGCGTAACCTCTGCGTACGCTCTGCGTAATTTTTGTTGTAATTAACTCTTTAGAGATTAATATGGAGATATGTTTTCGCGCGTTATTCTCGCTTATATTCAGCGTATTAGCTGGTTTTCTCTGTGTTATGACAACTTCACCAACTTCCAACTCAAAAATCTCGCCCAAGAATGTAGCTCGACACCTCTTGTGTGTGTCTTTACTAAGAAGATGAATGAAGAATATCTTCGTGTCTGTCTGAGTAGAAAAACGCTGAGGGTTTTACCCCAAAACTCTGAGGCTTTTGTAGTAAAAGCCTCAGAGTTTAGACCCAAAAGCCTCAGAGTTTTTGAGTGAGTGATAGTGAGGAACTCGAGTAAGCTAATTAGCCAGTAGCTCTAGGGCTCGATGTTAGCGGATCGGTGGTTTTTATTGTCAGTTTCATCATGTATATATTATTGGTTAATACTCATGGTATCTACTCGGTTTATGATAATGGAGTACTCTTCAGAGTCAAACCTGCAAATATAGTAAAGCGACAACCTTAAGCCTAATTATTTAGAACTCTGAAATTCATTTTTGGAATTTTCTAAAAATGAATTTCTAGTTCTCAATCTCCTTTGATAATAATAAAATAATTACTATGAGGGGGAGTTGTATGTAGCAAATTAGCTGCTTGGGATGTGGTCCTGCTAACTTTTTGAAAGCAAATATTTCGATATCGAAACTCTTCGAACTTAATCCAAATATAGTCTAAGCTGTCAGGTGAGTGGGGT
>JBOFUP010000063.1:0-60069 GCA_051652645.1 Bacteroidales bacterium
TGTTGAGAAATTCAACAGGCTCTGCAAGAGCCCTCAACAGAGAGCGGCAGCTCTCCTCAACAGCGCAGCCTCAACAGAGAGCGTTAGCTCTCCTCAACAGGCGGAACGCCCTTCGGGCTTGTTGAGGCTTTGCTGTTGAGAAATTCAATAGGCTCTGCAAGAGCCCTCAACAGAGAGCGGCAGCTCTCCTCAACAGCGCAGCCTCAACAGAGAGCGTTAGCTCTCCTCAACAGCGCAGCCTCAACAGAGAGCGACAGCTCTCCTCAACAGCGTAGCCTAAACAAGCCCAGAGGGCTCTAAACAATTAAATTATGAAATTATTATATATAACCAATGGGACATCTGCCCCTGGTGGCTTAGAGAGAGTTTTGTCTATTAAGGCGAGCTATTTTGCTGACCATATGGGCTATGATGTGCATATTATAACACTCAACGATGGTGGGAGGGAGCAGTTTTATAGCTTCTCTCCTAGGATAACGTTTCACGATATTCAGTGTGGGGGTAATCCACTTCAGTACTTTAACCAGTACAGCGGTGGATTGCGTCGTATAGTCAAGAGTATAGCTCCTGATATTATCAGTGTGTGTGACGATGGACTGAAAGGTTTCTTTGTTCCGCTTTTCTTGGGTGGTAAACCGTCTCCTATGATCTATGAGAGGCATGTAAGTAGGCTTATTGCTCTTGGTGGACGAGAACCTAACTTTAAAGATAGAGTTCAGTTCAAGCTTATGAACTATGGAGCTAGGCTATATGACCGTATGGTTGTTCTTACTAAGGATAATCTATCTGAATGGGACGGTCTTGATAATCTTGCCGTTATATCAAATCCTCTGTCCTTTTATCCTGATAGTGTATCTACACTAGATAACAAGAGGATAATTGCAGTGGGTAAACTAGGAATTCAAAAAGGCTACGAGCGTCTACTTGAGGCTTGGAAGATTATTGAGAAGAGAGCTATTGGGTGGAGTGTTCATATTTATGGAGCAGAGAATGATGGGGGTAAGTTACGCTCTATGGTATCTGAATCTAGTTTAAGTGAAAGTTTTATTCTTCATCCTCCGACGCAGGCTATAGAGCAGGAGTATCTGAGTTCTTCTATATATGCTTTTCCTTCAAGATTTGAGGGGTTTGGTATGGTACTGATAGAGGCTATGGCTTGTGGAGTCCCTTGTGTTTCGTTTGACTGTCCTTGTGGCCCTAGGGATATAATCAGAGATGGTGAGGATGGTTTTCTTGTTGAGAATGGGGATGTTCAGACTCTAGCTGATAGGTTGCTTCAACTCATAGAGGATGAGGAGCTACGTCGTGAGATGGGTGCTAAGGCTAGAGTGAATGTTAAGAGATATGGTATTGAGAGTATTGCTCAACAGTGGTCTGGGCTTTTTAATGAAATAAGAAAGTAGATATTATGCTTGATTGGATACCTGCTGAGATTTATAGGACAGTTTATCATTCCATACTAGCTTTATTCGTAATTATATTTAGTTATAGGAGTTATTCTATCGCTAATATAAACTTATATGGAGAGAAGAGTATTTATTCGCATATGGAAGTTAGGATAGTTTTACTATTATTGTTTGTCCTAACTATGATCGGACTAAGACCCTTATATTGGATCTTTACGGATATGTACTCTTACAGTTCTATGTTTAATGACTACGTAAATAATCCAGAGACCATTAAGTGGGAAGAAGACTTTATCTTTGATAAGTATAATCGACTATTGGCACTTACGAAGTCAGAACTTCTATTCTTTTTCACTACAACCTTGATTTATATAGGTGGAATTTATAGATTTTCTACTCGAGTTTTCGGTAAATATCGTTATGCAGCATTGTTGATGGCTGTTACTTCTATGTCATTCTTTGCTTATGGTGTTAATACAATAAGAGCTGGTATGGCAGCTTCTTTAGTTTTAGTAGGGTTGAGTTATCTTGATAATTTAAAAAAGGCGTTACCAATCCTATTAATTGCCGCAGGAGTTCATACCTCAATGTTACTTCCGATTGCTGCAATAGGTATCTCTTATTTCTTTCCCAAAACTAAGATTATTATGCTTGGTTGGATAGCATCAATAGGGCTCTCTTCTATGTTAGGTGGATGGTTTGAAACCTATTTCAGTTCTCTGGGATTTGATGATGATCGTTTAGCAGACTATTTGTTGGCTGAGCAGTCTGAGGAACTATTTGCTTACACAGGATTTAGATGGGATTTTCTACTTTATAGTAGTGTGCCAGTGATTATGGGTTGGTATGTGGTAGTTAAGAGAGGTATATCAGATAGGTTTTATCTAATTATACTAAATAGTTATTTGATAGCAAATAGCTTCTGGATATTAGTAATTAGAGCTAACTTCTCTGACAGATTTGCTTACCTATCCTGGTTTTTGATGCCATTCGTGATTATATACCCACTTCTTAAATTCTCATTGTGGAGAAATCAGTATGCTAAAGTTGGGATCGTGGTTTTGTTAAACTTCTTGTTCACTTTTGCTCTTTTCTTGTTGAGATAAAAAATAATCCAATATATGAATCCATTAGTTACAATTGCGATACCTATATATAATGCAGAGCATTTTTTGCATTATGCTATTAAGTCAGTTATAGACCAAAGTTTTAAAAATTGGGAGCTTTTTTTGATAAATGATGGTAGTAATGATGAGTCACTAAATATTATGAAGAGATTCGAAATGGATCCTCGTATAACAATATTGAATGATGGTGAAAATAGAGGACTCATATATAGGCTTAATCAATCAGTTAAACTTGCTAAGGGAAAGTATTATGCAAGGATGGATGCTGATGATATTATGGATCCGGAACGGTTATTAAAGCAGGTTGAATATATGGAGTCACATCCTGAGTGTGATGTGTTGGGTAGTTCTGCCTACTCTATTGACTCTAAAAATTATGTTATTGGTATAAAAACATCATCTAATAGTAGATGGTCCAGAAGTAGCCTATTGAGAGGATCTGCTTTTATACATCCTTCAGTAATGGGGAAGCGAGAGTGGTTTCTTAGTAATCCTTATGATAAGGATTGGGAAAGGGCTGAAGATTACCAACTTTGGTTGAGAACAGTAGAGCATAGTAGATTTCATAATCTTGAGGAACCTCTACTTTTTTATAGAGAGGTTGGTATTCCTACTTTTGGTAAGTATTTCAAGACTCAGAAGACTATAATGGGATTATGGTCTAAGAGGCATGAACTTAATATCTCTATATCTGATGCTGCGTATGTATCTGTTTCAGCATTGGTTAAATCAATAGTGTATGGTGTCTTTTATTTTACAGGCAACATCGATAGATTGATTTCTAGACGATCTAATGTGCTTGAGAGAGAACTTCAAGAACGAGTTCAGAAGAGATTGAATAATATCTTGGTAAATAATATTTCTATTTAATGCTCAAATTTAATTCCCCTTTAAATCTATTCGTACGATCATTCATACAGCGTTATGATCATGAGAAGTATTGGATAAGGAGGTATAAGGTTGTTAATCCAGAGGATAAAACTCCGAAGCTTATTAAGCTATTGTGGTTGTTGCTAATTAAGCGAGCTGATGCTTTTAATTGTGCATCCTTTGGTACTAACCTTAATAGTGGGGCTAACTTCCTATGCCCCCCCCCATTTACCTCACGGGCCAAATGGTATAGTAGTTGGACATGATGTTCAAATTGGTCGTAATGTGACAATATTTCAGCAGGTAACGATAGCTCACGGTAACGTGGTAATAGGAGATAATTGCTTGATAGGTGCAGGTGCAAAGATTCTCCCAAATGTTAGAATTGGTAATAATGTTAAGATTGGTGCTAACTGTGTTGTAGTAGAAGATATACCTGATAATGCTACTGTGGTTATGCCTAAGCCAAGGGTTATAGTAAGGTGATTTTCATTTGTGGTACTTTAAATATTAATAAGATAGAGTATGAAGAAGATATGTATAGTTTCGACAGTCTCCTATACACCAAAAAATTTTATATTACCTCATTTAGCTCTATTATCAAAGGAGTTTGATGTTATTTTAGTCTCTAACTTTGCAGAAGGGGATATGGAGATTTTTATGTCAAAGGAGATAGGAGTGAAAGAGTGTTTTCATATTCCATTTGAACGTAAAATATCGGTTTTGAGTGATATTAAAACAGAGATAGAGCTTTTAAAGTATTTTAGAAAGAGTAGCTTTGACTATATATTGTCAATGACTCCCAAAGCTGGGTTATTAACAGCTTTTGCTGGTGTCGCATCTGGTGCAAAAGAGGTTATACACCTTTTTACAGGCCAAGTATGGGCTAATAAGAAGGGGCTCTTTAGAGAAGTTCTGATCTTGATGGATAGGGTTGTTGGGTGGTTGAATAGTCGTATTCTTGTGGATGGTCTAGCTCAGCGTAACTATCTTGTCTCTAAAGGTGTGATTCCAAAGAGCTCTAGGGTGTTGGGGGCAAAGAATAGTATGGCTTGTGTTAATACTGATCGTTTTAAGCCTAATGAAATTGTAAGAAATGAACTTAGGATAAGTTATGGTGTTCAGGACGCAAAGGTGCTGTTCTTTCTTGGTAGATTAAATAGGGATAAGGGTATTTATGAGTTAGTTGATTCGTTTATCTCTCTTATTAATGATTATCCTAGCTTGAAGCTTGTAATCGCTGGGTTTGACGAGGAGTGTGTTGTTGAAAAGATCAGAGAGAGGTATGGTAACCTTGTTGATGAGAGAATAATATATCTCGGAGTGGTTAAGGAGCCTTATAGATACTTGCAAATGGCTGATATATTTGTACTTCCTTCTCATAGGGAGGGGTTTGGTTGTAGTGTGGCTGAGGCTTCTGCTTGCGGAATCCCTGTTGTGTGTAGTGATATCTGGGGACTTACTGATGCTTATATTAACAATGAGACAGGTATTAATTTCAAGGTTGGTGAAACAGACTCTCTCTCTGAGGCTCTTCGACGCTTGATTAACGATCCTGAACTTTGTTCTAGATTGGGAAAAAGGGGTAGGGAGTATGTAATTGAGAATTTCGATATGATGGTTATGTCCAAACTATGGCTTAAATATTTTAAAGAGCTTTAGTTTTGCTGTTGGTTAATGCAATTACTCACGCATATCTTGTTTTGCCTTACCGCCTAACATCTAACCATTTTTATCCACGGATCTACACGGATAAGATGCTTCGTTACCTCTACGCTTGGCATCCGAGGGTCGCTCTGCTTACCCCCGGTTACCCACATGTTACCCTTTCAGGGTAAAGAGCTATCGCATCGCAAGCAAAGGCTTCGCTGTTGAGGGCGTTCCGCCTGTTGAGGCTAGCGCTGTTTAGAGCCCTTCGGGCTTGTTGAGGCTGATGCTGTTGAATTATTCTCGCAGATCTCGCTGATTACGCAGATCTTGTTTTGAATAACCTCTATCCAAAGAATTTTGTCCACGGATCTATCGGATAAGATGCTTCGTTACCTCTGCGCTTGGCATCCGAGGGTCGCTTCGCTTACCCCCGGTTACCCACATGTTACCCTTTCAGGGTAAAGAGCTATTGCATCGCAAGCAAAGGCTTCGCTGTTGAGGGCGTTCCGCCTGTTGAGGCTAGCGCTGTTTAGAGCCCTTTGGGCTTGTTGAGGCTGACGCTGTTGAATTATTCTCGCAGATCTCGCTGATTACGCAGATCTTGTTTTGAATAACCTCTATCCAAAGAATTTTATCCACGGATCTATCGGATAAGATGCTTCGTTACCTCTACGCTTGGCATCCGAGGGTCGCTTTGCTTACCCCCGGTTACCCACATGTTACCCTTTTAGGGTAAAGAGCTATCGCATCGCAAGTCGAGATGCAAATTATTCTCGCAGATTTCGCTGATTACGCAGATCTTGTTTTGAATAACCTCTATCCAAAGAATTTTGTCCACGGATCTATCGGATAAGATGCTTCGTTACCTCTGCGCTAAGAGATGTTGTGGCTTTGTTGTAGAGAAATTCAACAGGCTCTGAAAGAGCCCTCAACAGGCCAACGGCTCTCAACAGCGCAGCCTCAACAGGCCAAGGGCCCTCAACTAATGAATTTAAATAACAAAAATATGTATTCTAGATTTTTTAAGCGATTGATCGATTTTACTATCTCCCTTGTGGCTCTCTCCATGATCTGGCCAGTGTTGGCTATTGTGGCTATCTGGCTACGTGTTGTCAATAAGGGTACTCCTTTCTTCTTTCAGGATAGACCTGGTAGGGGTGGGGTGATATTCAAGGTGGTGAAGTTTAAGACTATGACTGATGAGAGGGGTGTGGATGGTGAGCTGTTGCCTGATGCGCAGCGGTTGACTAAGGTTGGTAGTTTTGTGAGGTCTACCTCACTGGATGAGCTTCCTCAGCTGATCAATGTGCTTAAGGGTGATATGGCACTGGTGGGTCCGCGTCCTCTTTTGCCTCAGTACTTGCCTCTCTACTCTCCTGAACAGGCTCGCCGTCATTTGGTGCGTCCAGGTATCACAGGGTGGGCTCAGGTGAATGGGCGTAATGCTATCAGCTGGGCTCGTAAGTTTGAGCTGGACTGCTTCTACGTGGATAATATATCTCTTGCTCTGGACATCAAGATATTATTCTTGACAGTTAAGAAGGTGTTTGTACGTGAGGGGATATCGCAGCAGGGTGAGGCGACGATGGAGTGTTTTAATGGTAAGAATTAATCTTTATTGAATATATGAAGGGTGTAACGTTGTATGGGTCTAGTGGTCATGGTTTAGTGATTGCGGATATTGTTCGTTCGCAGGGTGGTGAAGTAGTGGCATTCTTTGACGATAATCCCAAGGGGGAGTGTTTCGCTGGTGTTCCTTATGTATCGTCTGTTGATATGATCGTTACACCTGTTATTATTTCTATTGGGAGTAATAGGGTACGTAAGTTGATTGCTGAGAGGGAGAAGTCGTTAGTATACGTAGCTGCTATACATTCTTCGGCTATCATCTCTCCATCAGTAGTGGTGGGTGAGGGGTCGGTAGTGATGCAGGGGGCTATCGTTCAGGCTGAGGCTAGTGTGGGTAGTCATGTGATAATCAATACTGGTGCGACTATAGATCATGAGTGTGTCATTGGGGATTATGTTCATATTTCGCCTAATGCTACATTGTGCGGGTGTGTATCGGTGGGCATGGGTGCTCATATTGGTGCTGGTGCTGTGGTGATACAAGGTGTCTCTATTGGTGAATGGGCTACCGTGGGTGCTGGTGCTGTGGTGATTCGTGATGTGCCTGCTGGTGCAACGGTGGTGGGTAACCCAGCGAAAGTCCTTCGGGGTTGTTGAGGCTGACGCTGTTGAATTATTCTCGCAGATCTCGCAGATTACGCAGATCTTGTTTTGAATAACTTCTAATCAAAGAGTTTTGTCCACGGATCTTCACGGATAAGATGCTTCGTTACCTCTACGCTTGGCATCCGAGGGTCGCTTTGCTTACCCGCGGTTACCCACATGTTACCCCATTCGGGGTAAAGAGCTGTCGCATCGCAAGCAAAGGCTGCGCTGTTGAGGGCGTTCCGCCTGTTGAGGCTAGCGCTGTTGGGAGCCCTTCGGGCTTGTTGAGGCTGACGCTGTTGTATTATTCTCGCAGATCTCGCTGATTACGCTGATTTTTTTGCCTAACCGTCTAACCCACTAACCCATACTAACCCAAGACCCTTCGGGCTTGTTGAGGCTGCCATCGCCGCTGTTTGTAATTTCAACAGGCTCTGCAAGAGCCCTCAACAGTCTCGTCCCTAGACGAGACCTCAACAGAGAGCGATAGCTAGCCTCAACAATTCACAGAGCAGTGGTAACGAAGCTCTTATCCGACTTATCCGTGGAGAATAATCTTGGATTTAGATTTACAAAACCCTATCTGCGTAATCTGCGTGAATAATTCGTCTGACTGCGCAGCTCTAACCCATCCTAACCCCCTAACCGTCTAACCCATCCTAACCCAAGACCCTTCGGGGTAAAGAGCCCGAGGGGCTTCATATATATGTTCGATTTATTGTTTTGTTAAGAAAATAGTTATCTTTGTTGAGATAACTATTTTTTTTGGTCAATAGGTTTTTATAAGCCTTTATTTATATATGTATAGGATATGAATATTGTTGTAGTAGGTACAGGTTATGTCGGGCTAGTTACAGGCACCTGTTTTGCTGAGATGGGAGTTAATGTCACTTGTGTGGACATAGACAGTCATAAGATTGAGCGACTGCAAAAAGGGGATATCCCTATTTATGAGCCTGGACTCGAGGAGATGGTTTTGCGTAATGTGACAGCTGGTCGTTTGAAGTTTACTACTGATCTGGTGCATTCGTTGGATGAGGCAGAGGTGGTTTTTAGTGCCGTGGGTACGCCTCCGGATGAGGATGGGAGTGCTGACTTGAAGTATGTGTTGGAGGTGGCTGCTCAGGTGGCGCGACATATGAAGCACTATACGTTGTTGGTAACTAAGAGTACGGTGCCTGTGGGTACGGCTTCTAAGGTTAAGGATGTTATGGCTAGGGAGTTGGCACTGAGGGGGGTGGATATATCTTTCGATGTGGCCTCTAACCCTGAGTTCCTCAAGGAGGGTGCTGCTATTAAGGATTTTATGAGCCCGGATAGGGTGGTCGTAGGTGTGGAGTCGGAGCAGGCTCGTGAGCTATTGAGCCGCCTTTACCGTCCTTTTATGATAAATAATTTCAGGGTGATATTCATGGATATCCCTTCGGCTGAGATGACTAAGTATGCTGCGAACGCTATGTTGGCTACTCGTATTAGCTTCATGAATGATATTGCTAACTTGTGTGAGTTGGTGGGTGCGGACGTGAATATGGTACGTAAGGGTATTGGTACGGATGCTAGGATTGGCAGTAAGTTCTTGTACTCGGGTTGTGGCTATGGTGGTTCGTGCTTCCCTAAGGATGTGAAGGCGCTGGTGCGCACCGGTAGGGAGTATGGCTATGAGATGGAGGTGATTGATGCTGTGGAGCGTGTGAATGATCGTCAAAAACAGCTATTGTACAGTAAGTTCGTAAGGATTGCTGGTGGTGAGGCGGGTCTCTCGCTTTCTGGTAAGAGGGCTGCTATATGGGGATTGTCATTCAAGCCTGAGACGGATGATATGCGTGAGGCTACTTCTTTGGTGCTCATCGAGAGCTTGCTCAAGGCGGGTTGTGAGGTGGCTGTTTATGATCCGGTGTCGATGGATGAGGCTAGGCATAAGCTGGGTGACTCTGTCACTTATGCCACGGATATGTATGATGCTGTGGTGGATGCTGATGTGCTCTTCTTGGTGACTGAGTGGAAGGAGTTTAGATTGCCGAGCTGGAAGGTGATGCGCCGAACGATGAGGGGTAACCTGGTGTTGGATGGGCGTAATATTTATGATCCAGCGGAGGTTAAGTCGCATGGTTTCACGTATGAGGGTATTGGTATCCGCTGAGTGTTAACCTGAGTTAAAGGAAATAAACCAAATTGATATAACTAAGTCTACAATTTTTGTATGCCCTAGGGATGCCCTCGTCTATTACGGGTGGGGCGCTTGTGGGTGTTGAATGAAATTTTAAACTAAAAAAATAATAACGTTATCTTATGAATCAAGCAGTAGATATTCGTGAATTGAATGAGAGAATAGAGGCTAAGAGCTCTTTTGTTAATGTGTTGATGATGGGGATGGATCAGGCTATCGTGGGGCAGAAGCACCTTGTGGAGTCGTTGGTGATCGGTCTTTTGTCGAATGGTCACGTACTTCTTGAGGGTGTGCCGGGATTGGCTAAGACGCTTGCTATTAAGACGCTTTCGCAACTTATTGATGCTAAGTATAGTCGTATTCAGTTTACTCCTGACTTGTTGCCTGCCGACGTGGTGGGTACTATGGTTTATAGTCAGAAGAGTGAGGAGTTTCATGTTAAACAGGGTCCTATATTTGCGAACTTCGTATTGGCCGATGAGATAAACCGTGCTCCGGCTAAGGTGCAGTCGGCTTTGCTTGAGGCTATGCAGGAGAGACAGGTCACTATCGGTGATCATACTTATAAGTTGGATAACCCGTTCTTGGTTATGGCTACGCAGAACCCTATTGAACAGGAGGGTACTTATCCGCTTCCTGAGGCTCAGGTGGACCGTTTCATGTTGAAGGTGGTGATATCTTACCCGAAGCGTGAGGAGGAGAGATTGATCATACGCCAGAATATGAGTCTGAGTTCTAAGGAGATCAAACCGGTGGTGACGGCTCAGGAGATCATCGAGGCTAGAAACTTGGTTCGCGAGATATATATGGATGAGAAGATTGAGAGATATATCGTGGATATTGTTTTCGCTACGCGTTTCCCTAAGGAGGCGGGTCTGGAGCACCTAGAGGGTATGATCTCTTTCGGGGCTTCTCCTCGTGCTTCTATCTCTTTGGCTATAGCTGCTAGGGCTTATGCATTCATCAAGCGTAGGGGCTATGTGATTCCGGAGGATGTGAGAGCGGTGTGTTATGATGTGCTTCGTCACCGTATTGGCTTGAGCTATGAGGCTGAGGCTAATAATATGTCTTCGGAGGATATTATAAGCGAGATTCTTAACAGGGTGGATGTGCCTTAATTAACTTTTAGAGAATGCAGACAAGCGATCTACTTAAAAAGGTACGACAGATTGAGATCAAGACAAGGGGGCTGTCGAGCAATATTTTTGCTGGACAGTATCACTCGGCCTTTAGGGGTAGGGGGATGGCCTTTGCCGAGGTTAGGGAGTACCAGTTTGGCGATGACATAAGGGATATTGATTGGAACGTCACGGCGAGACATACTTCGCCTTATGTCAAGGTGTTTGAGGAGGAGCGCGAGCTGACTGTCATGCTTATGGTTGACCTCTCAGGGAGTGGTATGTTCGGTACGAGCAATGCTATGAAGAGGGAGGTGATCACGGAGATTGCCGCTACGCTTGCTTTCTCGGCTATGCAGAACAATGACAAGATTGGGGTGATATTCTTCTCGGATAGGATAGAGAAATTTATACCGCCTCAGAAGGGTAAAAAGCATATTCTTTATATTATTCGTGAGCTAATAGAGTTTAAACCGCAGAGTGAGGCAACGGATATATCCTTGGCTCTTAGGTATGTCTCGAATGCTATGAAGAGGAGATGTACGGCTTTCATATTATCGGATTTTATCGATGAGAAGGGTATCAAGGATGCTCTGACTATCGCAAATAATAAGCACGATATGGTGGCTATTCAGATCTATGACCCGCGTGAGGTGGAGATGCCTAGCGTGGGACTAATCAAGGTGAAGGATGCTGAGAGTGGTGTGGACCGTTGGATTGATAGCTCCTCTAAGAGGGTTAGGGATCACTATGCTAAGTGGTGGAGCGATATGCAGGTGCGTAACGTGGATGCTATGAGAAAGAGTAGGGTGGACTTCGTCTCTATTGCTACGAACGAGGATTATGTGTTATCGTTGATGAATCTTTTTCGCAGAAGGGGCGGTAGGTGATACTTCCCTCTTTGCTTCGCGCCCTCGCCTTGGGTATATTCCCCTGGGCGGGGGTGTGGTAAATTAATATAATTAAGCATCGGACTCTTATGATGAAATTTAAGTCAATAATATTTTTCTCTCTGGCTTTGGCATCGATGCAGCAGATGGGGGCTCAACAGATCTCGCTAAAGGCTTCGATGGACTCGGCCGGGATTGCCATAGGTAATCAGACGAAGATACACCTTAACCTCACCCAGGATAGGGACCAGATGGTGCAGATGCCTTTTCTCTCGGATACGATAGTCAGGGGTATTGAGATTCTGGGGGTGAAGGGACCGGACACGGTTGATCTGGGTTCGAATAGGATTGAGGTCAAAATGGATTATCTGATTACATCTTTCGACTCGGCTCTTTACTATATCCCTCCTTTCATGGCCGTAAGTGGTGAGGATACGATCTACTCGAATGATCTGGGCCTCAAGGTGATTACTTATGATGTTCAGGATACTACGCAGGGGGCTTTCTTCGATATTAAACCGACTTATAGTGCTCCTTTCGTGTGGGCGGATTATCACTTTATTGTGTTGGCTATAGTGTCGGCTTTGTGGATACTGGTGATGGTGTTGTATGCTCTTCAGCAGAGACGTCGTCATGGTAAGGTGAGCTTTGTGGCTGAACCGCCAGTGCCTCTTTTGCCGCCAGATGAGGAGGCTATGATGGAGCTGGAGGCTCTAAAGGGTGAGAAGTTGTGGCAGAATGGTAGGGAGAAGGAGTATTATACTCGCCTGACAGATACGCTTCGTCACTATCTCGAGCGTAGGTTTGGATTTAATGCTCCGGAGATGACTACATCGGATATCTTGCAGAGGTTGTCTAAGGAGGAGGATCTTAAGGTGGTGCGCCGTGAGATGGAGGATCTGCTTCGTACGGCTGACTTCGTGAAGTTTGCCAAACAGCGTCCACTGCCTCAGGAGAATGAGTCTGCTATTGTGTGGGCTTTGACCATTGTCTCTAAGACCAAACAACAACAACAACAAGAGGAGGAGATAAAGGCATGATGATAGAATTTGCAAAACCGTTATATCTATATCTGCTGATTGTGCCTATCGCTATGGTGGTGTGGTACATCTTGCGTCAGCATAGGGCTGAGGCTACTTTGCAGCTCTCAACAACTAAGGGTATTGAGTCGCTATCGCCTGGTATGAAGGTGAGGTTAAGACATATGCCTTTTGCTTTGAGGGTACTGGCTATAGTGGCATTGATCACGGCACTGGCGCGTCCGCAGAGTTCGAATAGCTGGTCGACAGTGACCAGCGAGGGGATAGACATCATGATGACGCTCGATATATCGAGCTCTATGTTGGCTGCTGACCTTAAACCTAATCGTTTGGAGGCGGCTAAGGATGTGGCTTCGAGCTTCATCGCTGGCCGTTCGAGTGACAACATCGGTCTGGTGGTCTTTGCTGGTGAGAGCTTCACGCAGTGTCCGCTAACTACTGACCATGCTGTGCTCTTGAATCTTTTCAGGGGTGTGGAGTGTGGACTTATAGAGGATGGTACTGCCATTGGTCTGGGATTGGCTAACGCTGTATCGAGACTAAAGGAGAGTACGGCTAAGTCGAAGGTGATCATCCTTCTGACTGATGGGTCGAACAACAGGGGTGAGATTGCTCCGGTGACGGCTGCCGAGATTGCTCGCTCCTTTGGGGTGAGGGTCTACACGGTGGGTGTGGGTACCATGGGTACGGCACCTATGCCTATGCAGACTCCTTTTGGGGTTCAGTATCAGAATGTGCCGGTGGAGATAGATGAGAATGTTCTCAAACAGATAGCTTCACTCACCGATGGTAAGTACTTCAGGGCTACGGACAACTCATCGCTTAAGGAGATATATAGAGAGATCGATCAGCTTGAGAAGAGTAAGATGCAGAATCAGGAGTTCAGCAAGCGAAACGAGGAGTTTAAGTGGTTTGCACTGATAGCTTTCTTGGCTCTGTTGATTGAGGCTGTATTGAGATTGACGATCTACAGAAAAATACCATAAATAAGATTATTGAGTTATGTTTAGATTTGCAAATCCAGAATATCTTTGGTTGCTACTTTTACTTCCTGCTCTTTTGATTCTGTTCTTATATGGACGAAGGGCTAGGAAGAGGGAGTTGGCTGCATTTGGTGAGGCTCACCTGCTGGAGGCTCTCATGCCTGAGGTCTCTAACGCTAGGAGCTTCGTGAAGTTTTTCTTGCTCTTTGCCGCTATTGCTGTCTCTATATTCGTGATTGCTGCTCCGCAGTTTGGATCGAAACTGGAGAGTGTGAAGAGGAAGGGGGTCGAGGTGATGATTGCTCTCGATGTGTCGAACTCCATGATGGCTAGGGATATAACTCCTAGTCGATTGGAGAAGTCGAAGCAGATAGTGGGTAGGTTGAGTGATAGACTAAGGGATGATAAGATTGGTCTTATTGTCTTTGCTGGTGATGCTTTCACGCAGCTGCCTATGACATCGGATAATGTGTCGGCTAAGATGTTTTTCTCTTCTATAAACCCGGGTATTGTCCCTGTGCAGGGGACGGCTGTGGGGGCGGCTATTCGTCTGGCTACGCGCTCTTTCACTCCTAATGAGGCTAGCGGAAAGAGTATAGTGGTGATTACTGATGGTGAGAACCATGAGGATAATGCTGTGGAGGCGGCTCAGGCGGCTCAAGAGAGGGGTATCTCGGTGAATGTAATAGGTATTGGTTCGCCGCAAGGGGCTCCGATACCTGAGGGGCAGAGTAGCTCTTCGTTCAGAAGGGATGCTCAGGGTAACGTCGTTGTCACAAAGCTCAACGAGGAGATGTGTCGTGAGATAGCTCAAGCGGGTAAGGGTGTTTATGTGCACGCGGACAACGCTGGTTCGGCTCTTAGGGCCATCACTTCGGAGATTGATAAGATGAATAAGTCGGAGATAGAGAGTCAGGTGTACTCGGAGTATGACGAACAGTATGGTGTGGTGGCTTGGATTGTCTTGTTGCTACTGATCATAGAGTTTGCTCTGCTGGAGAAGAAGAATCCGCTATTTAGAAACATTCACCTATTTCGTTAATTGCCCTATGCAACTAAGATATTTAACTATTGTAGCTTCCATGGCGCTTTTCGCTGGTGTGGCTACGGCTCAGAAGGCTGAGCGTTCGAGTATCAGGCAGGGTAACCGTGCCTATGATAAGGAGGATTTTGTGCAGGCTGAGATTGACTTTAGAAAGAGTATAGATGTGAACCCAAACTCTAAGGAGGGTGTGTTCAACTTGGGTAATGCTCTCTATAGGCAAGGTAAAGTGGGGGAGGCTGTCGAGCAGTATCAGATCTCGGCTGGTAGTGACCCCTCTAGGGTGGCTAACTCTATGCATAACATTGGCAACTCTATGCTTATGGCTAGGGAGTATGCCAAAGCGGTGGAGGCTTTCAAGATGGCTCTGCGTAATAACCCGAATGATAATGAGTCTCGTTATAACTTGGCTTATGCTCAGAAGAAGTTGAAGGATCAACAGGAGCAGCAGCAGAACCAAGACCAGAACCAAGACCAGAACCAAGACCAAGATCAAGATAAGGATCAGCAGAAGGATCAGCAGGAGCAGCAGAAGGATCAGCAACAGGAGCAGCAGCAACAGAACCAACAGAACCAACAGCAGCAGCAAGAGCAGCAGCAGCAGCAGCCTAAGGAGGATAAGATGTCGCAGGAGAATGCTCAGCAGATTCTGGATGCTTTCTTGCAGGATGAGAAGCAGACGCAAGAGAAGGTCAAAGAGAAGCAGAAGCAGCAGATGCAGAAGCGTAAGGTTGAGAAGGATTGGTAGGGATATAGTATATAACTACTTAATACTTATTTGAAGAATATCTAAAAGAACTATGATAACAAAGAAGATTCATACACTTGTTGTGATGCTACTGCTGGGATTGTGGGCTAATGCCTTATCGGCTCAGGAGGCTATTGAGCTGAAGGCTTATGCTCAGTCGCCGGTGGTGAGCGGTCAGCAGTTTCGTGTCACATTCACTGTTAACGCCTCGGCAGGCAACAGTGACCTTCGTGCGCCTGAGTTTACGGGATTCAGCGTACTGATGGGTCCTTCGAGATCGGTGAGCAGTAGCACGCAGATCATCAATGGGAATATGCTCAGTAGTACATCGGTGACTTATACTTATGTATTGTTGGCCGAGAAGGAGGGTACTTTCAATATTGCTCCGGCTACGGTGACAATAAAGGGTAAGCAGTACTCCTCGAATGCGATGAGCATAAAGGTTCTTCCGCAGGATAAGACGGGGGCTTCATCTTCATCGGCTTCATCTGGTGCTGCCTCTAGTGGTGGCAATGGTGCGGCTGTATCGGCGGAGAACTTATTCTTGAGGGCTATTGTCTCGAGAAGTAAGCTCTATGAGCAGGAGTCGCTCACTGTCACTTATAAGCTCTATTCGAGGGTGGATCTCTCGAATGTCGAGAGTGTGAAGTTGCCTGATTTTGAGGGTTTCTTGGTACAGGATATTGAGCAGCCGGAGAGTACTCGTGGTCAGTTGTCTATGGAGAACTACAACGGGATGAACTACCAGACTTTGATACTTAAGCAGTCGGTTTTGTTTCCGCAAAAGAGTGGTAAGATAACTATCCCTTCGGCTTCTCTGGATGCTGTCTTTAGGGTTAGAGCGCAGGGTAATCAGCGCAATAGGAGTATCTTCGATGACTTCTTTGACTCTTATCAGAGTGCGAAGAAGAGTCTTAAGACTCCTGAGTTGACTATCAACGTGGAGCCTCTCCCTTCGCAGAGTAAGCCTACGGGTTTCTCTGGGGCGGTGGGTAACTACTCGCTTAAGAGCTCTATCTCTACCAATAGGGTTAAGCAGAATGAGGCTATAACGATTAAGTTGTCGCTCTCGGGGGATGGTAACATCAAGATTGCTAAGATCCCTGACTTGGATATACCGTCGGACTTTGAGAGCTATGATCCTAAGGTGGATCTGGTGACTAAGGGTAGTACGGCTGGGGTGTCGGGTACTAAGAGTGTGGAGTATCTGCTTATTCCTCGTCTGGAGGGTGAATACACTATACCGAGTGTGAAGTTTAGCTATTTCGACCCTAAGAGTAAGAGTTATAAGAGCTTGATGAGTGATCCTTTCAATATCACTGTTGAGAGGGGTGAGGGTGGTGCTTCTGCTTCATCATCGCAGGCTAACTTCACTCAGAGGGAGAGCGTGAAGCGTCTGGCTGAGGATATTCGCTTTATTCGCCCGGAGTTTAAGTTGGTCAAGAGTAGTCAATACCTTTATGGCTCGATGGCTTACTTGTTCTGGTTTATCTTCCCTACGCTACTGATGGCTATAATTTTTATTGTATACCGCAAGCGCATGGTGGAGAATGCTAATATTGCTCTTTCGAAAGGTAAGAAGGCTGGTCGTGTGGCTGCTAAGCGCCTCAAGCAAGCGGCTATTCATCTTCAGAAGCAGCAGAAGAAGGAGTATTACGATGAACTCCTAAAGGCGCTTTGGGGATATGTGAGTGATAAGCTTAATATGCCTCTTTCTACTCTCAACAAGGAGAACATTGATAGTGTGTTGGAGTCGAGGGGTGTGGATAGTTCGACCAGAGAGTCGCTAAAGGAGATTCTTAATAGCTGTGAGTTTGCTCGTTATGCTCCTGATCAGGGTGGCGAGGCTATGGATCGTCTTTATAGTGAGGCTACGGAGTTGATTAATAAGATTGAATCAATCATCAAAAAGTAATGAGTGAAGGATTATGAATATTAAGAACTATATATTGATACTACTGCTGGCATTGGTCTCTCCTCTGTGGGGAGCTGATGGGGCTTTGGATCTTCAGAAGCAGGCGGCTCAGGCTTACAACAGTGGTGATTATGCTCAGGCGGCTCAGCACTATGAGTCGCTCTTGAACGAGGGTTATATCTCTGGGGAGCTTTACTATAACTTGGGTAATGCTTATTATAAGGATAAGAATATAGCTCAGGCTATTCTCAACTATGAGAGGGCTTCACTATTATCTCCTGGGGATGATGATGTGAGGGTTAATCTGGAGATTGCTCGCGAACAGGTGGTGGATAAGATTGATACTCTCGGAAGGATATTCTTGGTGGAGTGGATTGATGCCGTGGTGAATAGTCGCTCTTCAAATGGGTGGGCTGTGGTGGCCATAGTGGCTTTCATCTCTCTGCTGCTTTCTCTGGCTCTCTACTTCTTTGGTAATCGTATTTGGGCTAAGAAGCTGGGGTTCTTCCTTGGTTTGTTTATGGTGATGATTACTCTGTTTGCTAATTATGGTGCAAGGGTGCAGAGGGATAAGCTCGTGGAGCGTAACTCGGCTATCGTTTTTGCATCGTCTGTGAGCTGCAAGAGTACTCCTGCCGTGAGTGGTACTAATCTCTTTGTGCTTCATCAGGGCACTAAGGTGACAATAAAGAGTAAGCTGGGAGAGTGGAGTGAGATCGTTCTCTCGGATGGCAATGTGGGGTGGATTCCTTCTGCTGACATTGTGGTGATATAATTATTTTTAGAGGCTCCCTGACTTTGTGGTTGGGGGGCCTCTTCTGTTTTTGTGTGAATAGTATGTGTGATTATTTGTTTAATTGTGATAATTTGAATAGTTTTACACGTAGATTTACATTATTACTTTAATTATAGGAGATGAAAAATTCAAAAAGGAGTTTGGCTTTGATGGCTTTCGTAATCTTTGCATCTTTGTTTGCTCAATCGATCTCTGCACAGAAGATATTGGATGCTCTGGGCAAGGGTAGCCTAAAGGATAAGGTGCAGGGTGTGGTAGAGAGTGTGGCGGGGAACTACGTTAAGTTTAATATCACTGGTGAGTGGATCTATAAGGGTGCGACTATTGACCTTAAATCATCGAATCAGTTGGCTAATCTTGGCTCTAATGTGTTGGGGAATACGCTGGATGATAAGGTTAATGAGCAGCTAAAGAGGTTGGGCATTAAGCCTGACTTGATGAGGATTACTTTCAATAGTGACTCTTCTTTCGTAGTGAAAATGGATGCTAGGGAGTTTAAGGGTCGTTATAGCTACAATAAGGAGAACCAGGATCTGGTGCTTACCTCTGAGCGTTTCGCTAAGTCTATCAAGGTGAATGTGGAGGTGTTGGCTACGAATATCATCTTCTACTTCCAGGCGGATGGTATGTTGTCTTTCGTTAAGGGTGTGGCTGGTAATGTTAAGAGTGAATCTATTCAAGGCATTAGTAAGTTGCTGGGTAATTATGAGAATATGAGTGTGGGCTTCAAGTTTGAGGCTGCTGATGGGCGTAGCTTGAAGGATATGTTGAATTAGTAGTACTGCTTTAGTTATCACAATATAATGGGTTATATGAAAAGCGGAGAGGGTGTCCTTGTTGGGACTCCTTCTCCGCTTTTGTGCTTAGAGTTTGATCTCAATACCTACGGGTGAGTGGTCTGAGCCATCCATCTCTGGGAAGATGTATGCATCTACGAGGGATGATTCAAGGGTGGAGGATAGTAGGAAGTAGTCTATACGCCAGCCTATGTTTTTGGCTCGTGCTCCGCCTCGATAGCTCCACCAGCTGTACATATCTGTTTTCTCGGGGTAGAGTGCTCGGAAGCTATCTATGAATCCTCCTTGGGTGTATCTATCCATACCGTCTATCTCCTCTTGCATGAATCCGGCCGTTTTGTTGTAGTTGGCTTTCGGTCGGGCTATGTCTATTGCTTTGTGTGCGACATTCATATCTCCACAGATAACCACGGGCTTTGTTTTCTCGAGTTTCTTCAAGAAGTCAAAGAAGGCTTTGTCCCACTCTTGGCGATACTCTAATCTGAGGAGTTCGCTACCGGAATTGGGTACGTATACATTGACGAGATAGAAATTGGGGTATTCGGCCGTGATGACTCGTCCTTCGTTGTCGTGCTCTTGAACTCCTATGCCGAATGAGATGCTTTGGGCTGGGGTCTTGGATAGTATTGCAGTGCCGGAGTATCCTTTGCGCTCAGCTGAGTGGGCGTATATGTGGTATCCTTCGAGTGAGGATAGTGTCTCTGCTACTTGATCATCTTGTGCTTTGGTCTCTTGTAGGCATAGTATGTGGCAATTAAGAGCTTCTAGATGATCGAAAAAGGACTTTTTTGCAATGGCGCGTATTCCATTGACGTTCCATGAAATTATTCTCATACTTCTTTATCTTTTTTATTGGGTGAATATAGTGAAAGATTTTTTTTGCTTGGTGCTTTATCGTAGAAATCTATTTCTCTTTTTCGTGGGTATATAGTAATTAACTTTTTTGGGATGTAGTATGTTCTAATGGTATAGTATATATTTATGACCTAATACAATTTGTTCTTGTTATGGATGTTTCTCAATATGAGGTTTTAAGAGAATACTTTAGGGAGTATTTCCCTTTATCTAATGATGGGTTAGATGATTTTATCTCTTCTTTTGATGTAAAGTGTTACAAGAGGGGTGAGCTATTACTCTCTCCTGAGAGGGCGGATAGTAGTCTGAGGTTTATAACTAATGGTAGTATAAGAGAGTATTATATGAGTGATTATAAAGAGGTGAATATTAACTTTTTTATTAAACCTGAATTTATTACTGATATATGTTCTTTCAATAGTAATTTGAAGAGTCATAAGTGGCAGGAGGCTCTCTCGGATGTTTATATTCTCTCTATGGATAAGAGTCGATTTGATGTTATGATATCTAAATATCCTTGTGGTAGGCTTTTCTTTGAATCTCTCCTGCAGAGGATGATGCAGATGAGGGAGGTCATTGAGTTTAATAGGTTGACGAAGAGTCCCGAGGAGCTTTATAAGTGTATTCTGGAGAATAATGCTGAGTGGATTCATTGTTTGCCGCAGTATCATATTGCTATGTTTATTGGTGTTACTCCTGAGACATTAAGTAGGATAAGAAAACGTATTTATTGATTTAGATCAATAGATTTTCTCTTTTTGGGGGATATATTTGCAGAAAAATATGAATATGTTATATCCAACAGAGAGGTTACTACTCAACGGTGAGATACCTGTGAACTGTTATATTATCCAGCGTGATAATGAGTGTTTTATCGTTGATCCTGGATATGAGAAGGAGAGGATAATTGAATATGTAAACGATAGAGGTTATGTCGTAAAGGGTATTCTACTGACTCATGCTCATATAGATCATATTGAGGCTTTAGATTGTTTTGATGTGCCTATTTATTTGCATGATAGGGAGATAGAGATTCTTATGGATAGCTCTCTGAATGGTTTTGATTTCTTCAATAAGAGGCCTAAATATTGTTTGTCAGAAAGATCTATTATTGCTCTGAATGATGGGGATAGGTTAGCTGTGGGGGATGGTCATCATATTGAGGTGGTATTTACCCCTGGGCACACTCAGGGGAGTGTTTGCTACTTGATAGGTTGTGATCTTTATACTGGTGATACTCTCTTTGAGGGTAGTGTGGGGAGATGGGATAGGCCTACGGGGGATCTGAATGAGTTGAAGGCTTCTATTGCTAGGTTGATGAGGGTGATACCTGATAATTACTTGATTCATCCCTCTCATTATAGAAGTTCTACTATATTGTTAGAGAAACAACACAACTCTTTTGTTAGGGAGTGGTATTTTAATATGTAAATCTATTGATTATGAAAAGTGCACTTTTGTTGATTGATCTTCAGAATGACTATTTCCAGGGTTATAGCTTTCCTCTTTGGAATACTGAAGTTGTATTAGAAAGGACATTGAAGCTTATTGAGAGAGCTAAGGAGGCTGATGTAGAGATTATCCATATTCAGCATATAGCTGATCCTGAGCTTGGGCTAGCTCCTTTCTTTAACCGTGGCACTGAGGGTGTGAATATCAGAAAGGAGATTATGGATGCTGCTCCTAATGGGCATGTCGTAGTGAAAACTTTTGCTGATAGTTTCATCAAAACGGACCTTGAGGCTTTGCTCTCTAAGCTTGGTGTGCAGAGGTTATTTGTTTGTGGGATGATGACTCAGAACTGTGTGACTCATACTGCCATATCAAAACATGCGGAAAAGTATAGTGTTGAGATTGTCCAGGATTGTTGTACGACGGTGAGCGAGATGTTGCATCTTATTGCTCTGGCTGCAGTTTCTACTAGAGCTGACTTGGTGAATTCGGATGATATAGTGTTTTGATCTTTAGCTCCTTGTGTGAGGGGTGTGATTATGCTTGCTTATAATTAATAAAGAGATGCAGGAGGGGCTCATGTGGTTGGCCTCGCCTGCATCTCTTTTTGATTGTATTATACTGTTCTTTATGGTATTCTAGTCCCAACCAAGCTCGAGATTGTCTATCAGGAGCGTGCTGCCTGCTCCGCCGGTGAAATAGTCGCCGTATCTACTTGCTGAGCATACTATGATTAGGTATTTGGGTGTTCGCTCGGTGTCTCTATATTCTAACTCCAAAGTGAATGGTTCATAGTTGTCCATGCTTTCTCCTGTGAAGAGCTCGGCATAGGCTATGATGTTACTGTCGTTTGGATCGAAGAGCTTACGCTCGGAGGCTTTGGTGCGTATCTCCACGGGTGAGTCCCAATCGCCTAGTGCTATGTATATGGCACAGGTGTCTGGCACATTGGCTAGGTGGGGGAATAGCTCTTTGTCATAGTAGTTTATTGGTTTACTGCTATAACGGTATGAACCCTCTAGGCGTGTGGGCTTCTCTGTGAATGGGCGTCCAAAGTCTAGAACGCCGTTGGTGCCGTCTACTCGCTTGAACTCTCCAACGAAGAGGTTGCCCGCAGCGAATTTACCTATCGTGCCTATTCCTACGAACTTTGACTCTAGTTTGGCTGCTTTGCCCGATCCGGTGGATGTCTCTTCGGTAGGGGTTGTGTTGCTCTCTCCTAGGGTTGAGGCTCCTTTGTTGCCCGTATCCCAAAATGAGCTGGAGGTTTCAGACCATGGGTTCCATACGCTACCTACCTTGTGCCAGTTGTCTAGTACACCCTCTACGAGTGTCACTTGTCGTCCTGTGGTGAAGCTTATGGTGTTGGCTTGTTCGCTATCTGTTACGGCTCTTGCTTGATAGCTTGTCTCGGGTGTGAGTCCTGTGAGTCTGGTGTAGAACTTCTCTCCTTGGTTGATGATCTGTGATGCATCAACGCTGGTCCAGCTCTCGGCTCCTGTGATTCGGTACTCGAATCCGTTGTTTGCTCCATCTATACCGGCTCCGTAGAGGTAGGCTACTTGCGTGAATGGGTCTACGCGTAGGGTGGATACGTTACTCTCAAGAAGGAAGACATAAAGGGACCACTCTTCCATGACAATGAAGTCGCTGTAGTTGACCATCACCGTGGTGTGGGCATAGTCGCCATATATGTTCCACTCGAGTGTTGGGAGTGTGTTGCTCATATTGATGGTTGAGCCTTCTGGTCCGAGCTTCAGATCTAATAGCTCTATCTCATCTAATGAGAATGCTGATCCAAGATTCAGTGAGGCTATCCTCTGTTCTGTATTAAAGCTGGCTTGGCCTACTTGTCCCGTGATATTGAATCGACGTTCTATGTTTTGTTCGGCATTGATGCTCCAGATGTAATCTTGATAGAGTGATAGTGTCACCTCAACCGGGTTGGTCAGATCGAGTAATTGGCCTCTTGAGAGGGTGGTCTCGGCTGATTCTGTCACTTTGATGGACTCTACATATACTTTGCGGGGGTTAACGCTGTCTGAGAGATGGAGTGTCACAACTCGTTTGTCGTTGTCTATGCTTGGTGATGAGATGGCTCCGCGAACTTGTAGCTCTGTGATGTAGAGTGGTGTGCGGGGGTAGGGTATATCATTCTCAATACATCCGCTCATTAGGCTCATCAGTATGAGTAAAGTGAGCAGTGGTGCTAACCATCTATGTTTGTTTGATGTTTTTATATACATACGCTAATCCCTAGGTTTATATTAAATAAATTGATTTTGAAGTTGGCTCCGCTAGAGCGGCGTGATCCCTCTTCTCCGAGTGTGTTTCTTTGTTTCTCACTTCGGTATTTGAATCCTACGATACCGAATGATACTTCGGCTGATACATTCTGCATGATGAATACTGAGACGCCAGGGTTGATACCTAGATTGATCTCTTGGATATCTGTGTCCGTGCGCTTGGGTTGCTCTGCTTGGGTACGGGCAAATGAGGCTGTTCCTTTCTTGTAGGTTAGGGCTGTCTCGTTGAAGAGTCCAAATCGCTTGCCGGGATCTAGCCCTACATATGAACGGTGGAAAGTGGCGATGGTGTATAGGTCTTCTGTCAGGCGTATGCCGCTCATGGTGAAGTCTAGGTCATCGTCTATCTTGAGACTAATATTGTCTAGATTAGCTACCGTATGGTTGTATCCAAACTCCATACCAATGACTACATTGTCACGCAGTGCATATCCTATGTAGGGTCTGAACTTTAGTGTGCGGGCATTAGAGGTGAAGTCTTTAAGTAGGGAGAAGAGTATGCTTGACTCGCTTGACTCATAGTTGACATAAGAGAAGGTAACGCCTCCTATCCACTTCTTTTGTGGTATGAAGCGGTAGTTGGTGATGTGTCTATCAAAGCGCCCTATGGCTCGTGTGCGTATTATATCAATGGTGTCTCTTGTGCTTATGAGCTCAGGCATTAGCTCTAAGCTCTCTAGGTTCTCGTGTCTCTCTATGCCATCGGCAGTGATGGTCATAGGCCAGGAGAGTAGCATCATGATGGATAAGAGTCCTATCTTCTGTAATTTTGAAATCATAATTTATAGGTAAAAAGCTATTCCTAAACCGAGGGAAAAGAGGTTGATTTTGAAGTTGCCGGAACTCATTGATTGTTCGCCAACGTGTACTTGGTCTGTTATCTGACGCTCTTTAGTGAAGTTGAATCCGAGAACTCCTACGTTCACCTCAACAGCTATATAGTTGTTGATGAAGGCTACCATGCCGGGTGTTAATCCTATGCCGAGGTCTGTGCCTGTCTTAAATGTGCCGGTAAGGGACTCATTGACGCCATTGATAACTTTGGATTGGCTTTTGCTGAACTGGAGTTGTGTCTCGCAGAAGAGGGCAAATCGGCGTGAATCGCCTAGACTGATATAATTTCGTAGTATGGCCATTCCGGTGAAGGAGTGCTTTAGGCTATACATGTCATTAATGTTGAACTGATTGTCGTCGTTGATGATTATGTCTGCTTCGCTCAGGCGAGAGAGTGTTCGTCCGTAGGAGAATCGCCCTCCGGCAGTCACGTTGTCTCTAAAGGCATAGCAGACAAGGGGTGTCACATTGAAGGTGTAGCCGTCGGAGTTGAATCCTTCAACGATTAGGAACTGGTAGTTCTTCTCATTATGCTCTGAGTAGGAGAGTGAGCTCCCTACTATCCATTGTCCCTTTGGGACAAATTGCTTGAACTCTATATTACGGCGAAAATCTTGCCCCTGAATGCCTATGGCACTCAGGAGTAAGATTTGCAATACAAGAATCCTTGTTCTTATGTTTCTATTCATATATAAATTCTAAATCATCTAACCACATTGTACTGTTTGAACTTCCTGAGAAATAGTCACCATAGCGACTAGCTGAGGCTACCAGTACGAGGGAGATAGGTTTACGTGTGTCTCGGTAGTCGAGTGGTATGGTAAACTCTATCATCTCTTCACCATCTGTATTTGAATTTAAGACGTACTCTCCGTAGGCTATTGTTCCTTGGTTATTCTCCGAGGGGTCGAAAAGATCTAATGACTTGGTCTTGACAATCACGGGCCACTGTTCTCCTTCGAACTCTTCGCCTGACCAATCGCCTAGGGCAACGTATACTATTCCTTGATCGCCATCTCCTTTGCTGATGAGATCAGTGGATGTGTAGTCTACAACTCCTGGGCGATACTTGATATATCCTTTAAGGGCAGTAGGGCGACTAGCAAATGGACGTCCCCATCCTAGGATACCATCTGTGCCGTCTGTCTTGAGGTATTTACCAACGAAGAGGTTACCCGCTGCGAACTTACCGATGAATCCGCCTATACCAACAAATTGTGACTTCAGACGAATAGATTTTGAACCGCTGGTCTTGATTGACTCGTCTGGTTCTGTAACGTTTTTACTCATAGTGGCTGAGCCGTGGTTACCACAATCCCAGAACATCGACTCTCCTTGTCCGTAGATAAGAAGAGGGGTTGTGCCTGACCAATTCTCAAAGCTACTATTTGGTAGTTGAAGGGCTTGCTCCGTGGTGAAGCGTACACCGTAGTTTGTTAATACATCTCCCTCTTTGATGCGATACTCATACTCTGTTGCAGGTAGTAGTCCTGAGACATTTGCGAATAGTCTGTTTTCATCGCGTTGAGCCTCTATGAGTGACCATTCGTGATTGCCTTCCACAGGACGGTAAGCGAAGTGGTAGATCTCTGCATTGTCACTGTTTATTACACCAAGGAGTTGAGCTCTGGATGTGAACACAGTGTTCATGTCTGGGGCTATGGCATTTGCTGATGAAGCACTCACGGTGATCTCCAACTTGGCAGAGCGTGACTTATCGCCACTGTCTTCTGCTGTGATAGCGATAGAGTGGTTGCCCTCTTGTGCTGTTATCTTAGCCATCAGATCTTCGTTGAGTGTGATCTTGTAGTGTGAAGTGCCTGCTATCTCATTGCTGTTGCCAGCGAATGTGAGTCCTAGTAGGCGAAGCTCTGTTCGCTCTTCTTGGGTAACCTCTAGTATGCTTATCTGATCGGAAGTGAATCCCCACTGAGTGAAGGAGTTTGACTCTAGGGTAAGCAGGGAGATAGTACGAGATGTGGTCACCACGAAGCTGATTGGTGTGGTGTTGTTTACATCTAGTATCTGTGTTTGTGACAGCTCTATATCTTCACCTATGATACGCGGAGCTAGATGCAGCTGTATCTGTGTCTCATTCTCTTCGATAGGGGTTGTTACTACCTCTATCTCTACGGAAGCACCTCCTTCGGGTGTTACCTCTCCACTGTTCTTGATGTTTAGATCGTAGCGTGTGGTTGGCAGTGCATTGAAGGATCCAGTGTGTGTGTATTCAACGCTATTGTTGTAGGTTGCTCTGATGGTCCAAGTCAAACTCTCACCCTCTTCTCCAAGCAGGAAGTATGCTATATCCTCTGTGTTGTCTTGGTTGATGATCAGTGATGAGTCCTTTGAGCTTATCTCTACTTGAAAGCTAGGGTATTGCTCTTGGAATGACTCTTCAACGTTGACTTTTACTAGTGTATTCATTATTCGGCAGATAACCTCCACTTGTGTGCTCTTAGAGGCCTCTATTTCAAAGGGTGTTTCTCCTTTGAAGTATCTACTAGTGAATGATGCAGCTTGAGCCTGACCGGCTGTTACTTGTGCGCTATACTCTCCGGAGGTTAGTTGTAGCTCCTGTGGCATAGCTTCCAGTCCGCTATACTTTCGTATTAACCCCTCTGAGCTATAGATCTTTATTTCACAACTCTCCTCAAGGGAGTTCTCTGAGGTGCTTTTTGTTGGGATTGATTCAATGTCGCTCTTTAGTGCAACCTTAAGTCTCAAACTCCCTTCGCCACTTAAGCTGTTGCTACTCTCTTGGCAGCCAACAATGCCCATTGCAAGCATAAGCATTGCTAGGGGTATACTATATAGTCTTTTCATAGTAGCTTATTATTGTGTAATTAGAGTAAGTGTTTGATCTTTTCTATTTGGTGTTGACTCTTGGTCGATGACAGTGATCTTGAAGTTGTGTGTGCCTGCACCGTAGATACCTAATAGTGGTGTGAACTGTGTGATGTCGAAGAGTAGCTCTTTTTGACCAACAACTTGATCACCTGTTGGGAATCCTAGGCTTGAGAGTCCCTCTTGAAGCTCTCCTGGGTTTGCTAGGTCAAAGCTTTTGGCTAGTCCTACTGCAAGAAGGATATCTTCAGTGAGTGTGTTTGAGTCTATCTCAACAAGCAGGTTGGATATTCCTTTTGGTGCAGCAATATTTACTATAACCTCTAATCCTCCTTGAGGCACCAAAATAGGTTGTGTGATGTCAAATCCTTGTCCTACGACAGTTGGTATATTCTCGTTTGGCGTTGGATCTGGATCTGGATTTGGTTTGTCATCTGGGATAAGCTCTTCTCCTGGTTTGATCACACCATCTTGGTCAACCACCGTTGTACTCATGTCTATGGTGATTGAGAAGCTTCCGTTGCCCTCTTCGGGCTGAGCAGTACCGAAATCTTTGATAGAGTATCTAATGATTCGATGTTCTCCAGCTTTGACGTTTGGTATAGGCATAGCATACTCTATCATCTCGCCATCTATGGTGCCTTTCAAGAGTGTGTTTAGTACGTTTTGATTCTCGTTTAGTGCAAGGAAGTGTCCTGCTCTATTGTCGTCTTTGTGGAAGATTAGTTCTCCCTCTCCGATCTTGACTGTTGAGTTTACATCTTGTTCAAGCAGCTCCATTAGTTCATCATCATAGATGACACTTACCATGATACTACGAAGAACGCACTTAATGGTGATGATAGAGGTTAGTTCGTCGGCTTTGACTTCAAACTCTTTTACTCCATAGTAGAATGGGCGTTCAAACTCTGCTGGGAGCTGATCGTGTGAGTAGGCTGCAATAGAGTAGTTGCCTACCTTGAGGGAGAATAGCTCAGGAAGCTCTGCATAGCTCCACTCTTTGACGAGCTTGTTGGCATTATCTTTGTCGAATACGCGTATTATGTATTGGCTAAGATCAACAGTGCTCTTAGTGTTAAGTCTGGTGTTCCCAAGTTGTACGTCTAGTTTGAGTCCACTAAGTGATATTTGACCTTCAGCTCGAGTGTCGTCTCCTGGCTGCTCTTGTTCGTAACTAAAGCTCTCTCTCTCACATGATGTGAAGGTTGTCATTGTGAGCGTTAGTAGTAGTGGTATAAATAATCTATTTTTCATTATTGTTATTCTTAATAAGTTAGGGTTACATCATCAATAGTAAGTACGCTTCCTATGTGTCGTGAGTCGCCATACCCGGCATTGAATGCTCCTTTAGATCCCTGAATGGCCTTTGTTTGTGGTGTGTCAGAGTCTGTTGAGAGGAATTCTACTCGTATGAATGATGCTTTACTGGCTATGGAGTAGTTGATGTCAACGTTAGCCTTGGTGTAGATATCTGTTGATGCGGTTATGGATAGTTCTCCTCTTCCTATCTCTTGATGATCTGCATTCTCAATGATAACTGTTGCTTTGGCTGACTCCTGTGCTAGTGAGTAGTACTTATAGTAGAACTCTAAAGAGATTGGTCGCGAAGCAAAAGGGGCTCCGTGGGTCTCACTTTGTGAGGCACGATCATATGATCCTATATATACTCTTCCGGCTTGCTTGTATTCGGCCGAAGCACTGCTGGCACTAGTCCAGTTGTTCTTACCCCAACCCACTGTTGCTATCTCCATTGCATTCTCACCGCTGTGGGCTTCTATTGCAAGTGATTTGCCATCGAAGCGGTTTAGGTGGTTGGCTGCAGTGAAGCTTGTTTTAGCCGTTGGTACCATCCCTGGGTATGCGCAGTAGAACCATGATGCGTCGCCACGTGGTTGTGTGGTCTTGTCGTTATAGCTTGCCCAAAATGTGGTGGCTTCTGATGCGCTAGGATAGAAGGCATATACTGATTCACCTCCTGAGAGGAAGATAGTCTTTTTCCAAACCATCTTCTCGTACCACTCTTCAAAGCTGGAGTTTGGTAGTTGTGCGGCTCTCTCGGTTGTAACCTCGTAGCTCTCGATACCCATCTTTTGTGTTTCGCCATCTATGAGTATTGAACGTATAGTGTAGCTGTTCTCTTGTTGGCTATCCACTGGGAGTGTAAGACGTACGTTTTGTCCGATCTTTATTTGTTCAGCTCTGATCCAATCTTGTGTGCCCAGTGGTGCGTACTCTGCATATATATTGCTTTGCTTAAAGTACTCCATAGCTATTGGGTCTTCGCAGTATAGTTCTAGATCCGCATGTCCTGCATATACATCGAGGGGTGAGTTGACTTTAAGATCAAACTCAGGAATGAATATAGGCAGCTGAGTCTCACCTTG
This sequence comes from Bacteroidales bacterium, assembly GCA_051652645.1. Taxonomy (GTDB): domain Bacteria; phylum Bacteroidota; class Bacteroidia; order Bacteroidales; family UBA7332; genus UBA7332. The sequence goes on from JBOFUP010000063.1 coordinate 29,442, forward strand.
CTTTGCTCCTGCAAAGAGTCTCACCTTGGTTGATGGTGTGATAAGGCTTGGGAAGTCTAACTGAATATTATGTGTTCCGCTCTCGGAGGATATAATATTTACATCTAGTGCTTTCCACTCTCCTTGTAGTAGGGCCTCTGCTTTGAGATTGAAGTTGCTCCCTAGAAGACGACAGCTCATCGTGGTGCTGATTGATCCTACGGTGATCGGCTCTGAAGGTTCGAGGATAGCAAACTCATTATCTATGGATCGGATAGTGAGGGTGGTGGTTGAGCTCTTCGAGTACTTATCTACAGCTTCTATCGTGAAGGTGTGGTCTGTATCTCCTGATTCTATCATTAGATTAGGGATAACCTCTTTGAAGTCAACTATAGCTATGTTCTCTACAACGCCACTGATACCCTTAGTCTGAAGACCGAAGCCTTTTAGTACTGCCCACTCTTCTTGGGTAGCATTCATAAGGTCTATCGAAGTGGGCCAGCCATGTGATTGTAGGAAACTAGAGTTGGTTCTTAGTATGCATGATGCTAGTCCTGAACGGGCGTTGATGAAGCTCTCTAGTGTTGGCTCTGCGTGATTTGATCCTTCGTAGATCTCTATTGTTGTGCCATCGATGAAACCTTTGTTGCTTATCGTTGGGGCAGGAGCTCCCATAGCCTCTTGTGATATGTCTATATCCACGCTCTCTTGATCTGTCGAGGTGTCGAAGGTGACTTTAAGGGTTGAGCTACCTGCGTCAACATCGAAACGGAATCTGTAGTGATGTTGTGGCAGTGTGTTGTTTACCGTTGCGGCTTTGATCGTCGAAGATGTGCCTTGCTGGTTTTTTACATCAATATTTACACTAAGCTCCGATGGCTTGAAGTAGGCTGGACGGCTCTCATGTGACTCGAAGGTTATCTCTCCGCTTGATGGGGATGATACTTTAGCTTTGTATTCACTAAAGTATTTCTTGAATGCCTCTGAGTATTCAATAGTTGCCTTAGTATTTGCAAGGCGTGCCGTGATGGATACTTGTGTTAACTCTCCTGTTTGTATTTGGAAGTTCTCAATCCCTTCGAAGTATGGACTCTCGAACCCCTCTTCGTCAATAGCTCCCAAGAAGGCTTTCATCGAGTAGTTGCCTTTAGGAAATAGTGCGTTTTGCTCAAATAGATCAAATCTCTCCCAAGAGTTCAATAGATTATCACCTTCATAGAGTTCAAGCTTGAAATCTCCCACATTGGGTAGTTGCTCAGACTCTTCACTTTTTGTTGTTGGATTGGCTACTTCTGCGTTCGTATTGACGCTTAATGCCAATCTTCCTACTGCACTATTCTCGGTTAGTCTCTCTTGTGAACAAGAGGACACCCCAAGGGCTAATGCAATGAAAATCGAGATAAAGTGTTCTGACTTTTTCATTTAGACATAAGTTTAATGATATCTTGATTGTTTTTTTGAAATAAGGCGTAAAATTATATCAAATTACTTATAAGGCCTCAGATGAAATGCTTTTAACACTCTAAAGATTAAATTTGATATATTGATTAACCTTTAATTTGAGTGTGATGTATTGTTGTAATAGGCTGAATATTGGGGGTGATAGTGTTGTTGTTGTCTCTTAGAGAGGGGTGGTGATAGGATAGTGTCATTTTTACACTCACTTTTGGCTATTTTTGTTCATTTAGATAATATAATTTTATTGAGGGTGACAAAAAGTGGGGTGGTTACCTCTTTGATTAGATAATGGGATTATGATTATCGCTTGTGGGGGTATGGATGATTAGCCTCGGGTTAATATGTCAACAGGCGGTGACTAACTCGTGTGTAGTCACTGCCTGTTGTATCTCATTGTTTAGGTGTTTTGGCTTTCTATATAGTTTGTATGAAAAGGAGTGTCAGGGGTTTCTCTTAGTGGTTTTAGATTGTAGGTAACGTGTATATACAATAATCACCTATTACATACATGTAATAGGTGATTATTGTATTAGTGGTTTGGATTAAATCATTCTACGACGGAACTCACCACATACTAGTGAGGTTGCAACTCCTACATTTAGTGATTCGCATATTGGGCGTTCTTGTGGATAGCCTGGTATAAGTATCTTGTGTGTGATGATTTGTTGTATCTCTGGTGAGATACCGTTGCCTTCGTTACCCATAATGATGATACCCTCTGAGGTGAGTTCTTGCTTGTATATATTCTCTCCATCTAGAAGAGTACCATATATTGGCATCTCACACTTTGGAAGTAGTTCGAGAAGGTCGGTATAGTGTACCTTTACTCTTGCTAGTGCTCCCATGGTTGAGTTTACTGTCTTTGGATTATAGATGTCAGCACAGTTGGGTGAGCATATTACGTTTTCTATTCCAAACCAGTCGGCTATGCGAACTATTGTTCCTAGGTTGCCGGGGTCTTGGACAGTGTCAAGAGCTAGGGTTAGTTTGCCTTTGAGAGTCTCAGCCGATAGAGAGTGTTCCTTTTGTTTGAATACGGCAATCATCTGCTGTGCACTCTTCTGTGTTGAGATCTTATCTATGGATTGTTGGTCAAGGATGAATATCTCAGGGGAGTTGACAGGTGGAGTGATAGTGTCGTATATCTCCTGTGTAGTGATGAGTATCTGGCACTGGCAGTATTCAAGTAGGTCGTTCACAAGTCTGTTTCCTTCGGCAAGGAAGCATCCTGAGGCGTCACGTTCGCGCTTCTTGACGAGTGACTGTATGTACTTGATTCTGTTTTTTGTGATTGTCATCATAACTTATTCTTGTGTGTATATTACTGTTTTACTCTGCCACCGGTGAGCCAGTTTTTGATGTAGTATGGCTCTTTTAAGTTGCTGATGATTACTCCTTTGCTCGTTGAGCTGTGTATGAAGAGGTCATCCTTGAGGTATATACCTACGTGTGTTGGTTTTCGGCTATTGCTCTTAAGTGTGTTGAAGAATAGTAGGTCTCCTTCTTCGAGCTTGCTCTTGGATCTCTTGCGGCAGTTCTGCTCTAGCATCTGCGAAGAGCTACGAGCGAGCGTTATCCCGTATACGGATTTGTATATTGATGCTACAAGGTTTGAGCAGTCTGTACATCGCTTGGAGGTTCCTCCGTTGCAGTGTGGTGTGCCTATCCATTGTGCTGCTTCTCTGTATAGCTTTATGTTGTCTTTTTTGTTTAGCCTAACATTTAGCTGTTTCTCTATTGGCTTAGCTTGCTTTGCAAACTGTTTGCTAGAGGAGCATGAGCATAGTGTGGCAAGGGCGATGATAGTGGTTAGATGCTTGAGTGTTGTGTTTAGTCTCATTGTTGTTCGAAGATAGTGTTTGGGTACTCTACGTCGACAAGGAAAAGGGCTTGGGCTGGAACAGAGGTGCCGGCTTTGCCTCTATCTTTCATCTCTATGATCTTGCATACATCTTGTGGGGTTATCTTCCCTCTGCCTACATCAAGGAGTGTTCCCACGATGGCGCGTACCATATTTCGAAGGAATCTGTTGGCTTTTACTGTGAACACTATAGTGCCGTCAGCTTCTCTATCCCAGTGTGCAATCATCATTTTACAGTTGTTTGTCTTGACATCTGTATGTAGCTTTGAGAAGCTTGTGAAGTCTTCGTAGTTGAAGAGTAGTTCCGAGGCTTGGTTCATCAGCTCAATGTTGAGTGGATGATTCACGCGATGGCTCATAGAACCTCTGAACGGGTCTTTGTGTTCAACTATGTAGTATTTGTATGTCCGGGAGGTGGCATCGAATCGAGCGTGAGCATCGCTTTTTACTGCTTTTATCTCCTTGATCCATATGTCTTTGGGTAGTAGCCTGTTTAGTTTGTCGCTAAGTGTGGGTAGTGATTCAATAGGAAGTTCGCTATCGAAGTGTGCTATCATAGTAGATGCGTGCACACCAGTGTCCGTACGCCCAGCCCCTACGATAGAGGTTGGCGTACGGCGAATGGTTGAAAGAGCCGTTTCTATCTCTTGCTGCACACTGTTTGCGTTTGGTTGTATCTGCCAACCGCAATAATTCTGACCATTATAGGCTAGGTAAATGAAGTATCTATTCATCTGTTGTGTATGTCGCGGCTAGTTTACCTTGTCTTAATTGTTGAGGAATTCGGATACTATCTTGAGTGTCTCTTTTTGAGCATTTTCAAGAATGTCGTTAACTACAACTTTATCAAACTGAGGGGCGAATGTGAGTTCGAACTCTGCCTTGTCTATACGCTTTTGTATTGTCTCGGCTGAATCCGTGGCTCTAGAGATGAGTCTGTTTCGAAGCTCTTGCACACTTGGAGGTTGTATGAATATAGAAAGGGCTTTCTCTGCGAAGTGTTTCTTGATGTTTACGCCTCCTACAACGTCAACGTCGAAGATCACGTTTTTACCTAATGAGTGTATTCTCTCTACTTCGCTTAGAAGTGTGCCATAGAAGCAGTCTTTGTATACCTCCTCGTGTTCGAGAAACTCTCCATTGGCGATCTTTTGGCGAAACTCTTCGGCAGATAGGAAGTAGTATTCGCGAGCGTGTTGTTCCTCTCCTCGTGGTTTGCGACTAGTGGCCGAGATTGAGAACTCTACGTTTATTCCTTGCTCAAGAAGGTAGTTTATTATAGTTGATTTGCCCGATCCTGAAGGGGCTGAGAATATTATAAGTTTATCTGCTTGCATAGTTACTCTGTTTGGATGATTGATTGTGCTTAATGCGATGATTACATGGCGTTAAGTACCTGCTCCTTGATCTGCTCTAATTCGTCTTTCATCTGAACAACGATTTTTTGCATCTCTGTATGGTTTGACTTAGAACCAAGAGTGTTTATCTCACGACCTATCTCTTGAGTGATGAATCCAAGTTTTTTCCCTTGACCTTTAGATTGATTCATCGTCTCAAGGAAGTAGTTTAGATGGTTTGAAAGTCTGTGTTTCTCTTCGTTGATATCTAGTTTCTCGATATAGAATATGAGTTCTTGCTCTAGTCTGCTTGAGTCGTGCTCTACGTTTAGTTTCGCTAGTCCTTCGCTGATACGTGTGCGAACTTTCTCTATTCTTTCGCCTTCAAAAGGTTCAACCTGCTTGAGTAGTTGTGCTATGTTGTTGATTTTCTCGGTGAATAGTGTGTGTAGTTTGTCACCCTCTTGAGAACGAAACTCTATGATGGCTTTTGTGGCCTGCTGGAATGTGTTGTAAACGACGTTCCACTCCTCCTCGTTTAGCTCTTGTTGAACCTCGCTCTTCATCGTATCTGGCATTCTCATGAGTACTTCATACCAGTTTGATGGTTCGGGTATGCCTGTCGAAGCAGAGATCTCTTTTAGTTGCTTGTAGTAGTTCTCCACGATGGATGCGTTGATTGTAGATACGCTCTCTTTTGAAATTGTTTCGATGAAGATAGTAAGATCAACCTTTCCTCTCTCGAGCTTCTTCATCAGTTCGTTTCGAAGGAATATCTCCTTTTCGCGGTATATAGATGGCATTCGGGTGTTCAGGTCTAGCTGCTTACTATTTAGTGATTTTATCTCTACAGTAATTTTTTTGTTTGGAAGTTCAGCAACTGCTCTTCCGTAGCCGGTCATAGATTGTATCATACAAAAGTTCTATTATTGATATTAAGGCTACAAAAATAGGTTTTTTATCTCTATATTTGCACAATATAAGTAACTAAAGAGGAAAAGAAATATGGCTACTATTATACATATAGAGACTTCTACACAGGTGTGCTCGGTTGCTCTCTCGAGCAACGGGGTGGTGCTATTTGCTAAAGAGGAGGCCTCAGGGATGAATCATGCTACACACTTAGCTCCGTTCATACAGGCGGCGCTGGAGTTTGCCAAGAGTGAAGGATTGGATATCGATGCTATGGCTGTGAGTTGTGGACCTGGTTCATATACTGGCCTAAGGATTGGTGTTTCAACGGCTAAGGGCTTCTGTTATGGGAGATCCATACCTCTTATTGCTATTAACACGCTAGATGTTATGGTGGAGTCTCTTGTATTGACCTATGAGGGTGATCTCACAGGTGCTATTTTGGCTCCAATGTTGGATGCTCGTCGGATGGAGGTTTATACGGCTCATTATAACTCTAATCTAGAGCGTTTGGGTGATATCAAGGCAGAGATCATAGAGGCGGGTAGCTACGCAGAACTCTTGTCAGGTTCAAAGATGATATTCTTTGGTAATGGTGCTCTTAAGTGTATGGATATGTTCGAGAGTGAGAATGCAATCTACATCTCGGATATCGATCCAAATGCTAAGTATATGGTTAGGTTGGCTGAGAAGGCATTTGAGAATGGAGAATTTGTTGATGTGGCTTATTTCGAGCCTTTCTATCTCAAAGAGTTTGTGGGTACTACACCTAAGAATAGAGTGCTAGGTCAGTAACTCTATATGTGTGATTTAGATTTATTCACAAGAAGTAGATAATAAATTATATGCATTACTATAATACAAGTGGTAAGGATCTGGTATTACCGGAATATGGTCGTAACATCCAGAATATGGTTGAACACTGTATGAAAATAGAGGATAGGGATGAACGTACACGTTGTGCTCACACAATAGTGGGTGTGATGGGTAACCTATTCCCGAGTCTGCGTTCAGCAGATGATAATAACCATAAGCTTTGGGAGCATCTAGCTATTATGGCTGACTTTGAGCTTGATATTGACTATCCTTGTGAATTGGTCGAGAAGGAGTCTTTGAGGATCAAACCAGAGATGGTGCCATATAGGGATATTCGCAATAATCGCCATAGAACATACGGGTTGTATGTACAGCAGATCATCAACAGATGTGTTGAGATAGAGGATGGCGATTATAGAACTGCTCTCATACGTATGGTTGCCGTGCAGATGCATCGTGTGCTTCAGGCGGCAAAAGAGAGTTTCGATGATAAGCGTATCTTGGATGATCTTCGTGAACTATCAAATGGTAAGATTGATCTTACACCGGAGAATTTTCAGATCTTTGAGGGTGGTAAGAGTAGAGAGTCTGGCCAGTCGCAAAGGAGATTCAAGCAGGCATTTAACTATAGTCGACGTAAACAGGAAAAACAATAATATATCGTTATGGGTAGTTTCATCATAGAGGGTGGTCATAAGATGTGTGGTGAGATCACGCCACAGGGTGCGAAAAATGAGGCGCTTCAGGTTATTTGTGCAGTGTTGTTAACCTCGCAGGAGGTGATAATAGATAATGTGCCAAATATATTGGATGTGAATAATCTCATTCAGCTGCTTCGTGATATGGGTGTTAAGGTAAATAAACTTGATGGTGAGAGCTATAGCTTTCAGGCTGATCAGGTAAATCTTGACTATCTTCACACGGAGGCTTATTTCAAGAGTAGCTCTTCGCTTAGGGGATCAGTGATGTTGGTCGGTCCTATGGTGGCTCGCTTTGGTAAGGGTGTTATACCTAAGCCTGGGGGAGACAAAATTGGTAGACGAAGATTGGATACTCACTTTGTTGGTATTCAGAAGTTGGGGGCTGACTTTAGGTATTCGCCAGAGAATCATCTCTATGAGATTGAGGCAACGGAGCTCAAAGGGGCTTATATGTTGCTCGATGAGGCATCTGTAACGGGAACAGCTAATATAGTTATGACGGCTGTGCTTGCAAAAGGACGTACAACAATATATAACGCAGCATGTGAGCCTTATCTTCAGCAGCTTTGTAAGATGTTGAATTGTATGGGTGCAAAAATCAGCGGCGTTGGCTCTAATCTTCTGTATATCGATGGGGTTGAATCCTTGGGTGGTTGTAGACATCGTATTCTACCTGATATGATTGAGATTGGGAGCTTTATTGGTATGGCGGCAATGACAGGCTCTGAGATTACTATAAAGGATTGTAGTGTTGATGATCTTGGTAATATACCTGATTCGTTTCGTCGACTAGGTATTACTATTGAGCAGATTGGTGATGATCTTTACATACCTCAGCAAGAGGGTTATACGATTGATACCTTTATTGATGGTTCGATCATGACCATAGCAGATGCACCGTGGCCGGGGTTGACTCCTGATTTGTTGAGTGTGTTCTTGGTTGTGGCTACACAGGCAAAGGGTAGTGTGCTGATTCACCAAAAGATGTTTGAGAGTCGTCTGTTTTTTGTAGATAACTTGATTGATATGGGGGCGCAGATCATATTGTGTGATCCACACCGTGCTACTATTATCGGCAATGCAAAGCAGAATAAATTGAGGGCTTCGAGAATGGCTTCGCCAGATATTCGCGCAGGGATAGCTTTGTTGATAGCGGCTATGTCGGCGGATGGTGTGAGTAGAATTGATAACATAGAGCAGATTGATCGTGGATATCAGGATATTGATAAACGACTTAATGCTATCGGTGCAAAAATAACTAGATTATAGGCTATATTAGATGATACGAAAAGAGGAGATAATAAAGATTGGGCAGTTTAATAAACCGCACGGCATTCATGGTGAGTTGTCATTCACCTTCACGACTGATCTCTTCGATAGGGGGGATTGTAGGTATTTCGTATGTGAGATGGATGGTATTTATGTGCCGTTCTTTATTGAGCAGTATCGTTTTCGTTCGGAGAATGGTGCATTGGTTAAACTGGACAGAATAGACTCGGATCATGAGGCTCGACAGTTCACAAATAAAGAGGTGTTTTTCCCAATAGCAAATATATCTAAGGATGAGCCAGAGGGTGATGATGATAACTACTTTGTGGGCTTCGTTGTGAAAACAAAAGAGGGCATAGAGGTTGGTCGTATCATAGAGGTTGACGACACGACGGTGAATGTACTATTCGTGGTGGAGAGTGCAAACGGTGAAGAGCTTCTTGTGCCTGCAGCGGATGATTTCGTTGTTTCAATAGATAGTGAGAATCTTATATTGACTATGGATCTTCCAGAGGGTATGTTGGATCTGTGATTAGAGGATATTATTCATATATATACATAGTATGCTTAGGGTTGAAGAGCTAACCATAGGGTATGATCATAGGGCGAGAGGTAGGGAGATTGTTCAACAGTCTCTCTGCTTTGATATGGCTGCAGGTGAGTTTGTCTGTTTGCTCGGGCCTAATGGTTGTGGCAAATCAACACTTCTTAGGACAATGGCTGGTATTCAGCCTAACCTAGGTGGGAGGGTTTTGCTCGATGGTGTGGCTGTTGGATCTCTTCCTATAAAAGAGAGGTCGCGGTTGTTGGCTCTTGTATTGACCGACCCTATTGAGACTCTCGGCATGAGGGTCAGAGAGCTTGTTGCCTTGGGTAGGAATCCTTTTACGGGTTTCTTGGGCCGACTGACTCAAGAGGATGAGCAGAGGGTTGAGCAGTCGCTTGCTCAGGTTAACTTATCTCATAAGAGTGAGTCTACTCTCTTTGAACTCTCAGATGGCGAGCGTCAGAGGGCTCTAATAGCTAAGGCTCTGGCTCAGGATGCTCCTATTATTTTCCTTGATGAACCCACGGCTCACCTTGATCTGCCCAATAGGGTGGAGATAATGATGTTGCTTCATCGCTTGGCGCATGAGATGCATAAGTGTGTCTTGATATCCACGCATGAGTTGGAGTTGGCAATGCAGGTGGCTGATAGAATCGTCTTGATGAAACCTCAAGCTGGTGGAGTGGTAGATGGATTGCCTGAAACACTTGTTGTGGAGGGGCATCTTCAGGGTGTTTTTATGAACTCTTCGGTGAGGTTTGATCCATATACAGGTACTTTCCTGATGAATCATAAAGTAAGGGGGAGTGTCTCTGTGGTTAGTCGGGGTGAAGGTTTTCTTACTTTTTGGAGTGAGAGGGCACTTGCTCGATTGGGCTTTGTTGTAGATAGTGAGGCTACTTTGAGAGTCTGTGTAGATGAGCGTCATTCATATTGGACAATTGATACTCCTAGAGGTAGTTTCAAGGCGGGCTCAATGGCTGAGATGTTAGATGTTCTTGTTATAGAATTGAAAGAGTAGATAAAATACTTTATAGCGCAAGGGGTTGTTTAAATTAACTCTTTGTGCTATTTTTTTTTATTAATCTGCTAGCATTCTGTTGCTAAAGAGCGAGACTTATGACTAATTGTTATCTATAATAGATATTATAAGGTATATAAAATGCCACTTTTAATAAATAATAGTCGTTGATAGATAGATTATTTATATATATTTGCCACTGTTATAAAATCAAAAACACGATTTATGATGGATACAAAAATTCAGTCTCTTACTGATAAAATCTACAAAGAAGGAGTAGAGAAAGGTAATAACGAGGCTCAGCGCATAGTAAACGATGCGAAGAGAAAAGAGCAGGAGATTCTCTCGGCTGCAAAAGCTGAGGCAGAACGAATTGTGGCTGAAGCTCAAAAAGCATCAGCTGAGCTGACAAAGAATACTCAAGCAGAGTTAAGACTCTTTGCTGGTCAGGCTGTTGGTGCGCTTAAGAATGAAGTTGTTAACTTGATCAATAATAGCGTTGTAAGATCTTCAGTTGCAGAGGTTATGTCTAATAATGCCTTCATGTCAGAACTTATGTTGACAATGGCAAAAGAGTGGGCAAAACAGGAGTCTGTAGTTATCTCAACAAGCAGAGCAGAAGAGCTAACTAGCTATTTCGAATCTAAGGCATCAGATCTTCTTCAGGCTGGTGTGAAGATAGAGAAAGTTAATGGAAAAAGCAGCTCGTTTGTTATAGCTCCAGCTGATGGTTCATACAAGATTACTTTCGGAGAAGAGGAGTTCGTTTCATACTTCAAAGAGTTCTTGCGTCCGCAGCTTGTTAAAATGCTATTTAAAAACTAATTCTCTAGGGCAGATGCCCTAATAAGTAAGCTTATGAATAACTATTATTGTTTGGTAGCAGGTTTGCCGGAGATAACTCTGGAGGATTCTAAGCTAAGCATTGGGCTAACGGATCTCCGTAGAGAGATTAGGGGTGAGCTAACAAAGAGTGATGCAAAACTTTTGGATTTATATTTCTACAAAAGAGATAATGCAAATTTGCTTCGTTTTTTGGCTGACCGTGAGGCTTCTCTAGAGGATGGTGGATGTTATAGTTCAGAGGACTTTTCTGAGCTACTTCAGATTGCCCAAGATGGTGAGCTAGAGAGTAGCGATAAGTATCCTGGATATATGTTTGCTTTCTTGAGTGATTATGCACAAGAGGGTAAGGCTTCTCAAGGGGATACTCAAGTCTCACTGGAGGATATTTTGGCTACTCATTATAATGACTACTTGATGAGCATAAAGCATCCTTTTTTCAAGGATTGGTTTGAGCTTAATCAAAATATTAATAACATATTTGCAGCGCTTTCTGCACGTAAATATGGGATTGAGGTAGCCTCGGTGATTGTAGGTAATAGCTCCGTTGCGAATCAACTACGTAGCTCTAATCTTAGAGACTTTGGTCTCTCAAATAGCGTTGATGACCTCTCACAGCTTTTTAAGATATTTGAAGAGAGGGACCTAGTCGAGAGGGAGAGACTGCTTGATTTGTACAGATGGAGCTGGATTGAGGAACAGACTTCTCTATACTACTTTTCCATAGAGGTCGTTTTGGCTTTTGTTTTGAAGGTTGAAATGGTAGATAGATGGTTGAAGCTTGATAAGGCTAAGGGTGAACAGATGTTCCGCCGTCTTATTCAAGGACTCAAGGATGAGGTTGTTCTTCCAGATGAGTTTAAGTAAAAAAAATAATGATATCACAAAATACGATATGAGTGCAAAAGGAGTTGTAAAAGGGATTGTCTCCAACCTCGTTATTGTGGAGTTTGATGGGGCAGTCTCTCAAAATGAGATTTGTTACATTATACTCAGCTCTACACGCCTAATGGCAGAGGTTATTAAGGTGGTAGGTTCGAATGCTTATGTACAGGTTTTCGAGAGTACTCGCGGCCTACGCGTAGGAGATTTAGTTGAGTTTTCAGGGCATATGCTTGAGGTTACTCTTGGGCCAGGTATGCTTTCGCGCAACTATGATGGATTGCAGAATGACTTGGATAAGATGAATGGTGTATTCCTTAATAGAGGTGAGTACACATTTGCTCTTGACGAGGAGAAGCTTTGGGACTTTAAACCTCTAGCAGAGGTAGGCGAAGTTGTAACAGCAGGCCATTGGCTTGGTGAGGTTGATGAGAACTTTCAGCCGCATAAGATCATGGTGCCTTTTGTCCTTAAGGGAAGCTTCAAGCTTACTTGGCTAGCTCCAGCAGGAAAATATAATGTATTTACAACAATAGCTAAGATTGTTGATGAGCAGGGTAACGAGCAGGAGCTTAACATGATCCAGAAATGGCCTGTGAAGCGTGCCTTGACTCTTTACCGCGAAAAGCCACGTCCATACAAACTTCTTGAGACAGGTGTTAGAACCATCGATACAGCAAACCCTATCGTAGAGGGTGGTACTGGATTTATTCCTGGACCATTCGGTACTGGTAAGACAGTATTGCAGCATGGTATATCAAAGCAAGCGGAAGCGGATATTGTTATCATTGCTGCTTGTGGTGAGCGTGCAAATGAGGTAGTAGAGGTTTTCACTGAGTTCCCTCACCTTGACGATCCACACACGGGGCGTAAGCTTATGGAGAGAACAATCATCGTTGCCAATACATCGAACATGCCGGTTGCTTCTCGTGAAGCTTCTGTATATACAGCCATGTCAATGGCTGAGTACTACCGTTCTATGGGATTGAAGGTGTTGTTGATGGCTGACTCTACATCACGTTGGGCACAGGCTCTTCGTGAGATGTCAAACCGTCTTGAAGAGCTTCCTGGACCAGATGCTTTCCCGATGGACCTTTCGGCTATCATCTCTAACTTCTATGGTAGAGCGGGATTCGTTTATCTAAATAATGGTGCAACGGGTTCTATCACATTCATCGGTACTGTATCTCCAGCTGGAGGTAACCTTAAAGAGCCAGTGACGGAGAATACCAAGAAGGTGGCTCGCTGTTTCTATGCTCTTGAGCAAGAGCGCGCTGACCGTAAGCGTTATCCAGCTATTAACCCAATCGATAGTTACTCGAAATATATTGAATATCCAGAGTATGAGGAGTATATCAAAATGCGTATCTCTGAGGATTGGATAGAGAAGGTAAACGATATGAAGAACCGTCTTCTTAGAGGAAAAGAGATTGCTGATCAGATTAACATCCTCGGTGATGATGGTGTACCTTTGGAGTATCACCAAATACTTTGGAAGTCTGAGCTTATAGACTTTGTTATCCTTCAGCAGGATGCTTTTGACCCAGTTGATAGTGTAACTCCTATCGAGCGCCAGAAGTATCTATTGGATTTCGTTATGGATGTATGCCGTACTGATTTCCATTTTGATGGCTTCTTAGAGGTGATGGACTACTTCAAGAGCATGATCAACCTCTTCAAGCAGATGAACTATTGTGAGTTTGAGAACGAAGCGTTCAAAGGCTTCGAGGCTGAACTCAAGCAATTAATTTCACAAAGAGCAAAATAAGATGGCAAAAGCATTTCAGAAAATATACACCAAGATTACACAAATTACCAAAGCTACTTGTACGCTAAAGGCTACAGGTGTGGGTAACGAAGAGCTTGCCACAGTGAATGGTCGATTAGCTCAGGTAGTAAAGATTATGGGTGATGAGGTTACTCTTCAGGTATTTACTGGTACTGAAGGTATCCCAACAAATGCCGAAGTGGTATTCCTAGGTAAGGCTCCAGGCCTTAAGGTAGGTGATCAATTGGCGGGTCGATTCTTCAATGCATATGGTGATCCTATTGATGGTGGACCAGAAGTTGAGGGTGAAGAGCGTGAGATTGGTGGACCATCGGTTAATCCGGTTCGTCGTAAGCAGCCTTCGGAGCTTATCGCTACGGGTATTGCAGGGATAGACTTGAACAACACTCTTGTATCTGGACAGAAGATCCCATTCTTTGCTGACCCGGACCAACCTTTCAACCAGGTAATGGCTATGGTGGCTCTAAGAGCCAAAGCAGATAAGATCATCCTTGGAGCTATGGGTATGACAAATGATGACTACCTATACTTTAAGAACGTATTTAGTAATGCTGGGGCACTTGACCGTATCATCAGTTTCGTAAACACAACTGAGAATCCATCGGTAGAGCGTCTATTGATTCCTGATATGTCACTTACTGCGGCTGAGTATTTTGCCGTAGAGAAGAACGAGAAGGTTCTAGTGCTATTGACAGATATGACATCTTACTCTGAGGCATTGTCTATCGTATCTAACCGTATGGACCAGATTCCGTCTAAGGACTCTATGCCAGGGTCTCTCTATTCGGATTTGGCTAAGATATATGAGAAAGCAGTACAGTTCCCTAGTGGTGGTTCGATAACTATCATTGCCGTTACATCTCTTTCAGGGGGTGATATTACTCACGCCGTTCCAGATAATACTGGTTATATCACTGAGGGACAGCTATTCCTTCGTAAGGATAGTGACGTAGGTAAGGTTATTGTTGACCCATTCCGCTCGCTTTCTCGTCTTAAGCAGTTGGTTATTGGTAAGAAGACTCGCGAGGATCACCCTCAGGTGATGAATGCCGCGGTTCGTCTATATGCTGATGCTGCAAACGCTAAGACAAAAATGGAGAACGGTTTTGACTTGACAAACTATGATGAGCGTACTATGGCTTTTGCTAAGGACTACTCTACTCAGCTTCTGGCAATCGACGTTAATATCTCTACTGATGAGATGCTTGACGTTGCATGGGGACTTTTTGGAGAGCACTTCAAACCACAAGAGGTGAACATCAAGAAAGAGCTTGTCGACAAATACTGGAAATCGTAACCCACCACCATTATGGCAATCAAATTTCAATACAATAAGACATCACTTCAGGTATTGGAGAAGCAACTCAAGATTCGAGTAAAAGCTCTTCCTACGATTAAAAGTAAGGAGAGTGCACTTCGAATGGAGGTAAAGCGCTCGAAAGATGAAGTGAAGGAGCTTGAGATGAGACTTGAGAGTAGCATCAAAAGCTATGAGAATATGTTCTCGCTGTGGAACGAATTTGATGCCTCGCTCTTGAAAGTGAAGGATGTAAGACTTGGTATTCGTAAGATAGCAGGAGTGAGAATTCCTCTTATTGAGGCTATCGATTTCGAAACCGCACAATTCAGTCTTTATAACTCACCAAACTGGTACCTAGATGGGGTAGAACTTCTTAAGGATCTATCAAAAACAGGTATTGAACGTGACTTTAATGAGCTTAAATTGCACCTATTGGAGCATGCACGGAAGAAGACAACTCAGAAGGTTAACCTATTTGAGAAAGTTCAAATCCCTGGCTACATGGATGCAATACGTAAGATCAAGAGATTTATGGAAGATGAGGAGAACCTCTCTAAATCTTCTCAAAAGATCATGAAGTCGCGTCAAGAAACAAAACTAGAGGAGGGCGAAGCATGGTAGTAGATATGAAAAAAATCACCTTCTTGATATATCATCAAGAGTATGCTCAAGTGCTTGAAGATATTCGCACGCTGGGTATACTTCATGTTATTGAGAAGGGGAGTGGCGAGCTAGAGGATGAGTCTCTGCGTGAGTTGATCGATAAAGAGAAACGCACAAAAAATGCAATCAGACTACTAACCTCAGCTCTTGGGGATGAAAGAAAACCCTCAAATGAGCCATTCAATATAGATGATCATCTAAAGAATCTCGATGAATTAATAGCAAGAAGAGATAAGATTAATCTATCAAAACAATCTATTCAGAAAGAGATAGAGCATACAGCTCCATGGGGTAACTTCAAGAGAGACTCTATCGAATTGCTTGAACAAGCTGGCTATAAGGTTGAGTTCTTTACTTGTAACCTTCGAAGCTTTTCAGATGAATGGGTTGAGAGATACAATGCTCAGATAATAAACAATATCGGCTCAGTGGTATACTTTATCACAATCTGTAAAGAGGGTGTAGATATTGATGCTGAGCGTATTAAGATCTCTTCTAAATCTCTAGAGTCACTTAAGGCATCACTAGGTAAATGTAATAGTGATCTTAAGGAGATTCACGATAGAATGGAGAGGTTAGCCTCAGAGGAGCTTGACTCATTTGAGAATGCCTCTGAAAATCTTCTTCGTGAAATAGAGTTCTCCAAGGTGATACTAAACACAGAGAAGCACGTTGATGATAAGCTTATGATGCTTGAGGGGTGGATACCATCACAGCGCGAGTCAGAGGTGACAAACTACTTCAATGACCACGCACTGTACTTCGAGTATTCCGAGCCTCTAAGTGATGAGCAGCCTCCAGTGTTGATGAATAACAATGCTTTCGCAAGGCTATTCGAACCAATCACTAGGGTTTTCTCACTTCCAAACTATCACGAATTGGATTTGACTCCTTACTTGGCTCCTTTCTTTATGCTATTCTTTGGTTTCTGTACTGGAGATGCTGGATACGGGCTTTTGATATTCCTTATCGGGACTATTGGAAAGATAAAGAAGAAAGAGTTTAAGGACTACTTCTCACTAGCTCAGTTCCTCGGAATGGGAGCGATACTCTTTGGTGTGCTTTCAGGCACATTCTTCGGTATTGAAGTGGCAAAACTTGAGGCTTTGAAATCTGTAAGAGACTACTTCTTGACTATGGATAACCTTATGGCACTATCAATTACTTTGGGTGCTATTCAGGTGTTATTCGGTATGGGAATTAACGCTGCTAACACTACTCGCAAAAAGGGCTTTAAGTATGCTCTATCCAAAATTGCTTGGATAGTAATACTTCTGTCGCTTATTCCGCTTGCTGGTGCTCCGCAGTTTGGAATTCAACTCCCTGAGGTAGTTAATTACATAGCTATGGTAACGCTTGTATTAGGGGCTATTGTGGCTTTATTCTACAACTCTCCTGACAAAAACATCTTGATGAACTTCGGAGGTGGCCTTTGGGAGACTTACGGAATGGCTACAGGTATAATGGGGGATTTACTATCTTACATACGTCTATTTGCTCTAGGGCTGACGGGGGGGATTCTAGGAAATGTATTCAACCAATTGGCTTTTGCTATGAGTCCGGATGTTCCTGTTGTGGGTATTATCGTAACGATTTTTATCCTTCTTCTAGGACACACTATTGCTTTCGCTCTAACGATTTTAGGTGCTATGATTCACCCTATTCGTTTGACCTTCGTTGAGTTTTACAAAAACGCAGGCTTCGAAGGGGGAGGTAAAGAGTACCAACCGCTTAAGTAATACTATTATTAGTTGATGTGTCTCATATTAATTTCACATCACTAACAGATCAATTAAAACAAACAAAAACAGACAATACAATTAACAACGCAAATTATGGAACCAATCTTATTAGCTTATTTAGGAATTGCTCTAATGGTGGGCATCAGTGGAATCGGATCATGTTTTGGTGTAACTATCTCTGGTAATGCAGCTATCGGTGCAATGAAAAAGAACCCAGATGCAACAGGATCATACATTGCTCTTTGTGCGCTTCCTTCTTCTCAAGGTCTTTACGGTTTCGTAGGATACTTCATGATGAAAGGTTTCTTGACTCCAGAGATCTCTATGCTTCAGGCTTCTGCTATCTTTGGTGCAGGTCTAGCAATGGGTATCGTAGGTCTTTACTCTTCAATCCGTCAGGGACAAGTTTGTGCTAACGGTATTGCAGCTATCGGTTCTGGACACAACGTATTTGCTAACACAATGGTATTGGCAGTATTCCCAGAGTTGTACGCTATCCTAGGTCTTTTGGTTGTAATCCTAGTAGGTGGTTCAATCTAATAACAAGGTAAATATTTATAAAAATGGGAGGTGTCTTCACAGATACCTCCCATTTTTTTTTATATATCTATTCTGACAATCCGTAAGTCTAATCCCCCTAACTTAACTCAACATACCATTATCGGTCTTATTTATTTAGGTTCATGAGATATATTTTGTGGAATAATGATATTTTATGTAACTTTTTTTTTGCCTTGTTTTATCTGTTTTTTATGTCAGTTTGAATAAAAGCTTGCACAAGAAGCGATCTTTTGTTTTAGCTTCTCTCTGTTTAGTTACAACTCGATATTTATGTGAATTTTACTCTCAGAAAATTAATTCTCAAAAGAGTTGCACCATATTGAATAATCGCTACATTTGTCACAAGCTTTAAAACAAAAACCAAGCAAAAACCAAAAAAACTGAGATTATGGATATTAATCAAATTTTGAGTTCGCTAGAAGCGAAACATCCAGGTGAACATGAGTACCTACAAGCAGTTAAAGAGGTGTTGATCTCAATTGAGGATATATATAACCAGCATCCTGAATTCGAGAGCGCTAGTATCATCGAGCGTCTTGTAGAGCCAGATAGAATAATTAGCTTTAAAGTGCCTTGGGTAGATGATAAAGGTAAGGTGCAAGTTAACCTTGGTTATAGAGTTCAGTTTAACAATGCTATTGGCCCTTACAAAGGAGGACTTCGTTTTCACCCATCGGTGAACCTTTCAATCCTTAAGTTCTTAGGTTTCGAACAGATCTTCAAGAATGCACTTACTACTCTTCCTATGGGTGGAGCAAAAGGTGGTTCAGACTTCAATATTAAAGGAAAATCAAACGCTGAAATTATGCGTTTCTGCCAATCATTCATGCTAGAGTTGTGGAGACATGTTGGTCCAGATACAGACGTTCCTGCAGGGGATATAGGTGTTGGTGCTCGTGAGATAGGTTTCCTTTACGGTATGTACCGCAAATTGAAACTAGAGAATACTGGTACATTCACTGGTAAAGGTCTTGAGTATGGTGGATCTCTTATCCGTCCTGAGGCTACTGGTTTCGGTGGACTTTACTTCGCACAGAAGATGCTAGAGACAAAAGGTATCTCTATGCAAGGCAAAAGAGTTGCTGTTTCTGGTTTTGGTAATGTTGCATGGGGTGCAGCTATCAAGGCTACTGAGATGGGTGCTAAAGTTGTTACAATATCTGGTCCTGACGGATACATATATGACGAGGCAGGTATCAGCGGCGAGAAGATCGACTTCATGCTTGAGCTGAGAGCTACAGGAGAGGATATCGTTTCTCCTTATGCAGAGAAGTTTGGTGCTAAGTTCTTCCCTGGTGAGAAGCCTTGGGGTGTGAAAGTAGACATCGCTCTTCCTTGTGCTACTCAGAATGAGTTGAACGGTAACGATGCTAAAGTTCTTGTAGAGAACGGATGTATTTGCGTTGCTGAGATCTCAAATATGGGATGTACACCTGAGGCTATTGACCTACTTATCGAACATCGCGTAATGTATGGCCCAGGTAAAGCTGTAAACGCAGGGGGTGTTGCTACTTCTGGACTTGAGATGTCTCAGAATGCAATGCACATCAGCTGGACAGCTGAAGAGGTTGATGCTCGATTGAAGCAAATCATGGCGGATATTCATGAGCAGTGTGTTTCTTATGGTACAGAAGCTGATGGATATATCAACTATATGAAAGGTGCAAACATTGCAGGTTTCATCAAGGTTGCTCGCTCAATGTACGCACAAGGAGTTATTTAAGAATAATCATAAGGTTATTGTTTGTAGAAGTATATAAAAAGGAGAGAGCTCTTTAGGCGCTGTGATAGCGCTTAAAGAGCTCTAATCGTATAATGAATTCATTAGAAATGATTTATTTATTCACATTACCCTTATAGTGGCCGATAGTTCAACATAGCTTCTCTCATTTACGGAGTCATTCGTTGCAGATTCAACTGCTCCATCACAAAGATGGTATCTTATAGTCTCCGTAACATAATATATTGGCTTTATACGATTCAGACTACGAGCTCTAAGGCATAACTCCATACTTCTTCCCATTAATGTTAACGTGCCTGTAACTCTAACATCATATAGAGAGTCTTCAATCTTCTCTATGTTGTTAAATTCAAAGAGAGCATTAGAAAACCTATTACAGTTTAGCATTTTCTCTGATTTGTAGTGTTTCTCAAGATCTTCACAATCATAATTGCTGTTGCAACTCTCAACATTCGTTGACTCCATATCTAGGAGAATAGCCCCACTAGAGACCTTTCTATTTACTAGTGAAATAGAGCCACTTATTAGTGATATTGTGCCGAAGCTATCGGTATTATCACCAACTACTCTCCAATGTATTAGAGATTCACTTGTATTTACACTCATTCGTCTTATCGAAAGAGGTTTATTCTGATCCTGAATCATAGAGCACAGAAGTGTGGTCTGAAGAGGATTAATTATAGATAGTTTTACTTTCATTGTATTTTGATTTTATTTTTATTTCGGCATTCATAAGTTAGAACAGATGAAAAATACGGAATGTTCATAAATGTTTATCACATATTTAGCGGCTTTTGCTTTCGTAAGTTATTAATTAACACTTAATTGGCAAACTGTTGTATAACATATCCCTGCTTGTTGCTTTCTTTTTGACACTACTTGATATAAGAACCTAAAAAAATATTGAATTTTTCTACCTTAAAATGCGTATATTTCTGTATTTATGTTTACATTGCGACATAATTAACCATGAATATTTATTTAGCCTTAAGCATGAGAACTTACGATTTAATAATAATTGGAGCTGGACCAGCTGGTTATGTTTCTGCAATCAGAGCGGCTCAACTCGGTAAAAGTGTGGCAATTATAGAAAAAGAGAGTCTAGGAGGTACTTGTCTTAATTGGGGATGTATCCCAACTAAATCTCTTCTTCACTCATCAGGACTCTTCAAAAAGATGAAAGAGTCATATAAATGGGGAGTAATTGCCCCAGAAGTATCTTTTGATAGTGAAAAGATATACCAGCGTAAAGATGAGCTCATCGAGAGACTCCAGCAGGGTATAGACTCGCTACTCAAAGCGAATAAAGTAGTACAGATAAAAGGGGTAGCCTCATTTGTTGATGCAAATACTATTTGTGTAGATAATCAAGAGAATATCTCTGCTACAAACATACTAATAGCCACAGGATCGCAATCAATTGTACTTGATATTAAAGGCATTGAACACACACTTACAAGTAACCAAGTATTAACCACTCCAATTCAAGCTCAACGAATAGCTATTATAGGTGGTGGAGTGATAGGCGTAGAGTTCGCCTCCCACTTGCTAAACCTTGGTAAGAGTGTAACAATATATGAATTCCGCGAAAGGGTAATCCCGACTGTTGATCAAGAAATATCTAAACAACTAGGATTAACTCTTAAGAAGGATGGAGCTAAACTCAAGCTCCAAACACAGGTCAAGGAGATCATACAATCAGAAAATGGATTATTAAAGGTTGTTGCTCAAGAGAAGAGTAAAGAGACAGCAGAAGAGTTTGATGTGATAATATCATGTATAGGTAGAAGACCATACACAGATGCACTTTCTCTTGAAAAGATAGGGGTGGCCACCAACAGAGGGGCAATCGAGATAAATGAGAATATGCAGACCTCTATTCCCAACATCTACGCCGTAGGTGATGTAACAAATAAGATACAACTAGCACACTTTGCTTCTGCTCAAGGAATAACAGCTGTAGAGCATATCTGTGGAGTTGAGCCAACAATCAATCTAAACATAGTGCCTAGTTGCATATATGTATCCCCAGAGATAGCCTCGGTAGGTATTACTCAAGAGGAGTCTGATAAGGAGCTAGTTGTAGGTAAATATACCATGGGTGGTAATGCCAAATCTATGATAGAGGGACTAGATAGAGGATTTGTGAAGACAATCTTCGAGAAGGATAGCGGAAAGATTGTAGGTGCACACATATATGCTGCTCATGCAACAGATATGATCACTGAACTTGCTTTAGCTATACAGCAAGGATTGACTAACCATGAGATAGCCCATCTTATACACCCTCATCCAACAGTTTGCGAAAGCATACTAGAGTCAGTTGAGGATAGCCTAGGAAGTGCTATTCATACGATGCCAAAAATCTAAGATTAATAGAAACCCTTTTATATATATTCTTAATACCATATTATACTATGACAAAGATTCAAAGAACTCCACTTTATGACAATCACGTCAAGCATGGAGGAAAGATTGTAGAGTTTGCCGGATTTGAGCTGCCTATACAGTACGAGACAGGAATTGTTGTTGAACACAATGCCGTACGTAATCAAGCTGGTCTATTCGATGTCTCACACATGGGAGAGTTCCTTATCACAGGCAAAGGTGCTGAGGCAACAATAAACAACTTAATCACCAACGATGTTACCCTAATCAACCAAGGAGAGATACTATATACGCTAATGTGCAACGACAAAGGTGGTGTAGTTGATGATCTATTAGTTTATAAATACTCCAATGAGCATTATCTTCTTGTTGTAAACGCCAGTAACATTGATAAAGATTTTACTTGGGTTACAAATCATCTATTAGCTGACACAAAAGCAGAGAACATATCAGAAAATGTAGCCCAACTAGCTCTTCAAGGTCCTTTAGCGGAGACTATTCTAGCAAAATCTGTTGATATAAATAAATTACCAGCAAAGAACTATACTTTCGTGGAAATCGAAGCATGGGGTGCTAAATGTCTAATCTCTCGTACGGGCTACACCGGTGAAGATGGGTTTGAGATATATGTGCCCAATGAGGTTGTCTCTACAATCTTCGAATCACTTCTTGAGGTAGGAAAAGAGGATGGACTTATCCCGTGTGGATTAGGATCTCGAGACACTCTACGTTTCGAAGCAGGAATGCCTCTATACGGACATGAGCTAGGTGAGGAGATTCCTGCAAATGAGGTAGGATTAGGATTCTGCATAAAGATGAAGAAAGAGACCTTCATTGGCAAAGCGGCTCTAGAGGCTAATCCAGCTAAATATATGAGAAAAGGAGTGAAGCTAATTGATCGAGGAGTGGCTCGCGAGAACACAACAGTATACAAAGATGGTCAGGAGGTAGGATATGTAACCACTGGTACATTCTCCGTTACTAATAATTGCGCCATGGCAATGATACGTGTGCTCAAAGGAACAGAATCACCTATTGATCTAGAGGTCAGAAAGAAGATGCTAAAAGCTGAATATCAGACTATGCCATTCATTCAGAAGAAGAACAATAAATAGAATTTACCATAATACAGAAACAAAAAAATTATATTCCCATGAAACTATTAGAAAACTTGAAGTATGCTAAGTCCCACGAGTGGGTACTTATTGAGGGTGACAAAGCTAAAATCGGAATCTCTGACCATGCACAACACGCTATGGGAAACATCGTATACATCTCTCTTCCTGAAGAGGGAGACGAACTAGAGCTTGGTGAAAGCTTTGCAGATGTGGAGAGTGTTAAGGCTGCATCAGAGATTTATGCTCCAGTCTCAGGAGAGGTTACTGCAGTCAATGAGGAGCTCAACGATACTCCTGCTCTTCTTAACGATGATAGCTATGCTGCATGGATAGTAGAGGTTAAGTTCACAGAGATCAGCTCAGAGCTAATGAGCGCTAAAGAGTACGAAGAATATTGTAACCAAGCACACTAAGAATACAATGGCAAGATATACACCACATAATCAAAGTGACATCCAAGAGATGCTTCAGAGTGTGGGGTGTGATACTGTTGAGCAACTCTTCGAGCCACTTCCGGCCGGAGTTTTGCTTAACCGTAAACTACATATCCCAGATGGAAAGAGCCACTTAGAGGTTAAAAGAAGACTAAAGGAATATTCTAAGAAGAATAGAGTATTCGATACTATATACCGAGGAGCAGGAGCTTACAACCACTATATACCTAGTGCAGTGACACACCTCTCATCGCGCACAGAGATGCTTTCTACGTATACTCCATACCAAGCTGAAACGAGCCAAGGTGTCCTGCAGGTGATCTTTGAGTTCCAAACAATGATGTGCGAACTCACTGGCCTTGACGTATCCAATGCAAGTGTATACGATGGAGCTACAGCGGCTGCCGAAGCCTGCAAGATGTCTCTCGAGAAGAAACGCAATCAGGTAGTTATAGCAGAGAGTATCAACCCAGAGACCATGCAGGTCATTCAAACATACCTAGCCCCTCTTAATGTTGAGATACTTATCGCCCCTATTCATCAAGGAGTGGTAGATAAAAGCTGGTTCGAAGCTATCATAAGTGACAAGACAGCTGCAGTATACATCGAACAACTAAATCGTTTTGGCTTAATAGAAGATGTCGAACCTATATCACAGATTGCTAAGTCTCACAAAGCTCTAACAATTGTTGGGGTTAATCCTATTGCTGCTGCAATCCTTCCTTCGGCAAACGAGGTGGGTGCAGACATTGCAGTAGGAGAGGGTCAACCTCTGGGTCTACCTCTCTCTTTCGGAGGTCCATATCTTGGGTTTATTACAGCTAAAAGTGCACTTCTTAGAAAGATGCCAGGGCGTATTGTCGGTGAGACTATAGATACAGAAGGGCGTCGTGCTTTCGTTCTTACTCTTCAAGCACGTGAGCAGCACATCAAACGCGAGAAATCTCTCTCTAGTATATGCTCAAACCAAGCACACTGTGCTTACAGAGCAACAGTCTATCTCTCTACCGTAGGTGGTGAAGGCCTAAAACAAGTAGCACGCCACTGTAGCTCCAATGCACACTACCTTGCAGCTCGTCTAATGGAGATACCAGGCTTCGAGCTTCACTATAAAGGGGAGTTCTTCCACGAGTTTGTAACAAAGTCAACGACCTCAGCTCTGAAGATTGTTAGTCATCTAGAGCAATACAATATACTTGCAGGACTTCCAATCAGTGAAAATGAGATACTTTGGTGCGCCACGGAGATGAATACTCGTGAGGAGATGGATCTGCTTGTATCTATCCTTAGCGAGATGAAAGCTTAATTATAACCCCTCTAATATCAATTCAAGATATGAAACTAATTTTTGAAAGATCAAAAGCGGGGAGAAGCAACTTCGAGCTACCCCCACTCGAGACACCACTTTACGAACCATCATATAAGAGAGCCACAGAGCTTAGACTTCCAGAGATAGCAGAGATTGACCTCATGAGACACTTTATAGGGCTTAGCCGCCGTGCGTTTGGCATTGAGACAGGGTTCTATCCCCTTGGCTCTTGCACGATGAAGTACAACCCAAAACTAAATGAAGAGGTAGCACAACTAGAAGGATATGCTGCTATACATCCACTTCAACCTCTGCATACAGTCAAGGGATGCATTGATGTATATAAAGATTTAAATAGATCGCTTTGTGAGGTGACGGGTATGGATGCTATGAGTTTCCAGCCTGCAGCTGGTGCTCATGGTGAATTCACCGCTCTTCTTATGATTAGAGCATACCACCATTCACGTAATGATTTCGAGAGAAAGAAAGTGATTATTCCAGACTCAGCACACGGGACAAACCCTGCTAGTGTTGTTATGGCTGGATTCGAGGTGGTAAATATCCCATCAGATGAGAACGGATTCGTTGATCTAGAGGCACTCAAAGCTGTTGTCGGAAGCGATACTGCAGCTCTGATGCTAACAAACCCAAACACTCTTGGTGCGTTCGAAAAGAATATACTCGAGATAACAGAGATAATACACCAAGCTGGTGGATTGGTATACTATGACGGAGCTAACCTAAATGCCATCATGGGAATCACTAGACCAGGAGACATGGGATTCGATATCGTCCACTTGAATCTACACAAGACATTCTCTACTCCTCACGGTGGTGGAGGACCAGGGGCAGGACCTATCGGTTGTAAGAAGATACTAATTCCATTCCTTCCACAGACCAATCTCAATTATAGGGAGAATGAAACAGTAAAGACTCTCTCCATAGGTAAGGTTAAAGCGTTTCACGGAAACTTCCTTGTCTGCCTTAGAGCTCTATGCTATATAATGACGCTCGGGGGCAATGGTCTTAAGAATGCTTCTGAGATGGCAGTGCTTAATGCTAACTATCTCTATAAAGCTCTTGCGGAGATCTACTCACAAGAGTACACAACTCCTTGTATGCACGAGTTTGTTCTTAGTGCTAATGAGATAAACAAAGAGACAGGTGTTAGGGCTCTAGATATTGCCAAGGGACTCCTTGACAATGGAATACACCCACCAACTATTTACTTCCCTCTTATTGTCAAGGAGGCTATGATGTTTGAGCCTACAGAGACTGAATCAAAGGATACTCTAGATAATGCTATTGAAGTAATAAAAGATCTCTTCGCTCAAGCTAAAGAGAATCCTGATAATCTATTTGACTTACCCAAAACAACTCCAATAGGACGTGTAGATGAAGTTCTAGCTGCTCGTTCTCCAAAACTTAAATACGAATTTTAAGTAGTCTATTTAGAAATGTGTGTAATTAAATGATGATAGGGTTGTGCCTCCTCACTCTGAGGTGTCACAACCCTATCTTTTTTGTTAAATCTACACACTCTACCCAAACAATATATATAGCTGTTTACATTAATATATTGATTAAATACATCAAACTATAGTAAATATTGCAAACTATTTATTTGGTCTCTATACTCTTTTTATGTATGTTTGCATAGTGTTAATGTATTAATTAATCAAGTCTAATCAAGTTATGAAAAAAATTAAAGAATCCTTGCTGCTGCTTTTGCTGATGTTTATTATTGCTCCAGCACTATCTGCAAAAGTTATCAAGACACCAACGCCTAAACGTCCAAAAGGGCAAACTGACGTAATCGCTCTGAGGTGTGATCCAATTCCAAATGTTAGAGTAGCTGTTATTGGTCTAGGAATGAGAGGTCCAGGAGCCGTTCATCGTCTAACACAAATTGATGGTGTTGAGGTGGTAGCTCTTTGTGACGTAGTAGAAGAGAACGTAAAAAGAGTAAACGAGAAACTAGAAAAAGCGGGTCGTCCTAAAGCCCAAGAGTTCTACGGCAACACAGAGATATGGAAAGAGGTAACAAAACTTCCAAACGTTGATCTAGTTTATGTGGTTACAGACTGGAAGAGCCACGCTCAAATAGGAGTACAGGCAATGAATGATGGAAAACACGTAGCTATCGAAGTGCCTGCTGCTATGACGATGAAAGAGATCTGGGATCTTATCAACACATCTGAGAGAACACGCAAGCACTGTATGCAGCTAGAGAACTGCGTATATGACTTCTTTGAACTAACATCATTGAACATGGCTCAACAAGGGCTATTCGGTGAGTTGATTCACGCTGAAGGGGCATACATACATGGTCTACAACCTTTCTGGGGTGCTTATTGGAACAATTGGAGAATGGATTACAATAAAGAGTTCAGAGGTGACGTATACGCTACTCACGGAATGGGGCCTGCTTGTCAAGCTTTGAATATCCACCGTGGGGACAAGATGAACTATCTTGTTTCTATGGATACTAAACCTCTTCAAAACCCAGCTTTCATTAAAGAGAAAACAGGTCAAGAGCCAAAAGATTTCCGCAACGGCGACCATACGATGACTATGATACGCACAGAGAAAGGAAAAACTATACACATACAACATGATGTGTGCTCTCCTCGCCCATACAGCCGTATGTATCAATTAAGCGGAACTAAAGGGTTTGCTAACAAATACCCAAGCGAAGGATATGCACTTGATGCTAAAGAGATCTCCTCAGACGTTGCTGCCAACCACGAGAACTTAAATGCTCATAGCTTTGTTCCTGATGAGGTGAAAAAAGCTCTTATGCAGAAATATAAGCACCCAATTGTAAAAGATATCGAAGAGAAAGCAAAACAAGTTGGTGGTCACGGTGGGATGGACTTCATCATGGACTATCGTCTTATCTACTGTTTGCAAAAAGGCCTTCCTCTAGATATGGATGTTTATGACCTTGCTGAATGGTGCTGTCTTGCTCCACTAACGGAGAAGTCACTTGACAACAATTCAGCTCCTGTAGAAATTCCAGACTTCACTCGTGGTGCATGGAATAAACTACCAAAACTAGAATTCCACCAATAATAGAGATACTCTATGGGCTGTTCGACTATTCATTAGGTATCGAACAGCCCATTTTATTTCAAATAAATTCATAACAGATCTCCAAATGAGAAAGAATATACTATTAACAACCTTACTTATATTTACAAGCACACTCAATGCAAAGACTCTCACATTTTATATGAGTGAATTTGGTGTAAAACCAAATACGACTGAAAACATCTCACCTCTCATTGTCAAAGCTCTACAAGAGATTAGATCTCTAGCAAAGAGCGATGATAAGTTAGAGATAATATTCGAAAAAGGAGAATATAACTTCTTCCCAGAGGGTGCACAAACAAAGGAGTACTACATATCGAATCACGATCAAGACAACCCAAAGATTGTTGGCATTGCACTCGAGCAATTCAACAACCTAACACTTGAGGCCAATGGATCGGAGTTCCTCTTTCACGGAAGAATGCTACCTCTATCTATCGTCGGAGACACTACTGTTACTATCAGAAATATTAATATTGACTTCCCAAATCCCCACATCTCACAAGCTAAGATAATTTCCAACAACCCCGAAACT
Organism: Bacteroidales bacterium; assembly: GCA_051652645.1. GTDB lineage: Bacteria > Bacteroidota > Bacteroidia > Bacteroidales > UBA7332 > UBA7332. The sequence continues at coordinate 57,741 of JBOFUP010000063.1, forward strand.
TCTGAGATAGTATACGAACTGGCTCCATGGGTAGACTATAGAATAGAAAACAACAACCTTGTTGTTTTCGGACAAGGTTGGAGCCACACTCCATCTTGGGGAATAGCATTCGATGCTAACACCAGACGTATTGCATACAACACCAGCGACATTTCACTAGGGACAAAAGGCGTTAAAGAGATTGCTCCAAGAGTAATTCATTCCAACAACTGGAACAACCCAAAACTAACCCCCGGTACAGTCATCGCTATGCGCAGCTACGCAAGACCCACTCCTGGGATATTCATCACCAACTCCTCAGATGTAAAGCTTGAAAACATAAACATACATTATGCCGAGGGGATGGGACTATTAGCTCAGATTTCAAAGGATATATATTTGGATAATTTCAACGTCTGCCTTAGAGGTGATACTGATCCTAGATATTTCACCACACAAGCCGATGCCACTCACTTCTCCTCATGCAAAGGCCACATAAAGAGTGTAAACGGGCTTTACGAAGCAATGATGGACGATGCCATCAATGTACACGGCACATACCTCAAACTAACTAATATTGTTACTCCAACCACTATAGAAGCAACATACATGCACAGGCAATCATGGGGATTCGAATGGGGTAGGATTGGAGATGAGATAGAATTCATTTCTTCAAAAACAATGGAGAATCTAAAATGCTCCAATAAGATAAAATCAATCAAACCAATTGACAAACCAGCACCTCACGGAGCTAAATCATATATTATTGAGCTAAATAAACCCATCTCATTAGAGCTAACCATCGATCAACCAATAGGAATTGAGAACCTGACATGGTCTCCAACAGTCTATTTTGCAGATAACACCATTCGGAACAATCGTGCTCGTGGGACGCTCTTCAGTACTCCAAAAAAGACTATTGTAGAAAGAAATACATTCGATCATACCTCTGGAACTGCAATACTTCTCTGTGGAGACTGCAATGGCTGGTACGAAACAGGAGCTTGCCGTAAAGTAATTATTCGTGATAACATATTTAAGAATGCACTCACAAGCATGTTTCAGTTCACTAATGCTATTATATCCATCTACCCCGAAATACCGAATCTAGAGAATCAGAAAGAGTACTTCCATGGTGGCACAAAGAAGGCTATAATCATCGAGAACAACACGTTTGAAACATTCGATAATCCCATCCTCTATGCCAAATCAATAGATGGACTAATATTTCGTAGAAACAGAGTTATTCACAACAATGATTATCCACCGTTTCATCAAATAAAAACACCATTTAAGTTCGAAAGAGCAAAGAACATTAAGATATACAACAACTCCAAAGAATACTCTATTAATAAAGATATAGAGCTAAAACTATCGCCCGTAAACTCTATCTCTGTTAAATAGAGCGTTTTGATAATACAAAAAGCAACTAACCAATTATGGGTTAGGGTTTAGATGGTTAGGTGTTTAGTGGTTTAGTGGTTAGATGGTTAGGCAAAACAAAATCTGCGTAATCTGCGAGATCTGCGAGAATCTCTTTCTTTGGATTGTTACATCTAGTTAGCGGTTAGATGTTAGAGAAACAAGATCTGCGAGACTAATTCAACAGCTGCGAAATCAGCCTCAACAGCGTTAGCCTCAACATATCTTTGCTAGCGATGCGATAGCTCTTTACCCTGAAAGGGTAACATGTGGGTAACCGGGGGTAAGCGAAGCGACCCGTGGATGAAGCCTCAACATATACATAGCGTAGAGGTAACGAAGCTCTTATCCGTGTAGATCCGTGGATAAAATTCTTGGGTTAGAGGGTTAGGGTTTATAGGTTATATCCGTGTGAATAATTTAACACATAGCGTAGAGGTAACGAAGCATCTTATCCGAGAGATCCGTGGATAAAACTCTTGGGTTAGGGTTTAGGGGTTAGATCCGAGTGAGTGATTGAACACATAGCGTAGAGGTAACGAAGCTCTTATCCGAGAGATCCGTGGATAAAACTCTTGGGTTAGATCCGAGTGAGTGATTGAACACATAGCGTAGAGGTAACGAAGCTCTTATCCGTGTAGATCCGTGGACGAAATTCTTGAGTTAGTGGGTTAGTGGGTTAGCAGGTTAGAGAGAAATAAGATCTGCGTAATCAGCGAGATCTGCGTGAATATCTCTCTTTTTGGACTGTTGCATCTGGTTAGCTGTTGAATTAGTCTCAACAGCGTTAGCCTCAACAAGCCCGAAGGGCTCTCAACAGCGAAGGGTAACCCCCAGTAAGCAAAGCGACTGTGGGATGCAGCCTCAACAATCTTTCTAAATTATTACTATCTTTGCCGGTACAGATTAAACATATATGTATTATGAA
>JBOFUP010000064.1:0-1274 GCA_051652645.1 Bacteroidales bacterium
GTTGAACATTCAACAGATTGTTACCAACATACCGACTGTTATATACAGCCATTAATCCTTCCATTGTGCTGTAAGAATCAATATCAGAATTGTCTGCACCATCTGGAGCACGGGTAGATAAAGATTCTACTTGAGTAAACCCTAAATCTTCAAAAGAATCTCGAGAGTGGGGTAAACCAAACCGCTGGATATAAACATCAATATCAGTGGCAGTGTTACCTAGTAACCAATCACGAGGAGCACCACCAGCAATGATAACTTCATAACCAGCTTCTTCTAAAACGCTTAACACTCTTTTGGCAAATGCCATTTGTTTTCCAATCATAATTCTGTTTCATCCCATAGGGTTTCAAAATAAAGTTGTTCTAAATACTTATCAAGTAAGTTAGAGAGTTCATGATACTGCTTACGTTCTTCACAAGGTTTTCTGATACCCAATCTCTCATCAAATTCACCAATTGCTTCAATGGCTTCTTTGTGAGTTTCATAGTAATCATAATGTAAAGAATCTACTTCAATCATTTCTGATAAGTGTCTTTCTCCAATGTTACGATTCTTGAAGGAATCACCACCTTTCAGGCAGTAAGTATAAACAGGAACCTCTTGAATTTTGTCAAGCATTCCTTTTTCTTCGAAGACCTTGTTTATACGTTTCTTCATGTCTGTTCTGATATAACAAACTTCACGAGCAACGTGATATGCACCATCATCAACAAAAGCATGATGAAGAGAATGAGCAATACTTTCCATATCTTCAAAAGAACCTTTATCAACTTGAAAAAGTCTGTACAAAGTCATCGGGTGTGATTCTAAAAGTTCAATAATCACTGGACAATCTTCAGCGTATCTCTTACAAGCCTCTTCAAATGAATTAACTCGTTTCAACTGTTCTTCACGCATTTTATCAAAATCTAACATAAACATTCCTTAATTACAAGATACAATTCCAAACAGAACGTAATAACCAATAACACCAGCAACAAATCCTTGTAAGAAGCAATCCTTTGTATGTTCATCTGGTGAGAACAGTGTGTTTATAACACCTGCAAAAATACCCACGATAACAGGGACTAACATTAAATCAGCCATATTCATACACTTACCTCCAATTAATAAAAGAAAAGGCACTCCGAGGAATGCCTTAATTTTTGTTAACTAGGTTTCTTAGCTGGTAAGCGAGACTTGTGACCCTTACGAGCCCCTGCTGCTTTACCTTTAGATGAGCCAGACTTACCACCATCTGACATATTCTTAGAAGCTGGAGTAACCACTAA
>JBOFUP010000065.1:0-1204 GCA_051652645.1 Bacteroidales bacterium
AACTTAGGAGGAATTGAACAATGGCTAAAGAAAAATTCGAAAGAAGCAAACCCCACGTTAACGTTGGAACAATAGGACACGTTGACCACGGAAAAACTACAACAACTGCAGCAATCTCAAAAGTATTATCAGACTTAGGTCTTGCTAAGAAAGTTGACTTCGCAAACATTGATGCGGCTCCAGAAGAGAGAGAAAGAGGAATCACAATCAATACTGCTCACATCGAGTACGAAACAAAAACTAGACACTACGCTCACGTTGACTGTCCAGGTCACGCGGATTACGTAAAAAACATGATCACAGGAGCAGCACAGATGGATGGTGCGATACTAGTTGTATCAGCAGCAGACGGTCCAATGCCTCAAACAAGAGAGCACATCCTTCTTTCTAGACAGGTTGGAGTTCCTTACATCGTAGTTTACTTAAACAAAGCAGATATGGTTGACGACGAAGAGTTATTAGAATTAGTAGAAATGGAAGTAAGAGAGTTACTAACAGACTACGGATTCCCAGGAGATGACATTCCAGTAATCAGAGGATCATCTTTAGGTGCAATGAACGGAGAACAAAAATGGGTAGACCAAATAATGGTTCTTATGGATGCAGTAGATTCATACATCCCAACTCCAGCAAGAGCAGTTGACCAACCATTCCTAATGCCAATCGAGGATGTATTCACGATAACAGGAAGAGGAACAGTTGTTACAGGAAGAATCGAAAGAGGAATAGTAAAAGTAGGAGAGTCTATCGAGATAGTAGGAATCAAAGATACTATAACTTCAACTTGTACAGGAGTAGAGATGTTCAGAAAGCTACTTGATCAAGGACAAGCAGGAGATAACGTAGGAGCTCTATTAAGAGGAATAAAGAAAGAGGACGTTGAGAGAGGACAAGTTTTAGCTAAGCCAGGATCAATCAAGCCACATACAGGATTCAAATCAGAGGTATACGTATTATCTAAAGATGAGGGTGGAAGACATACTCCATTCTTCTCAGGATACAGACCTCAGTTCTACTTCAGAACTACAGATATCACAGGAGCTATCAACTTACCAGAGGGTGTAGAGATGGTAATGCCAGGAGATAACATAGAAATGACAGTAGAATTAATACACCCAATCGCAATGGAAACAGGATTAAGATTTGCGATAAGAGAGGGTGGAAGAACAGTTGCTTCTGGAGTAGTTGCAGAAATAACTAAGTA
>JBOFUP010000066.1:0-13333 GCA_051652645.1 Bacteroidales bacterium
GATTGATGATTTATGATTTGCCATTTCGACTAATCTCCTTAAATTTTGTTGTTGTACTTAGTAGCCCATAGGGGAGTCGAACCCCTCTTTCCAGAATGAAAATCTGATGTCCTAACCGATAGACGAATGGGCCAATTGACGCAAACCAAGAATCGCTTACCATTAAGTGAGGCGCCCTCTGTTTTTCAATTGCTCTGCAAAGATATGACAGATTTCCGAAACGAGCAAATCATTACTCTCTTTTTTTTACCACACCAATCACAAACAGGCACAAAAAGACCACTTTGAGCCTATAAAACAAATAGTTACCATTAGTTGTAAAATAATGCAAATAGCATTATTCTATTTAAAAAGCTAGATAAAAAAGAGAATATGACATCTAACCTTGACTCTCTACCCCACCACTCAATAGACTCTCCAACTGCTCTGGAGATACATTTCGAGTTATCTCTCCTTTATAAGCAAAAGAGATCTTACCTCTCTCTTCGCTTACGATTATCGCTTTAGCATCACTCTCAAGTGTTATCCCTAGAGCTGCTCTATGCCGCAAGCCCATCTCCTTTGGGAGAGTCTGCATATGCGAAACCGGAAGTATACACCCTGCGGCAGCAATCCTTCCATCCTTTATAATCATGGCACCGTCATGCAGAGGCGAGTTCTTAAAGAAAAGACTCTCGATCAATCTTGACGAAATATTTGCATCTATCTCCTCCCCCGTATCACGATAGAAGTGAAGATTCATATTCTGTTCAATAACTATCAATGCACCCACCTTCTTCCTTGCCATATTTCTACAAGCCATAACAATTGGGATATGAGATATTGCATCCGACTCATCTTGGTGAGGGATGAGATGCTTGAAGAATTGACGCCATCTCTGATGAGAGCCAACCGTGAATAGGAAACGTCTTATCTCGTCCTGAAAAAGTACTATCAATGCAACCCCCCCAACACTAATAAGCTTATCCATTATATCCCCAATGAGTCGCATCTGCAAGATATGGCTAACCACTATCCACAGTCCCGTAATTGTCAGAATACCAATAAAGACACTTATTGAACCCGAAGCCTTCATAAGCTTATACATATAGTATAGCAAAAAAGCCACAAGAAGAATATCAATAACATCCTTTATACCGAAAAATTCAAACATAACTATGTCCCATATTTATTATTTAATAAGAGATACGTGATCACCCCCTTGACAACATATCATGTATACGGACCACCTCTGAAGCCTCACGAACATCATGAACTCTCAATATAGAAGCACCCTTAGACAGAGCATACATATTCAAAGCCGTCGATCCATTGAGCGACTCACTTGGTGTTATATTCAGCAGGCGGTAGATCATAGACTTCCTCGACACCCCAACCAAAATAGGATGATCCAACACCTCAAATTGATCCAAAGCTGCAAGAAGCTCATAATTCTGCTCCACACTTTTAGAAAACCCAAAACCAGGATCTAAAATCAAGTCAGAAATACCCAACTCCCTTGCCCTATCAATCTTTTTTGAAAAGTAGCACAAAATATCCGTAACAAGAGAATCATATTCACAAAAACTCTGCATTGTCTGCGGTGTACCCCTCATGTGCATAATAATATATGGCACACCTAACCTTGCAACCATTGGCATCATCTCGCTATCTAGTTCTCCCCCAGAAATATCATTAATGATATCAACCCCAAACTCCTCAACAGCGCGGCGAGCTATCTCAGAGCGAAAAGTATCCACTGAGACTACCCCATCGGCGGAGATACGTCTAACTATAGCTAAAGCTCTTGACAACCTCTCCCACTCCTCCTCTAGAGACACATCCTTCGAATCAGGCCTACTTGAGTATGCTCCTACATCTATTATATCACCACCTTGGCTAATTATCTCTTCCACTCTCTGCTCTATCAACATATCACTACTCGAGCGACACCCCTCAAAGAACGAATCTGGCGTGGCATTCAATATTCCCATTACTAATGGACGCGACAAATCAATAAGTGTACCTTTTAATCTAATAAGCATTTTCATTTTAATTACTAATTAACATCACAAGTGGTGCAAAACATAGTGTTTATGCCCACATTTAACACAAATAATCTTTTTTTCAAGCAAACACTTTGACAATTTGAAATCTTGTATATCTTTGCAGAAGATGAAAAAACCAATAAACTAATCTCCTATGGAAAAGATAGACCAACTAGACAAAAAGATCCTTAAGATCATCTCGCAGAATGCCAGGATACCATTTAAAGATGTAGCGGCTGAATGCGGTGTTTCTCGTGCTGCAATACACCAACGCGTTCAACGCATGGTAGATATGAACGTTATCGTTGGGTCTGGATACTTCGTAAACCCTAAAATCTTAGGATACAAAAGTTGCACATACGTAGGTATCAGACTTGAGAAAGGTTCTCTATACAAAGATGTAGTACCTGAGATGATAAAAATTCCAGAAGTAGTAGAGTGCCACTTTACAACTGGACCATACACTATGCTTGTCAAACTATACGCAAAAGACAACGAAGATCTCATGGCACTACTCAACGGAAAGATACAAGAGATCAAAGGAGTAATAGCCACTGAAACACTCATATCACTAGATCAAAGCATCAAGCGAGAAGTTGCTATACAAGAGTAACGATATCGCAAATAGAATATCACACACAGAGCTGTAGATTATATACGTATAATCTACAGCTCTTGTTCTTCCATCCAAGCAAGAGCCAACGCTCTATCTCTCCCTAGCTGAAGCTTCAACTCCTCCAATCCATTCATCTTCCTCTCCTCTCTCAAGAAAGCAAGAATAGAAACTTCGAGATACTCCCCATAAATCTCCTTATCAAAATCAAAGAGATGCACCTCTATGCTTAGCCCACCTTGATCATGAACTGTAGGGCGATTACCTATATTCATCATTCCCCAATAAAGAAGACCTTCATACCAAGTAGATACAATATATACGCCCGTACGAGGTATCAATTTATCACAACTACCAAGCAAAAGATTAGCCGTAGGAAAACTTATAGTCCTCCCTATCTTAAACCCCTCAACAACTAAACCCCTCATACGATACGGATAACCCAACGCTGTTGCTGCACGCTCTACATCCCCTGCCAAAAGAGCCCTTCTAACATACGAAGAACTTATGGCATCCTCTCCTACTCTAAACAAGGGAGCTTGACGAATCTCTATACCCAATTCTGCACCCCATGCTACATACTCATCAAAGCCAGATGCTCTATCACGACCAAATCTATGATCATGACCAATGTACAAAACCTTCACTCGAAGCTGTTCAACCAAAACTCTGCGCATAAACTCATATGCGGTCAATCTTGATAGCTCAGCTGTAAAGTGCAACGAGACACAATAGTCAACACCCGTATCATCTAAGTGCTCCATCTTCTCCTCATGAAGAGTCAAAAGAGCTGGATGATAAGTTGAATTCACAACCTTTCGCGGATGCTCCTTAAAGGTTATTACCGCAGAGCTCATCCCCTTCTCTCTTGCCTCACTTGTAATATGGTGTATCAGATGCCTATGTCCACAATGAACACCATCAAAGAACCCAATTGTTGCAACAAGCTCCTTCGAACTATCTATACTACCCTCCTCATGAATAATCATAACAAGACATATTTTTAGATTACCACAATCACTTCAACTTAATAACACAGTCGTCCAATGACTCTATACGCGCCAACGACTCAACGCATACGCCTAGTTCATCCAATCTTCTACGACCCTCTTGAAAACTCTTCTCTATTACAAAACCCATACCAATAAGTTCCGCACCAGACTTCTTCACCAATTCAATTACACCCATAGCTGCATTTCCATTTGCCAAAAAGTCATCAATGAAAAGAACCTTATCCTGTGAATTCAAGTAGTCACTACTGATACACACGCTGTAACTTCTATCCTTAGTGAAAGAGTGAACAGAGGTTGATAACATATTAACCATAGTCTTAGGCTCCTTCTTCTTTATGAAAACCACTGGTATCTCAAGAAGATAACCAACCATAATTGCAGGAGCTATACCACTAGCCTCTATCGTTACTACCTTATTTATATCTTTGCCCGCAAATCGGCGAACGAACTCCACTCCAATACTCTTCATCAAGATAGGGTCCATCTGATGATTTATGAAACTATCAACCTTCAATATACCACCCTCAAAACACTTACCATCCTGCAATATACGATCTTCTAGCCTCTTCATACCGATACATAGTTATTATTTTGTTACCTACTAATCAAAATAGCTCAATGGGATCTCATTGCGAACTATTGCACTCTTTATCTCCATAGCATATATACGCTTAGACTCAAAGCTTGTGACCACCATCTTATGTGGAGCATAAACACCCATAAACATCCTATAGTTGTCAAACTCCAAAAGATAATCACTCCACTTACCACTCTTCTCATCCTTATATTTCGAGCGAACCTGAAGCACCAAGCCCGAACCCTTAGACACATGCATTCTATGAGTCTCATTTGGCGCGTCATATTGAACCACCCATGTAGCAACACCCCCAATGAGGCTATCTCCGTCCAAGCGAGAATCAAGACGTTTCTGCTTCCATTGAGCAAAATTCAATATAGGGTTATTATCCTCTTGAGGTATCTTATGCTTAGTCCAAATACCCAATACCTTCACACGCAGGTCATCCCCATTGCGAATCATCTCCATATTAAAACCAAAAAGAGTAGTGCGACCGCGAAATAGCTCCATACCCCTGGTTACAACATGCATAGGAAAATCCCGTTTATTGAACCTCACAGCGATATCAACCTCTATGGTATTACCCTCAATAATCTTCTCAAGATCAGCAAATTTCGTGATCTCAAAAAAACGATCCTCCAACTCCTCTGGTGTTGGACTCTTTGACTGAGCAACCGATAGAAGAGAAAAGAAGAGAAGTAAAAACATTACAAACTTACCTCTCATAATAGTATCAATTTATATATTTGAGCTCTTTTTGAGCTCTTGGCAACAAAAATAAACCTTTACTTGTTATCTCTATACACTTTATACAAAACAATTCAAAATGAAAAAAAGAAACATCTATCTATCCTTTCTTCTTAGCTCCCTTATGATATTAGGTTCGGGATGCGGAGTAACTAACACAGCCAAAGGTGGTATGATTGGTGGCGGGTCTGGCGCAGCCCTAGGTGCAGGCATTGGTGCTCTTGCTGGCAAAGGCAAAGGTGCTGCCATTGGAGCTGCCGTTGGAGCTGTTGTTGGAACAACTGCTGGTGTGCTTATTGGCAACAAGATGGACAAGCAAAAGAAAGAGCTTGAAGCTCTAGAAAATGCCCAAATCGAAGAGGTAACAGACGACAATGGTCTAAAAGCTATAAAAGTAACTTTCAGCAGTGGTATTCTCTTTGCCACTGGCAAGAGTGATCTTGGCGAAGCTTCAAAAACAGAACTTTCAAAGTTTGCAATTTCACTTCGTGACAACCCAAATACTGACATAAACATCATTGGACACACAGACAACACAGGTACAAGAGAGGTCAACGAGAAATTATCCTCTAAACGTGCTGAATCTGTTGCTACATTCCTTGCAAACAGTGGTGTGAATCGCGTAAGAATGACCACCCAAGGTAAAGCATTCGACGAACCAGTGGCTGACAACTCAACCGCTGAAGGTCGCACTCAAAACCGTCGTGTGGAGATTTTTATTACTGCCAACGAGCAGATGATCAAAGAAGCAGAAGCGGGCACGCTTAAATAACATATGCCTTAACTATAAATTAAATTTATTTCGTTTGAACTATTAGGGGGGATGAGATCTGATGATCTATCCCCCCTAATTAATTCTTCTCAAATAGAACAGAGAGGAACATATTGTAAAATTGGTTTACAATCACCTTTTTCACATCTCTGTGACAAAAAAATCTCTTCATACCTATCTGCAACTTGGTATTTTAACATATTAACACCCACTCTTTACTAACCACATCCATCACGCCCATCTTCACATGTTGTAGAGGGGTAGATATCATTCACATTATGTTAATACACAACTAAGAATTAAGATAAATATTCTTGTTGCAATAGAATCCTATTGCAACCTATTGCAACCCCCTATTGCAACCCTTAACAAGCTGACAATCAAAAAGTGTTGCAATGTGGCAATAGAAATCATCAAAACTAACACTCTATGAGATAGTTTTGATGTTTCATTAATAGTGATTTGTTAAATCTACAATTAGAATTAACCTTCTGTCTGCAACTACTAATTTAGACTCTAGCAAAATAACAATAACCCTAAGACTAGAGGCTAGTAAGACTAATCACCAATAAACCGCTTACTAATATCTCACTGCGCTTCTGCTATTACCTCAGTGAGGTAAGGCTAAAAACCCTCAGAGGTAAGGGACAAAACCCTCAGAGATAAGACTCAAAACCCTCAGAGATAAGCACCGTTTCCCTTAGCGTTTTTGCACTCAATATATATAAGGCATTAAATAGAAATAGCATAGGAGGCAAGCAATAGTAAGATATATAGGCCTATACAATAATTATCATACATCGACGACTCAAACCATTCAATATAAAGATTATCTTTGCCGACAATCCAAACTAAAATGTATATATGATAAATAATCTGCCATACACCCTTTCGAGTGGTAAGAACAATAAGTTTCTCTACTACCTCTCAAACTATATTTCATATACAATCCCTGGATTCATCTATAGGGCACTACTAAAAAGTAAAGTCAAGAGATTTCACAAGAAAGCCGAAACAGACCCTTCACTTATCGAGAGACTTAACTATTATAACAAGCTTGAGATAAACACCTCCTTGGTGCAAAAAAATAGTCTAAAGAGGCTATCATCACTCAAGAAGTCAGAAGATTATGCATCTGTATACTACTTCGACTCATTCGAATATACCCGCTACTTCCCACAGTCACTGCTATGGGACTTCGCCTTTGGTGACATAACACACATTCCAGAAGTACCATCAATAGTTAAGAGCAGACCTGTGGGTGATCACAACAGAAACTCCATCTTAATGAAGCTCAACAAGATACGACACTTCATATTCGTGAAGGACAACATACCCTTCGAGCAAAAAATCGATAAAGCAATCTTTCGCGGAAAGGTGGACAACAAAGAGAGCCGCATACGATTCATGCAACTATACTTCGGCAATAAGATGTGTGATCTAGGTAATATACAAAAGAGAAGCACCTGCCCACAAGAGTGGACAACACCTAAGATGACGATCAAAGAACATCTCAACTACAAATTCATCCTAGCTCTTGAGGGTAATGATGTTGCAAGTAATCTAAAGTGGGTGATGTCATCAAACTCTATAGCTATGATGCCAAAACCAACATATGAGACATGGTTCATGGAGGGTAAGCTCATTCCCAACGTTCACTATATTGAGATCAAAGAGGACTACTCCGACCTCGAAGAGAGGATGAACTACTACATCAACAATCCCAAGGAGGCTCAGAAGATCATAGACAACGCAAACAGATACATCGAACAGTTCAAAAACAGAGAGAACGAAGAGCTTCTATCTATTATGGTACTGCATAAATATTTTACATCAACAGGACAATTATGAAAATAGCTATACGTACTCTAGCAATAATATCAACACTAATAATAATAAATGCCTGTGCAAACATAGGTAGACCATCAGGAGGACCTCGAGACTACGATCCGCCTATATTCCTTCGTAGCACACCAACACCAAACGAGACCAACTCATCAAAGAGTAAGATCGAACTTGAGTTCAATGAGATAATTCTAGTTGAAAAGATCTCTGAGAAGGTGATTGTATCCCCTCCTCAGAAGGCTATGCCTATCATCAGAACTAGCGGTCGCAAAGTATACGTAGAACTTAACGACACGCTGCTAGAGAATATGACCTATGTTATTGACTTTGCTGATGCCATTGTTGACAACAACGAGAAGAATCCACTGAACAACTTTGCATTTGCATTCTCTACCGGGAACCACATCGACACGATGGAGATATCTGGTATGCTTCTTAATGCAGAGAACCTAGAGCCAATAACTGGTATGATGGTTGGGCTAACAAATGACAATAGTGACTCCACCTTCACCAAAGTGCCATTCTCAAAAATCACACAATCAGATATTTATGGCCGTTTCACGGTAAAGCACATAGCAGACACGACATACCAAGTATTTGCTTTGAAGGATATCAACAGAACCTATACCTTTGACCTTCCAAACGAAGAGATAGCCTTTGCTGATTCATCATATAGAGCTACTCCATACTTAATGGAGGTGACCGACACACTCTTCTCTCCACTAGGAGAGGTGGATAGCATATTCACTCATAAGGAGTATCGCTACAAACCAGATGACATACTGCTACTCTCTTTCAGCGAGGATTTCAAAATGAGATATCTCGACAAATCAGAGCGTCGTCAGAGAAATAAAATATCACTCTTCTTCACATCACCTACAGACTCGCTTCCTAAGATAGAGCCAATCAACTTCACCTCCAACGATTGGAATGTGATAGAAAGAAGCATAGGCAACGACACACTTCACTACTGGATAGTGGACTCTTTGGTTGCCAAGATGGACACAATACTTCTGGAGACAACCTATCTGAGGACAGACTCAACGATGGCATTGACTCCACAAACAGACACACTAAGGTTTCTTTTCCGTGATGCCCCACCTCCCAAAAAAGAGAATAAAAGAAAGAAAGATCAGGAGGAAGAGAAGCCACAGATGCACTTTTTCGATTTCTCATCTAAGCTTAGTGGAACTATAGATATATATGAATCTGGATTTCTTAAGTTCAACCAACCTATAGACTCTATTAAGTTGGATAATATAAAACTTGAAGTAAAGGCCGACACACTATGGGCTCCGACTGAGTTCACTATTGAGATAGACTCACTATCAAAAAGCAGACTACAGATTGTAAAAAAATGGGAAGCATCAGCAGAGTATCAGCTTACTATTGACTCGGCTTCTATATTTGACCACTTCGGGCTGCATAATAACTACACACAACAGATATTCAAGGTTAAACCTCTCGAAGAGTATGGTGGACTATTCCTATCTATAAAAGGAGTACCTGACAGCACTGCTGCATTCGTTGAGCTTCTCTCTAAGGACGACAAACCTATCAGAAGAGAACCTGTGATAAATGGTGAGGCTGAGTTCTTCTATCTTAGAGCTGACACCTACTTTGCTAGAATCATCATTGACTTAAACGGAGACGGCAAGTGGACCACTGGTAAATGGAGCGAACGAAGACAACCTGAGCCTGTTTACTACTATCCAGGTTCGTTTCAACTAAGACAAAACTGGGATGTAGAGCAAGATTGGGATATACTAGCCACCCCTATTGAGAAACAGAAGCCTAAGGAGATAACCAAAAACAAACCGAAAGAGGTTGATCTAAATGCCGAAGACAAGAATACTAGCGGACAAAATAACCAAGGTAGCAACAACAGTTTAGGTAGCTTCGGTGGTTCGAACAATAGTAGTAACTCAATTGTTACTTCGGGTAAAAGATAGAACTCTATCAACCAACCCTAGTATATGAAAAAGATAGTTACAGTAATTGCTATTATAATTGCCTTTGCGGCAAACACCTTTGCTGGTGATATAAAAAAGCTCTCCTTTGCTCCCGAGGCTAAGGAGAGCTTGGAGTTTGATGTTTTCTTCCAATGGGGTTTCATATGGAAAAAGGCTGGAAGAGCTACTCTTTCGCTCGAACCTGACTACTACAACGGAGATAAAGCTCTTCTGATGAAACTAATCGGACGAACAACGCCTGCGTTCGACAAAGTGACTCGCGTTCGTGACACACTGATAGCCTACACCACACCAGAACTAAAACCTCTTTACTACTCAAAGATTGTTCACGAAGGAAACTATAGAGCTACGGATAAACTTAGATATAACTACCCTAAGGGTGGAGATAGCAATAAAGTAAATGCCCACGTGCAACTTTATCGAAAGAGTGGTCTTAAGCACGACACAATAGTAACAACTAAGACTCCTGCTTTTGATATGTTATCAATTTTCTATCACCTCCGATCTCTTGATATGGCCAAGGTGGTGCTAGATGAGCCCTTCCCTGCCACTATCATATCAGGCAGACATGCAGTAAAGATTAGTATAACATACAAAAAAGAGGAGAGATACAAATCTCCATCTGGTAAGTTCTATGACTGCTACTACTTCCGTATTCAATTTTATGATGAGAAGGGCAAATTAGACAAATCAGACCTCATAGAGTTCTGGATGAGTCGTGATAGTCAAAGGATTCCCGTTCAGATGGCTGGTAAGCTAAAGATAGGTTATTTGAGGGCAATAATAGCTGATTAACACTCATTTACTTATTCCATGTAGTCTATAACAGAACAAATAAGTACATTTGCGCCCTATTTGTTATTAACAGAACATATAATAAACTACACAGAATGAAAAAGATCGCTTCAGTTGCAATCATTGCAGCAGCTGCTTTGGCTTCGAATGCTAATGCACAATCATACGAGTGGGGAATAGGTGCACACCTTGGTCCAAACATGGGTTTCACTGCTAAGAAATTTATCAGCTCTCGTAGCGCTCTTGAGGGAATCTTCTCTTATGATCTTAGCTGCAACGCTCCTACTTTCTCTTTCCTTTACGAATATCACATTCCATTGGCAAACTCTTTCAATATGCTTATGGGTGGTGGTATGAACATCGGAGCTCAACACGTTAACAAACACCGCGACGGAGCTGACTTCTTGATCGGAGTATCTCCTGTTCTTGGTCTTGAGTACAAAGTAGCTAGCGCTCCTATCGCTCTTGGTTTTGACTACCAACCACAGCTTAACTTTGCTGGTCACTCTGTATGGGATAACTTCGCATTCAAAGTTCGCTACGCTTTCTAATCATATCTTTTGATAGATAAATATTGGTGGGGGTCTACTAGATACTAATCTAGTAGACCCCCACTCTTTTTTATACCTGAATAATTGGCATTCTATCAAAAGCAACATTATACCATATCTGAACGAAAGATAATAACACAGATAGCTTATATTAACCAAATTTAATCACATAAAACAGTGATTTCACAAGAGCCAAACCCACTGTTTAGAGAAGGACTACCATTTAGCGAGAGCCGCCCCCTAACGTAAAACCGTGATAAAAAGAGACATGCTGACAATCCGTGTTTAGTAATAGTTTGGTATTCAGATATTCCGAAATTGGTAAGTCCATCAAAATTACACCTTTATTTGTTTTAATTTTATAACAAAATCACCGATTGCCGTGAAATTGTTAAGAGTTTTAAATCAGACCTTTGCACTATAAAACTAAAATAATAAGCATAGGCCTATGAAATCATTATCTGCTTTTTCCAATCTGCGCCTCAATTCTAGAGGCTCCCTTTACAGGTGTCTAACAATCTTAACCTTACTTCTCTGCTGCTTCTCTTCAGCTATGGCTAAAAAGGTCGAGACGGTGTTGTGTAATCACCCAGATGCATGGGTAGTGAGCTCAACCAGTGAAACAACCTTTTTCACATCAGGCGAGTTGTATCATCACGATAATTTGACTATCAATTATAATGCTGCCCCACATAATGCTGCACATTCAATTACGATTAAAGTATCTGTTGAAAGTTGGGATATAAATGGCAACAAACTTAATACTATTACAGGTTACACGAATACCATTACTCAAAATAGTAATATAACAGGTACAATAACAATCCCTAAAAACTGTTATAAATACAGGCTTACCATAACAGGTATAGCGAATAAAACTCAAAGTGGTTCAATTTCAAACATCTCCATCACCGCCAACACAGCGATAGCAGAAAACCTGACGCTCGACTATACAGGAGAGAGCTGGGTGACTGTTAATTGGGATACAGAGTTGCCTGATCAGAGACAGAAGTTTAGAGTTGCTCTAGAAAACAGTGAAGGTGTAAATTTAGTTGATGCTATAACAACAGACTATAGTGCAAAACTAAATCTGCCTCATATGAGACCTCAGGGCTACAAAGTTAGAGTATACAGTCTTGGAGATGGGACCAACAACGGAGCTACCATGGGAACTACAGAAACTGAACTTCTTACCTACACCACTTCTCTATTCTGTTTGCCTTCAGAAAAGGCTTCAGTGGAACTTCAAGGGAAAGGGAAATATAACGTAAGTCTTTTGAATGCTTCTGGCAAGGTTGTTAAATCGCAATCTATAACATCTGATTCAAATAGTAGTTTTAATAATACAGTTAAGTTTAATAGAGATGCTGCTCCTAACACTGTTACTGAACTAGACAACGAGTATCGTATACAAGTATCTGCAGCAGATGTTTCATCAGAACTCACAGCAGATCCAATTAGAACATGTGGAAGTCAAGTATACAAAAACGAGTCATACCTAGCTCAGCTAGTTAGCGATATCAATGGGGTATACAAAGACAAGTTTGAGCTGGTTGAAGAGACAAACGGTGGTACAGTGAGAGTAAGTGAAGTGAACAATACTATCTATCAAAATGCTATTGTAGAGTTCGTATTAAAGAGCGACACTAAGCAGATAGATCTTAGAACAGACACACTATCATCTAAAGGTGGCTACCAAGCGGTAATAAGATTTCAAGCGATGAGAAGCAACAACGGACACACTCCTAAGTTACAATTCTTCGTGGCGGATATTAACAACAATATTTTGGCAGACATTACAGCTCCAACAATCATTGTTGAGGACATGTCACTTGTTGATAGGGTAGTAACACTAGTTGTGCCTGCCACAGTTAATGTGCCTCATAAGATCATCATTAGATGTACCTCTGATAAGGCCAATCCAAACGTAACTTGTACTCTTAAAAACCTGCGTATCTCGCGCCATGACAATATTGCAACTAATGTACAACTTAGTAGCTGTGGGAATAATCTCAACATTACTTGGGATATTGTAAATACAGACCCTTCTATTGAGAACAGCTATGTTGCTCAAATTCTTGATGAAACAGGTTCTTGGTTTAGAGAGCAATCTACAACAGTTACTAGTAATAGTGCTTCAATATCTCTATTAAGCCAACATATTACAACAGGAACTCACAAAGTAAGAGTCTTAACTGTAAAAGATGGAAAAACACTAGGTATCTCAGCTCTGTATAGCTTCGTGTATATCAAAGCTGGTGAGACTTTCGACACTGGTACGACAGACAACATCAACTTCTTGATGATGGGTCTTGAAGACAATGGCAACACGGGGGCAATTAACAGAGCAGCACAGCTGACAACCTCAAACACTGCACTATCTGTAAACAAGGTGGCTCTGCAGATTAAGATCAAAAAAG
>JBOFUP010000067.1:0-2536 GCA_051652645.1 Bacteroidales bacterium
ACACGACCACTATCAATAACACAAGAGTTGAAGAAGAAACTGAATTCAGTCTTACGACCCAGTTCAACTTGATTGCCGAAGCAGTTCCACCAACCAGAGGCTCGTGAAACACCTAACATAAGGGCAAGACCTATGACAATTACACCAACAATTGCACCAATAGTCATAGCTTTATTATTTTTCTTCATTAGATTTGATTACCTTATCAATACTTTCGAATTTTTTCTTAACGTCGAACATAGCTCGACCACCAAAGAGGAACAAACACACTGAACCAACAACAGAACCGACTAACAGAGTTTCAAAGAAGAAGTCAAACAACATAATGTCTAAGACTAACGACAACAATGTTGCAACTAAACCACTAAGACCTAAGTACATCATGAACATTGGCCATACTTGGGTTTTCTCTAAAAGGAAAGAGATAGCATCAGCTTGAGTCTTGAACTCATAATCTTTTCTGTTAACATAAGAACGACCAACACTCTCACAAACACGGTCATGACAGCGACCAATGTAGTCTGTGTAACGAGTTTGGATTAAGAATGCATCTGGATCAAGCTTCTCTTCATAAGTAGCTAGGTTATAATCATAGTGTGCTCTTAAAGAACCCACTTTGATAATTTTATAGCTACCAATCAAACTAGACCCAAAGAGACGGGCTGTTTTGACAATAAAAGCATTGTACCATAGCTTAGGTTTAGCTTCACCACGAGACCAGAAGCTTAAGATTGAGTTCTGGAAAAACATAACCAGAGGCAAGATCAAGTGCATCATGATTAACAGCACGCTTGTCGAGAAAATCACAGTAGTAATCGGAGATTCTACAAACGTTTGGAACCACAGGGATAAGAAGTTCATTATGAAGCGTCCTCTAAGTCAACATTCTTTTCTTTAAAGATACCTTCCATTACACGGAAAGCATAGGTTTTATATTTATAGAACTTTGGAACTAATGTCCCATCGTCTACACGAACAATGACACCCTCATTTACATGAGAAGAGTCAATTGGATCTTCAGTTGGTTTGGCATTACCACTGTAGTGTTCAGCTACGTCAATGGCGAGAGCTTTTAACTTCTCTTCATTACCATCATAGATGAATGGGTCAACCATATCCAAAGGAGGATTAATCCCTCGGTCTTCACACCACTTCTTCACCTGTTTAGCAGTGAAGTCCATCTCAATACCATCACGGTTTAAGGTGATTCGATATACATGGAAGCGGTATTCGCTTTCTTTACAACCATAGGTGTAGGTAACTGTTTTACCATAAGCTTCGGTGAACTTCTTATCTTTCAGCGTATCAACTGAATGTACACCCATGATTGGCTTACCATTAGCATAACCAGCAATCTCACCATAGATTGTCATGCCTTCTGATAAGTGAGGTTTCAGCATTTCGAGAACTTCGAAACGATAACCTTCACTGCCATGAAAACCTTCCTTTTCAGGGTTGGTAATCACAACGTTTCGTGTACCACATAAGTATTCAATTTTAGTGGTTGGAAACATTGGGTAGATGTGCTTGTTGACCATCTTTTGGAACCAGTTCAAGTCCACAGTAACTAACGACTTAGAGTAACGAGCCGATGTTCCGTGTACCTTATGATGCATACTAATCAAAGCACCAGTAGGTATTTGAAAAGCATTCATAAGGAGCTGGTCGGTATCTGTATGCTTATTAAATTCCAAAGCATAGTCAACCTTAGCTTGCTTGGTCTTATTGTTTGCCATAGCTCTCAGTGTCTGTGGAGACACATACTTACGACAAACTTCTTCAGTACCAAAGGTATCAAAAGAATCACCAACTTTAAAACTATATGGAACATCTGAGAACGTACTCACTGCTTCTAAACCACAGAAGAAACCTTCTGACTTAACCTTCAAGAAAGGTTGAGCACGGACACGACGACTTGTTTCAAAGAAGCCTTTAGCTTCCTTGTCAATATTCAGTGTCGAATCACGATAAAGGTTATTGTCATGACAGAACTTATCAGACAACTGAGTACCGTCTTGGAAGAAGAGACCAACATGACCTTCTAGCCAATCCTTTGACACAATCACTTGAGAACCAAGAACGACTGCAATGTGAATGCGGTCAGCTCCTGGGATTGGGATTGTACGGTTAATCTTAGCCACTACACATTTGTACATAATCAGGCCTCGTTAACAACGTCTTGACATAATTTAAAGAACTCTTTACGAGCCTTCACAAAGTTTGCTGTAGTTTCAGAATCTACTTCCATCATAGCATTTACTACAAAGCGATTACCGAAATACACAAACAACATGCTTAAAACAATACCGATAATGATACCTAAAAACATAAGAACTTCTCCAGAAGTTTACGACTGTGGATATTTATCCTTGATCTCTTCACGAATAACAGAGATCTCTTTTGGGGCTTCAATGCCAACTCGGATTTGACCACCTTTGATAGCCAAAATAGTAACCTCAATGTTACCACCGATAATAAGTTTCTCACCGACACGACGATTTAATACTAGCATTTTACATTTCCCCATCTTATTTTA
>JBOFUP010000068.1:0-2284 GCA_051652645.1 Bacteroidales bacterium
GGGGGAGTTGTATGTAGCAAATTAGCTGCTTGGGATGTGGTCCTGCTAACTTTTTGAAAGCAAATATTTCGATATCGAAACTCTTCGAACTTAATCCAAATATAGTCTAAGCTGTCAGGTGAGTGGGGTAGTTGACACTTTATGCATATATTGTATATGCATAAAGGAAAAGTAAGCAGAGAAAAGCATGAAAGTGTATGGGTAGAAAGGCCAAGGCTTAATTGCAGATAGTTTCTTTAAGGAATAACTATAATTAACCATCAAATCTTAAAAAGATGGCAAAATAGTCTCACAGAGTTTTAGTGATTTTCTCTCTTAGATAATGTGGTGACTGATATTGCTAACTTTGCGTCGACATTGAGTTAAGCTAAAATGGTTATTCTTGTATAGTTAAATAGCAAAAGAAAGAGTTGTTTATGATAAGTTGTTCAAGGAGAACGCAGTCAAACTTAGTTACGAACGCAAAAGCGTTTCGGAGTTATCTAGTGAGTTTGGTATTAGTAGCCATCTAATTTTAGCTGTCGCAAAGAATTTGAATATTATGGTGATGGCAGCTTTATTGGCAATGGAATAACCAAGATGACCCCTGATCAGAAGGAGGTTGCTGAACTTAAAGAACGTATTCGCCAAATCGTTTGTAATCCCCCGATAAAGTATCCGTTGCACTCTGTTTTTTCTGCTCAAAACAATAAGTTATGAGACACAGAATGAATAGAGAGGAGTTTTTGTCGATTTTGGATCGTCAGTGTCAAAGTGGTTTGAGTATAAAAAGACTTCCAGTAGTAGAAGTATGCATTGAGTTCTAGAGTTAAAGCTGATAATCCTGTTGATGGTTTTGCACCTGTACGCTTTTCATCACCACCTGCATGCTCGGAGTATAATTTAAATGATTAGATGCGCCACTTTCTATGCCCAAGTAAAACATATATGCGTAAAGGAATAAACTCTTTGCAAGGGGGCTTTTATTATATATAAATCCCGAATCGCCTACTAATAGATGATTCGGGATTTATTTTTAGCTATATGTTTTTTTACAGGAGAGCGATGAATTACTTTAAAAGTCGAATTCGAATTCAAAATCATCTAGTTCGTCAGGAGATTTAAAGTCATCAAGGTCTCTACGCTCTTTTTTAGTAGGCCTTCCTGTTCCTTTCTGTCTGTCTACAAAACCAGTCATTTTAAGATTCTCCAGAATATCGTACTGTTCCTGCGTGGTTACATTCTCCATGTATTCTGGTACAAGTTTAGCACCAACGCGCTTTTCTATTAGTTGTACAACTTTAAATGAGTAAGTGATAGGAGGTTTGCGAACATCAATGACATCGCCAATACGTACCATTCTAGATGGTTTAGCATTAGTTGTGCCTATTGATACTCGTCCTTTTTTGCAAGCTTCTACTGCAATAGTACGGCTTTTAAATATACGTACAGCCCATAGCCATTTGTCTATTCTAACCTCAGACATAATGCTTATTTTTTATTGTTAAACTGATTCATTGTGATATTTAATCCGCTTAAACAGAAGCTTTTCACCATTTCTGCAGCTCTTTTGATCAAATCTTCTTGAAGAGATTTCTCCTGTTCGGGTGTAAAGTTGCCAAGCACATATTCTATCTGTTGACCTCTAGCGAAGTCACTGCCTATACCAAAACGAATGCGAGGATAGCTATCGTTTCCTAATATTTGTTGTATATGTTTTAGTCCATTATGTCCAGCGTCGCTACCTCTTGGCTTAAGTCTTAGAGACCCGAATGGTATAGCAAGATCGTCAACTATAACAAGAACTCTTTCTATGGGAATATTTTCATGTTGCATCCAATAGCGAAGAGCATTACCACTTAGATTCATAAAAGTAGATGGTTTAAGAAGTAGTAAAGTTTTGTTTTTAACTTTCACTTCACAAGTAGCTCCATATCTATTGTCTCTGAAAATAGCACCCGAGTTATTAGCTATCTCATCGACTACTCTAAAGCCTATATTGTGTCTTGTCATCTCATATTCGGCACCAATATTGCCGAGTCCTACAATAAGAAATTTCATATCAATAATTATCTATTTTGTTGTCACTCCCAATACAAAGGTATGAACTTTGGGACTTATTACCAATTACTAGATTCTCAAATAGTATTCGATACCTATATATACAACAAAAGAACCTTTTCTCAAAGGTTCTTTGTTATGGTCTCAATAGGTATTAGTTATTTTTTAAGGTAAAAAAGATTGTTTAGGTTTATGAATGCAAATATGAAGCTTTTTAATCAAGTCGCCAAATAAAAAAGTATGT
>JBOFUP010000069.1:0-8855 GCA_051652645.1 Bacteroidales bacterium
CGATCTCTCTTACTGCCAATACGTTTGCACAGGTTGCACCTACGTTACCTGCACCAACAACGGTTACTTTTGCCATAGTGTAATTTAGAATTGTGAGTTAAAAGTTAATCTTTTATTCGTTTACAAAAGTAATAAAAAACACGAATTGGCAAAGGATTAAAGCATCTTTTTAAGTGCTACTAGTTCCTAAAGTTGCATGTCGTGATTCAGCAGTCTCTGCTTAGCAAACTCAACATACTCAGTTCCAGGTTTGCCATAGTTTGCGTATGGATAGATGCTTATACCTCCTCGCGGAGTGAAGATACCAGTCACCTCAATATACTTAGGCTCCATAAGCTTTATTAGATCCTTCATGATAAGGTTTACACAATCTTCGTGAAACCCTCCATGGTTGCGAAAACTAAAAAGATAGAGCTTCAAACTCTTGCTTTCAACCATCTTAACCTCTGGAATGTAGCTAATGTGAATTGTTGCGAAATCTGGTTGACCAGTGATTGGACATAATGATGTAAACTCTGGGCAGTTGAATCTAACCCAATAGTCGTTCTCAAGATGTCTATTTGTGAATGATTCAAGTACCTCTGGTGCGTAGTCTTGCTTATACTCTGTGCTCTTGCCCAATAGGGTCAATTCTGCTTCTGGATTTATCATAGTTATATGTAAATATTTTATTATCCTATGTATTACTTATTGTTTGCTAGCCAGGTATTGATCCATCCCCGCTTTACGAAGCTTGCACGAAGGGCATTCGCCACATCCATCTGCTATTACTCCATTGTAGCAGGTTAGAGTCTGATATCTAACTAGGTCAAATACTCCTAGTTGATCAGCCAGCTCCCATGTTTGGGCCTTGTCTATCCACATAAGTGGTGTGTGGATAACGAACTGCTCCTCTAGGGCAAGGTTTAGCGTAACGTTCAATGAGCGTATGAAAGTATCTCTACAGTCTGGATATCCGCTAAAATCTGTCTGCGAGACTCCAGTGACAATGTTTCTGATCCCGAAGACTTGTGCACGAATTGCTGCCATGCTCAAGAATATATGGTTTCTACCTGGAACAAAGGTGTTTGGAGGAGTGTCTGAAGGCTTCTCCTTGTCCATATCAATGGAGCTGTCTGTAAGTGAATTGGGAGCTAATTGTCCCATAAGCGAAAAGTCAATAACTTCGAAAGGGACGCCTGCCTTCTCTGCTATTTCTCGTGCCACCTCAACCTCTTGTGAGTGTCTCTGTCCGTAGGTGAAACATAGAGTACGAACTGAATCGAACTGGTTCATAGCCCAGTAGAGACATGTTGTTGAATCTTGTCCTCCTGAAAATAGGACTAGTGCTGATTCTTTCTGTTTGCTCATAATGATGATTTCTTGTTTTTATTTACGTGGTTACCAAGAACACGAATACCCTATAGCTAGATACTGCTCAAAGATTTGGTAGCTTCAATGATCTAGCGTAGTGGTATCTCCTTATTTGGGCTGCAAAGATAGTGAAATTTCGGCTCTATATCTAATTTGCTTTGTGTCATATGAATTAGTGCTGTAGTATTTAAGTGTGTGGAGACAGCTATATTGTCAAAACGTCTAAAAACTTTGAATTGTTCTAACAATTTGCTAGTTGTATTTTGCACCCCTAAGCGGGTATTCAACTATGAGAAACAGTTGATTTAGTCTGCAAAATTTGTGATTTAAACCACTAGATCAAGTATTCTTCACACAAGGCAGTGACTTTGGCGCAGTTTTGCAGTGAGAAGTAGATGGTTTCGCAGTGACTAACAGCCCGTTTCTCTTAGCCATTTGGGTGCTTTCGCCGTGAGTTTTGGATAAAAAATAGGCTACTAAGATAGATTTTACTCTACATCTTAGCAGCCTACTATGCTATTACACTATTAGTCAAACGATTACATCAAACTCTCGAGAGGGGCCTTAATTCCAACTGAATTGCGTCTGTTGGGCTAGAGTGCCCTTGTGGAGAGTTTAAGGTTTGACACTTTGTAAGTCTTTGTATACATATTGGTTACTTACGTAGTGAGAAGCTTTGTGATCCGATAAGGTATGCATCGGCAAAAATATCCACTCTGTAGTCTCCAGGATAGAGGAATTCGTCTATATTCCAATATAGAGTGGTGCTTATTTCATCACCAGTATACTCAATTTGCTTACGAGCAGAGAAGTTGATCTCCTTGTTCTCATACTTGAAAAGGTCGGCACTACTCTTGACAAGAACATCTCCGTCTGGCTTTTGAATGCGAATATATATAAACTTGTCTCCTACCTCAGCTGTGACGTTGCGCGCAAGGGTGAAGCTGAACTGTAGTTTCGTTGCTCTAGAAAGTCTATCTGTATTCTTATTTCGCTTGTCAATTGCTCCAGCATGAATGTTAACGGCTTGTAGCTGTGAGGCTAGATTAACTTTTTGTGATAGCTTCTCTTTCTCTTTATTAAGAGATGATACTGTTTGTGTAGCAGCTTGGTATCTGGCTTTCACTTGAGTATTCTCTTCTCTGAGTCTAGCATTTGCTTGGTTTAGAGAGTCTATCTGTATAATATAGCTCTTCATAACGTTTCGCAGAGTTGAGAGCTCTTTCTTTAGCTCATTGATGCGTCGTGAGTTTGTGGATTTTACAGTTTTAAGTTCTTCGAGCAGTCGTTGGACTTTCATCTTCTCATTATCTAGTAGCTCAATGAGTGAGTCATTCTGAACGCTTATGTTGTTATATCCTTCGTACTGTACAGCTAGTTGTTCGTACTCTGTCTCTAGCTCCTCTTTTTGTATGTCAAACTCTTGAGACATATCACTGATGGTGCGATGCTGCATTGTGATGTAGATAGCTCCAGCTAGGAGAAGTCCCACTAGTGCGGCGATTACGAAGATTAGCTTTCTGTTACTATTCATAATTGTTTGTTGTATTCAAATTTTTAGCTTGACAAAAATAGTAAAATTGGAGTGTCAGTCCAATTTTTAATACTATTTATGGATTGCTTCATTACTGCTTTGTAGCTAGGTATTGAATAATATTTACGTCTTCGTACTCATTGCCTATTCTAATCCATCTCTTGAGGGTGCCGCTTATTGTGAATCCAGCATTTAGGAATAGCTTTGTTGAGTGATTATTATTTACTGAAATATAGCCGTGCAGGTTCTCTATTGATAGGAATTGTGTTGCGTATATCTTTAGTTGTTCAAGTGCTTCCTTGCCATAGCCTTGCTGTTGAAACTCTGGATCTATAAGTATGCCAATAGTTGCTCGACGGTGGTGATGGTCTATATCATAAAGATCTGCCGATCCAACAACCTGCTTATCAGCGACTCTCTCTATTACTAGTCTAATATCGTGTGAAGTGTACAGATCTGCCGAGAGAGTGCTCTCTATATACTGACGAAGTGCAAATCTGGATACTGGAGCGACGTTTGTACCTGTACTCCAAAGAGTAGTGTCATTCTCCCATCTATAAAAGTGTTCTAGATCTTCTGGCTCTATTGCGCGAAGTCGTATCTCTTTGTTGTTTAATAGTTGTGATGTCATGGATATAGGTTTTAGTTTGTTATCTCAATCTTATACTTAGGTCCTGGTGTTATCTGCATCTTATCAAACTGCATAGCAATGGATTCACTTGGTTTGATATAACACTGTAGATTTTGTATTCCATTCTCTTGCGCTCCTTGCTTGGAGTTATTTAGGAATAATCTCTTGAAACTGGAGAGTGATGCTCTGAATATAATTGCCATTCGTATGATGAGGGTGAATAGGATATTATAGTGTGGATAGTGTTTGCGGAAGAATATCAGCATTGCTCCATAGAATATCTTTACGTAGCGCAGAGAGTTCTTCTTGGTGCTCTCTCCTTTGTAGTGTAGTATGGTGGTTGGATGGTAGTAGTTTTTGTATCCAGAGAGTTGAATTCGATAACTTAGGTCTATATCCTCTCCATACATAAAGAATGCTTCGTCGAGAAGACCACACTTTTGGAGTGTCTCATCTCGTAGCATCATGAAAGCACCACTGAGTACATCTACTTGATGTATCTGATCCTTGTCGAGATATCGCAGATGGTAGCGTGCGAATATTTTGGAGTTTGGCATTAGTGTTGAAATTCCAAACATCTTGCATAGTGAATTCCATGGTGTGGGGAATGAGCGTTTAGACTCAGGGTGAAACCGTCCGTATGTGTCAATCATTTTAACACCAACGGCTCCTGCATCTGGTGTGGAATCCATAAACTCCAATACTTTGATAAGTGTTTGCTCGCTGAGTAGAGTGTCTGGATTTAAAAGTAGTTTGTATTGTGCATTTGAGATACGCAGTGCTTGGTTGTTTGCTTTTGCAAATCCTAGGTTCTCATTATTGGCAATGAAAGTAACTCGAGGAAATAGTGGCTTAAGATATTCTATTGATCCATCTTGTGAGTTGTTATCCACAACAATCACCTCGCAGCTCTCTTTAGGCAAAGGCTGCATGGAGCGCTCTATAGAGTAGAGGCACTGTTCGAGCATTAGTTTGACGTTGTAGTTTACAATTATTATGGATAGCTTCATTGATGTCTGTTTTATTGGTATTCAAAGTTTGAATGTCTCTTGAAATGGCATTCTGTTTATTATTGATCGTCCGAGGGTGATCTCGTCTGTGTATTCTATTTCGTCGCCTATGGAGACTCCTCTTGCAATGGTGCTGACCTTTACATCGTATTGTGCGAGCTTGCGAAAGATATAAAAGTTGGTTGTGTCTCCTTCCATTGTTGTGCTTAGAGCAAGAATAATCTCTTTAACATTGCCTGTTTTGACCCTATCAATGAGTGACTCAATTTGCAAATTGGCTGGTCCAATGCCGTCCATCGGGGATATTATTCCACCTAGAACGTGGTAGTATCCTCTGAATTGTCTGGTATTTTCGATGGCCATCACCTCCTTTATGTTTTCGACAACGCATATTACACCGCTTTCACGACTTCTGTCTGAACATATTGGGCATATCTCAGCATCGGATATATTATGACACTCTCGGCAGTATAGTACCTCTTGTCTTAACCTATTGATCGTGTTTGCGAAGTTTTCTACCATCTCTTTGTCTTGACGGAGAAGAAAAAGCACTAGCCTAAGGGCTGTCTTGCGTCCTATTCCTGGGAGTTTTGAGAATTCGTTTACGGCTTTCTCAAGAAGTTGTGATGGGTAGCTCTGCATATCGTTGTGTGGTTCTCTACATTTGAAATTATACAAATGTACGAAGTTTAGTTCAGAATAAAAAAAAGCGGAAGCCTCTGAGTGGCTTCCGCTTTTTTGTTTATATGTGCCTTATCTACTACTTCTCGCGTATGTAGATGTTGATTGGTGTTCCAGTGAAGTTCCAAGTAGCACGAATTTTGTTCTCAAGGAATCGTTTGTATGGATCTTTAACCCACTGAGGAAGGTTACAGAAGAAAACGAAGCTAGGCACAAATGTGTCTTTAAGCTGCGTAACGTATTTTATCTTAACGTATTTGCCTTTGTGTGCAGGAGGTGGATAGTTGTCAATCAATGGCAAGAAGAATTCATTGAGCTTGCTCGTTGAGATGTGGTTCTTGCGGTTTTGATATACTTCTACGGCTGTCTCAAGCACTTTGAAGATACGTTGCTTTGTTGTAGCCGATGTGAAGATGATAGGAAAATCAACGAATGGGGCAAAGCGTTCGCGAATTGCATTCTCAAACTCTTTGATTGCTTTTGTTGATTTGTCTTCCACAAGATCCCACTTGTTGATACAAACAACTAGTCCTTTGCGGTTCTTCTGTATAAGTGAGAAGATGTTCATGTCTTGACTCTCTACACCGCGCGTAGCGTCGATCATCAAAATACATATGTCTGAATTCTCGATAGCTCTGATAGAACGTATTACTGAGTAGTACTCAAGATCTTCGTGTACTTTACCTTTCTTTCGTATACCTGCTGTATCTACTAGATAGAAGTCAAAGTTAAATTTGCTGTATCGTGTGTAGATGGAGTCGCGAGTAGTTCCAGCGATGTCGGTAACTATGTTACGTTCTTCGCCGATGAATGAGTTTAGTATTGATGATTTACCTGCATTTGGACGCCCTACAATTGCAAACTTTGGCAGGTCATCTTGTGGTGCTTCCTCGGCTGGTTTTTGGAATTTTGAGATTACAAGGTCCAAGAAATCTCCTGTACCTGAGCCGTTGATAGCAGAAAGTGGGAATGGCTCGCCTAGACCTAGGTTCCAGAACTCTGAAGCTTGGTACTGAAGGTCGTAGTTGTCACACTTATTTGCTACTAGTACAACCTCCTTGTTTGATTGACGCAGTGTGCGAGCAACCATTTGGTCAAGGTCTGTTGTTCCATTCATAGTGTCAACAACGAATAGTATCACATCAGCTTCTTCCATAGCGATGGAAACCTGCTTGTTGATCTCTTCTTCGAATACATCTTCGGAGTTAACTACCCATCCACCTGTGTCGATGATCGAGAATTCTCGACCGCACCATTCCGCCTTACCATAGTGGCGGTCACGCGTCGTCCCAGCCTGTTCATTTACGATTGCTTGACGAGTCTTAGTCAAACGATTAAACAGGGTCGACTTGCCCACATTGGGACGACCGACAATTGCAACAATATTTGCCATATTCTTTTCAATTATTTCCTGGAGTACCTCTATGTGAATAGAGCCCCAGCGCGTTTGTTATTTTGCTAAAAGCCTGCAAAGATAGTAATTAATTGGATATCTAAAGATTAAAATCTAGTTAATCCTGATTGTAACCAAAGCTCTTTAGAGCTCTTTCGCGGCTTCTCCAATCTTTTTCGACCTTTACATATAGCTGAAGGAATACTTTCTTCTCGAAGAATGCTTCCATATCTTTACGTGCTTCGGTACCTACCCACTTTAGTGAGCTACCTCCCTTGCCTATGATAATTCCTTTTTGACTGTCTCTCTCAACGTAGATAACAACCATGATATCGATTCGTCCGTCGTGCTCTTTGAACTGCTCTACTCCTACTTCAACAGCGTATGGGATCTCTTTCTCATAGTGTAGAAGGATTTTTTCGCGTACAATCTCTGTCACGAAGAAGCGTGCAGGACGATCGGTCATTGCATCTTTGTCAAAGAATGGGGGTGACTCTGGTAGTAGGTCTTGAATACGACGTAGTATGTACTCTAGATTAAAGCGTTCTTTGGCTGAAACAGGAATGATTTCTGCCTTTGGAAGCACTTCTCTCCACTGTGCAACTAGTGCTTCAAGCTTTGATTGGTCTGTCATGTCAATCTTGTTGATAATCAACAACACTGGCATCTCTTGCTTTTGAACTCGTGCAAGAAAATCTGCGTGTTTGTCAAACTGCTCATATACGTCAGTCACATAGAGTAGAACGTCTGCATCAACGAGAGCTCCTTGTGAGAAGTTGAGCATAGACTCTTGCAGTTTGTAGTTTGGCTTTAGTACTCCTGGGGTATCTGAGTAGACAATTTGCATATCCTCAGTGTTAACAATACCCATAATGCGGTGACGGGTAGTCTGTGCCTTAGATGTGATGATCGATATTCGCTCACCTACAAGGGCATTCATAAGTGTGGATTTCCCTACATTGGGGTTACCCACGATATTAACAAAACCTGCTTTGTGCATATTATTATAGTCTGTTATTAAAGACAAAGACACAGAGATGCAGTTCCAGTTGGTGGATCTGAATCTTTGTGTCCTCGTGTTTATTCTGTTTTCTTATATCTTGTGTCTTCGATTACTTTGGGTCATATCCCCATTTGAGATATGTTGCCCCCCAAGTGAAACCTGCACCGAAAGCAGCTAGAATGATATTGTCGCCTTTGCGAAGTTTTGATTCATACTCTGCAAGGCAGATTGGAAGTGTCGCCGCACTAGTGTTGCCATACTTCTCGATATTTACCATAACTTTCTCGCGAGGTAATCCCATTCGCTTTTGTGCTGCTTCAATGATTCTCATATTTGCTTGGTGTGGCACGAACCAAGCTATCTCTTCTTGAGTTAAGCTGTTGCGTTCCAATATCTCGGCCGAGGCTTCTGCCATCTTAGATACTGCATACTTAAATACAACTTGTCCCTCTTGATACACATAGTGAAGTCGTTGGTCAACAGTCTCGTGGGAGGCTGGTCTGACAGATCCCCCTGCTTTCATCTGAAGGTGAGGATATCCTACTCCGTCTGTATATAGAGCAGAGTCCATAACTCCAAACTCTTCTTCTGTTGGCTCAAGAAGCACAGCTCCAGCTCCGTCTCCGAATATAGGACATGTTGCTCTGTCTGTATAGTCGACCATTGATGACATCTTCTCTGCACCAACAAGTAGTATTTTCTTATATCTACCAGTAGAGATTAGTCCAGATGCAACATCAAGACCATATATGAATCCACTACAAGCTGCTGATAGATCGAACGAGAATGCGTTTTTTATGCCGCACTTCTCTGCAGCAATAGAGGCTGTTGAGGGGAAACGATGATCGGGTGTAGAGGTAGCACAGATAACACAATCTATATCTTGTGGTGATACTCCACTCTTGGATAATAGATTTTTAATAGATTCAGCTGCTAAATATGATGTGCCAGCTCCCTCTTCTTTAAGTATTCTTCGCTCTTTAACGCCAATACGAGTCATTATCCACTCGTCTGTCGTGTCTACCATTGTGGTAAGCTCTTGGTTTGTCAAGACATAGTCTGGAACATAAAAGCCTACCCCAGTTATTACAGCATTGTATTTCTTCATATATCTATAAGGTTTGAGGAGTCACTTCCTCTCAATTATATTATTACTAGCTAAAAAAAACGCCCTAAAAGTATAACTTTTTAGGGCATATTTCTAACATTAGCTGTTAAAACTTGTAGCTCAGTTACAAATTAAACAGCAG
>JBOFUP010000070.1:0-2492 GCA_051652645.1 Bacteroidales bacterium
GATATTAAAACAAGAACTTTTGACCCACTCATCAGTGGTCATAACACTTTGAAATCTTCACACGATGCTGTTGTTGGTAAGGTTTCTACTGCTGAAGGTAAGATTCGAACTTTAGAAGCTTCTTCAACTAGTGCTAATAATAAGATAGCTGTTTTGGAAACAAAATCACAAGATGGTACTCACTTAGAAACATCACTAGCTGCAAAGAACCTACATGCTTTAGGTAAGGATCATAAAGACCGAGTTACCAACCTTCATGATATTGTGAAACCTTCTAACTCTGGTAAATTCTTAAAGATAAATCCAAGTGGTAGTTTGGTGGAGTGTTCTGATGTGAACATTGATACAACTGCCATTGAAACCAGAGTAGGTCTTGTTGAAGATGATATTGTAAAACACGATGTAAGAATCTCTTCTTTAGAACTTGGAGGAGGTGGTGGCGGAGGTAGTTCTTCTGCTTTACTTGATTTGCTAGATACACCTACTTCTTATAGTAACATGAGAGGTAAACTTTTAGCAGTTGATGACAATGAACAAGGTGTGGAATTTATCAGTGTTGTTTCTGGATCACCTCCAGGTTATGATAATTTCACTAACAAGGTTTTCAACCTAGAGGCCAGTGACTTAACACAAAACAATAGATTAGAAGCTTTAGAAGATAAGCTAGATGTAGATTTAGAACCTCTAGAAACTCTTACTGCTGCACATGAAACCTCTATCCGTTCTCACGGTAATAGATTAAATGCTATTGAAAGTGGTGACTTGTCTACTATAGGTTCAATCAGAACACGTGTAACTGCCTCAGAAGGTAAGATTGCTGATAACCGTGTCAGCATTGTAGATATTGAAAGAAATGCTACTGCGTTAGGTACAGCTATTGCAGCAGTGGAGACTAAGGCTGATCTTGTTAAAACAGATTTAGGTTCTACTGATGGGCGTGTTTCTGTTTTATCTGCTTCTTTGGATATCGTTAAAAATGTAAACACTTCTCAAGATGCAGACATTAGAGACCATGAAGCTCGGATTGAAAACCTAGAACTTGGTGGTGGTGTTGGTGGTGGGAGTGTTGATTTAAGTCCTATCTTAGCTCGACTACAAGATGTTGAAGCTAATGATCTACTCCAAGATGTTAAAGTTAATGGTGCTTTGAAACATCTTCCAAGTGCTGTTCTTGATTGTAATACATTAATAAGTGCTGGCTCTTATGGTGTTGCTGGTAATAGTGAGAATTGGTGTTTTGGTACTGTGGCTGGTGTTATTGCTGTACACCCTCATAACACTACTTACTTAACCCAAACAGCTTATTGTGCTGCTGATAATAAAACTCGTATGCGTACCTGTAACAAAGGTGTTTGGACTTCTTGGGTTAAGATTTACTCTGAATATGAGAAACCTACTGCTTCAGAAGTACAAGCTGTTAACCTAAATTATGGTGTTGGTGCTGCTGGTAAAGACATTGCCAGTATGAACTCTCCAGAGATTAAAGGTGGTGCATTTAACTCTGGTGGTGCTTCTGCTGGTGCTTATAGCAACTACTCTCCATTCCTACAAGCAGCAAGAGCTGGTGGTTCTGACGGTACGGGTCAACTGTTACAAATTCAAGCTAACCACAATAGTAAGAAGATGGCTTTCAGAACTAGAGATAAGAATGAATGGAATACATGGGAATCAGTTTATTCACCTAGTAACAAACCTTCTCCTCTGGAAATAGGTGCAGTTACTGCTGAAGAATTCGATGGTGATTTAAACTCAGTTAAAGACCCAGGTATGTACCGAATCAGTTCTAACTATACTAACGGACCAGAAGATGAACTTGGTGGTAGCAAGCCAACATACTCTCAGATGTTAAACGTTAAGGCTGCTGGTGATACTGCATGGCAAATGATTGGTGACTTCCGTGGTAAGAATCTTTGGTGGAGAGGTTTCAATGACTCTTTTGCTAATGGTGGTGATTGGCATCGTGTTTACCACTCTGGTAACAAACCTACACTACCTGAACTTGGTGCTCCTATGGAGACTGGTAATAAGTACGATGTAAGAAACTTTGGTGTTACCTGTGATGGTGTAACAGACGATACAGATGCTTTCATTCGTGCTTGTAATACAGTGTACGGGTACAACGGTACTTTGACAGCCCCAGGCAATGGTATTATTAAACTTAGTGGTGTGAACAAAACAGTTACTGTTCGCTGTAACATGAACTTGAACAACGCTACTATTGATATCTCTGACTTTAAAGGTATGATCAGTTTTGCTCGTACACAACCTGAAACTGTTTGTGGTCCAGACCATCCCTTGGTTAAGGCTCTTCAAGTAGAAGACAAACTAACAGGTAGTAGCTTCAAAGGTTGGGCTAACATCCCAGAAGTTGAAGATTGTTACTTCATGATGAACACTGAAGAACCTTTATTCAGTTACCGTGGTAGTGTCAAGAACCGTGTAGAGTTTAACAAGGTTGGACGTTATGGTTTACTTGAAAGTCAGATTAGATA
>JBOFUP010000071.1:0-1437 GCA_051652645.1 Bacteroidales bacterium
AAGACCATAAAGTAAAAGTTACACTGACTCTTTTTGGAAGAGAGAGAATGCACGCAGATTTAGGGTTAGATACGCTAGATATGATCGCAGATAAATTTGCTGAAATAGCAGAGGTGGACAAAAAATATAGGGAAAAGCAGAAACACCTTATACTTACACCTAAAAAGAAATAATCGATATTGAAAAGAGGAGGAAACACACAAATGGCAAAAATGAAAACTCATAGAGGAGCTGCAAAAAGAATTAAGGTAACTGGAACTGGAAAGTTCGTAATCAAGCACTCTGGAAAGAGCCACATCTTAACAAAGAAGTCTAGAAAGAGAAAGAACAACCTTAAGAAAGACGGAGTTGTAACTGAGACTCTAGAAAAGCACATGAAAGCTCTATTACCATACGGAGTAGGAAGATAATAAGGTTATAATATAAATAACTAAAGTAGATTAGTGATAGGAGGAAAATAACAGATGAGAGTTAAAACTGGAATAGTAAGAAGAAGAAGACATAAAAGAGTTTTAAAAGCGGCAAAAGGATTTAGAGGTGCGTCTGGTGACGTTTTCAAGCAAGCTAACCAAGCAGTAACTAAAGCTGCAGTATACTCAACAAGAGATAGACTAGTAAGAAAGAGAAAAATGAGACAGCTTTGGATCATCAGAATCAACGCTGCTGCAAGAATCAACGGACTTACTTACTCTGTTCTTATGAACGGACTTAAGAAAGCTGGAATCA
Organism: Bacteroidales bacterium; assembly: GCA_051652645.1. Lineage (GTDB taxonomy): Bacteria > Bacteroidota > Bacteroidia > Bacteroidales > UBA7332 > UBA7332. Next base: position 727 of record JBOFUP010000071.1, read on the forward strand.
CACTAGACAGAAAAGTACTAGCTGATATCGCTCTTAACAACGCTGCTGAGTTTGCAAAACTAGCTCAATTAGCTAAAGACGCTAAGTAATTTTATATAAAAATCGGGTATATACCCGATTTTTTTTTATTCGTAGAAAAAGTAAAAGTATGTTATAATTATTTCAACAGGGTATCATTGAAAACTTTAAGAGTGGTGATGGAGATGTTGAAAACAAAGATATTTAGAAATTATAGAGATAAAAATACAGAGATGCTGAAGAATGAGGAAGCTGAAATTAGAATAGCTCTTCTTCTAGAGCCTGGAGACAAGAAGCTTTTGAAAAAACTGGCTTCCCTCCTATATTATATGGAGGATATTGACGGTGCTATAAAAATTTATCAAAAGCTGATATCGTTAGAACCTAAAAATTCGGATTTTTTAGGTTTTTTAGGTTATCTTTATTATGAGAAAGATGAATTGAAGGAAGCTGTAGAACTTTTAGAAAAGGCTGCGGATCTAGATCCGCGGGCGCCTTTTCTCCATTTTCTTCTAGGAAATGCCTACTCTAGAATGGGAATGATAAGAGAAGCGGCTCAGAATTATGATTTTGCAATATTCCTGGATCTGGATATATATCTGGCTCATAAAGATTTTGCAAAGAAATATGAGGAGATGGGCAGAGAGAAAAAGGCTCTCAAGGAATATGTTGCAGCCTATGAGATAGATCCTA
>JBOFUP010000072.1:0-82669 GCA_051652645.1 Bacteroidales bacterium
TGGGATTCGGTTTGCAGCTTCCTAATATCAAGGAGTAATTTGTAGTGTTTCGTTCTGTTGGGGGGTATTCTTCAATGGTGTGATAATATGTAGATGGTCTGGGGATTTGCCTCGGACCATCTTTTTTTGTTGTGGGTTACCCTTTCAGGGATAAAGAGCAAAATGCGAATTATTCTCGCAGATCTCGCAGATTACGCTGATCTTGTTTTGCCTAACCCACTACCCCCCTAACCTAAGAGTTTTATCCACGGATCTATCGGATAAGAGCTTCGTTACATCTACGCTACGTGTTGAATTATTCTCGCAGATTACGCAGATTACGCAGATCTAAATTCTAACCCTCTAACCAACTAACCTACTAACTTAAGAGTTTTATCCACGGATCTTCACGTATAGGAGCTTCGTTACCTCTACGCTTGGTTATCTTTTTTATCCACGGATCTACACGGATAAGAGCTTCGTTACCTCTACGCTTGGTTATCTTTTTTATCCACGGATCTACACGGATAGGAGCTTCGTTACCTCTACGCTTGGTTATCTTTTTTATCCACGGATCTACACGGATAGGAGCTTCGTTACCTCTACGCTTGGCATCCACGGGGCGCTCTGCTTACAGAGGGTTATTATGCTAAAGTATCACGAATTACTTTTGCTGGTACTCCACCGATGATGCAATTAGCGGGATATTGGCCTGAGACGACAGCTCCTGCTGCTACTATGCAGTTGTCTCCAATATTAGTGTTCTTGAGTATCACTACATTGTTTCCTATCCATACGTTTTGACCAATGGTTACTTCTCCGACTTGACCCATCTGACGTCTTTGCTCTGGATGAGTGCCGTGTGCTTCGTGGTCCATGATGGTCACGTATTGCCCTATTATTGTTCTCTCCCCTATGGTTATGTTATTGCATGCAACGATAAATATGTTATTGTTGGTTAGTACATCACGTCCTACGGTGATGGTTGAGTTTGGTGTGCGGGCTTGGAGTTCTATCTGGCCTGCATGGTGGAATCCTCCTGGTTGGTATCCGAACATGCATATATCCCCTATCTCTACACGCCCCTCACCTGTGAAGATGGTTCTCTGATTGAATGTGGGGTGTTTGCCTTTAAAGACCACGGTGGTCTTATGGCGTAGGTTGGGGAGATGGTAGTTGATTAGTTGTCGGATTGCTCTTCGTAGTCTATTAGTCATAGTTCTCTCTTTGTTGATTGTGGATGTAGGTTTCAAGGGAATAATCTCTTTCACCTCATCCATGTAGTTGTGATAGTGTTTGTGGTGGTAAAGATATAATATTTAGTTATGCATATAGAAACAGTAATGGCATTGAGTGGCACAAAAGTGCGACTCAATGCCATTAGTTCTATTGTTAGTTATCAATACCAATCCATAGCATCGCGAGGGTTGCTTCGTTTCTCATACTTAAGGTCTTTAAGTAGTGATGAGTTGACGGAGATTGATACGTTGTAGTATTTCATCGGGCCTATTGGTATGAAGTTGGCTGATATGCCCCAACAGTGTAGGTCGCGAGTGATACCGCAGTTCATGTATGCTATACGGTTCTTCTCAAAGTCCCAGCTGGTGTTGAGGTTGAAGCGCCACCCTTTGGCAAAGGTTATATCTCCGTTTGCCGAGAGGTTGTGTGTGAGCTTGTAGTTATACTCCATGCGCTGTTTGTTGAAAGTGCCATATGCCATACCTAGGGAGTAGTTGAAGGATAGTCTCCAAGGGAAGCTGAAGGTTTGGTAGCCGTCAGCATCTACACCTGATGGTGTGGACTCCTTCTTTACGGCGGACTCGTTTCGCTGATTATCGAATGGGTTGTCTCCCATCGAACTATCTTGTCCCTCTTGATTCGGATCGTCCTTCTTCTTCTTTTCCTTCTTGCGGAAGGTGTCGTTGTTGAAGGTGTAGTCGAAATTGAAGGATGTTTGGCGAAGTCTTCCTAACCCCTTACCGTTGAGTATGCGTAGTTTGTTGATCTGAACTGGATTGCCTGCCTCGTTGAGCCCATACATGTATGTGTCCCACGTTGTATTGAGGTTGAGGGTATAGTTCTTTGTGATCTTGAAACGAGCATTCACATTGAGGTTACTCCAATTGAGTGAGTCGCGTGTCCAGTCGTAGCTCATGGCTGCGGTAAGGTTCTCGACGAGACTCACCTTTTTGAACCCTGTGGTATCTTTATCGCTCTTGAGCTTCATCTCTAGGTTGTTGGCAAAGCTAAAAGAGACGTTACCGCTTTGGGTGGATGGTGCTGTGCCGAATAGCCCATTGCTGTAGGGTGAGTACTTACGTGTGACGGTCTCTCCTGAAGAGTTGACATAGTCGAAGCTCTTCCAAAAGCCGTAGCGTGGGTTGGAGAAGTCGGGGTTTCCTGAGACGCTCACCTGAGGGGTGAAGACGTGACGTATCATCTCTACCTTGTTGCCAAAGAGCTTTGGCAGTGGTTTGTAGAAACCGTATAGTTTGGTTTGTGCCGATAGGGATACATTGTAGTTGTATACTCTATAGAATCCATAGGTTGTATCCTTGAGCATCTCCATGTTGGTCTCGTCCCACGCTTCGTTAACCTTGTTTGAGTACCATCGCTCGGTATAGTTGAATGATGGTGTTAGGTTGATATACTTGAGCAAGGAGAATGAAGCTGAAACGGGTATGGAGTGTTGCATACCATTACGCCAATCCTTGAAAACGTTCTTCTCGAAGAACTCGTTCTCCTTAGCTGTAATACTGTTACGTATAAGTCCGGTATAACCCAGAGATACCTTTTCATAGAAGCGCTCTTTGCCTATGGCATTTCGGCGCTTAAAGGGGTAGATACGGCTCATGGCTATGGTAAGATCTGGGAGTGTTACCGCTAGTGTGGAGTCGCGCGTTGACTGTGTCACCTGCATCGATGTGGTTATCGAGAATGGTGAGTTTGGGAAGCGGTAGCCTAGAGATACACTAGAGCTCTTAGTGCTATTGGTGTAACTGTTTGGATCGAAGTAGCTATTTATGTTGTTTCTATCATAGCTACTGGTCATTAGGTTGACACTGGCCGAGAAGTCTAGGTTTGGGTTTGCCTTGATATCTTTCGTGTGAGTCCAGTTGATCTTGAAGTCTTTGGACTTAGCGTAGTCGGGCAATCCTTTATCCCCGGTGATATTTACTGTGTAGCCTATGTTGAAGTTACCGTTGAACTTGTATCTCTTGCTATAGGTAGACTGAGCATTTAATCCCCATGACCCTTTGGTGTATATCTCTCCTGTCAATGCTAAATCGACATAGTCACTTATGGCGAAGTAGTATCCTCCGTTTGAGAGATAGAATCCACGAGATAGTTCGTCTCCAAAGGTTGGCATGATAATACCCGAGGAGTAGGTCTTATTGAAAGGGAAGTATCCGAATGGGAGAGCCACGGGCAGTGGTACATCAGCCAAAACGAGGTATGCTGGTCCTGTCACTATATTCTTTCCGGGTCTCACCTTAGCTTTGGTCAGGTTGAGGTAGAAGTGTGGATGGTCGTGATGGTCGCAAGTGGTGTAGCGACAATCGAGCATGTACATGTCGTCATTTTCCATCTTCTTTGTCTGTGTTCCCACGACGTAACCCTCACCCTGCTGGGTAATAACGTTATTGATAAATCCTTTTTGGGTTACAAAGTTGTATCGCAGACGAGTTGACTCATACGACTCCTGTCCTTGTTTGAATACAGGACGACCGAGATCTTTACCCGTTGAGTCAGGGACACCTGAGGCATACACCACAGAGCTATCCATGTTCATACGTATGAAGTCAGCATCAAGCTCTATGTCCTGGTAGGTCACCTTACCTTTGCCGAAGAGTGTGGCATTGTTTGTGCCGAAGAAGATTATCGAGTCTTGAGCTTGGTAGTTGACCACATCGTCAAAAGCACTCTTCTTCTCTGGTTTGACCGCCGTGGTGTCTACTGCGGCTGTGTCTGCCGTGAGAGAGTCTCTGCTGATAGGATCAACCAAGGCTCTCTGCCTTTTGGTAGTATCGGCAATCTGGCTAAGTGTCTCTTGTCTGTTTTGAGGTTGCACAATGGCTAGAGAGTCCTTAGCTGGGAGCTCCATGCCTCTAGATATATTGGGTCTACCTGTGGCTGCTATCTGCCAGGTGGCAAGTAGCAACACAAAGGTAATAAGATATTTACTCTTTTGCAGCATCAATTAGTTCTATATAGTTATAGTAATTTACATTATCAAGCGAACGCAAAACTACACTTTTCTATTAAGATTTGCCCTATTTCGCATTATTAAAATGGATAAAAAGGGTGGCTGGTTCACTATTAATTTTATCCCTGTATATACTTTTTGCAATTCTCTTTGGTAAAAGATATGGTTTTTTGATTAAGAAAGCATACTTTTGAGTGTTGATTTGTTACTGTAGCTACATAACAAATGTAGTATAAAAGATATTGATATTAATATGTTGAATGCAGAGGAAATTAGATCTCTATCTCCTATGGGGCTCAAGAGCTTGATGAGTGAGATAGATAATCAGACGAGAGAGGAGTTGATGGCTCTAGCTCGAGGGATTTGTAATGAGCAATATGGTGATGGGATTTACCTTAGAGGGTTGATAGAGATATCTAACTTCTGTAGGATGAGTTGTATCTATTGTGGTATTAATAGAGAGATAAGAAGTGTTGAGAGATATAGATTGACTCCGGAGGAGATAATAGAGTGTGTGGCTAAGGGGTATGACCTCGGTTTCAGAAGCTTTGTTTTGCAAGGGGGAGAAGATCCTTGGTTTACTGACGAGATACTCTCTGCTCTTATTGGTGATATTAAGTCTCGATTCCAAGGTGTGGCTATAACACTCTCATTGGGAGAGAGAGGGCGAGAGTCATTTGAGAGACTCTTTGAGGCTGGAGCTGACCGCTACTTGCTTCGTCATGAAAGCTCCTCAAAGAGGATATATGACACTCTACATCCGGGCATGAGCTTTGAAAACAGAGTAGAGTCACTAAAGCTACTTAAAGATATTGGCTATCAGACAGGTGCTGGGTTTCTCGTAGGACTACCGGGTCAGGGTGTGGAGGAGTATATCGATGAGATACTCTTCCTAAGAGACCTCAAGCCTGAGATGGTTGGTATGGGCCCATTCATCCCTCAGAGTGCTACTTTGATGGCTAACCATCCGGCTGGTTCACTTGAGGATACACTCCTACTTATATCACTGATACGAATAATGCTTCCGGATGCACTTATTCCAGCGACAACAGCCGTGAGCACACTTCACCCCGAAGGGCGCAAGAGAGCTTTCGATGCTGGTGCTAATGTCATTATGCCTAACCTCTCGCCTTTTGCCACGAGATGTAAGTATACGCTATACGATGGTAAGAGGTTTATTAGTGAGGAGTCTGGTGAAGAGTTGAAGAGAATAAAAATGGATATTGCCTCGTATGGTTATGTCGCTAACATGGAGAGAGGGGATCATAAATTATGGAGAGTGAGAGAATAACAGCTATTGACCATGCCTTGATTGAGGAGTTGTTGGTCAAGAAGCCTCGGGTGAGTAATGAGGAGTTGACTCAGGTGATAGCTCGTGCCAAGGGTGGCAAAGGTCTCTCGATGGAGGATGTGGCTACTCTTATAGGAGCCGAGAGTGAGGAGCAACGTGAGATGATCTTTCAGGCTGCTGGCAGGATAAAGAAGCAGATATATGGTGATAGAATAGTGGTGTTTGCTCCTTTGTACATCAGCGACTTCTGCGTTAACAACTGTACTTACTGCGGTTATCGCAGAGATAATAAGTTCAAGCGCAGACGACTGACCATGAGTGAGATTCAACAGGAGGTGGTTCTTCTTGAGAAGATGGGACATAAGCGTCTGGCTCTCGAAGTGGGTCATGACCCTGTGAACTGTGATCTTAACTATATAATTGAGAGTATAAAAACTATATATAACACACACAGCGAGATGGGAGCTATCAGACGCATCAACGTCAATATGGCTGCCGCTTCTGTTGAGGAGTATAGTAGGCTCAAGGATGCGGGAATTGGTACTTATATCCTATTTCAGGAGAGTTATCATAAGCCTACCTATGAGAGTGTGCACCCTAAGTCACTGAAGAGTGATTATCACTACCACTTAGATGCTTTCGACAGAGCGATGATGGGTGGTATAGATGATGTTGGGGCTGGTGTACTTTTTGGGTTGGCTGACTGGAGATTCGAGTTATTGGCTCTCCTAGAGCATAACAGACAGCTAGAGGCAAGGCATGGGGTTGGTTTTCACACTATATCTGTGCCAAGAATAAAGAGAGCTAGTGGTGTGCAGATGGAGGAGTTTGAGCATCTGGTTGATGACGACACTTTCATGAGGATAGTGGCTATACTACGTGTGGCTCTTCCATACACTGGTATTATTCTTTCCACTCGTGAGTCGGCTGAGCTGAGACGCAAGATGATACACTATGGTGTCTCGCAGATCAGTGCTGGGTCGTGCACTGGTGTGGGTGGATATAACGAGGAGTCAAAGGGAGGAGACACTTCTCAGTTTAAGACTGAGGATGATCGTAAGCCCAACGAGGTACTCAAGGAGCTTCTTCGTGAGGGATTCATCCCTAGTTACTGCACGGCTTGTTATCGTAGTGGTCGTACAGGAGACCGATTCATGAGACTAGCAAGATCCGGAAAGATACAAGAGGTGTGTCAGCCTAATGCTTTGATGACACTGGCTGAGTATGCCATGGACTATGGTGATGAGGAGCTTCGTGAGGTGGCCTTCGGGGCTATAGAGCGCGAGATAGAGAAGATAGAGAATAGCAAAATCAAAGAGTACACTATTGGTGCTATAGAGAAGATAGAGGAGGGTGAGCGTGACCTATTTGTATAGGTAGGCTCACCCCCTACTCTATTTTAGCAACAATGGTTGTGTAATCATTAATAATGTAGATATGAATAGAACACCTGAGTCGAACCGTAAGACTATTGGCCTGTTCGGAGCAATGAATAGTGGGAAATCATCCCTTCTCAACGCTTTAGTTGGTGAGAGGGTCTCTATTGTGTCGGATGTTTGTGGGACAACCACCGATCCTGTCTTTAAGGCTATGGAGTTAGTTCCCGCTGGAGCTGTGCTATTTATTGATAGTGCGGGAGTGGATGATAGTGGTGAGGTTGGGATGATGAGACGCGAGCGAACCATGGGCTTGATAAAGCGTTGTGACTTGGCTTTACTTCTAGTTGATAGCAGCGAGGGTATAAAACAGAGTGATAGGGAGCTTATCGAGCTGTTCTCGCAGGAAAAGCTCGATTACGTATTAATATTCAGCAAGATGGATAGTGTGAGTGTGGATAGGGCTAAGGAGCTTGAAGTGGAATACCCTGAGGCTACTTTTCTCACCTCATCCAACGCTGAGTCTGTGGATGGCCTAAAGGAGGTTATCATAAAAAAGATTTTGGGCCAGACGAAGGAGGTCGGACTCTTGGAGGGATTACTCAACAAGGGTGATACGCTGGTGATGGTTGCACCGATAGACTCTGAGGCTCCAAAGGGACGATTGATACTTCCTCAAGCTCAACTTATTCGTGAGGCTCTCGATAGGGGTGTTAGGTGTATGGTAGTAGCACCAATGGAGCTTGCTTCCACGCTGAGCGATCTGCCTAAGGTTGACCTTGTCGTGACCGACTCACAAGTTTTCGCTGAGGTAAATAGTATAGTAGATGGTAGAGTGGCATTGACGAGTTTCTCAATACTTTTCGCTCGTCAGAAGGGTGATCTTAGATTACTTATAGATGGTGCCAAGATGATAGAGAGGCTTACAGATAGCTCAAGGATACTCATTGCTGAGAGCTGTAGCCACAACCGTACGCACGAGGATATAGGCAGAGTGAAGATACCCAATGCGCTTCGCCGTAGGATTGGTGAGAATGTGCATATAGAGTTTGTATCTGGAAAGGTGTTTGCCGATGATCTATCTGTTTATGACCTAGTGATACACTGCGGAGGATGTATGTTGACACGTAGACATATGCTTTCGCGCTTGAGGGCATCGCAAGAGCAGAGTGTGGCAATAACAAACTATGGTGTGGTATTGGCACAGTTGAGCGGTATACTGGATATAGCAACTGCTCCCCTTCTCCATAGTGATGGAGAGGAAGAGCAGCTGTAGTGTTTTATCTTATCTCTAATCGTGAGGAGCCACCTCCGAGTGGGATGAGTTCGATGCGAGTGGCTATCTGTTCGGTCATCTCTTGAACATGAGAGATGACTCCTACCTTACGGCCTTGGCTATGAAGAGTGTTTAGTGCCTCCATGGCCATTCGCAGGGTGTCGGGGTCGAGAGCTCCAAATCCTTCGTCTATGAAGAGTGTCTCAATCTGCATCTTCTCGGAGGTTAGTGAACTAAGTCCGAGCGCTAATGATAGTGATACGATGAAGGTCTCACCACCGCTGAGAGAAGCAGCAGAGCGACGATCATCACACATATATCTATCTACAACCATCAGCTGAAGAGTATCATCTATCCTCTCGAGTTGGTATCTCTGATTGATCCTCTGAAGATCAATGTTTGCATACTCAAGAAGATAGTCGAGAGTGAATCCCATAGCTATTTTACGAAAGGCGTCACCTTGTGCAGAGCCAAAGAGTGAGTTGAGATTACTCCATCTGTCACTCAATGGTTTTATAGCATCTATGTTTTTCTGCACATCTGCACGCTTGGTTAGGTTGTCATTATGAGTGAACAACTTGTGATTTAACTCATTGTGTCTCTTTTGTAGAGCCTCTTGATCAGTGATAAGGGAACTCTTGAGAAGAGTAATATCCTGGACACTCAACTCTGGAACAAGCTCCGGGGCTGAGTGTTTTTTTATGCTTTCTCTATGTAGTCTCTCCTGTGTGGTGAGTACCGTGAGCTCTTTATCAAGATCATCAATATACTCTCTTATTTTTTCAATCTCTTCGAGGGGAGTGATAAGTGTATTCTCTATCACCTCGAGTGTTAATTGGTCACTATGCTTACTATTATAGCTCACTATCCACTCATTGAACAGACTCTGTGTCTCATTACTCTTGTGGAGTAACTCTTTATGCTGGTCTTGAGCTTGCTTATGAGATCCCATTTGTTGACTTAGTTGCTTGTCAAGTTGAGTGTATATATCATTTGCGTCACTCAAACCACGCTCTAATAGCTCTATCTTCCGTTTGTTTATCTTGAGGTAATCAATGACGCTTAATCCATCTAGGAGAGCATTACGCTGAGCTGTTTGAGTGTCATAATCGTGCTTAACCTTGTCATACTCCTTTTTGCTCTCGATGATCTGATAAACAACTCCTTTGTGCTTAGTCTCAATAGTAGCTATCCTTAGCTTAACCTCTTGTAGTTCTTTATCGTGGTCCTCTTGTTGTTTCTTATTTATGTTCCATTGTGTAGCTACACTTCTCAACCTTTCGAGGAATGATGTATCTCCCCATACTTCATACTCAAAGTGTGGTTGTAATTGTTCATTGAGCTGTTTGTATAGTATGGCTAGTTCAGAGCGTAGATTATCATAGAGTGCTTGGTCACGACTCTCTATCCTCTTTAGTTCATTGAGTTTGTTACGGCGGGCTTCTATGCTCTCTTTTTGTTTATTCCTACTCTGCTCTTGTTCTCTTATACTATTTGATACTCTTTCTATCTCCTTATTGTGCTTTATCACCTTGTTAATACGCTCATTTATCGATGTTTTAGCGTTGAGGCCATGCTTGATAGAGGCATCTAGCTGATCAACAGTGGGTAGTACCTCTTCACTATATCCACCTATTGGAGATTGATGGTATAGTTCTCTCTCATTATCTTGAATGGATCTCTGTTTGATTAACTCTTGGGTGTTGCTTTCTATCTGCTCCTTTGACCTATCTATCTCAATGATCGATCTTTCACGACTGTTAAGCGTCTGATTATATTTTTCCTGACTCTCGAGCTGTTTGCTACGTAATTCACTAGCTAGTAATACTAGCTCATCCTCTAGATAATTTGCATAGGGGTGATCTTCAGATCCGCAAACAGGACATGGAGTATGGAGTTTGAGTGTAGATCGCAGAGATGCTACGCTAGTGGAGATGGTTCTATCGGCTTGTTCGAAAAGAGCTGTGTCACTCTCAAGTTGTGATTTGAGCAAAGGTAACTTAACATCAATCTGTGAGATCTCTTCTTCTTTATCCTTAAGAGAGAGTTTCTCCTTAGTGATGATATTGCTAATACGCTCTATCTCTTTCTGTGCTTCCTCCACCCTCTTTATCCTCTCACGAGCAGTCTGAAGCAGCTCTATCTCTTTCTCTACTTCTTGATATTCTGACTGTAGTTCCTCATGACTACCGAGCTGGGTGGCTCGCAGTTGGGTTAGTTGATCACTCTTTAGCTTGATCTGTTGCTCTATCTCTTTGTCCTCCTCTAGTTGATGTGAGAGAGTTTTGTCTATTTCTTCACTTTTAGTTCTAGTGCTAGAGATCTGAGACTTGAGTTGAGATAGAGCTTGATGATCTTTATAATACTTAGTGATACTCTGATCCAGTAACACAGCATTAGGGACAAGGGATGAGAATGAGCTGTTTTTGTCAAACCAATCTAGGATGATCTCTATTGCCTCTTTCAGACCCTTCTCTTGCTCCTGCTGAGTGGTTAGTTGTTGGGATAGCTCACTCGATTCTGCATTTAATTGTTTGAGGCTAGAGTCAAGCTTTTCGAGTGATGTAGAAAGTGTTTGTATGGTGTTGTCTATCTTACGAGCACTCTCAACGAGGGGTTCTTGATCACTCTGCAATTGCTGTTCTTTCTCTAGCTTACTCTTAGCCTCAACTTGCTTTAGCTTAGCCTCATCGATCTGACTACCTATTCTCTCAATGGATATTGAGAGTTCGGATATGGTCTGTTCTGCGGATAGAATCTGTAGATGGAGTTGAGTAATATCACTCCTTATCTGTCGCAAAGGAGCTAGACGTTGGCTCAAATCGAGGAGTTGTCTCTTAGACTGTGATTGCTCTATGAGCTGACTATGGTGTTTAAGCTTACTCAAGGAGCTTTCGTGTAGCTTATCGAGACTTGTTTGTTCGCTCCACCATTTGAGTTGATCGTTAGCCTTCTCTAGCTTGCCTTTTAGCTCTTTATCGATAAAAGTAATAGAGAGAAGTGATTGCTCTAGCTCTTGAAGCTCATCCGGATTTAGTATCTCTAGGTGATCAACCCTATTCTCCAGATCCTTGAGTTGACGTGTGAGTTCTGTGGATCTGTTGTAGATCTCCATAGATATCTTATTGAACTGCTCCGAGCCTGTGAGTTTCATCAATAGGTCCGACTTCTCATTATCTCCTGCTCTGAGGAAGTTGGCAAACTCCCCTTGGGCAAGCAACACTGTACGGGTGAACTGCTCATAGGTGAGACCGATGAGTTCGACAAGTTGTTCGCGAAGTTGTATGAGCGTTCCTTGAAGCTCTCTGCCACTTTTGAGTTCTATGACCTGAAGTGAAATGGGTTGAAATGTACCTGTGGCCTTATTACGTGCTCTCTTTATGGTGCATCGAGATCTATATGTTAGCCCATTAAGAGCAACGAAGTCCACTTCGGCATATCCATTACCCGAACCACGACGAAGGAGGTTACGAACATCTGACTGCTGAATACCATCTTTGAGTTTGACGTTAGAGGATGCGCTCTTTACTCTAGGTGTATTTGTATAGAGTGCAATGGTTATTGCATCTAGTATGGTTGATTTGCCCGATCCTGTTGCTCCAGTAATGGCAAAGAGCGATGCTGAGGCTAGAGGTTCACTCGTGAAATCTATAGTGTGTAGCCCCTCGAGGGAGGCTATGTTTTCGATACGTATTGCTAGAATTTTCATCTCTTTCTCTGTAAGGGGTGTGATTACTATTGTTCTGCGTTGAGGATACTCTGCTGAGCCTCACGGAAGAGCTCCTCTAACTCTGCTGGCATCTCATCGCTGTACTTACTACGATAGTATCTCTTAGCCACCTCTAGTGGGGATATCTTACGGTACTCCTCAATAGAGAGTTGTCTCTCGTGTGATTGATCCTCCTTTTGTGGGTAGCTTGTTGTTATTCGGCAGAGCCTAACGGATTTGTTCTTTACCACGCTCTCCACTTGTGAGCGTATGGTGGTGTCGGGCTGCGTTATCAGCACTCGTACCTCAAGAAAGGGTGAGCTATCATCTGCTTCACCCTCTGGGAGTGCCTCAAGGAGTGGTATAATGTTCTCTATTGTCTCTGGAGAATTGGGAATAGTTATCATCTCCACTCTTTCAAGGAATGGAATACGCGTGATGGATGGTATCCCCTCTTTGTCAATCTCTACGAGGTTTACTCCATGCTTGTAGTTCTTCTCAGCAAATGAGAGAGGCAGGGGTGAACCACAGTATCTGACGCTCTCACGATGGGATACTCTCTGTGACTTATGTATATGCCCTAGGGCTGTGTATGCCACTCCGGCTGATGTGTCGAATATCTCTGGTGGTACAGACTCGAGCCCTCCAACGAGGTGTCGCTCTGAATTATCATCTATAGAGAATTCAGAGCCTGTTGCCTGGAGATGTCCCATAGCTATGATAGGTATTGCCTTTGGCCCTATGATCTCTTTGGCTCTTGAGATTACCCTACGGTAGAACTCTCGTACGGCTGCAGACTCTCTGTCGTCGTTAATGTCTATATCATCACGTGGTATGATAGGAAGGTCTCCTTGACGAAGAAAAGGCACAGCTAAGACGTAAGCTGTAACCTCTGGATTGGAGCCTCTATGAAGTGGTATAATTAGTGAATCCCAATCTATCTCACCCTCTTTCCACTCAACTACACCTCTAACATATATACCCTGAGACTCGAGTATCTCTCTTGGGGCTTGAAGCCTTGCTCCTGAATCGTGATTGCCAGAGGTGATTACTATCTCCAGATTGGGGTTTTCACTCACAAGGCTATTGAGGAGTGTATAGAGCATTTTCTGTGAAGCGGCCGATGGGTTGGCTGTATCGAAGATATCTCCTGATACGATGATGGCATCGGGGTTCTCCTGTTTGACAACCTCTCTTAACCAATCGAAGAGCCTTTTGTATTCGTCTGTTCTATCGTGAGTAAAAAAACTCTGTCCTATGTGCCAATCGGATGTATGTATTATTCTCATAAGAGGGTTTTGTGGTTATGTGTCAAGGGTGATTAAACGCGCTTTTCTTTGAACTAAAGTGGTGTGGTGTCTCACTGTTTGTAGAGAGTGAAAATACTATTCATAATAATCACGGTACAGCTTATCAACCTCTTTTGTGAGGTTCTGATTCGTATCTATATAGTTTTGGAAAATAACTCCATTGATAACTATATGTGGTATTTGCTGCTCTTGAACAATGGTGTATTGTATTCCAAATATCCCTCGTACGGATCTTGCCTCTCCATATTGTATGTAGTTTACCTCTAGACCAAATGGGAATAGGTTTCCATAAAGTGTTGTTGGTCTGCTTGGGTCGTAGTTTGCACTGTTCATGTATAATTGTGTGATCTTCTCTCTAAAGAGAGATAGATTGAGGTTGAAGTCTGGCTGTGAGAGAACTATACTGCTGAAGCTCTCAAAGAGTGGCTGAGGGAAGTTAGCTTGTGCAACTTGTACTCTTATCTCTGTGGTAGTAGATCTTAGGGTGACCATCGAGAGGGTGTCACTGGTCTCCCAATCCCATACGGGAACTTGTCTGTCGCTATACTGCTTGAGGGATAGGTCGAGGGTTTTCTGTGTAATACGTATAGTATTCCACGTGAGTAGTACCATACCTACACCGACGAATACCCCTATGGTGTCTATGATTGGTTTGTTATTTTTTAGCACACTATTAATTCTCTCAACTACTTTTTTCAGATTCACTCTAATCTTCATCTTTTTATTATAACTCTAGATTGTACAATGGTGATGCGTGTAACGAACGAATAATTGTCGTTAAATTGATCTTGATTAGCAAATGTAGTTATTTGTATAATAAGTAAAGAGTATTTGTAGAGTAAAAAAGCTGGTGTGTTATGTGCCGTGATATAAAAGAAAATGAGAATCATACCTTATTAGGTATGACTCTCATTTCAGAATAATAGTCTTAATATACTAAAGTTGATTTCTCTTACATCAAGAATCCAAGAAGGATACCGGCAGCAACTGCAGAACCGATAACACCTGCTACGTTTGGACCCATAGCGTGCATCAAAAGGTAGTTAGATGGATCGTACTCTAGACCTACGTGGTGTGAGATACGAGCCGAATCGGGCACTGCTGATACACCTGAGTTACCGATAAGTGGGTTGATCTTGTTATCCTTAGAAAGGAAGATATTGAAGAATTTCACAAATAGCACTCCAGTGGATGTAGCGATGATGAATGAAAGTGCTCCAAGAACAAAGATCTTAACTGAATCGATAGTAAGGAACTGTGTAGCTTGAGTTGAGGCTCCTACTGTTACACCTAACAACATTGTGATAACGTCGATAAGTGGTCCACGAGCTGTCTCAGCCAAACGACGAGTAACGCCAGACTCTTTCACTAGGTTACCAAAGAATAGCATACCCAAAAGAGGAAGACCCGAAGGAACCAAGAATGTAGTCAACAACATACCTGCAATAGGGAAGATGATCTTCTCAGTCTGCGAAACCACACGAGGAGGTTTCATGCGGATAAGTCTCTCTTTCTTTGTTGTCAGAAGTCTCATTATCGGTGGCTGTATCACTGGCACAAGTGCCATGTATGAGTAGGCCGAGATGGCAATGGCTCCCATCAAGTTAGGTGCTAACTTTGATGATAAGAAGATAGCTGTTGGTCCGTCTGCTCCACCAATAATACCGATAGCTCCGGCTTGGTTTGGCTCAAAGCCTAGGAATAGTGCAATCATATATGCACCGAAGATACCAAACTGTGCTGCAGCACCAATAAGCATCAACTTAGGGTTGGAGATAAGAGCTGAGAAGTCAGTCATTGCACCAATTCCTAGGAAGATAAGCGGTGGATACCACCCTTGCTGAACCCCTTGATAGAGGATATTAAGCACTGAGCCCTCTTCGTAGATACCCACTTGCAGACCTGCGTCTTTGAATGGGATATTACCAATAAGCATACCAAATCCTATTGGAATCAACAACATTGGCTCCCACTCTTTGGCAATGGCGAGAGTAATGAATATCAATCCGATTAGGATCATCACACCGTGTTGCCAAGTGAAATTGGCAAATCCGGTGAAGGTGATAAACTCGGCTAAGTTTTCACCCAAGAATGAAAAGAATGTTCCGTCCATAGTGTTTATCCAATAATAATTAGATCTGCACCTTCAAGAACAGAATCACCTTTTGTTACTTTTATCTCAATCACCTTACCTGCTTTGTCTGCATTGATGTTGTTCTCCATCTTCATAGCCTCAAGCACAGCGATTTTCTGTCCTACTTTGATCTCATCACCAACTTTCACATTCACATCAAGGATAACCCCTGGAAGTGGTGAGCGAACAGCACCTGGTGTGCTACCTGCAGACTGACGTGTCACAACTGGTGTGCCAGCTGAGGTTGTTGGAGCAGCTGCCGGGCGTGAGATAGTTTTTAGTTTCTTTACAGTACGCTCAATCTCAACAGTATATGGAGTACCATTAACCTCAATTTGAGCTACGTTATCTTCTACGGCATCAACGTTTACTTTATATTCGTTTCCGTTGATCTTAAACTTAAATTCTTTCATCGGATTTTTCAGTTAATTTGGTTAGTTTTTCTTTGGCACATCTCTCAAACCATAGATCTTAGAACTCCATGGAGAGTAGTTTCTAGTTACACGATTGATAGTCAAGACTGTGTTCTCTAGATCATGTGCTTCATTATTGTATTCATAAAGAGCCATAGCAATAGCTGCCATCACCTCACCAGAAGCTTCTGATGCATCCGAAGGTGAAGCTTTAACTGGAGTACCAGCTAACTTAGCTGCATTGCGCTTACTCATGGCGATAGCTATCTTACCGATAGACTTGAATACAAAGAATAGAATACAAAGAGCACCAAACACTACCATCATAGCTGTGATAGACATACCAACACCCTTAGGGTCGTTTGCCTTGAACTTCTCTACCGCTTCATTTCCACTCTTAATGATGTTGTTAGTGGATGGAGTGATTTTATCAGCTAATTTCCACACACCAAACTTACCATCTTCGCTTCTAGCCCACGTTTGGTTGGCCATCATCGGAGGGATAGTAACACTATCAATAAGAGTAGCACCATTCGAATCGAATATTGCTAGGAAGTTAGACCTTGTTGGGTCGAAGGTAAAATTCAGGTGGAAAGTACCACGCTCAGGCATCTGGTCAGCCCAGAAGATGATGTGCTGACGAGGCTTAACCTTCGTCATAATATCCCCCTTAGGGATAGAGTACATCTTAGGGTTGTTTATGTCTGTGGTTAGGTAACACCCTCCCAAATCAACTGAACCAGGTGAATCATTATAGATTTCAATCCACGGCGAATGCTTGCCGTAGTCATCTTGGTAGTTATCAATATTCTCAGTCATCACCTCATTAAGGCGTAGGTATATTGCTTGTTGTGCAGATAGACCTGTAGAGAGAATAATAGCTAATGCAACTAACCAAAAACTTTTGCTTATTCTGCTATTCATCTTCAGTAAGTTGGATTAAAGTGGAAGGTTGTCGTGTTTCTTAGCTGGATTGGTCAACTTCTTAGTCTGAAGTTGCTGAAGAGCACGTATGATGCGGAAACGAGTATTACGCGGCTCGATAATATCATCAATGTAGCCATATTTAGCAGCATTGTATGGATTAGCAAATGCCTCGCGGTATTCCTCTTCCTTCTGTGCAGCAGTAGCAGCTGGATCCTCTGAGGCAGCTACCTCTTTAGAGAAGATAACCTCAACGGCTCCTGATGGTCCCATCACAGCAATCTCAGCCGTTGGCCAAGCGTAGTTCATATCACCACGTAGGTGTTTTGACGACATCACACAATATGCACCTCCGTAAGACTTACGAAGAGTAACTGTAACTTTTGGCACAGTGGCTTCACCGTAAGCATAAAGAAGTTTAGCCCCGTGAAGAATCACACCGCCATACTCCTGACCCGTACCAGGAAGGAATCCAGGAACGTCAACTAGAGTAACCAAAGGAATATTGAAAGCATCGCAGAAACGAACAAAACGAGCTGCTTTGCGCGATGCGTTGATATCCAATACACCCGCCATCACCTTAGGCTGGTTAGCAACAATACCAACAGATTGGCCGTTGAAACGAGCAAAACCAACGATGATGTTTTGAGCATAATCACGATGTACCTCAAGGAACTCACCATTATCAACAATCGCTCCAATAACCTCATACATATCGTATGGCTTATTCGGGCTATCTGGAATTATGTCATTCAGACCATCCTCTAGACGATCGATAGGGTCGTTAGTGTCATATAGAGGTGCCTCTTCTAGGTTGTTTTGTGGAAGGAATCCAATCAACTTGCGTATCAACTTCAACCCATCCTCCTCTGTATCTACAGCGAAGTGAGCCACACCTGACTTAGTTGAGTGAACACTAGCACCACCAAGTTGCTCTTGTGTCACATCTTCACCAGTAACTGTCTTTACAACCTTAGGGCCTGTCAAGAACATGTAACTAGTTCCTTTTGTCATGATGTTGAAATCGGTCAATGCTGGAGAGTAAACCGCTCCACCTGCACATGGGCCAAAGATACCCGAAATCTGAGGAATAACTCCAGATGCAAGAATATTGCGTTGGAAGATCTCCGTGTAACCAGCCAAGGCATTAACACCCTCTTGAATACGAGCACCACCCGAATCGTTGATACCAATACAAGGAGCACCCATCTTCATAGCTTGATCCATCACTTTACAGATCTTCATAGCAAATGCCTCAGAGAGCGATCCACCGAAGACAGTGAAGTCTTGAGCATAAACATATACCAAGCGTCCGTCGATGGTTCCATATCCTGTAACTACCCCGTCTCCTAGGTAGCTCTCTTTCTCTATTCCAAAGTTTGTGCAGCGGTGAGTAACAAACATGTCGAACTCCTCGAAACTACCCTCATCAAGTAGCATATCGATTCTCTCACGAGCAGTGTATTTACCTTTTTTGTGCTGAGAAGCAATTCTCTTCTCTCCACCACCTAAGCGAGCTTTTTCTCTTAGTTGAATCAGCTCTTTAACCTTTTCCAGTTGATGACTCATGTCGATTAGATTTGTTTAGTTTTTTTCTAGTATATATACGGTCAATTTATTATTTGTTAGGATCTTGACAAAGTTCAGTCAAAACACTAGCAGTAGATTTTGGATGAAGGAATGCGATATTCATACCCTCAGCACCTTTGCGTGGAGCCTTGTCAATAAGTTGTACTCCTTGCTCTTCACAATGAGCCAAAGCACCAACTAGATCATCCGTAGCAAAAGCGATATGATGTATACCTTCTCCCTTCTTCTCGATAAACTTAGCGATGGGACTCTCTTCTGATGTAGCTTCAAGAAGTTCAATCTTAGTCTGCCCAACCATAAAGAATGCAGTCTTAACTTTTTGGTCAACCACCTCTTCTACTGCGTAGCACTTAAGACCTAATACCTTCTCATAATAAGGAATTGATGCTTCAATACTCTTCACAGCGATACCCAAATGCTCAATATGCGTTAAGTTCATAGCTAATAAAATTATTGTTTTTAGTAATCATTTATATACCCTACAAATGTATCTGTTTTGAATTGAAACAAAAATATTTTGACAATAAAAATAGAGTTATTCACTCTTTTTTTTAGACACATATGCCTAAAGCTTAGGGGACATGCTATCTCTAGGTTACAAAATGAAACATAAAAGCCGAAGGGGCTGTTTTGCATTTGCTACAAAACAGCCCCTTCGGCTTACTTATATGATAATATATCAAATATATATCTATCAGAATGGTCTAAAAATCACTTTCCTTCCCAACCTAATGCACTAGCACCAAGTACAGCTGCATCACTCTCCTTCATTTCAGAGAAAAGAATTTTCACTTTATTGCGGTAAGCAGGAAGAAGGTTCTTCTCCATACTCTTGCGTATTGGATCTAGAATCATATTGCCAGCCTTTGCCAATCCTCCGAATAGGATGAATGCCTCTGGGCTAGAGAAAGCCACAAAATCAGCGAATGCTTCACCAAGAATATTGCCTGTAAAAGCAAAAATCTCTAGCGCCAACTTATCACCCTTAGCGGCTGCATCAAATACATGCTTAGATGTAATATCTTGATCTGGAATAAGACGAAGAAGTGACTCATCTGAACGTAGCTCCAACATCTCGCGTGCTGTGCGCGCAACTCCTGTTGCTGAAGTATATGTTTCAAGACACCCCGTACGACCACATCCACAAAGACGACCGTTATTACGACGTACAGTCACGTGACCTAGTTCACCAGCGTAGCTGTCATGACCATACACGAGCTGACCGTTAGCTACGATACCACTACCAACACCAGTACCTAGTGTGATCATGATAAAATCTTTCATCCCACGAGCTGCACCATAGGTCATCTCCCCAATAGCAGCGGCGTTAGCATCGTTAGTCAACGTAGCAGGCACACCAAGACGAGCAGTAATCATCTTCGTAAGATTAATAACCCCTTTCCAAGGAAGGTTTGCTGCAAACTCGATTGTTCCTTTAAAATAATTCCCATTAGGTGCACCAATACCAACACCTTTAATCTTATCTATACCACCAACTTTTTCAACAAGGCAGGTAATACGACCACATAACTCATTTACGTAGTCTTCAATTTCAAAATAAGCTTGAGTCTTAATAGAGTCGCTACTTAGTATTGCTCCGCGAGCATCCACTATACCGAATACAGTGTTTGTTCCACCGATATCAATACCTACAACATATGGTTTGTCCATTAGGCTTATACAAGTTAGTTAATAATAGATTTGAGTTTTTTCGTGGACAAAGATAACGATATTTTTGAGATACTTTTTATCCAACTCAACAAAAATGAGTTGCTTTAGAGCTATAAAAGTGTTATATTTGTGACAATTAATATTACTAAATATTTTTATCAAAACTATTCACTATGCAAAAGATTCTCTTATTCTCCATCTTCCTCATAGGAGGATTGGCCGCCTCTCAGATCCTTCCTGGCCATTTAGGGGATGCTCATTCGACCCTAAAGATGATAACCGATCCTATGCTTTATTTGTGCTTAGCCTTTATCATGATCAATGTAGGGCGCGAGTTTCTTATCGACAAAGGACAGATCAAGAGTTATACTTTGGACTACTTCGTGGCAATGGCTACAGCAGCTATGCCTTGGGTATTCACTTGTATATATTTTATGTTTCTCCTTCCAGAGGGATATTTCACAGATTGGGAAGCATGGAAAGAGAACCTTCTCTTAAGCCGATTTGCTGCTCCTACCTCTGCTGGTATACTATTCACTATGTTGGCAGCAGCCGGACTCAAAAGTAAATGGATATACAGCAAAGTACAGGTTCTAGCTATCTTTGACGACTTAGACACTATCCTATTGATGATACCTCTTCAGATAATGATGGTTGGATTCAAATGGCAACTTTTCGTTATTGTGTTCATCGTAACTATGCTTCTTTGGTTGGGATGGAAATATATGGGTAGACTAAACCTCAAGCAAAACTGGTACTACATTGCACTATACTCTGTACTAACATACGGTGCTACACACTCAATTTACTTGGTATCGAAAAGCCTTTATGGTGCTGATGGAGCAATACACATTGAGGTACTTCTTCCAGCATTCGTATTGGGTATGATGATGAATCATAAACACATACACGGCAAGGTTGAAGAGAAGGTTACTGATTTTGTGTCTTACCTATTCATGCTTCTTGTGGGTATTAGTATGCCACACTTTATCGGCATGGATTCAAATGCTAAGTTTGATGACCTCCCAGCTACTATAACTTCTTCAATGGAGATGATGAGTTGGGGAACTCTCCTATTCCACGTAGTAATGGTGACGGCTCTCTCGAACATTGGTAAGATGGTGCCTGTTCTATTCTATCGCGATCGCGACATAAAGGAACGTTTAGCCATATCAATCGGTATGTTTACTCGTGGTGAGGTTGGAGCTGCAATCATATTCCTTTCATTAGGTTATGGACTTGGCGGACCACTACTTATCATCTCAGTACTTACTATTGCTCTAAACCTTATACTTACAGGGTTCTTCGTTCTTATCGTTCGCAGACTAGCTCTAAGCGTATATGGCGCAACTGAAAAGGCATAATCTTGAATATCTAATCAATACCAATACACAACCACGATGAACAATCCATTTGCAAGACTTCCAAAAGCAGATAGCTTCGAAGTCACAAGCGAGCAGATAGCAGAGGGTGAGAGACTTAAATCAGCTCAACTATCAGCAATCTTTGGAGTTGAGGGAGGTAAAGACGAATCGCCACAGCTATCATGGTCTGGTTTTCCAGAAAATACTAAAAGCTTTGCTATTACCTGTTTCGACCCAGATGCACCTACCCAATCAGGATTCTGGCATTGGTCTGTAGTTAATATCCCTGCAACCACTACGGAGATAGCAGCTGGAGCTGGCGACATTGAAGGCTCGAGTCTTCCTCCTGGAGCCTTTCAACTTCGCAATGACGCTGGCATCAAACGATTCGTTGGAGCGGCACCACCAAAGGGACATGGCGAACATCGATATTTCTTCGTAGTTCATGCTCTCGATGTTGAGGATCTTGGCGTAAACCAAGAGGCTACACCTGCCTATCTAAACTTTGTTATCTCAGGACACATTCTAGCACGTGCTGTGATAGTTGCAACATATGAGATGTAAACACACCATAGAATAGAAAGAGGCGCAGACCAAATCACAATGGTCTGCGCCTCTTCTATATTAACTTCCTTAGAAAGGTATACACACTTTGAACCTATACTTTGAAAGTGATGAAACCACAGATATACTACCCTTTAACAGATCAATATATCCTTTTATGAGTGATAGCTTTAAGGCCACTGGCTCCTCTTCTATTGATGTAATCCCTCCCCTATAACGAACTCTGTTCAAATCACTTATTATTGTAGGTTCAACATAAAGACCCGTTGTTATTATAGTAAAACAATAACTAATGGGGGTTATCTCACAACCAATCTGAACACTTCCAGAACTATTATACTTGAGTATGATAATCATTAAATTTCGAAGAATAGCATAAACCTTATCCTTATCATTGCTAGCCTCAATATTCAACAACTCATCTGTAACTATAGCACTGATATCCACTCCACGACTATTCTTTTCGAGTCTAAACTCATCAAGAAGCATATAGAGTATCTCTCCAATATTAAGAATACCACTACAAGAGATAGCCAAACCTGAATCTATATGCGAGATCTCTACTAGATCATTTATTGTAGAGATCAACTGATCTCCATTCTGACGAATAATCCTAACAAAAGAGTCACTATCCTCACTCGAAACTTCACCAGCACATACAAGATCTAGAAATCCATATATTATATTCAACGGAGTACGTATCTCATGCTGAAGGCTCTCAAGAAAACGACTCTTCATATTACTACTTCGCTCCGCTCTTACCTTTGAAAAGAGCAGCTCCATAGTCCTCTTATTGTTGGCTATTGCCATACCTATATTGTTTGAAATCGATCTGATAATAGGGATATCCTGTTCAATGAATGGATCACAATCGAAATAATCATCAACAACCAATACTCCCCAAAGCTGAGTGTCGACAAAAACGGGAAAGACAAGAAGATTTCTTACTCCATTCGATCTCAAATGATGACCCATGTCACCAGGCAACCTTGATGATTCAACTACTATATCCCTATTCTTAATGATATCCTCTAAAAAAGGTAAGAACTCTTCAAACAACACCTCTCCCCTTACAACATCCACTCTTCCCAAATAATCTTCTCGAGTGTAGGAGTTACGAACAAAAAGGGAATCTCTTCCTTGCAAACCGTCATCTCTCTGATACAAAGAGATACGTCCAAAATTAGTAGCCTCAACAATAAGTTGGAGCGACTCTGGGATAGTCTCATTCAATGGCCTATCAGAGAGCAATATCTGGCTTACCTCGGATGAAGCATTAAGTATACTGTTTAGCCTAAAAATACGATCTTCTGCCTCCTTAATCTTTGTTATGTCCTCTTTTATTGCCACATAATGGGTTATCTCACCATCTAGAAATAGTGGCCACACAATGGCTTTCTCCCAATACAACGAACCATCCTTACGCCTATTATGAAACTCACCACGCCATCCCACACCAGAGGATATTGAACTCCACAAATCTTCATAAGTTGACCTTGGGGTGTTTCCTGACTTAAGGACACGAGGATTCAAGCCTTTTACCTCTGACTCTTCATAATGAGTAATCTCAGTAAACTGCTTGTTGACATACTGTATATTCCCATCAGTATCAGTAATAACAATTACGCTCAAGCTCTGATCTGTCGAAGTAGCCAAGCGTGACAAATAATGCTGCTCCTCAAGAAAAGTTTTAGGATCAAAGAGATAACCTGAAAATGAGAATACCTCACCGTGAGTATCACGACAAGGCATAACAAAAAGCAGAACCATATTTTCCCTCTGAGCATAGCGCTTTGATAAGACTAAAGGGCGTAGCGTAAAAACATCTTCTCGACTTGAAACGCATGATTCAATATGAGACAATATATATTCATGCTCAGATGAATCAAAGATATCTAATATAGATTTTGTACTACTCCTCAACTCATCCTTTGAGCATGAGAAAATCTTCTCAACTCCATCACCAATATCAACAATAGGTAAACCATAGCTATTAGTCCATTTGAATTCAAGAACTGAGCTATGATTTAACGCCTCCAATAAGTAGTCCATATCCATTTATTAAAAACAGCGACAGAAACAGTTATAATCGACACACCATGAAATATCTCATACAACTGCTTCTATCGCTTTATGATTTACCCCTCAAAATTGAGCGGAAATTATCAAATAACCTTCAGCTCCTTGCCTACTGCTATAAAAGCATCTACGCACCTCTCAAGATCTTGACGAGAATGCGCCGCTGATAGCTGAACACGAATACGAGCTTGCTCTTTCGGGACTACTGGATAATAGAATCCTATCACATATATCCCATGCTCCAACATCTTTGCTGCAAATTCCTGCGATAATTTAGCATCGTAAAGCATTACAGCACATATGGCTGATTGTGTTGGTTTGATATCAAACCCAGCCTCCAACATACGACTACGGAAGTAGTCTACATTCTCTGCAAGCTGTGTATGCAACTCGTCACTCTCCCCTAACATCTTAAACACTTCTAGAGAAGCTCCTACAACAGCCGGAGGAATAGAGTTTGAGAAAAGATAAGGACGTGAACGTTGACGAAGAAGCTCGATTATCTCTTTACGTCCTGTAGTAAAGCCACCAATTGCACCACCGAAAGCTTTACCCAAGGTCCCTGTATAGATATCAATCTTTCCATAAACATCAAATTGCTCACTAACTCCTCGTCCACTCTTGCCCACTACACCTGCCGAGTGACACTCGTCAACCATCACTAAGGCATTATACTTCTCAGCCAAAGCACAAATCTTATCCATCGGAGCAACGTTGCCATCCATAGAGAAGACTCCATCGGTTACGATAATACGGAATCTTTGAGCTTGTGATTCAATAAGAACGCGCTCAAGATCAGCCATATCAGCATTATTATATCTATATCTCTTTGCCTTACATAGGCGAACTCCATCGATGATTGATGCATGATTTAGCGAGTCCGAGATGATCGCATCCTCTTCTGTAAAGCATGGTTCGAAAACTCCACCATTGGCATCAAAACAAGCTGCATAGAGTATCGTATCTTCTGTACCAAAGTAACCAGAGATTGCACACTCTAGCTCCTTGTGTATATCTTGTGTACCACAAATAAATCGAACTGATGACATCCCATAACCATGACTATCCATCGCTCGCTTTGCAGCCTCAACCACTCTAGGATGATCAGAGAGACCAAGATAATTATTCGCACAGAAGTTTAGCACCGGCAACTCTCTGCCTTGAATTGATATCTCCGCACGCTGAGGCGTAGTAATAACCCTCTCTCTCTTATAAAGACCAGCCTGCTCAATGGCTTGCAATTCAGCAGCCAGATGGTTTTTCATTTCTCCAAACATAATATTATATTATCTTTTTTATCACAGTTTGATTTCATATTTCTCTCTAAGCTTAGCTATCATGTCAATAGACATCCTCTCCAAGTCAAACTTAGGATTCCAACCCCACTCCTCACGTGCACAAGTATCATCAATAGAGTTTGGCCAAGAGTTCGCTATCGTCTGACGAAGCTCATCTATCTGATACTCCATTTCAAAACCAGGAACAAGTTTCTTTACCTGAGCAGCTATCTGCTCTGGATCAAAACTCATTGCAGTGACATTAAATGAATTGCGGTGAATTAGTTTTGATGGATCTGCCTCCATAAGATCTATAGCAGCATCCAATGCATCTGGCATATACATCATATCCATATATGTGCCAGCCGAAAGAGGACATATAAACTTCTCTCCCTTAACTGCTGAGTAATAAATATCCACAGCATAGTCTGTGGTTCCACCTCCCGGAGGAGTCACATACGACACTAAACCTGGGAAACGCACAGAACGTGTATCAACTCCATACTTATTAAAGTAATAGTCACTCAACATCTCTGTTGTAACTTTTGAAATCCCATATATAGTACTTGGACGCTGAATAGTATCTTGAGGTGTTTTATCCTTTGGCGAACTCTCACCGAAAGCCCCGATAGAACTTGGCGTAAATACAGCACATCCCTTCTCACGAGCAAGCTCCAAAAGGTTAAGTACTCCATCAATTTGTATCTGCCATGCTAGTAGAGGTTTCTGCTCACCAACAGCCGACAGTAGTGCCGCAAGATTATATATTGCGTCGATCTTATATTTATCAACTACCTGGGCTATCTGCTCTCTATTCATAACATCAACTATAGCCGACGGACCACCTGCCATCAACTCCTCAGAAAGTGGAGCTGAAGCCAAATGCCCTGCCACCACGTGGTTCTTGCCATAGCGTCGTCTCAACTCACTTGTCAATTCTGAACCTATCTGACCAGTAGCTCCAATTACCAATATGTTTTTCATAATCCTCTTTCAATGTTTTGTTTATTTACGCTGCAAGATTAATCAAAAAAAAAGAAATAACACACCCCTAGAAGTGAAAATATGTAAAACAAGTATGAGAAAATAGCTTTATTAATATGAAAAAAGTAACAATTTGTTATTACAATGCATCACTTTACTCTCAATGAAATATAAAAAAGGAGGATGGCTTAGCTTATTGATTAGATAATGCTTACTATATTTGCATTAATTAAAATATTACAAATATGATACTTATTACAGGTGCAACTGGTCTTGTTGGTGGCCACCTACTAGCACAATTGATTGCTAAAGGCGAAAAATGCCGAGCCTTAAGAAGAAAAAATAGCTCGCTAGATGAGCTAAAACTCATAGCTAAATACTACAAAATTGAGTTTCAGAAGATAGAAGAAAACACTCAATGGGTTGAAGGTGATATGCTAGACCCTAAGAGCTTAGAGATAGCAACGCAAGGTATAACAACACTTTACCACTGCGCAGCGGTTGTAGCCTTCGATAATGCCAATCAAAATCGTCTTATGAACGTAAATATACAAGGCACAAAACTAATCTGTGAAGCAGCTCTAAAGAACGATGTTAAGCAAATGGTTATGGTAAGCTCAATAGCCTCTCTTGGAAAGAGCAATGACGGAGATGAGATTAATGAACAAACACCCAGAGATCTTAATCTTGAATACAACCTCTATAGCCAATCAAAGTATGCATCAGAGCAGGTGGTTTGGGACTATATCTCTCGAGGACTAAATGCCTCAATTGTAAATCCTGGGATAATATTAGGAGTCGGGCTTCTTAATAAAGGAAGCCTACAGATAGTTGAGAAAGCAAGCAAATGGATTCCAATATACACGAATGGGACCACGGGGTATGTCGACGTAAGGGATGTGGCCAAGAGCATGCAGCGCATTGTAGAACTCAAACAATGGGGAGAGCGCTTCATCCTTGTGAGTGAAAACCTTAGCTACGGGGATATATTCAAAAAGCTTTCCAAATCACTAGGTACACCAGCTCCATTATTTGGACTTAACAAAGTAACCCTATCGATAATAGCCTCCATACTATGGCTAATAACAAAACTAACGGGAGCAAGCCCTAGACTTACCCCAGCTATGATACGTTCTGCCACGAGCCTAAGCTTCTATAGCAATAAAAAAGCCAAAAATATTCTTCAAATTGAGTTTGTCTCGATGAACGAGTCCTCAGCAGACATTGCCAAATGGATAGGTGAAATGTCCATCAACAAAAGTAAGTAATATCACTTAGATAGATTGATGTATTCCTCAATGATGGAATCACTAAAACCTAACTCCTTAGCCTTTATGAAGTCATTGTATGCAAGTCGTCTCTCATAAAGCTTAAGCCTATTCTTACCTCTAAGAAGATAGATCAGCGCATTATCTGGATCATAATCAAGAGCTAACTTAAGATCCTCTAGTGATCGAGCATATTTACCCCAAAGGAAATACATCTCGGCACGACGGAAGTATAAGTCTGGATCGCGAGGATTTACTGATAATACTATAGAATAAAGTCGCTCGGCCTCCTTGTATGCTCCTATATGCGTATTAAGTGAGGCCAACCCTATTCTGGCCTTAGAGCTATTTGGATTCAAAGAAAGCATCTGCTTGAAATCATTCGCCGCAGACAACGTATCATTCTTCTCAAGATGCAGCATGCCTCTTGAGTAGAGTGCTTCGCTGCTATTTGGCTCTATCTGAAGTACTGTAGAATAATCGTCTAATGCTCCATTCACACTGTCCATCTCCAGATAAAGAGCTGCCCTATTCATTAATATAGCAGATGACCTTGGAGCAAATAGCAAACCCGTTTCATACGATTGAAGAGCTTCTCGAAGATTCCCCCTCCTACGCTGTATAGAACCCAAATTATTCAACAACATACCATTCTGAGGGTTAGCTGGCTCTAGCCTTAATGCTCGTTTGAGACACTCCTCCGCACCAACCCAATCCTCAACATCCGAACACTCAAATGATTGATCTATCCAATCCTGATACCCCTGCGCTGACAGCGTAGTGATTGCTCCAAAAAGCAGTAGTAGAGACACATACAAATATCTAGTTAACATAACTAACCCTATTAATAATTTATTACTCTAAAATCAACGAATGCGTATTGAATCACCCTCTTTTGGGATATAATCTCCAGCGAAATCATTCAATTTATATAACCCCTTAAGAGTAATACCATACTTCTGCGAAACGAAATAGATAGATTCCCCTCCTATAATAGTATGATAGAAATCCGCACCCTTGGACTTCTTACTCTTCTTCTCTAGGTAGATTATCTCACCTCCTTCGAAAGTATAACCTGACGGTAACTCATTATACTTACATAAGCGCTTACGGCTAATCCCTATCTCCTTGGCTACCTCGTCTATACTCTCGCCTCTCTTGGCTTCTACATACAGTAGTCCCTGGTTTATGAAACTCTCCCTCATTATGACAGTCTCCTTATCCTCCCTATTGGGCCTTGAAAGAGATCCTCCTTTATCATACTTATGAAGCTCATAATCCTCTATCAAACGAATCAGCTTTGAAGGATAACTCTTATCGGTTGCATACCCCGCCTTTGATAAGCCATTAGCCCAAGCCTTGTAATCAGTTGGTCTATAATCAAAGAGAAAAGCATAACGAGAGCGCTGCGAGAGGAACTTTGCGTGGTCAGAAAAAGACTCATCAGCATGCCTATAACGACGAAAGCACTCACCTATCTCATCATCATTATGATATATACGCCTTCCAGACCAATCAGAATGACACTTTATTCCAAAGTGATTATTGCCCTCCTTTGCTAATCTGCCTTTCCCCGCACCAGACTCCAAAAGCCCCTGTGCCAACGTGATACTAGCTGGTATCTTATACTTCTTACTATTTGATATAGCAATATCCTTATACCTTTCTACATAATCTACATAATCAGGATTCTTCCTTTGTGCCTCTAGCACTATGAAGGAGGTAAACAACAAAGACAACAATAAGGCTTGGCGTTTCATTATATTATAATTTTTCTATTTTACTCTTTTTTTCTATCCCAACTACTATCAGGGTCTTACAAAAATAGTAATTTTGTCTCCGCCATCAAATAATAAAAGCATAATATGGAAAATTTGATTATCAAGACTAATATTAAAGTCTACAATCTAGATGAACTAAGCAGCCAAGACAGACAACTTGTAGACATGGCACGCGAAGCTACAACTAGAGCATATGCACCATACTCTGAGTTTCACGTCGGTGCTGCAGCTCTTCTTGAAAACGGAGAAATCATAACGGGCAATAATCAAGAGAATGCAGCATATCCTTCAGGGCTTTGTGCTGAACGTGTAACTCTTTTTTGGGCTAACTCTAAATACCCAAACATGCCTGTCAAAACCATAGCTCTAGCAGCATTCACTAATGGCGATTTCACTCAAGAGTGCGTTGCTCCTTGCGGTGCTTGTCGTCAAGTAATGCTAGAAACAGAAGATAGAGGGGGAGAACCGATGAGAATACTTCTCTCTGGACGCGATCAAGTATACGAAGTAGATAGTATCAAAGATATACTTCCTCTATATTTCGAAAAAAGCAATTTAGGACACAAATAATTACCTGACATATTAACACAAAAAAAAACGGAGAAGAGAAGATGAGATTAAGAATGATTACTTTCGCTGTTGCCACTTTGGCAATTTGCTCAACAGTGCGCGCTAATGACGATAGAAATGAGATGAACAATAGCCACGTGAAAATAGAGGCTACTGAACACAGAAACGGACGCAATGTGGAGAGCGTAAAGATTGTAAACAAAACTCACCTTAAGGGAAAGGATAGTGCTTACAAAAAAAATAAACTTACTAGAGCACTTCAGCCATATGCTGAATATCCTATCACATCAAAAATGAGCGGGGGTCAATACAGAGTTGTTTGCTTCTATCGCCTAGAAAAGGATGGCGAAAAGAACGACAATCACCAAATAACAATCGGTATGGATGAACTATCTCCTATCGAACACGATCTTAAACCTATCAAAGGTGTAAATCGCCTTGAAATGGAGTTTGACGTAAAAGCGCTTCGTGGCAAAAACCATATCTTAAAAGTATGGTTTACATCACCAAACATTGCCGTTGATCGTTTTGAAGTTAGACGAAAACTAATTAAAAACTAATATATGAGACGATACACAACAACAATCCTAGCAGTAGCATCCCTTGTATTGGGCGCAACAGCAATTACAGCACAAAATGCCGCTATCGATAATATTATGCAACGGAAAAGCGTTCGTACATATCAAGATAAAGCGGTTGAAAGAGAGAAAATTGACACTCTTCTACGTGCTGCAATGGCCGCCCCTACAGCGGGGAATAAACAACCTTGGGCATTCATCGTTATAGAGCAAAAGAAAAACCTCGAAACTCTTTCTCAAGCTCTTCCTTATGCCAAGATGCTCTCAAAAGCTCCTATTGCGATTGTTGTTTGTGGTATCCCTAGCAAAAGCTTCCCAGACAGAGGTGCCGAATATTGGATACAAGATTGTTCGGCTGCTACAGAGAACATTCTTCTAGCAGCAGAAGCAATAGGACTTGGTGCAGTATGGACTGGTGTACATCCTATAGAAGAGAGAGTAAAGATGGTTCAAGAGGTTTTAAATATTCCAGCTGACATTATACCTCTTTGTGTTATTCCTATCGGATATCCTACAGGGCGAGAAAAACCAAAAGATAAGTGGAAGCCTGAACTCATTCATTGGGAAAAATGGTAACATTGTCATGTGAGCCATCTCAACATTGAAAAATATTTCCACACTCAAGAGCCTACTAATCAACCAACAGAGCAAATTCCCCATTTAATGGGCTAAAATAAATACTCTGAAAGTTTGCAGGTTCAAAATAAAGCACTACTTTTGTAACCGTAATCGAGAAACAATCACGGTTACAAAAAAGGGTTCCGTAGCTCAACTGAATAGAGCATCTGACTACGGATCAGAAGGTTACAGGTTTGAATCCTGTCGGGATCACCCTTAAACAGGCTATCTGATAGAAATATCAGATAGCCTGTTTTGCTATTACACAAACTCGAGGCCTACAATAGGCATTTTAAGGTAGCAAGCTAAGAACTTTGGATCAAGTCCAAGATTTGTAGGATTGTTAGATATTGGAATGGACTACACATAGATTTTGAATAACCTAGATAAGAAGGATTTTTATATAGGTTACACCAACCATAAAGCTTTTTGAGTTGAATGATTCCTGCGGTGGCGTTAGTTCTTCTGGATTAGAAGTGATACCTTATATTCTTTAATGAGAATTAGCATACAATGGCCTGTCAGAATAATGTCGTAAAATTGATTTGTAGAGAAGTATTATTCAACTCTGAGAGTTTAAAATCTCTTTCCTCTCTCTACATCTAGCTGTTTTTAACGATAGGAGTATTACTATTTACAATTTAATTATTGGGAGTATCTCTATTAGATTAATGCTGCTTGTTAATAGTAGCATTGTGTTAATAACGTTTTGAGATTTAAGATAAAACCCTCTGTTGCAATAGTAACATATAGCCACTTATTGCAACGTCCTATTGCAACCTCTAAACACCTGACAATAAGGGAGTGTTGCAATGTGGCAATAAAAACAAGCAAAACTAAAACTCTGTGTGATGAATTTGCAGTTTCATTGATAGCAAATTGTTAAATCACATGGTTAGTTAACTCTTCTGATTGCAATTAGCTATTTGACCACTATTCAAAAAAGATTTCAGACCTCAACCACTACGTAAGATGTGGATCCCCTCAGGCAAATACATGGATTATGCACTGACAAACTAACCAAACCCTCAACCTAATTCGAAAACTCTATGATATCACACTATTTCTGCAGTGAGTTTAGGGTGAAACCTCTGAGGGTTTAGGGTGTTATCCCTCAGAGGTTTCACCCTAAATCCTCAGAGTTTTTTATCGAGCCCTTGTTAAGCTACCTATCATATGGTGTATAAGTTAATATAACGGACTATTTTTGAAGTGTGAGAAATTAAGCTGATAAGGATTTTTTTTGAGGGGGCATTCATCTATCGCTTAAGCGCATTTAGCCATTATACCTACGCCTTTTATTGAATTTATAACCCAAATAGGACAATTTGTAAAAGTCTATCAAATTACAAATAGATGGCAGGCTCTTAGATGCAAACTCTATCGCTTTAGAGCATATTGGAAATAGTAATCCAGATAGTAATAACAACAACTTATGATCAGATGCAAACCTAGTTAAGCGAACTTCATTGTGCAACTTTCGCTCAATATCTTGATCTTCACAAAATAGATTATCTATGGCACATCTCGTTTTCTTTAGATACACCTCATCTGAATCCACTCCTCTGTGAAGAGTAGGATTATTGAGATTAACAACCTTAAAGCCAGCCTCCTTGAGTTCGATTCCAAAGAGAGTATCCTCATGACCATAACCTTTAATATTGTCATTAAAGCGTACCTTATCAAAAACCGATTTATGTATGAAAAAGTTACCACTTAAAAAGCTTGAGGAGAGGTTTGAGCCCTCTTCACCGAAGCTCTCCCTCTTTATTCCATTATAGTAATGAAGCGCACTCCCAGGCTTGAGGTCATCCTTCGAATAGACACATCCACCACAAATAACCCTACATTCTTTATTTCTCAAGTAAATCTGAAGATAATCATCCTTACAAATCTCCATGTCACAATCTAAGAACACAAGCAATTCGTAATATGTATTATCTATCAACAGATTACGTATCACAGACCGCCCAACATTCTCGTTCAGATATATCCACCTCACCCCAAAGAGTGATTGCGTTGACCTATTATGCTCAAGATATTCTGTTGACGCATCATCGATACAGAGAATCTCAAAAACAACACCTAACGACACGGCCTGCTTTTGTAAATCTTCCACTAATGTGGTAACATCGCGATTGTAAACTGGAATAAGTATGGATAGCATATGATATAATATTAGTCAATATGAAACGAGACTAAAACTAACAATTATATTTGAGCTCACAATAGAGAAGATTGGATACTTTATTAATCTGACTAATCAGTGGATCATATACATCTCAACTTTTCAAATTATCCAATAAATCAATCTTCCTAGTATACATTTGAATTGAATCTTTTAAAGATGTATATAAATCAGGAGATCGTTGATTTATTAGCAAATTATACTGGGCTTCGACCTCTTTTACCTCATTTCTATCTAAATCATAATTTGAAAGATTCAAAATTTGAGGCTTATTACTACTTGCACATACTACCAACAGATATGCTAAATTATGACAGAGATTTAAATAATTACTATCTTCTCTTTTCAGATATTCTTTAAAAAGATCTATCAACTCATTAATAATATAACTAAAATCCTCTCCTGGATCAATCAAAGATATATATAGTGCATGGTTTAGGTCCTTCAGGAGTATCAAGGTAAAACAAGGTACCATAGAAAGCTTATCATTAAAACTTCTAATTACAACTGTAAAGTGGACTATCATCTTTTCAAGTTGCCTTAAAGATAACTGATACTTTTTGGCAAAAAGCTCAAATATTTCGTACATATTTTGACTTGATATAATATGTTTACCAATCCTATTATCCAATCCGTTCTTTACGAATAAGTATTCTAAAAACTCTTTGTAATTAGGGTTTGGTAAATTATAATTTAGATCAATGAAGCGACGAAGATACTCATCTGCGTCAATCCTATCGCTACCATAATAACCTCGTATAGAATTACCTAACTGCTCCTTATCTATAGAGAGCACAAAAACAACTCCATCAACAGAGAATATATGCTTTATCTTTTCCAATACCTCAACAGCATAGTCAGGACGGCAACGATCTAACTCATCGACGATAAAAACAAGTGGTTTATCTCCTGCATTTTTCTTAACATAAGCAGTTAACTCATTCTTAAACTGATTTACCACATCCTTTTTTGCTCCATAACCATTCACCTCAGCTAAAAAGGCATTAGCTAACTCACTAGCACCTATTTTACTGGCAACATCCTTAGATAAAGGATATAATAGTTTTTTAAACTTATCTGCTACCCTATTGAATGTCCCATTTATTTCGTCCAATGATTTTAACTCGCCCAATAATGCAAGCATAGGCTCTGAAGTAAAATCACTCTCCCATGCATTAAAATATATTGTTTTGTAACCCTTATTTTGGAGCGCCTTATGCCACATTTTCACAAATGTACTCTTACCTGTTCCCCACTTCCCATCCACTGCAAGCACAAACCCATCTGAATAAGCATCAATAATTGATATCAGCGACTCAGCATGTTCCTTTCTATTGAGTTTGCAATTAAAAAATGGATCTTCAGGTTCAATCACGACTTCTTTTGTTTTCATAAATACAATTTTAGGCCAACCCTAAAGTCATCAGAGCTAGTCCGTTAATATTATCGGTAAATCTATGGATAAAAAAAATACTTTCGATAAGTTTCTCGTATATATCTTATTAAAAAAACAATCGGATGGTAATGTTCTATACGAAACACTACCATCCTACCTAATTACCCTAATTACTTATCTTACTCATATTCTCAATAAGCACAAAACTATTTGGATACTCCTTAAGGCCCATATCTAGGTATTCCTTTGCTTTGATCTTATTATTTCGTTTGATATAGAAATTAGTTATCAACTCATAACACTCTCTCCTACCCCAAGAGGGAATCAACAACTCCTGACCAATAGATGATGATAATTCCAGAGACTTTAATGCATACTCCTCAACTCGCTTCCCACCACCATAATTCTCGGGCACGTTAAAGTCATTATTCGCATACACATAGTAGGCTCGAGGATTGCTTGGATCAATCTCTATTGCCATATCTATGCTTGAGGTTGCAGCTCTAGAGAGCTTAATGATAGCCGGAAAGCTAGCAAACTGACAAGAATAATTCTGAAGCATAGATAGAAGAGCATAGTCATCCGAACTTTTACTCTGTATTCTCTTGAGCAGATCAATACCACGCTTAACCTCCGACTCTGCACTACTCCAATCTCCTTTCTTCAAAAAAAGAATAGAATTATAGTACATTGCGTATGATTTCCAATAGAGAAGTCGATCATCTTTACTCTCAATATACTCATCTCTTAATTCATCAATCAACTCCGTAAGTGAGTAATTCCCCTCCTCTTTAAACGAGTTTTCAAAACAGCACTGAACTCTCTGCTCCATGCTTACACGTGAGGAATCAAATCCATTATCCTTGGCCTTAAGTGTCGATGCTCCTAACACAAATATCATTAGGTGCATCATGAGTGAAACATATATTGTAAGTCGCATATTTATCTCATTTTAGATGTAAATACTCCTTGAGAACCTCAACATATTGGTGAAAAGCATCTCTCCCTATATCGGTAATGGAACATACTGTTCGAGGTCTTTTACCAACAAACTCCTTTCGTATCTCAATGTAACCAGACTTCTCCAGCCTATCTAGCTGAATACTTAGATTGCCTGAGCTAGCCCCTGTCTTCTCTTTGAGAAAAGTAAAATCAGCTTCAATAACGGTGATCAGAATAGAGACGACAGAGAGCCTTAGCTCGGCATGTAATACTGGGTCTAACTCCTTAAACATCTCTAAGTGATTTAATGTACATATTTAATTTAATCCCAGGAATAATCATCGAGACAATTGGCCATAGAATAAAAAGGAATAGACTACTACTCATTGACTCTATCGAAAGAAGTGAGATGATAGACAATACAACACCTACTAGTCCTCCAATCTTACTAGGTTTGAAATCGATAATTGCCCCTGTGATAGCTATACCGATACTCACAACTAACACCTCAACAAAGGGGAGAATAATAAATATACGAGAACCTTCAATCCCATTAAGCGTATCTAAATCGGCGAAAATTATTAGGGTGAAGAGCAGTGGCATACCAACTGTTACAATCAATATGATTTGCCATAGTTGCTTTATTATCTTATCTATTTGTGTATACACCCTTGGGCGATTACCAAAAACCATACGCTGCCACACACTACCAACGATAGGTATCAACATATACATCCAGTTAAAAATGGGATTCATACCCCATACAAATTGAAATAAAAGAATTAATAGTGTCACCATAAGGGTTGTAACACCCCATATAATGAAAGCATTTCCTCCTCTATTATCTAGGTTACTCTTTGAGTTTTGCATCATACTGACAATAAGATCTAAACTCTCCTGCGATGTTAATTTCTTAGTTTCCATACTGTTTAGTTTTTAAGTTCGCCACAAATATAAATAGGTTTATTATATAAACCATCAAAATACACAGTATTAACACTGTTAAAACTAAACACGACCACTAAATCTGCCTACTCCAGAGTGTAAATAGTAATCCACAAAGATGTTAATCTCCTTCATTAAGCTTACGCTTATCACAAAACCTACCTTGCATCTCTTGACACTCTTTTTCACTCATCTTCTGGCGAATAGCCAAGAATAAGTTAGGTGTAACAAGTGTCTACAGGATAAAATCAATAGTACTCTTTTCATAAAAACATTGTGAGATGTATGTTAGGTAGATAATTATTTAATTATAGACGGGGTTTGGAAATGATTACTTAAACAAGAAACAAAACATTTTTATATATTTGCTAAATGAATCTAATCATTTAAATCATGAATAAACAAAATATAACTAAAAGGAAATACACATCAAATAGTAGCCACAGAGAACTACTATATTTTTACATATCTGAGCTGATAATAAAAAGTACAGATACCCATAAATTATATGAAGAGTTCTATAATCATACCCAAGCTGCAAGCATGATATTCGGCCATGGACAAGATGGAATAGAATATACTGTAAGAATCTTAGATAATTATGGGGTAGAGTTTTTTGAATATAAAGATAGTGGAGCAAAAAATAGTCACTTCAGACCAAGGATGTCAGAACTAATTGAGCATCACCCAGAAATATTCAACACTAATAGTATACACCAATCATTTAAGGAAGAGATAATCAAAGCGCTTAATGACGAAAGAAGGTATGCAATAAAGAACTTGCGAAACAACTGGATAAACATAACAGATATAGAAAAAACAGTCAAAGATAAAGGGAGAAATATATACTCTGCTAGAATAGATACTGAAGATGATGATCAAGTAATTAATTTACTTGAAGACATGAAAGTTAAAATCAAAATACTAAATAATAAATATGAGATAACAGTTCTTGAGTTTGACCCAAAAGAGAATACTCTTATTTTTAGATGCTCTGATGATCTAAAACACAAAAAAGGGGCAATTGAAATAAATTGTATATTCCTAATTGACAAGCTTCTTGATTGCATATCAAATACCACATTGGATCACTCAATATTTAGAGGACTATTCGAAAACAAAATCCCTCAGTTAGACCTAGAGTTTAATGATCATATTATTTGTAAGGGATTAGACGATAAACAATCCGAGGCTATAATCTACTCTCTAAAAAATGGAATATCATACATCTGGGGCCCACCTGGCACTGGCAAATCTCACACCCTTTCATCTCTTCTAGTCAATCTGATGCAAACAAATGAGAGAACTTTAGTCTGCTCAATTGCTAATGTTGCTGTTAATAGCCTTGCAAACAAATTTGTTGATAGAGTCGATGAGTATTCTATTATACCTCAAGTCAAAAAACTAAAGTATGGAGATGCTCTTAGAGTGGGTTTTATTAAGGATAAGAATACCATAAAAAATAGTCTATTATTTCCAAATTCAATTGAAATCAGTGAATTAAGAGATACAATAGAAAAAAAATGGGAAACCCTAGCCCAATGTGATAAAAAAGATGCTTATTACTCAGAATTGAAATCAGAGATTCATGACCATAGAAAGAAGCTAGAAGAACTAGTAAAATATCAAATCAGTGGTGCTAAAATAATATTTGCTACTTGCTCAAAATCTCTTATAGATTCCACTCTTTCAAATATGGAGTTTGATAATATTATTATTGATGAAGGAAGCATGGTGTCTATACCTTACTTATATGCATTAATAAGCAAAACTAAAAAAAGGGTTATTATTTCGGGTGACTACCGACAGTTAGGTCCTATAGCCCTTTCATCTACTGACATGTCTGAAAAATGGCTTAAAAGAGACTTGTTTTCACTTTTGGGGAAGAATAAAAAGGATGCTAATTGTCTCAAAATGTTACAAACCCAAAGGAGGTCTGCTTGTGAGATTATTAATCTAGTAAATAAAGAATTCTATGAAAACAACCTACATACTGAGCCTAGCAAAAAACATAAATTAGCAGAAAAACCTCTACTATTTAAATCTTCGCATGTTGAGTTTCTGGATCTTAGTCATATGCCTGAGTATAAATATGAATACACTGCTAGTCACTCTAGAATAAACAGAATCTCTATTGAAGCAATAAAATCAATACTATTCAAACTACATACTGATTATAAAGATATTAATTCTGTTGGGATAATATCACCATATAAATCACAAGTAGGATTGATTAAGAAAGCCGTAAATGACCTAAAGAGCTGTATTGACTTTAAATTTAACATATTAGAGGGTACAGTCCATACATTCCAAGGATCAGAGTGCGATGTAATTATATTTGATATGGTTGACTCCATAGAATGTAATAGCTCCAATACAAACTCATCAATAGGAACACTCTACAGAGGAGAATGTGGTGAAAAACTAATCAATGTTGCAATAAGTAGAGCAATAAGTAAATTGATTATTGTAGGCTGTTCTAAAGTAATGATTGAGGCAAATAAAAACAGTCAGGTCAGACAAAGTGTTAAAAGTATAATAAAGAATGCATATCAACTATCAATAAGCAAAAACTCTTAATATGAATATCACAATTGAGTACAAAGGTCATCACAACTTGACTAGAATAACATCTGAGTTAACTTACGAACTTGAAGTGGATATAAAAAGTACGGTTGGGGATATCTTGAATATTGCTCTTGACTTTCTCATTGAAAAACATATTGAGAAAAATGGTTCTTCATCCAATAATGGAATTAGATTTGGACTATATTGGCGTATTGATATATCTTTTAATAAGAAAAGGATGATAGATTTCGATCAAGCTGAACCCTTTAGATTCTCTATGTCAGAGACTATAAATAAACAAGAACTAAAAAGTAAGATAATCAATAAGCTAATAGAAGCAACTAGTATCAACCAAAATTTAACTCTAGGTATCCTAGTAAATGCTAATTTCATTAGCACTAAACAAAAAGAGGTTAATCTCTCTAATCAAGAGGATATAGAGTTAATGAATAAATTACAAATAAAACCAATTACCCATTTTTTTAAAAATCAAAATATCAAACCTAATAGTAGCTACTCCATTGATTTACGATTGAAAGAAGAAACTAGTGTAAAAGCATATGCTATCTACACCATCAATTCTTTTATAATAAAAAAGCATTCTGAGATGTTAGCTAATGAGAATATAAACCTTTCAATACAAACAAAGAAAGAAAGGCAGAACCTCATTGAGAATAAAATTGTAGTCCTAGAAAATGATAGGTATATATTCCAAGATGACTACAAACTTAATTCATATAGAATATCAGCAGAGATAATATTTGGTAGAAAAATTGAGTCACTACTAGTTTGGATTACCGAGAATAATACACAACTAAAAGATATCATCTCTAGATGACTAATATCTCTCATGCATTAATAAATAAAGCAGCCTAATAATTAGTATTAGGCTGCTTTATTTATTGAGTTCTACTTTTTACCAATCAAAGTCTTTATTACAGCATTTCCAATCTTCTTCTCCATACCACTTCGTGTGGTTGGAATACCAGTTGATTTAGCAACCTTTCTTTTCACCTCAGATATGCCCAGAGCTCTCTTCCAAGAGAATGATAGTCCTTTAATTCCAAATAGTCCCATAGTAATTTATTGTTTTGTGATATTAGTAAATGTCCTAACTATAAAATAATTGCTAATATATAAATTTAATCTATAAGTAGAATACAAATATCACTATAGACAATATTATAAACAAACAAGATTAGTCTGCTGTCTAGTAAATAAATATTTGCTATAAGTATACTATATGAATTACAAAAGAGAGTTACAGCTGAGGTTATAAATCATAATGATCAAACTATCCTAGGGAAATAATTCAACTCTGCTTTGTTTCACCATCAGCCTCAGCTATCTTATCTACAATCAGCGATATAGCTCCATCGCCCGTAACATTAGTTGCGGTACCTATACTATCCATGGCAACACATAGTGCAATCATGAGCGCTTGTTGTGTTTCGTTGAAACCCAACATAGAGCTGAGAATACCTAAAGAGGCCATTATGGCACCACTGGGCACTCCAGGGGCAGCTACCATAGTAATACCCAACATGAAAACGAATCCTATCATTGAGGCAATTTCGACTGTTTGACCTGACATGACCATAATAGCAACGGCACCTCCTGTGATAATCATAGTACTACCAGATAGGTGTATAGTAGCACATAACGGAACTGTAAACACAGCTATGCTCTCCTTTACTTTATTCTTAATTGTCTGAGCCAACGTAACAGGAATTGTAGCTGCACTTGATTGTGTACCCAATGCAGTAGCGTAAGCTGAAATCATATTTTTGAATAACAAAATAGGGTTGCGTTTTTGAACTACCCCAGCAATAGTATATTGTATAGATAGGATTATTACATGAAGAATAAGGATGAGAATTATTACTTTGATAAACATACTCATAATGGTAAACACTTTTCCCGACATTGTCATATTAAGAAATATCCCGAAGATATAGAAAGGCAAAACCGGCACTATTGCCTTGGCTATTAACATAGAGATAATCTCCTTGAAGTCAATTGCAGACCTCTTGAGTGTGTCGCCTGTAATAACAGATAGACCCAACCCAACCACGAACGAAAGCAGTAAAGCTGTCATTACATCCATAAGTGGAGGCATGGATACCTGAAAGTAAGGAGTGAGTGTGACTCCGGTATATGAAATTAAATTATCGGATCCAGAGGTGTTGAGTATATGTGGGAAAATAAGATCGCAGGTGGCGAGTGTTAAGAATCCCGACATTAGGGTGGAGGCATAAGCAATAATTGCCGTAATAGCTAAAAGTTTTCCAGCTCCTTTTCCTAACTCTCCAATAGCAGGTGTTACTAAGCCAACTATTATCAATGGTATAGCAAAGGAAAGGAAATTAGCAAACAGTCCATTAAAAGTCATAAACAGACGAGCAACACCAATGGGCATGAAATGTCCGAAAACAATACCAAGAATAATTGCCAGTATGACCCTCATTAATAATGATATCTTGATCTTTTTCATATAGTAGGTTTAGTCTTTCTTTATTAATAACTCTAGTGCCACTGATTATATAATGGAAAAACTAATGAAATAGTTCTTATTATTCTATTTATTACTAAAGTTTATAACCCCAATAGGTGTTTGAAAGAGAAAGCCAGAATTTGTGAATAACATAGATAGAATAAATGATAGATATTTGTTATTACCAAACAAGAGGAATCCCCCTTGCGAAGGACTCCTCTTGTTTGGTCTACAATATATAATAAAATATTATTTCAGGTAAATATTTTTAGCTGCACACTCCTCAATCATATCATCACCCCAGATAGAAGATTGAACCTCCCCGATGTGAGCACAACGAAGAAAGTACATACACAATCGTGACTGCCCTATTCCCCCACCTATTGAAAGAGGTATACGATCTTCTAAAAGCTTACTATGGAAACTTAGGGTTGTACGATCTAGGGCATCTCTAAGCTCAAGTTGTTTTAACAGAGCCTCTTTATCTACTCTTATTCCCATTGAAGAGATCTCAAAGGAGTTCTCTAGAATAGGATTCCAAAGCAATATATCTCCATTTAGCCCTTGATGACCATCTTCATTATATGTTGTCCAATCATCATAATCAGGTGCACGACCATCATGAGGTTCACCATTTGACAAATCACTCCCAATGCCTATCAAGAATACTGCTCCATACCTCTTAGTTATCTCATACTCCCTCTGCTTGGGGGTTAAATCTGGATAAATTTGCAATAGTTCTTCACTGTGAATATAAGTTATTCGCTCTGGTAATATTGGAGTAATGTGGGGATATTTCTCATAAACTGTATTCTCAACCTTTTTGAGAATAGTGAATAATTTATCAACTATTGTTTTTAGAAAAGAGAGAGATCGGTCATCTTGGGTGATTGTACGCTCCCAATCCCATTGATCTACATAAAGAGAGTGTATATTGTCAAGCTCCTCATCAGCGCGAATAGCATTCATATCGGTATATAGGCCATACCCTGGAGCAATTTTATATGCAGCTAGCTTTGCTCTTTTCCATTTAGCTAAGGAGTGTACCACCTCAGCATTCTTATCACCGAGGTGTTTGACTGGAAATGTAACGGCTCTTTCACTACCATTAAGATCATCATTCAATCCAGTTCCGGACAAGACAAAAAGAGGAGCTGTAACTCTTCGCAAGCATAACTCATTTGCTAATTCTGATTCAAATCTATCTTTTATCAATTTGATAGCCTGTTCCATTGTCTCTGGCACAATAGTCGGGCGGTAATCTTTTGGAAGGAACAATCCCATAGTTTCAAATTTTACGTTTAACATTTAGTCAACAAACAGACACACCGCAAATACAACAGTGCGCAAAACAAAGACACCTTGTGTCTATTTGCTACAAATATAAGCACTTTGCATTACACAATGATCAAGTATACATATTTTATCTATCACAAATAATACTAACAAATATCAGCTCCCCTCCTACTAAGGAAGCATCATCACATATAACTCGATGCCTATTGGTTATGATTTACTCTCTTACACCCTTTAGCTTTAAATAATTTTGCACAATTGTAATGATTACATATCTTTGCAGCAACTATTATTGAAAAGATTTCAAGATGACACAAAACAAACACTACTACACACTCTCTCTAGCCTCTTCCTTTGCCCTAACCCTTGTCGGGATGGTGCTTCACAGGACTACAAACCCCTCTATTGAGATTTGGTCTGCCCCATTAAATATCATGTTATTATTTAGCATAGTTGTAGTTGGCATCGCATTTTCTCTATATTACAGAAAGACAAAAGCTTATCGTTTTTTTACAAATACACACACAACCCTTGGTGCGTTGACCGGAT
Source organism: Bacteroidales bacterium (assembly GCA_051652645.1). Taxonomy (GTDB): domain Bacteria; phylum Bacteroidota; class Bacteroidia; order Bacteroidales; family UBA7332; genus UBA7332. The sequence goes on from JBOFUP010000072.1 coordinate 43,342, forward strand.
TTGTTTGCCTCCTGATTATCTTGGGGATTACTCCTCAACTTAACATCCATGAGGTTAATGAGGAGATAGGATGGGGGGAGATGATATACAGACGACTAACGACATCACTACCCTTTTCTCTCAACTTAATATACATACTATTTATCCTGTTACTAGTTATTCTGAAGAGAAGATTCACTCTGAATTTGAGGTATATATCATTTCAATTTAACCATATTGGATTATGGTTGGCCTTGTCGGCTGGGCTATTTGGTGCGTCTGACAAGAAGGAGCACAAAATACTTCTTGAACCTAATAAGGTTATTCAGAACGGATTCACACTAAAAGGTGAAACTCAACGTCTTCCTTTCTCATTTATATTAAATGACTTCTCAATAGAAAGATATCCTGACAAGTTACTACTCCTAGCCAAAAATAAGGATGAAGTGGAAGAAAAAGGTGAGTGTGAAATACATACTTACTCATCTGAATACACCATTGGAGACATTTGCTTTAAAGCCTCGTACAATATGGATAATCATATAATCGTTGAACTTAAGGATACAATAGAGATACTAAAGAGGAATAGATCTTTAATCGAAGTGGGAGATAACATGGTATTATATAGAAATCAGGGTAAAGCGAAACACTATTCTGCAACTTTATCTTTTGAGTATAAAAAAGAGATGCACCGAGAGAAGATTAGTGTTAATAACCCAATTATTATAGATGACTACTACATCTATCTTGAAAGTTTCGACTACAAAGAGCATTACGATACACCTAATGTGGTTTTACGTTTGGTCAAAGACCCTTGGATAGTGGTTGCTTATATTGGTTTATGGATGATAATCATTGGGGCCTTGTTATTGATTATTGTTGGGCCCATAACACAGAACAATGCAAACCAAAATAAATTAAGAATATGATAACCTGGGACTCATTTATATATTTTGTAGTTATTACGATAATCCTACAAATAGTTGCCATGCGCAACATGTTCAGCTCAAACAATATGAAAAGAGTAATAATTCCAACCCTACTAGCCATAGGAGTTTACTCATCATTCATACTACTGCTATGGAGCTACCTTGGGAGGCCACCTATGCGAACGATGGGAGAAACTAGATTATTATATTCTCTGTTCTTAATCGTCATTGGACTTATTACATGGATAAGAAGCAGATATAATATACTTCTTATATTCACGTTTGTACTAAGCATCGTATTTATGATTATCAACCTACTTAAACCTGAGATACATGAAAAGGAGTTGATGCCCGTGCTGAATAGTCCATGGTTTGTACCCCATGTAGTTATATATATGGTAGCATACGCCACTATAGCGTGCGCATTCGTTTTGTCTATCGTCAAACTACTCGGAATAAATAAATTCAAAACAAAAAACCTGATTAACCACTGTGACAAGCTTGTTTATGATGGAATGGGACTACTCACAATTGGAATGATAATGGGTGCACTATGGGCCAAACAAGCATGGGGAGATTACTGGAGCTGGGATCCTAAAGAGGTTTGGGCATCAATAACATGGATGATTGGAGTAATTTACATACACTATAGGCTAAGAGATAAAGGTAACTCAAAGAGCCCTTATATTTTAATTATTATCCTTTTCCTGTGTTTTCAAATATGCTGGTACGGTATCAACTATCTTCCAACGGCAGCAACAAGCGTCCACACCTATATGGATATGAAATAAAAAGAACAATATGTCAATTTAATTATAACCCAACTTATGAAGAAAATCTTCTTGACCGTCGGTGCAATAGTAATTGCTGCTACGGGGGTGTTTGCTTATCAGCGACACACCAACACAAAAACCCTCGAATCACTTACTTTAAACGAACAAGTAAAACACATCTTGACAAGCAATCGATGCTTAGATTGCCACTCACACTCTCCCGAACTACCGTTCTATGCTTCACTACCTATAGCTAAGGATATTGTTGAGAAAGATGTAACGAACGGATATCGCTACATTGACCTTGAGAGCGTGATCCAAGAGATCAACAACGCAAGTGACCCTTCTGAAGTTAACATAGCAAAGATTGAACAAAGTGTAATCAATGCCTCTATGCCTCCAAAGAAGTTCACCACATTACATTGGCATAGCTCTCTCGACTCGAACGAAAAATCCATATTAATGGAATGGGTTAAAACCAATAGAGCAAACCTATATTCTAATAGTCTAAGTGCGGAGAGTTTTTCAAACGAGGCTATATTCCCTATTGTTGATTCAATCTCTGTGAATCCAGCCAAAGTAGCACTTGGAGCTAAACTATTCCACGACACTAGACTATCGAAAGACAATACTATCTCTTGTGCCACGTGCCATAGTCTTGATTCGGCTGGTGTTGACAGACTTCAATTCTCTAAAGGTATAAAGGATCAAATTGGCGGTATTAATGCACCAACAGTTTTCAATGCAGCATTCCACGTAGCTCAGTTCTGGGATGGACGCTCTGCTGATTTGCAGGCTCAAGCCGGTGGTCCTCCTTTCGATATGCTAGAGATGGGGTCAACATCGTGGGATGAAATAATTGAAAAGCTATCTAAAGACAAAGCCCTGACTGCTGAATTCATCAATATATACCCAGATGGATATACAGGCGACAACATAACAGATGCTATTGCTGAGTTTGAGAAGACACTAATCACTCCTAACTCTCGTTTTGACCTTTACCTAAAAGGTGATCAAACGGCTCTTGTTGCAGATGAGATTGAAGGTTATGAACTCTTCAAGGCAAACAACTGCGCTACTTGCCACGTTGGACAAGCCATGGGTGGACAATCATTTGAATACATGGGCATAGTAGCAGACTACTTCGCTGACAGAGAGATGAAAGCCGATAGGGATATTATCAAGACAAAAGATCAAGGACACTTCAATGCCACGAACAACGAGAGCGATCTTCAAAGATTCAAGACTCCTAGTTTAAGAAACGTTGCACTAACTGCTCCATATATGCACGATGGTACAATAAATACCCTTGAAGAAGCTACACGGATAATGCTAAAATATCAACTCGGAAAAGAGCTTCATGAAAGTGAAGTAAACAAGATTGTTAAGTTCATGCATACTTTGAACGGACAATACAATGGTAAAGAGTTGAAATGATAAATACAAGCATAAATTACCATTACTACTAGGTAAAACACAAAATTGCATCCCAAATAGTCTATTTAATGACTTATTTGGGATGCAATTTCTTATAGTATATATACTGTTTTACGGCCTTTCACGTATCAAAATGAGACGTGTAATCAAAGCATACGACTAACCACAGTCAAACTATATCATATAATGAGTGAGAGATCTAATACGACCACGAGTTTGAGCATTGATTACTCATTTATCAAGTCTCACTACCTACAAATAAATAAATCGCCATATCCACATTAGGGTTGAATTGATCAATAGTCCTTACCTGACCTACTCTCTAGCCTACCCTTCCAATATCCATTTGCAAAAGAGATAAACTCCTCTTGATTACACACAGGTGCAGAGATACGTTTTATTAGAGAAGAAGATACAAAACCTTTTGTAGCTAACTGCAAACCAGCTTGGCGTAAATCATCTAAAAGCTGAGATTGCAGATCAAGCAATGATGGATTATTAAAGAGATACATTATAGCTGGACGTAGCAGCTCTGCTGCAACAAAGCGATGATCATTGTGAGCTAACGCTCTGAAGTGAGATCGCAAGGAATCAAAATGTGAGAGTTCTGGAAATCCACATAATGACAGTAAAACCAAAGATTGATCTTCTCGCATCCTTCTAGTTGGATGACAAACGGTATCTACTCCCCTCATCATAAATGGATGTAAAGAGGATACATGCCTATCAAAATAACACTTCAGTTTGTCGGGCATACCATCTGCATAGAGCGGAAAAGCATATACAACCATATCTGCACTATCTAGTAGATTAGCCAAAAGAGCATGATCATCACTATCTTTGAAAATACAATCACCAGCATTTCGTTGCCAACAATGCCAACATCCTGTACATGATTTGATTCGATAATCTGATATATCAACCGTTCTAACATCGATAGTATTGACACCTCTCAGTCCCTCAACCAAGGCGGATGTTAATAGAGCTGTATACCCGTGCTCCTTACGCGGGGAAGCTGTAAGTACTACAACACTCTTTGGAACCCTAGCAATCCTCTGACTTACTGGGATTAGATCTTCCAATGGAGAATCCAAATGCATAGCTGGACGTAATAACTTAAAGAGTGAGCTATCCCCTTGAAATTTCAATCTTCTAGTTATTATTCCCCAAAGAGGATTTAACCTACCAGATGAGAGCTTTAGCCAATCATTAAAATCACATCGTAGTGATGCATCAAATTCTGGAGAGTGTGACCTATGAAGCTCTACCCCTTTTGAACCAATCATCACAAAGCACTCTAGATCTATATCTTGAAAGTAAAACTGTAATATACGATCTTCTTGATGAGAATCGACCATTACTAGCTCCACCATAGCAGACATTGCCTCATAAGGGTTGAGAATACGTTTCTTTTTCATCTTTAAGTAAGTGGTTTAAATAATTCACAGAACAATATATAAATTATACGTTGCAATTCCAAATACTATCTTAAGATACAAAAAAATAGGCTATTTGATATCTCTATCAAATAGCCTATCAAGGGTGATCCCGACAGGATTCAAACCTGTAACCTTCTGATCCGTAGTCAGATGCTCTATTCAGTTGAGCTACGGAACCCTTTGTTAACCGTGATTGTCTCTCGATTACGGATACAAAAGTAGTGCTTTTTTTTAGACCCACAAACTTTTGGTCAAATAATATTTGAAATAAGATTACACATAAAGCACTAACAGCTGGTAATCATGGGGTATACACATATGTTAAAAAATCACTCTTCCTCATCTTCTACCATATCACCCCAATGTAGCATTTCACTTTTTATTGCAAGAAGCTCTCTCTTTACTGCTTCTAGGCGATCAATAATCTCAAAGTTCTTGGATACTCCCTGAGGATTTGCTTTCAACTTGGCCGCTGCACCTGGCAGAGTCATACCCTGCTCTTTTACTAAGTGCTTAAACTTGCGTATTAGCTCAATATCCTCTTTTGTGTATTGACGAGTCCCTCCGGCTGTCTTCTTGATACTAAAAATGTCCACCTCTCTCTCCCAAAATCTTAAGAGAGACTCATTGACACCTAGCAAAGCAGCTACTTCACTTATTGAGTAGAATAGCTTGAGTTTCTTGTTCTTGTGTAGTGCCATCTGTTATATCTCTTTGTAACTATTTTAATCCATCATTACGCCCTGTGTAGAAGATAGAAGAACCATCTTATCATAATCTTGTGGAGATAGATCCATAAAGTAGTAATTTTGGGGATTGACGTGCTTACCTCGATAGATAACCTCATAGTGAAGGTGAGGGCCTGTTGATTTACCTGTATTCCCGACCTTACCTATGACTTGACCTCGTTTTACAACAGCACCCTTCTTTACGCTGTAATCATTTAGGTGAGCATATTTTGTTTTATATCCAAATCCATGATTGATCACTATCGTCTTTCCATAGCCCTGATCCCAATCAGCTTGCTCTACTTTACCATCACCTGTTGCATATACAGGAGTTCCTATTTTTGCAGTAAAGTCCATCCCCGTATGCATCCTTACGGTCTTATATACAGGATCTATCCTCCTACCAAAACCTGACGACGTTTGCTTAAGGTCTTTGTTTAAAACAGGCTGTATAGCAGGAATTGCCATCAGTCTCACTTCTCTTGTGTTGAATAACTCTAGAAGTTCATCATATGAGTGAGATTGAATGAATAACTGCTTGTTAAGCAAATCCATCTTCTCGGCCGTATTCTTTATAAGAGCTGAATTAGAGAGTGCATCAAACTCCTGATAACGGTTTGTTCTTCCATATTGTGCTGCCCTAAGCTCTGGAGGAATAGGCTCAGCTTGAAGCATAACTCTATAAAGGTTATCATCTCGCATCTGCAATTCATTCATAATTCTTTGTGCCTCATCAATACGCTTAGAGAGTATCCTATTTTGTGTAGTTAAAACACTGATTTCTCTTTTAAGCATAGCCTCAAAGGGTGAGTCTATGTAGTAGGCCAAAAGAAAGAAAAGACCTCCACCCATTAGTATGGAGGTTATTAAGTATCTTATTATCCCCCATGCTCGCTCTCCTGCTGTGGGGTAGACTCGCTCATATGTCAGTGTCTGGTTATTGTAACGGTAATATATCTTTTTGCTCATTGCTAATACAAATTATGGCGGCAATAGCTTTTTTATGCCAAAATATATCGGCAAATATAGTCTAAAAGTGTACTTTTGCAACTATAATACTAACTATATATTCTATGTTGTCAGCAAAAGAGATCAGAGAATCTTACAAAAAGTTCTTTGAAGAGAAAGGACACCAGATCGTACCATCTGCACCGATGGTGATCAAAGACGATCCGACGTTGATGTTTACTAACGCCGGAATGAACCAGTTCAAAGATATTATTTTGGGCAATAGCCCTATAAAATACAGCCGTGTGGCTGACTCTCAAAAGTGCCTTAGGGTTAGTGGCAAGCACAACGACCTTGAGGAGGTTGGTATTGACACATACCACCACACAATGTTTGAGATGTTAGGTAACTGGTCATTCGGTGACTACTTCAAAAAAGAGGCTATCGAATGGGCTTGGGAATATCTTGTAGATGTTTTGAAGCTTGACCCAAGTCGCCTATATGCTACGGTATTTGAAGGTTATGCACCTGAGGGTCTTGAGCGAGACAATGAGGCAGCTGCTATTTGGGAGAAATTCCTTCCTGCTGATCGCATTATCAATGGCAACCGCAAAGACAACTTCTGGGAAATGGGAGACATGGGCCCATGTGGTCCTTGTTCTGAAGTACATATAGACCTTCGCTCTGAAGCCGAGCGTGCTGAGGTCGACGGTCTGACTTTGGTAAACGAGAGCCACCCTCAGGTTGTAGAGATCTGGAACTTGGTATTCATGCAGTACAACCGTAAGGCTGATGGATCCCTAGAGGGACTACCAGCTCGAGTTATTGACACAGGCATGGGCTTTGAGCGCCTAGCAATGGCCGTTCAGGGAAAAACATCAAACTATGACACTGATGTTTTCCAGCCAATAATACAGACAATGGCCAAAATGGCTAACGTAAGTTATGGTGTAAACGAGCAGACTGACATTGCTCTTCGCGTTATCGCAGACCACGTACGTACGATAGCTTTCTCTATTACAGACGGACAGCTACCTTCAAACGCAAAAGCAGGATATGTAATTCGCAGAATCCTTCGTCGCGCCGTACGTTATGGATACACATTCTTGGGCCAAACTAGCTCATTCATGCATAAACTACTACCTTCACTTATCGACACTATGGGTGACGCTTATGGTGAGCTAGTACAGCAAAAAGGGCTAATCGAGAAGGTTATCAAAGAAGAAGAGGAGTCATTTCTTCGTACACTAGAGACAGGTATTAAATTACTAGAGGGTGTAATGAACACAACTAAAGCTGAAGGAAAAACTGAGGTTAGTGGTGTTACAGCATTCACTCTTTACGATACATACGGCTTCCCTCTTGACTTGACGGAACTTATCCTTAAGGAGAATCATATGAGCTGCAACATTGAGGAGTTTGATGCTCAAATGAAAATGCAGAAAGATCGCGCTCGCAACGCTGCGGCCATTGAAACGGGCGATTGGATTATACTAAAAGAGGGCGACCAGCTATTCGTAGGGTATGACCTAATGGAGTGTGACACTGAGATCCTTCGTTACAGACAGATCAAACAAAAGAATCAAACCCTATACCAATTGGTTCTTGAAAAAACTCCTTTCTATGCTGAAAGTGGTGGTCAAGTTGGAGATATAGGAACTCTTTCTAACGAAGAGGAGTCATTGGTTATATCAACGGTAAAACGTGAGAACAACCTAGGCGTACACTACACTTCTAAACTTCCAAAAGATCCAACTGCAACCTTCCGTGCTTCAATTGACATAGAAAAGCGTGAAGCTACAGCGGGCAATCACACTGCAACTCACTTAATACACGAAGCACTACGTGAAGTGCTAGGCACACACGTTGAACAGAAAGGCTCACTAGTTACTCCTGATATGTTGAGATTTGACTTCTCCCACTTCCAGAAAGTTACGGATGAAGAGATTGCATTGGTGGAAAAAATGGTAAACCGCAAGATACGCCAGAACTTAGCTCTTGACGAATTCCGCAGCCTACCTATAGACAAAGCAAAAGAGATGGGAGCAATGGCTCTTTTCGGTGAGAAATATGGTGATGATGTTAGAGTTATTCGCTATGGCTCGTCGGTTGAACTCTGTGGTGGTACTCACGCTAGCTCTACTGGAGCTATAGGTATGATTAAGATCATAGCAGAGAGCTCTATAGCTGCAGGTATTCGCCGTATTGAGGCTATCTCTGGAGAGAAAGTTGAAGAATACATTACTCTTCAAAGCAATATACTTCGTGATCTTAGATCAATGCTTAACAACGCTCCAAATATTACTCAAGCTATCCGCAAGACCATTGAGGAGAGTCAAGAGTTGAAGAAGGTTGTAGAAGAGATGATGAAAGAAAAAGCTGTACAGATCAAAAAAGGATTAGTACAAATGGCTGTTGAGATAAATGGCATAAAAGTTATTCGTCTTGAAGGCAATTTCCCTGCTGAAATGGTTAAGAATATTGCATTTGAACTACGTGGAGAAATTACAGACAAGTTTATTTTTGCAGCTGCTACAACTGACAACAACAAACCTATGCTTACTGTAATGATGAGCGACGCTCTTGTTTCTGATGGTTTGAACGCTGGAGCTATCGTACGCGAGGCGGCTAAACTTATCCAAGGTGGCGGCGGTGGCCAAGCTCACTTTGCACAAGCTGGAGGGAAAAATTCAGATGGAACAAGTTCTGCTTTGAGTAAGATATTAGAAATCGCAGGTTGCTAAAACCAATATAAAGCGATCTAAATGATCGCTTTATATGCTATCTAACATCTATTTGTTCATTTAACAGTAATAATGAAAATATTTGTGTTAAAATAGTTGGTATAATTAGATTACCACACTATATTTGCATCGAAGAATCAGTCGTGCTGCTACGATTGGTAAACTCACAGTTTTAGTTTAAAAAACCGAGACAAGCTTTGGTTTCTAATGGCGGGCCGCGCCTTCGGGTAAACTTTATGTTCGGCGGATTACAGCGGAGATCGGGCACTCAAATCATGTCATACGGAGTTTTATTCATATCCTTAATGGTACGATTGGTTCTTCTTTTTTCACTACTACAGACTCTTATTACAATATGAGATATAAAATCCCGTGTATCATATCGATATGCGGGATTTTTTGTTATATATTTGTGCGAAGTCGCAACTAAACATATAGAAACAATGATAAAAAAGAGAATAAAGTATCTCCTACCTGCTATTGCCATATCAATTCTTACTTCAAATACATATGGTCAAAATGAAGAGAAACACAACTTTGATATTACTAAAAATCTAGATATATTTCACTCGATAGTTCGCGAAGCAAACCTATTCTACGTTGATTCAATACAACCAGAAAAGATGATTAGCAAAGGAATAGATGCTATGCTTTATTCGCTTGATCCATACACGAACTACATTCCTGAGTCTGACATGGAGGACTTCAAATTCATGACAACAGGTGAATACGGCGGTATAGGATCTATGATTATGGCTAGAAATGGTAGTATATTCATCTCTGAGCCATACGAGGGAATGCCTGCACTTACCTACGGACTAAAGGCCGGTGATGAAATATTAGAGATTGACGGAGTTAGCATGAAGGGAAAACAAGTTTCCGACGCTAGCAACCTACTCAAAGGAGAAGCAAATACAAAAATCACTATTAAGATCCTGCCTTTCGGGGAGAGCAACCCTAAGGACATTGAGGTAAAACGACAAAAAATTCAGTTAAGCTCTATACCCTATTCTGGTGTAATGGACAATAACAAAGGCTATATACAGATATCTCAATTTACAGACAAGACAGGGGATGAGTTCAAAGAAGCATTTCTTAGACTCAAAAATCAGCATCAAATAGAGTCGCTTGTTATTGATCTTCGCGAAAATGGTGGAGGAATAATGGAGGAAGCCATAAAGGTTGTTAACCTGTTCACACCAAGAGGAAGAGAAGTTGTTTCCACAAAAGGTAAAGTTAAACAGTGGGATAGAGTTTACAAAACAACTCTAGAGCCTATTGACACAATCATGCCAATAGCTATACTCGTCAATAAAGGGAGTGCCTCTGCCTCTGAAATACTATCCGGAGCACTTCAAGATATGGATAGGGCTGTTGTGATGGGACAAAGAACATTTGGCAAAGGACTCGTACAAACAACCAGAAACCTAAGCTACAACACTACTCTTAAGGTTACAACGGCAAAATACTACACACCAAGCGGTAGATGTGTACAAGCTATTAACTATGCTAATAGAAATGCTGATGGAAGTGTCGGAGCCATACCTGATAGCTTAACAAATATCTTTTATACAACAAACGGAAGAAGCGTTAGAGATGGTGGTGGTGTAACTCCTGATATTTCACTCACTCCAACCGAATCGCCAAACATCCTATACTACCTAATGAGTGATTTCATAATCTTTGACTATGCCTCAATGTATAGAGCAAAACATCCAACTATAGTAGCTGCTAATAGTTTTGAACTAAGCGATGAGGAGTATAAAGAGTTTGCTGAATATGTTAAGTCAAAGAACTTCACATATGACCGTCAAAGCGAAAAAGTCCTAACTCAACTTAAGGAGGTAGCTAAATTTGAAGGTTATTTTGATGAAGCAAAAACCGAATTTGAAGCACTAGAAGCGAAGCTTCAACACAATCTTGACCACTCTTTGGATACATTCAAAGATGAGATAAAGCAATTCCTTGGAGATGAAATAATAAAAAGATACTACTATCAGAAAGGAAGTGCGGAATTTATGCTGCGTTTCGATCCTGAAGTAAAGAGTGCTCTTGAACTACTAAATGATCAAAGCAAATACAAAGAAACATTATCTCCACCGAGTGAAATAACAACAAAATAAAAAGTATAACATTTAGCAACCATAAAAGGGAGTATATGCAACTAGTTTGTGCATTTACTCCCTTTAACTTTTCAATTTGAAAGCAACAACATATATATAGTTTCAAATCGAAAGAGTTCAAAAAAATAGTTACTAGCACAATTCCACTCTCGCAAATGCCATTTATTTAAACTAGCTTTGTAGTTATTATAAATAAGAAAACAAACAAATTAGTAACTATACAATGTTGAATATGCCTGAAATTGGGAATAAAAGACCTCGTCTTTTTGTCTCCCTAATCCCAATTATCTTCCTTATAATTGCTTTAAGTGTAAACGTATTTGTGTTCGCTAGTGACGCATTAAGTGGCCCTAGCCAGATAGTATTGATGCTTTCTGCCATCTTCTGTTTTGCTGTATCATATTCCGAAACCAAAACAACTTGGGATGAGACAGAAAAGACAATAATAAAACACATTGGAGATTCAACCCCAGCAATAATAATACTTTTCCTTATTGGCGCTCTTTCTGGTGCATGGATGCTTGGAGGCATTGTTCCTTCAATGATCTATTATGGCCTACAGATAATACACCCATCTACATTCTTACTCACTGCTTGTATTATTGCCTCTCTAGTCTCACTTACAGCCGGTAGCTCTTGGGCAACGGTTGCTACAATCGGAGTTGCGATGATGGGAGTTGGTAAAGCTTTAGGGTTTACCGAAGGATGGGTCGCTGGAGCCGTAATATCTGGTGCGTACTTCGGGGATAAGATCTCTCCTCTTTCAGAAACAACAAACTTAGCTGCCAACTCAACCAATACACCTATATTCAAGCATATACGTAATATGATGATTACGACTGTTCCTAGTTATGTCATCACTTTAATAATATTCTTAGTAGCAGGATTCATGATTGAGACTGATGGATCAATAGAGATAAAAGAGTTTACTGAAGCTCTGCAATCTACTTACAAGATAACCCCTTGGTTGCTTTTAGTACCAATTGCAACATTTGTACTCATCATAAAAAAAGTGCCAACTGCTCTTATTATGTTAATATCAGCATTAATAGGAGCTGTCATTGCTGCAACATACCAATCACCCCTGACATCCACTATGAATCCAGAGGCAGCAAATGGCACTATATCATCAATAATGGCAGCTTTTAAATCAATGTACGGCTCTACATCTATAGAGACAGGCAATCAAGCGCTAAATGATCTTGTCTCAACAGGTGGTATGGCTGGAATGTTAAATACAACCTGGCTTATTATTGCTTCGATGATGTTTGGTGGAGCTATGGAAGCGGGCGGGATGCTACAATCAATATCCAGAGAGATGATCAAATGGATGAAAGGTACTTTCTCCACTGTAGGCACAACTACATTCTCTTGCCTTTTCCTTAACGTGACAGCATCAGATCAATACATAGCAATACTACTACCAGGAAAGATGTTCTCATACTTCTACAAAAAACACGGTTATGATTCATCTCTTCTTAGTAGAACACTTGAAGATAGCGCTACAGTGACATCCGTGCTTATACCATGGAATACATGCGGAATGGCTCAGTCAACAGTACTTAGTGTCCCAACACTAACCTACCTACCCTACTGCTTCTTCAATATATTGAGTCCTATTATGACCCTTTTCATTGCGGCCATAGGATATAAAATTACAAAACGTACACCAAAACAACCATAACCAAATGGCGATAATAACTCTCTTACAGAGCTATTATCGCCATTTATGTATAAATATACATTGTAAAAACCGTGAAATATATCAAATTAGCCACACAATCGCATATATAATCAATAATATCACTACCTTTGTATCAAAGAACAGAATATACAGAATAAATATGCAAAACCACATCGAAATCTCGAACAAACACCCTCGACTCTGGGTTGCTATGCTACCAATACTATTTCTGGTAACAGCGCTTAGCCTAAATGTACTCTTCTTAGGTAGTGATGCACTAGGAGGAGCAAGCCAATTAATACTCATCATTTCCTCAATATTCTGCTTTGCCGTTTCATATCTAGAAAACAAAACGACATGGGCAGAAACAGAAAAAACAATAATAAAACACATTGGAGACTCCACTCCAGCCATACTAATACTCTTTATGATTGGAGCATTAGCTGGAGCTTGGATGCTAAGCGGTATTGTTCCCACAATGATTTATTATGGACTAAAACTTATCAACCCAACAACATTCCTTCTAACAGCCTGTTTGATATCTTCTATCGTATCACTAGCCTCAGGCAGTTCCTGGTCAACGGTTGCTACTATAGGAGTAGCTATGATGGGAGTTGGTAAGGCCCTCGGATATGCTGACGGTTGGATTGCTGGTGCCATAATCTCTGGAGCCTACTTCGGCGATAAGATCTCACCACTATCAGAAACCACTAATCTAGCTGCAAATGCCACACATACTCCCCTGTTCAAACACATAAGGTTCATGATGATCACAACAGTACCAAACTACCTGATCACACTAACCATATTCACAATCTCAGGATTCTTCATAGAGACGCAAGGGACAGTAAGCATAGAAGATTTCACTAGTGCCCTTCAAGGTAGCTACGTAATCTCACCTTGGTTACTCCTAATTCCACTAGGGACCTTTGTGATGATAGCCAAGAAAATGCCCACTCTAATAATACTACTAATATCTGCACTCGTAGCAGCACTCGTGGCAGCACTCGTACAGACAAATGCCACATCTTCAATAACAGATATACAAGGCAGTGGGATTCAACACTCATTCATGGCAGCTTTCAATGCCTTGTTTGGCGAAACAAACGTAGAAACTGGCAATGAATCACTAAACAACCTTGTAGCAACACGAGGCATGGGAGGAATGCTACTAACCGTCTGGCTTATACTCTCTGCTATGACATTTGGTGGAGCTATGGAAGCTGGCGGAATGCTTCAAACAATCTCCAAACATTTAGTAAAACTGATGAAATCAACATTCTCTACCGTAGGAGTAACATCTTTTTCTTGTCTATTCCTAAACGTAATGACTGCTGATCAATACATCTCTATATTACTACCAGGAAAGATGTACTCATACATCTACAAGAAGAAAGGTTATGACTCCGCACTATTGAGTAGAACCCTAGAAGATAGTGCCACTGTAACATCTGTACTCATCCCATGGAACTCATGCGGTATGACACAAGCCACTGTGCTAAACGTTGCTACAATAACCTACCTTCCATACTGTTTCTTCAACTATCTAAGCCCTGTGATGACACTTCTTATCGCAGCAATAGGATTTAAGATAAAGAAAGTAAAACAACACTCCTAAAAACAATAGAGGATGTAGAAAGCTACTAGCTATCTACATCCTCTATTATATTTCTCTCAAAAAGAAATTAAAGAACACACTCTTCAAATTCCTCTCTAATTCTCTCATAAGCCTCTGCATAAAGATCGAAGTTACGATCCTTAAGTGGGTAATCTTTTGCTTGCAAAGCAGGAACAACTCTCACATCAAACCCTTTTGCATCATACACATTCCCACAAATCATTCTGAACGACTTACCATCAACGGGTTGATAATATGGAGGGAAACTCTCCTCTCCAACCCTACGTGGTTGAGCCCCATGAAGAAACTTCTCATTATCCTCACCATAGAACCCTAGCTGCTGCATCCAATAATTAGCTTGAAGTGAAAGTACTATTACGTAACGAATAGATGGGTTCTCCTCCAAAATCCACTTTACATGAGACAAACCTCGTATAGCCTTCTCCTCAGGTATAAATGTACGCTTTCCCTTAGGAGCCTGCTCTACATAATCACGACAAAGGTTCGTAAAGAATATCTCCTCTGGCTTAACACGAGAATGTGTCAGATAGAGGATATGATCAAACAACGTCTTAGCCTCAACATTACGAGCACGCTCGCCATGATCTGCAGGAAACGGGCGAAAATAGTAATCCGCAAACATCACATACTCTGACACCGTCTCCGACCATTGCAAGTTAGAATCCTCTCCAACCACCAACACTTTGGCCGTCTCAACGGCTTTATAATCCTTAGATCTCATAATCCAATCTATTTTTGATGTTTAACATCGGGCTATTATACCCTAATAATCTTTGCGAAGGTACACAATCAAAAGTGATAGAGCTATTAATTTAGATGGAAATATCAGAATAACCAAAAAATAGCTCTTTTTGCAAACCCTACATACCAATTCAACGTTATACAACTAATAAAGGTTTTCGTATAATTCATACATTATGTTAAACATTACCACTGCGTTTACGAGAACGGTATGATAATTAGCCATCATATAGCAAAAATGAATAACATATTAACACAAACAACTATGACTACTACACAACCATTAGTTACTAAAAACCAGACCGAATCTGAAATATACAACAAAGCATATTTAAAGGCAATCGATGCAGGCAAGGCAGAAGATTTCGCTCATTTCTTTGCTAAGCAAGCATTAAGCAAGCATACTATAGACCACGCATGGGCACTTGCCATACTAAGAGAATACCTTCTCAAGCTATCCAAAAACAAAAGTTACATACACGACACCATAAGTTGGATAGAGTCACACGTAGACAACATATCCATCGAAGACCTCTCACAAGAGGGTAAACACTACAACGTCGTATACGAAGCACTACTCAATGCCGACCAGCTTGAGTATGCATAAATAGCTTTGCTTTTCTCTTCTCTCTTTACTACCTTTGTCTCTGATACAGAAATAGAACTATGATGAGTCAAACATTCGAGAGGCTAGAGATTATTGAGCCAATATTAAGAAGTATAAACGAGAAAGGCTATAAGAACACAACACCCATACAGCTTCAAGCAATACCTCAAATATTAAATGGCAAAGACCTTATTGCCTGTGCCCAAACCGGCACAGGGAAAACTGCCGCATTCTCTATTCCAATACTCCAAAACATATACATCAAAAAAACGAGTCGCGGACACATAGGTATAGAAGCACTTATACTAACACCAACACGTGAGTTAGCAAATCAAATACACAAGAGCCTAGAGACCTACGGCGAATATACAGACATAAACTATACCGCCATCTTCGGAGGCATACCTCGCGTAGTTCAAATTGATAACCTAAGTCATCAGATAGACATACTAGTTGCCACACCCGGAAGGTTACTAGACTTAGCCGAAAAAGGATACTTAGACTTCACAAACCTATCACACCTTGTTCTAGACGAAGCGGATAATATGCTAAACCTCGGATTCATTGATGATGTAAAAAAAGTAATAGAGCTACTTCCAGTGAGCAGACAAACACTACTATTCTCTGCCACCATTCCACACGAGATTGCACAACTAGCAAATACAATACTCAAAGAACCCATAAAGATCGAAATCACCCCCGAGAGAGTGACAACAAAGAACGTAGAACAAACCCTCTACTACGTACAACAAGAACTAAAGCCAAATCTATTAACTCATCTAATAAAGAGCCTAGAAGTAGATTCGGCATTCATCTTCACTAAAACACGCAAAGAAGCAGATGAGGTATCTCTTTGGCTATCACAACAAGGATTTGCCACAGACTCTATTCATAGCCAAAAGAGCCAGCACGAAAGAGAGCAAGCAATAAATAAGTTCAAGAACAGAGAGATAAACCTACTTGTGGCTACTGACGTCGCCGCCAGAGGCATAGACGTCAAAGACGTATCACATGTCTTTAATATCGGACTCCCACAAGAGAACGAAAACTATATCCATAGAATAGGACGCACTGGAAGAGCTGATAAAAATGGTAAAGCTATTACACTATGCTCCCCGAATGAGATAAGTAAGCTCAAAGAGATAGAAAAACTCATACGACAAAAGATAGAACTTGTAAAGGAACACATATACTCAAATGCCAACCTCACAAAGATGATTATCAAAGCAGAGGATGAAATTAAGAGCAAAAGTAATAACCGACGACGTAGGAGGTAAAAAATAGAAAGAGAGAAGATATGCCTATCAAAGACATATCTTCTCTCTTTCTATTTTATGATCTTAATCGATAATCAAGATTAATCTTCGTCATCGAAGTCGAACTCTTCGTAATCCTCATACTCATCATCGTCGAAATACTCAACATCGTCATCATCATCTCCGACAACTTGCTTAACATCAAGGTTGCGGTGAGTAAGTTTGATCTCACGATTATTCTCCTCGCTATTCAACACCTCCCAAAGCATATCCTTTAGTTGCTGAATGTTGTATCCCGTAACCGAAGAGATGAAAAGCACTTTGATGCCATCAGGAAGTTCACGTTTGATCTCCTCGATAAGCTCCTCGTCGAGCATGTCCGACTTAGTGATTGCTAATATACGCTGTTTATCCAAAAGCTCTGGATTAAACTGCTGTAGCTCGCCAAGAAGAATATGATACTCTTTGGCAATATCATCAGCATCAGCAGGCACCATGAACAGAAGTGCTGAATTTCGCTCTATGTGGCGTAGGAATCTGAGTCCTAGTCCACGCCCTTCAGCGGCTCCTTCTATGATACCTGGGATATCAGCCATAACGAAAGAGCGGTTATCACGATACTTCACAATACCGAGGTTTGGCTCAAGAGTCGTAAATGGATAGTCCGCTATCTTTGGTTTTGCCGCCGAGATAGACGCTAGCAGAGTAGACTTACCCGCATTTGGGAAGCCAACTAATCCAACATCAGCCAACATCTTTAGTTCAAGAATGATGGTCTTCTCTATAGCAGGCTCTCCTGGCTGGGCATAACGCGGAGTTTGGTTTGTTGAGCTACGGAAGTGCCAGTTTCCTAGACCTCCACGACCACCGTTGATAAGAACAATCTCTTGTCCATCTTCAGTGATATCACACATAAACTCACCTGTATCAGCATCATAAACCACAGTACCCATAGGCACCTCGATGACTTGGTCAGCACCATCCTTGCCAAAGCTTCGGCTAGAGCTTCCCGATTCGCCGTGTCCAGCAAAGACGTGGCGTTGGAACTTGAGGTGGATCAGAGTCCAGTAGTTGCGGTTTGCACGAAGAATGATGTGCCCTCCGCGACCACCATCACCACCATCTGGTCCCCCTTTTTGGGTCCAGTTATCACGATGAAGGTGGCGAGAACCAGCCCCCCCCTTGCCCGAACGGCAGTATATTTTTACGTAGTCGACGAAATTTGATTCCATATACAATTGGGGTGACACAGCTCAATATTATTGAGCCATGTCTTGATTTATTAAAGTTGATCGATAGATCCAGCAATACGAGCGAAGATATCTTCGATAGATCCCATACCGTGGATTCCGATATATTTGCCTTCAGACTTATAGTGATCGATAAGTGGTGAAGTTTGGTTGTTGTAAACATCAAGACGACTCTTGATAGTCTCTAGGTTATCATCCGAACGACCAGAGATCTCACCGCGCTTAAGAAGACGTTGGATAAGCTCTTGCTCTTCAACCTCAAGTGCAACAACACCACTAACCTCAGTACCTCTCTCCTTCAACATAGCCGAAAGTGCGATAGCTTGAGGAGTAGTACGAGGGAATCCGTCAAAGATCACGCCGTTAACCCCTTTGTTAGCATCAAGCACAGAAGCCAACATGTCGATGATTAGTTGATCTGGCACCAACTGACCTTTAGAGATAAACTCTTCGGCAGTTTTTCCTAGTTGAGTACCGTTTTTGATCTCTGCACGAAGCACATCGCCAGTAGAGATATGAAAAAGGTTGTACTTCTCTTTGATCAAATCACTCTGCGTTCCTTTTCCAGAACCTGGGGCACCAAAAATTACAATGTTCAACATAATATTTATACTGTTATATCAATAAATGAATTTTTTTCTCCAATATATCTTACTCGTGAATAACGTATATATCCTTAAGATTACGACCATAACCATCATAATCAAGACCATACCCAACGATGAAGTCATTAGGGATCTCCATCACAGCATAGTCCACAGTTATATCACACACTATCGCATCAGGCTTCACAAGAAGAGAAGCTATCTTCACCTCAGCTGGTTTTAGTTCAGCTAGATCCTTGAGCAATTTCTCAATGGTGCGACCAGTATCAACGATATCCTCAAGAACAACCACAGTTCTCCCTTCGATGGATTCATTTAGTCCGAAGATCTTCTTTACAGAACCAGTAGACTCTGTACCTTCATAAGATGCCAATTTGATGAATGAAAGTTCTGATGGAACAGTCACATACTTCATAAGGTCACCGATGAACATAAACGAGCCGTTGAGTACACCAACAAAAAGAGGGTCTTTACCTTCCAACTCTTCATTCATCTGTTTTGCTACACGAGCAATATTCTCCTGCAATGTTTCATAAGAG
The DNA here is from genome assembly GCA_051652645.1 of Bacteroidales bacterium. Lineage (GTDB taxonomy): Bacteria > Bacteroidota > Bacteroidia > Bacteroidales > UBA7332 > UBA7332. Next base: position 62,763 of record JBOFUP010000072.1, read on the forward strand.
ATAAACGGCTTGAACGTTTTATCCTTTACTTGAATTAAATTCATAATTTATTAATTGTTTCTTCTCTAACGTGTGGATAACCAAAAAGGGCTAAATCTATAATAAGCCAATTAAGCAATTTGGTATGCTTCCGAAAATAAAGTCGTCAAAGTTACCACTCTTTTTCAGAGATAACAAATTTCTTTCACTCGTTTCGCTCCTATTTTGCTTCGTTCCGTTATTTTTGCAAATAAATAACGAGATAACAGATATGAAACTATTCAGAACTGCCGAAATAAAGGAGATAGAGAAACGCACTATTGAGCGACAAGGCATCAACTCAATAGATCTTATGCAACGAGCTGCATACAAAATAGCCCAGGAACTAATGTCACGCTGGGACACCACCACACCATTTGTCCTATTTGCAGGACCCGGCAATAACGGAGGTGACACGCTCGCTGTGGCTCAGATATTGACAGAAGAGGGATATAACACCAAGTGTTATCTTATATGCCCCTCTCGAACACTCTCACCCGAGTGCACACATATGAGGGAGATACATGCCAATGAAGATAGAGCAGAACTATACGAAGTAATAAACTCTTTCACCCCTCCAGCATTGACCTCACGAACAGTTATCGTTGATGGACTCTTTGGAACGGGGCTAAACAAACCCCTAGATGGTGGTTTCGCAGGCATAGTCAAATATATCAACAACTCAAACTCTTTCGTCGTATCAATAGACATACCCTCGGGTCTTTTCGGAGAGAACAACACAAATAACAACCCAGAGGCCATAATCAAAGCAGACCTAACACTCACATTCAATGCCCCACGCCTATCATTCCTCTTTAGAGAAAATGAGCAATACATAGGCCAATGGAAGATCATTGACCTAGATCTCGATGAAGAGGCTATAAGTGAAGCTGTATCGCCACACCAGATTGTAGAACACGAGCAGATAGCATCCGTAATAAAGAGCAGATCAACCTTTGCCCATAAGGGAGAGTTTGGACACGGATTACTTATTGCCGGATCAGTAGGAATGATGGGTGCTGCACAGCTAGCAGCAGGAGCGGCACTTAGATGCGGCATGGGACTATTAACAATCCATTCCACACGCTCGGCCAACATAATAGTTCAAAGCACACTACCAGAGGCAATCTTCAGCCCAGACAACTCACTTTTGGGATTCTCAAAGGTGCCTTCCCTTGATGGATATAGCGCTATAGCCATAGGCCCTGGACTTGGCAGCTCCGAGGAGTGCATTAGCGCATTCAGCTCATTCATGAATCGTCGCAACCCAAACACCATATTAGACGCAGACGCACTAAACATCATAGCACAAGACAAGAAACTAGCAAACAACATCACCCCAGGAAGCATCCTAACGCCCCACCCTAAGGAGTTTGACCGTATGTTTGGAGAATCACACACATCATTCGAACGCTTAGAGAAGGCTAAGAAATTAGCCAATCAGCTACGAGTAATAATAATTCTCAAAGGAGCATTCACCGCTTCAGTGCTGCCTAATGGAGAAGTCTACTTCAACCCAACAGGCAACCCCGGAATGGCTAATGGTGGTTCGGGGGATGTCCTCACAGGAATACTACTATCACTGCTCACACAAGGATACAACCAAGTAGAAGCTGCACTTCTAGGATGCTACCTTCATGGACTAGCTGCAGATCTAGCTGCAGAGGAGCTTACACAACACGCAATGAAAGCTGGAGATATAATTAAATATATACCCAAAGCCTTCGCTAAACTAATAAAGAGCAACAGATGAAAAAGGGTGTATATTTCGTCACTGGCATAGACACAAACGTTGGAAAGACAGCCGCTACAGGCTTCCTCGCAAAAGAAATGATGCAGAAGGGCTTGAGTGTGATCACCCAAAAAATGGTACAAACAGGATGTGAAGCCCCATCAGAAGATATAGTAGAACATAGACGACTCATGGGCATTCCTCTACAAGAGGTTGACCTCAATGGAGATAGCTGCCCTATAATATTCAGCTACCCATGCTCACCTCATCTAGCATCTGAGATAGACAACAAAACTATAGATCTAGATGTTATAGAGTTAGCCACGCAGAGATTAGCTCAACAATACGACATTGTTCTGCTTGAAGGAGCAGGAGGAGTGATGGTACCAATCACTAAAGAGTACCTCACCATTGACTATATGCAGAAACACCACTATCCTGTGATAGTGGTTACATCAGGCAAACTAGGTAGTATCAACCACACCCTACTCACACTAGAGGCAATACGCCAACGCGGTCTTGAGGTATCTATGTTAATATACAACCTATATCCAGCTGCCGACCCAAAGATAGAGCAAAGCACCTTGGAATATTTTAGAGATTACCTACAAAGACACTATCCCGAGGCTGAACTAAAACTACTAGATAAAATATAAACAGACCATAAAAACACCCATTGAACATGTCAAAGTTCATCACAATAGCCACCTTCTCAAACCTCAATAGCGGAGCCGTGCTCCGCTCACTTCTTGAATCCCAAGACATAGAGTGCAGATTCAATAACGAAGCAACCACGCAGATCTTCGGAGGATATGCTAACATAGGATACGCAGAGTTACAAGTAATCGAGGAACAACTACAGGAGGCATTGGAGATAATGAAAGAAAATGGGTATAGAAGCAGCATAGGCAAGAGTGACAACAACACCAACCCCATGCTAGAGAGTCTAGAGAGAATAAGTTCGCGCATACCAATACTGCGACACTTAAAGCTCGAATATAGAATCATTATGATACTTATAGCTCTTGCCGTAGCCATCGGCCTATTATTGTCATGGTTATTCACCGTTGACGGTGTTCCTTATTAAACAAAACGGTTAATATAAAAAAAGAGAGGATGCCCCACAAATGGAGCACCCTCTCTTTTTTTATCGCAAAGCGAAAAGCTATAATAATGAAATATTATTTCCCTTTTTTCGCTGCAGCAGCCATCATACCACGAGCTGCACGTGTTAGTTTAACCGCACAAACAACAGCCATTTTCGAGTTAACCAACTCTAGGTTCTCGTAAGAAAGCTGACCAACTTGTACTGTTTTACCAAGACCCAAATCAGAAACGTTGATAGTCAAGAACTCAGGGATGTTGTTGTAAAGAGCTCTAACGCGAAGTTTACGCATCTCTAGAGCCAATTTACCCCCTTGCTTAACACCTTCTGCAAGACCTTCAAGTTTAACAGGAACTTCGAATACGATAGCTTTGTCTTCGAATACCTCAAGGAAGTCGATGTGAAGAACTTTGTCTGTCACTGGGTGGAATTGAAGATCCTTCAATACAGCCTTAACAGTTTTGTCACCGATAGTCAAGTCGATAACGAAAACCTCTGGAGTGTAGATCAAGTTTTTAACGTCAGCCTCAGATACGCTGAAAGTGATAACTTCACTACCACCATAAAGAACTGCTGGAATTGACTCTGAAGCACGAACTGCTTTCGTTGCTTTTTTTCCGTAGTCTGCACGAGCTACGCCTGAAAGTGCAAATGTTTTCATTGTTTAATTATTTGTGTTACTCAAAATTAAGTAATTACGCTCCTTAATTTTCCCATCACACGATAGAATCTTCAAAAGCGATGCAAAGGTATAAAAAACCTACCACTCCCGCAAACATGACAATCCCTTATTTCACCACAACTAGCTTTTATATATAATTTATAGCCTTAAGAGCTGCGTTCTACTCTTAATTCTCTACTTTTGTAGCAAACTCAATTACGACCTAAATCACAATCAATATTATATAATATGATAAATCTACAGGTGGATGGGCTAACCAAATCATTTGGCGACCTTGTTCTATTTGAAAATATATCTTTTGGAATCAACGAGGGAGACCGAATAGGTCTGATTGCAAAAAACGGCACAGGCAAAACAACCCTTATGAACATACTCACGGGCAAGGAGGATTACGATAGCGGAGCTGTCGTATTTCGCCGCGACCTACGCGTGGGATACCTCTCACAAGACCCTTCATACCCACCACACTTGACTGTCCTCGAAGCCTGCTTTGAGTCTGATAGCGAAACCGTCAGAACCATAGCACAGTATGAGCGCATCATGAATTCAGACGACCATACAGGCCTCGACGAAGTGCTCCACAAGATGGACAGCTTCAAGGCTTGGGACTACGAACAGAGAGCCAAACAAATCCTCTCACAACTAAAGATACGCGACTTCAATCAAAAGATATCAGAACTTTCAGGAGGTCAACTAAAACGTGTGGCACTAGCCAATGTCTTGATCTCTGAGCCCGAACTCCTTATACTAGATGAACCAACGAACCACTTGGATCTAGACATGACCGAATGGCTCGAAGAGTATCTTAACCGCTCACGCGTGAGCCTCTTGATGGTCACTCACGACCGCTATTTCCTTGACCGAGTGTGTAACGAAATCATAGAGATAGATCGCCGCACACTATACTCCTACAAAGGCAACTATAGCTACTATCTTGAGAAGAGAGAAGAACGACTGAACTCACAAAACGCTGAGACAGACAGAGCCAACAACCTCCTTCGCAAAGAGCTAGAGTGGATGAGACGCCAACCCAAGGCACGAGGCACAAAAGCTAAGTACCGCGTTGATGCCTTCTACGAGCTTGAGCAGAAAGCACAACAAGAGCGCGAGAAGGGATCCGTACAGCTAGGTGTCAAATCCAGCTACATAGGCAATAAGATTTTCGAGATCGAACACCTAAACAAAAAGTTTGACGACCTTATTATACTTAATGACTTCAGCTACATATTCTCAAGATATGAGAAACTAGGCATAGTGGGCAACAACGGCACAGGCAAGTCCACATTCATCAAAATGCTTATGGGTAAAGTATCTCCAGACAGTGGCACCATAGATATAGGTGAAACCGTACGCTTTGGATACTATAGCCAAGATGGACTCGCTTTCGATGACAACATGAAAGTGATTGACGTTGTTCGAAACGTAGCCGAGGTTATAGACATGGGCGATGGCTCCAAGCTCACAGCAGGACAAATGCTACAACACTTCCTATTCCCACCAGAGACACAACACAACTTTGTATATAAGCTCAGTGGAGGAGAGCGTCGCAGACTATATCTTTGTACTATATTGATGCAAAACCCCAACTTCCTAGTACTCGACGAGCCGACCAACGACCTAGACATCGTTACACTGAATGTCCTTGAGGAGTACCTAGCATCCTTCAAAGGATGTGTGATAGTAGTATCCCACGACCGCTACTTCATGGACAAAGTAGTGGACCACATACTCGTATTCGAGGGCAATGGAAACCTAAAAGACTTCCCTGGTCACTACTCACACTATCGAGCCTGGAAGGAGCTGCAACAAGAGGAAGCATCCAAAGAGAACACCAATTCTCCCGTAGCAGCTCCTAAAAACAGCAAACCCGAGAGAGCTCCAGAGCAAAAAAGACGTCTATCGTTCAACGAAAAAAGAGAGTTCGAACAAATAGAGTCACTACTCCCAACATTAGAGCTCGAAAAGGAAGAGTTAGAGACACTTATGAGCTCAGGCACTCTATCCAACGATGAGCTGATATCCAAATCAGCTAGGATCAAAGATCTTATTGATGAGATCGACGAAAAGACAATGCGTTGGCTAGAACTGAGTGAGTTCATTTGATATAAAAGTTATTACTAAATTACTTTGCAGTTTGTATATAAATATTAGCTTTGCAGGAGAAATCCTTGAATCTAATTATTTTATACATATTAAAGCTATGCTGAACGTATCAAAGCGCGGCATTATTATGCCAGCATCACCAATCCGCAAATTAGCCCCATTGGCTACAGAAGCAAGAAATAGAGGAGTAAAAGTCTATCCACTAAACATCGGACAGCCCGACATAAAAACCCCACAAGAGGGTCTAGATGCAATGCACAATCTAGATAGAACAATACTCGAATACAGCCCAAGCGAGGGCATACTATCACTTCGAAAAAAACTCGTTAGCTACTACAGCAAATTCAATATCCAAGTAAACACCGAAGAGATCGTTGTTACAACTGGAGGATCCGAAGCCCTAAGCATGGCATTCATGGCATGCCTAGACCCAGGCGACGAGATCATCGTACCAGAGCCTACCTATGCCAACTATCTAGGATTTGCTGTCACAGCAGGAGTAGTTGTTAAAACAATACCATCATCAATAGAAGATGGATTTGCACTACCACCCATCGAACATTTCGAGGCACTCATCACAGATCGCACCAAAGCCATCTTGATATGCAACCCAAACAACCCAACAGGATACCTCTATACAGACCAAGAGCTAGACAAGCTCTCGAAACTAGTAAAGAAACACGAGCTATACCTCTTCTCTGACGAAGTATATCGCGAATTCTGTTATACCGACAAGCCATACCTCTCAGCCCTTAACCTCAAAGGCATAGAGCAGAACGTTGTGATGATAGACTCCATGTCAAAACGCTACAGCGAATGTGGAATAAGAATAGGAATGCTAGTTACACGCAACGAAGAGGTCAAAGCAGCTGTGATGAAATTCGCACAAGCACGCTTAAGCCCCCCACTTCTTGGACAGCTATGCGCTGAAGCCTCATTCGACGCACCACAAGAGTATCTCACTGCCGTTTACGAAGAGTATATCGAGAGACGAAACTGCCTGATCGAAGGACTAAACCGCATCGAGGGAGTATTCTCCCCAATGCCCAATGGGGCTTTCTACACCGTAGTAAAACTACCCGTAGACAATGCCGACAAGTTCTGTGCATGGTGCTTGAGCCACTTCGACTACAAAGGCGAAACAATATTCATGGCGCCAGCCTCAGGATTCTACAAAACAGCAGGACTCGGCATTGACCAAGTACGAATAGCATATGTCCTCAAGCGCGAAGAGCTAGAGAAAGCACTCATCGTACTGGAGAAAGCACTAGAGGCCTACCCAGGAAGAGTACCTCCTACGAAAAAGGAGACACTACTTCACAAACTAGAAGAATATGAAATTTGAACTATTCATAGCACGCAAACTATTTTCAAAACAGCAGGGAGAGAAACAGGTTTCTCTCCCTGCTGTTCGTATAGCAACCATGGGCATAGCACTTGGTGTTGCAGTGATGATCCTTTCGGTAGCCATCGTTCTAGGCTTCAAAAACGAGATCAAGACAAAAGTTATAGGCTTCGGCTCACACATACAGATCAGTTCGCTCAACAACAGCAGCAACCTAGAGTCAAACCCCATCATAGCCGACTCCACACTGATGGCCACCCTACTGAGTGATCCCGAAATATCTCATGCAGAACGCTTCGCCTCAAAACCCGGCATCATCAAAAGCCAAGAAGAGTTTCAAGGCGTCATCCTTAAGGGAGTAGGCACAGATTTCGACTGGAGCTTCATAGAGCAACACCTTGTAGAAGGCAACACACTAAACACACAGAGCGACACCACGGTGAGCAACACCGACGTACTGATCTCACAAGCCATAGCCAACCAGTTAAAACTAAAAACAGGCCAAAGCTTCATGGCATACTTCGTACAAGAGCAACTACGAATGCGCAAATACAACGTACGAGGCATCTACAAGACCGATCTAGCCGAACTAGACAAAATGATAGTGTATGCAGACATAAAACAAGTACAACGACTCAATCAATGGCGCGAAGATCAAGTAAGCGGAGTAGAGATCACCATTAAGAATTTCGACAATCTAGAGCAGACCACCGATCGACTATTCTACCAAATGCAAAAAAGCCCAGATGCAGATGGCAATGACTACTACGTACGCTCTATCATAGAGCTCAACCCACAGATATTCTCATGGCTAGATCTTCTAGACATAAACGTATGGATGATACTAACCCTTATGCTATTGGTAGCAGGCTTCACAATGATCTCAGGACTACTTATCATCATACTAGAACGCACAAACATGATAGGGATACTCAAAGCACAAGGAGCCAACAATAGAAGCATACGCAAGATATTCCTCTATCTCTCGGCCATGCTCATCAGTCGCGGACTACTATGGGGAAACATCCTAGGGATAACATTAGCACTAATACAGCTAATATTCAAACCCCTCTCGCTCGACCCAGAGATGTACTACCTAAGCAAAGTGCCAATCGAACTAAACATCATACACTTGATACTCCTAAACCTAGGGACACTAGGCATAACACTGCTGATGCTCATCGCACCATCAATGATTATAGCCAAGATAGCACCAGCTAAATCCATACGATTTGAATAAAAATAATAGCCTGAAACAAACTGTTTTAGGCTATTATTTGTTTAGTCATCAGTAAACAAATATGTTATAGACATCTAATAAACCCCACATAACATGAAAGATAAAATAATGAGCTACCTTCTCGAAGAGGGATATCGCCCAGCTATAGACGAAGATGGAGATGTAGCCTTCAAAGTAGAAGGCGTATCAATGTACTTCTCTCTCACTGACGACGACCCTGGGTTCATTAGGCTAATACTACCTAACTTCTGGAAAGTAGACGACCTTCAGGAGTATGAACGTAGCCTAAGAGTAGCAAATAAACTAAATTCAACATACAAAGCCGGCAAAATCTTTATACACAACAACTATCTGATCTCCACCGTTGAGCTATTCGTATACTCAACAACAAAAATCGAAGAGATCCTAGTTAGAATAATAAGCATACTACGACGTATGACCTACGAATTTGCCGAACTAATGCAACGCGAGAATAGCTAAGCACATATAATAAGAGAAAACTCATTTTAACCATTTTGCTATATGAAGTTAGCAAATTAGGTAAAAAGCTGTAAATTATTCAACAACAAACGCTAAAAGCGTTCATTTAGATACCACAAAGGAGTCTAAATGAACGCTTTTCTTTTGGCATAAAAGGATTAAATTTTTAACTTTGCAAGGCTTTTAATTAGATGAAGCAACATACATTTTTACTAAACATAATAAGGACAGACATGAATTATTCACACGAAGTAGAGCAAATGTGCATCGTGAAAAAAGGACCAAACCACGGTCCAGCTCCAATTCCACAAGAAGGAAAATGGATGAAAGCTAAAGAGGTTGTTGACATCTCTGGTTTGACACACGGTGTGGGTTGGTGTGCTCCACAACAAGGAACATGTAAATTGACGTTGAACATCAAAGAAGGAATTATCCAAGAAGCTTTGATCGAAACTGTAGGTTGTTCAGGTATGACTCACTCTGCAGCTATGGCATCAGAGATCCTTCCAGGAAAAACTATCCTAGAGGCTTTGAACACTGACCTTGTATGTGATGCAATCAACGTAGCAATGCGCGAATTGTTCCTACAAATCGTTTACGGACGTTCACAGTCTGCATTCTCAGAAGATGGTCTACCAATTGGTGCTGGTCTTGAGGATTTGGGTAAAGGTCTTCGCTCACAAGTAGGAACAATGTTCGGTACTTTGGCAAAAGGTCCTCGTTACCTAGAGATGGCAGAAGGATACTGTACTCGTATGGCTTTGGATGCTGATGGCGAAACTATCGGATACGAATTCGTACACCTTGGACGTTTCATGGATATGATCAAAAAAGGTATCGATGCAAACGAAGCTTTGGAAAAAGCAAAAGGTACTTACGGTCGTTTCAACGAGGCTGTAAAATATATCGACCCTCGTCATGAATAGAAAAAGTATAATACTTCGCATCCTCTACATACTCATAGCCGTAACTATCGTTGCAGCCATAGTATGCTACATGGTACTACCCACACTAATGGGGAGCTACATTGCTATGTGTGCGGTTGTGTTGGTATTGAACTTTCTTATCTCGATCTTTTTCGTAAACAAGAACTTTCACTAGTTCAACTGTTTACAACAAAAACATCCTATTACACAAAAAATTATAACAACTAACGAATATGTTATTTGAATCATACGATCGTCGTATTGCTAAAATCAACGCTGAGTTGAACAACTACGGCATTGCAAACATCGAAGAGGCAAAAGCTATCTGCGAGGCAAAAGGAATCAACCCTTACCAAATCTGCGAAGAGACACAGGCTATCTGTTTCGAAAACGCTAAATGGGCTTACGTAGTAGGTGCTGCTATCGCAATCAAAAAAGGAATCACAAATGCTGCTGAAGCTGCTGAAGTTATCGGTATTGGTCTTCAAGCATTCTGTATCCCTGGATCAGTAGCAGAAGACCGCAAAGTAGGTATCGGCCACGGTAACTTGGCTGCTATGCTTCTTCGCGAAGAGACAAAATGTTTCGCTTTCCTTGCAGGTCACGAATCATTCGCTGCAGCTGAAGGTGCAATCAAAATCGCTGAGATGGCAAACAAAGTACGTACTGAGCCTCTACGCGTAATCCTTAACGGATTGGGTAAAGATGCAGCACAGATCATCTCACGTATCAACGGATTTACTTATGTTCAAACACAGTTTGACTACGCTTCAGGCGATGTAAACGTTGTTATGCAGAAAGCATACTCAGAAGGTCTTCGCGCTAAAGTACGTTGCTACGGTGCAGACGACGTTCGCGAAGGTGTTGCTATCATGCGTAGCGAAGGTGTTGACGTATCTATCACAGGTAACTCAACTAACCCAACACGTTTCCAACACCCAGTAGCTGGTACATACAAAAAAGAGTGTATGGAACTAGGTAAAAAATACTTCTCTGTTGCTTCAGGTGGTGGTACAGGTCGTACACTTCACCCAGACAACATGGCAGCAGGTCCTGCTTCATACGGTATGACAGACACTATGGGTCGTATGCACGGTGACGCTCAATTCGCTGGTTCTTCTTCAGTTCCTGCACACGTTGAGATGATGGGCTTCCTAGGTATGGGTAACAACCCAATGGTAGGTGCTACAGTTGCTGTAGCGGTTGCTATCGAAGAGGCTTCAAAATAATAATCTGATAATCAGATAATTATACAGAAAAACAAGAGAGAGTGTATAGTAATATGCACTCTCTTTTTTTATGTCTATGGCTGATGTAGTTTAGATTGTTTTGAAGGTTTACGGCTCATTAAATCATGAAAGTGGTTATTTGATAGAATAGATGTTTTATACCGATTTTGAGATAAAATTGTGTGCATGAGGGTATAGCAAAATAAAAAACCTCTATTTTTAGAATAATCAACATTATAATCTATTGAATTTCGATTGCTTATCTCAAATTTTATGCACACAAAATTATGGGAAAAACAAGCTACAAAGTTAGTTTTAGAGTCGTTGAAACTAGACTAGATTCAGAAGGTTATGCACCTTTCGATGTTATCATTACTCAAAACAGTAAACGAGTATTTTTTTCAGCTGGTAAAAAAGTTCCGGCTAGTTTATGGGATAAGGTAAAACAAACCTTTAAAGGGAGAGGAGAAGAAGTAAATACTTTGAATAACTACCTTACTTCATTAAAAGCAAATATCTATCAAAAAGAGATTGAGCTTAGAGATAGAGGATTTGAAGTAACACCTCAGACTCTTAAAGATGCTTTCTTTAATCAGATTGAAGTAATGACAGATTCTACATTACTTGAAGTTTTTAAATGAGAAACAAGCAGCATTATATAAATTGGGAAGACTAAGTAAAGCTACCATTTATATGAATGATTCTACTTTAAAATTGCTTACTGCATTTATTCAGGAAAGGTATAAGAGAAAAGATTTATATCTTAAAGAGCTTAATTTAGACTTTATGGAGCGTTTTCATCTTTATCTAATGACTGACAAAGGAATGAGAAATAATACTACTACAAAGCATTTAAAGCTATTAAAACGTATATGTAATGAAGCTGTAGAGAATAACAAAATTACTGCTAATCCTTTTGCCAAATATAAAGTAGTCCGGGATAAAGTAGAAATTGAGTTTCTAACACAAGAAGAAATAGATAGAATCTATGCTACAGACTTTGGAATAGAAAGACTAAACAGAATGAGAGATGTTTTCATCTTTAGCTGTTATACTGGATTAGCTTATTCGGACTGTAAGCAATTATGTGAAGAACATATTAGCATTGATGCTGATGGTAGATATTGGATTAGAAAGAAAAGACAGAAGACAGGTAATTTATCAAGAATACCTATGCTTCCAATTCCTAAAGCTATTATGGAGAAATACAAAGGGTGTAAATATGGTGGGTATATTGTTCCTGTTGTAGATTGCTCTTCTACCAATTCTTACTTAAAGGAAATTGCTACTATATGTAGAATTGATAAAAGAATAACTTTCCATGTTGCAAGACATACATTTGCAACTACAGTTACTTTAGCTAATAAAGTATCATTAAATGTAGTCAGTAAGATGTTAGGACATGCTTCAATTAAAATGACTGAACACTATGCTAAAGTTGTAGATGAAAGGATAGCTGATGAAATGGATAAATTGATGCAATTAGAAAAAACTCCTATAATTTGAATATATTTCAAGTTATAGGAGTTTTGTTTTGTCTGTCTTCAAATTAAATATAACATGTCTTTATGTCTTATAATGACAATATGTCATAATAATATTATATGATACATATTGGCACTATATTTGTTTTATAATATTAAATAAAGCATATGATATGTATACTTAAAAAGAAGGAGGTGATTTTAAAAGCCATATAATAAGATGGATAATGATAGCGTTCGAGTTGTTTTATAAATTAATATTAAAAAAATGAAGTTAACTAATAAAGAGAGATTGTTTTTAATGAATCAGTATTTGATTCTTGATAAACTATATCCAGATTATGGTTATAGTAGAAATATATCTATATTAAAGAATGGGTTTAGTAAAGAATATTCTGATTTAGAATCACATATATATAAAGAAATAACTGAAGAAAATTGTGATTTTGTATATGATGTATTAGAAATGTATAGAAGCATTTATGATTCAAATGCACAATTTAACATCCCTAATACTCGATTTCCAGGTTTTGATGGCAATAATCCTGATGGCTGTTTGAATTATGCAACATTTCTTATTGATGAAAAGGGATTATATGAAGAACATAAAAATTCTAATGGATATAACAGCCATTTGTCAGTTAATACTAAATATAGGAATATGCTAGCTAAATGGAAACCGATATATGAAGAGAGAATTAATTGGGGTGTAGGTCATGCTTTCTTATCAAAAGAAGAAATTAAAGAATTACTAAATACCTATTGATTGAAATTGATAAGATTGTTGCTTTAATAGCAATTTCGTAAATGTCAATTAATACAAATACTCGATATTTACTAATATAAAAAGCTACCAAATATCAAGGTGGCTTTTTATTTGTATTTTACTTACTGAATTAGTGATAGTTGTGTAATAATTGATTAGATTATATATTACTAATTCGGGTCTGCTGAATAAATATAAATACTTGATTATCAGTAAATAAATTCATTTTTATTAGTCCAATTGATATTAAATTACTATATTTGAGTGTTAAAAACAAGGACTATGAAATTCTAATCACAAGGAAAACAGCTCGAAATAGACGAATTTAAATCTTCATTACAGGGGCTTAACAAATCTAATCGATGGGTTAAGCTTGGAGATTCTATGCCCTGGGCTGAAATAGAAATACTCTATAATTCTAAACTGGGAAATAATAAACGTGGAGCCGGTAATAAGCCAGCCAGAATGATTATTGGTGCATTGATCATAAAGCATAAAATGAATCTATCTGATGAAGAAACGATTTATACTATACAAGAAAATCCTTACATGCAGTACTTTCTGGGGCTTTCGGAGTTCACAGATAAACCGATCTTTAACTCTAGCTTGTTTGTGACTATCCGTAAGCGTTTAGGTACCGATGATTTTAATGAAATGAGTCTGACATTGTTATTGACTCAACTTGAGAAAGCTAAATCAGCTAATCAATCGGACAAGGATGAAAAGGATAAAAAGGATAAAAACAATACCCCTAACTCTTCCAGTGCGAATCAAGTATCAGAGAATGAATCACAATTTACAGACAGCCAGGGACGCAAGCATCAAGGATCACTAAAGATTGATGCAACTTGTGCAGATGCAGAAGTTCGCTATCCTACAGATATTGATTTACTTCATGATAGCTCAAGGGTAATCAATCGATTGATGTCTAAATTGTGTAAGAACTTTTCGCTTCAACAACCGAACTCCCACTACAAGCAGGCGCGAAAGTCGTATCTTGAAGTGATTAAACGAAAAAAGAAAAGCAAGAAACTGATTAATAACGGAAAGTTAGAGCTATTAGCTTATCTGGGTAGGGATATTCATAGTTTTGTTACGCTTATAGCAACAAATGGGACTCAACTTCTCTACAAGCTCAGATCTGATGAGCAGCGCCTTGTAGGAAGTATCATTAAAGTATTTTCATCAACAGAAAGCAATGTTTAAGGACAATGCTCGGAGTTGTCCAAATCGGATAATAAGTATTTTTCAAGCGCATCTTCGTCCTATAGTCAGAGGTAAGGCTAAATCTATGACTGAATTCGGAGCAAAAATTGGAGCTAGTATTACAAACGGATTCACATTTATTGATCACCATAGTTGGGATGCTTATAATGAATCTTCGGATTTGGAACTGCAAATACAATTGTTTGAAAAACGTTTTGGATACCTCCCTGCGAAACTTTATGCTGATAAAATATACCTTAACAAGTCTAACAGACAACTACTCAAAACTTATGAAATAGAAGTAATGGGTACTCCTTTAGGGAGGCCATCTGCTGAATCAAAGACAAAAGAAGCTAGAGCTAAGCAAGCAAAAATAGCTGGAGAACGCAACGAAATAGAAGCTACATTTGGAACAGCAAAAAGAGTTTACAAGGCGAATAATATCAGAGCAAAGTTACCGGAAACGGCTAACTCTTGGACTGGTATGTGTTACCTTGTGAAAAATGTGATGGAGTTTCTAAGGAGGCTTCTTCATGCGCATTTTTTAATGACTGTTATTTCGAAAATTTACGGCAAAATTCGGATAACTATTCTACCGGATCAAAATAATGTGATCCGCTGCCATTTAGCCTATTAATTTATTCAGCAGACCCTAAATAACCTTATCATTGACTTTTTTGATAAATTATTATACAATTTAGGAATAATCTTTTGTAGCTTTGTGTCTATACAAATTCAATTCTATATGCTACTCGACTTTATCATTAATCAGACAGAAGCCTTTCTTAACTCGAAGACTAAAAGTGAAAGAAAGCTAATCGGGCAATTCTTTACCTCAAAAGAAACGGCTATTTACATGAGTAGTTTATTTGAAATACCTGAAAAAGAATCGTTATCTATTCTTGATCCCGGATCAGGATCTGGAATACTTTCAGCTTCATTGGTCGAATATTTGTATACGAATTATCCCAATAAAGAAATTAAGCTTACATGTTACGAGAATAATCCCGATATTTTACCTGTTTTGCAAGGAAATCTGGAATATCTACGTTCAAACATGAATATGAAGTTTGAATATACTATTAATACGGATAATTATATAGCAAGTCAGAAAGCAGAATTTAATCATGAACTAATTCGAGAGCTGGATCCTCATAAATATGATTTAGTAATCGGCAATCCGCCTTATCTGAAAGTATCAAAAGATGCTGTAGAAGCTAAATCCATGCCCGAAGTTTGTCATGGAGCTCCTAATTTATATTTCTTGTTTGCAGCCATGAGTCTTTTTAATTTAAAAGACGAAGGTGAATTGGTTTATATCATTCCAAGATCCTGGACTTCAGGTGCATATTTTACCCGATTCAGAGAATATTTGCTAAAAAAGGGTCAGATCATGAATATACACCTTTTTGTATCAAGAGATAAAGTCTTTGAAAAAGAAGAAGTTCTTCAGGAAACCATCATAATAAGAATAAAGAAGACAAAGAAAGTAAATCCGGAAATTACAATAACGACTTCCAATTCTAATCAGGATTTTCATAGTATAAGTCATTTCAGAGTAAAAAGAGAGGTCGTTATCTCAGGTAAAAGTAAATTCATCTTTCTTGTTACGAATGAACAGGAAGTTCAGATTTTAGAAAAGATAGAGAAGTTTTTATACACACTTCCCGACTTGAATATAAAAATGAAGACAGGCTTAACGGTCGACTTTAGATGTCAGGAACTGCTGTGTGATGTGCCCGAGAGCGATACCGTTCCATTATTCTATTCTCAGCATATCCAAAACGGATCTGTCGTTTTTCCCATCGGGAAAGAAAAAGAGTATATCAAGACTTCTCAGAAAGGACTGATACAGAAAAATGAAAATTATTTATTCGTAAAGCGCTTTACAAGTAAAGAAGAGGCTCGACGATTACAATGTGGAATATATCTTTCGGAAAATTATCCCGATTATGATTATATTAGCACCCAAAATAAGATCAACTTCATTGGTCAGATGAAAGGCGATGCGCTGTCTGCTGATTTCATTTATGGACTTTACGTACTGTTTAATTCAACCATATACGATAAATACTATCGCATACTGAATGGCTCAACACAGGTAAATTCTACCGAAGTAAATACACTTCCTGTCCCCGATGCTCATACAATTGAGGTTTTAGGGAAACAACTCAAAGATCCAGCAGATCTGTCAACCTCAAATTGTGACCTTATTTTAGATACTATATTATGAAAAAAACAGAAAACGCTAATTCTATCTTAAAGTCTATAGGAATGCCGGACCGGCAACAGACAGAACTCTGTTGTTATGTTCTGCTTGCGATGGCTGGAGTAAAAGAAAAAAGTACATGGACTAAAGCGACGAATGAATGGATCAGGATTCATGACATAATTATATTTTTAGCCGAAAACTATGATAAGAAGTATGCCGAAAACTCGCGTGAGACAATTCGCAAACAAGCGTTACACCACTTTCGCACTGCAGCTTTAATCGAAGATAATGGGAAGGCTACAAACTCTCCCAATTATAGGTATAGGTTAACTTCAGAAGCGTTGCATCTGATTCAGACTTTTAATAAAAAAGAATGGAAAACTGAATTAAGCTCGTTTCTTTCGAGTCACGAAAAGTTGATTGATATATATGCTTCAAAAAAGACGATGCGTAAAATGCCTGTTGAAATCAACGGTGAATCATTCACTTTTTCACCGGGAAAACACAATCAGCTTCAAAAGGCAATAATCGAAGATTTCGCTCCACGCTTTGCTCCCGGATGTAAGTGCCTCTATGTTGGTGATACTACAGCCAAGGATCTTTATAAAGACAATGAGACGCTTGAACGTATCGGATTTAATCTGACTCTTCACGATAAAATGCCCGATGTTATTCTTTACAAAGAAGATTCAAACTGGATCTATTTTATCGAAGCGGTTACATCTGTCGGACCTATGGATGCTAAGCGTATTCAGGAAATATCTGAATTTACTCAAAATATATCTGCAGGTAAAATTTACGTAACTGCTTTCCTGGACTTCAAAACTTTCAAAAGCTTTTCGGAATCTCTGGCTTGGGAAACAGAAGTCTGGATTGCCGATATGCCTGAACATATGATTCACTTGAATGGAGATCGTTTTTTAGGTCCGAGATGAGAGAAGAGGAATATAGAATGTGGACGAATTAAATCAATAACGAAATTAGCATAATAATGAAAGAGAATGATTTGAATTTACAAATTGATGCAGTTAGAAAAGAAATAAAAACAGATAATTTCAGTATTTCCATTCGAGAGTTAATTCAGATATACAAAGATGGTGATTTGGAACTTACTCCTGCATACCAAAGATTATTCAGATGGCAAGATGATCAGAAAAGTAGATTTATAGAGTCATTATTAATAGGTATCCCAACTCCTCCTTTATTTATAGCTCAAAAAAAAGGAGCAAAATGGACCATTGTAGATGGGCTACAAAGGGTATCTACACTTTTACAATTAATGGGACTTCTGCCAGATAGTAAAAATAAAGAAGAGCTTCTGCCGGAATTTACTTTTACAGAAACAGAAAAACTGCCTGCTTTAGAAGGGTTAACGTGGAGTACATTGGATGAAGATGCACAAAGGATAATCAGAATGTCAAAGCTCGATTTAAAGATTATTTTAGTTGAAGATAATATTGAAGCACAATATGAATTATTCAAGCGATTAAATACTGGGGGCCTTGAACTTGAACCTCAGGAAATACGCAATTGCTTAATAATAATGGCAGATGAAGAGTTTTATAAGAAAATAGAGAATATTAAATCTGATCCAGAATTTGTTAGCTCAATTTCACTTTCTCCAAATAAGCATCAGATTGAACTACCAATGGAGCTTATATTGCGTTATTTTATTATGAAGAATGATAAAATAGATTATACCAAGTATAATATGCAAACTACTTTATTATCGCAGTTTATAGATAAAGAAACAATTAGTATTATTAATGATACTGAATTTAACATTAATAATGAAATCTCTATATTCGAACGTGTATTTAAAGTGCTTAATACTGCCATCCCTGGAGGAGTATTCCGAAAATATAATACTGATAAATCAGACTTTGAAGGACCATTTCTTCAAAATTTATTTGAAGCAATTGTTCCAGGGATAGCAAATAATATTGATTATTATGAACAGGCAAATTCAGAACAAGTTAAGGATAAAATTATTCAAATGCAAGACAAAGATCAATATCTTGAAGGAGCAAAACGAGGTGTTAAAGCATTAACCAGAATCAGATCAATGATTGAATTTTCTAATGATTATTTTGGAAGTCATGAGTAATGAGGAATTTGAAAATCTAATGTTTGATGAGTGGACTTGGCGTAGGAAAGAGCTGACACAATTAATACTTATAGCAGAGCACACAAAAGAAAAAGTTCTTTACAGAAGTATTATCCTACTTTTGTATGCTCATTGGGAAGGATATATCAAAAAGGCTTGTAGGATTTATTTATATTATATAATTAGTAATAAATATAAAATTTCATCACTACAAGATAACTTCAAAGCCCTCTGCTTAAAAGGCTTTTCGAGAGAAGTATTAAAATCCTCAGAGTCACTTAATTTAACCAATGAGATGAGGCTGGTATCAATGATAAATGAAGTAGATGATATTCTTATTGATAAAAAGCTAAAAGTTAACCTCAATAATGACAAGGAAAAAGATCTTATTGATACACACGATAACTTAAATCCTAAAGTCCTACAGAATATATTATCAATAATTGGACTTTCTTATAAAGAAGAATATGAAAATAAAAAGATGTATATCGAGACTTATTTATTAGCTAATCGTAATGCTATTGCGCATGGGAACAAAGAAATAAATCAAGACTTCGAATTAGAAATATCAAAATTAAAGGAACTGAGGGATGTTATTTGTACTATTATTGAAAACATAAGAGATGAGATTGTCTATTTTGCGAAGAATGAATTTTATTTAAAAGATAAAAATCAAGAAAAGGAAGACTACCTTAAAATGAAAGATGAAAATCTTACTAAAGAATTAAAATGTATTGAAGATAGATATAAGAACTAAGGATGTTGCAATATTTAATATTGTTAGAATAAAAAAGCAGAGTAAAGTAATAACCTTACTCTGCTTTTTTATTTTTGGATTTTCCCTAAAACGGCAAATCATCTCCCGTATTCTCTTCCGGATCAACCGCAGCAGGCGGTTGATTGTTGGGTGGGAGAGGAGGCTGTTGTGTGTTTTGCACTGAGGGCGAGCCAACCTCGCCCCTACAGGATTGCTCTGGTTCTGCCGTACCGATTTTCTTTATGCTCCATGCCCGGATGCTGGTGTACCACCGTTCGTTGTACTCCCGGCTCTCGATATTCACCTTTGCTTATTACAATAGAGGTAGCATCAAACAAGTCAAAACTAGAGAGCAATTTAATAACAGATAGCTATACTAACAAATCGGTTAAGTCAGATGTAATTTACGCAAATATCATGCCTGAGAAGAGTAATATACAAACCTATAATGAATTGTTCAAATGAGTAAAATAGAATTGCTTAAAGATTATGCTAATCGATTAAGACTGTATCAT
>JBOFUP010000073.1:0-40173 GCA_051652645.1 Bacteroidales bacterium
CTTTTTTGTGAGAAAGCACAAGCTGTCCTTTTTTGTCTTCTTGGTTCTCAATGTAAACCTCTACAACATCCCCAACTTTAAGTTCTGGGTTGTAACGGAATTCAGTCATTGAGATGATACCATCTGATTTGTAACCAATGTTTACAACTACCTCACGTTTGTTCATTGAGATAACTACACCTTCAGTTACATCTTTGTCTTTGATAGTATTCAAAGACTCATCATAAGTTTTTACTAGATCTGCGCGATCTACTGTTGAGTGGCCTTCGCCAGCTGCATACGCATCCCAGTCGAAATTCTCTACTGGAGCAATCATTTTTTCTGCCATGTTAATAAATTGGTTGTGTAATTAATAGGTTAGACATTATATCGCCTTACTCTAAAAGCGCCGCAAAGTTAACTATTTATTGATAGATCACAAACTTAATAGTGCCATTTTTGCTCAAAAATGGCAAATTAACACCATATCACAAGAAGCAAAACAGTGGCTTTATTTAGATTCGATTCAAATAAATGGAGAAAAAGCAGGATAATCCGAACTTTTTTATCACTTTTGCAACTCAAACATATCCACTATTACGGATATAGAGTCCAATTACTATCCTTGACACGCAATGAATAAAAGCAGACTACAAACACAACTAGACAAAATTGTACTTCACCCTTTTTGGGGCTACCCTATATTTCTGGGCATATTATTCTTCATTTTTCAAGCAACGTTCATTATTGGCGAGCATCCTATGAACTGGATAGAGTCCGCCGTTGAACTACTCGCACTCACTATTGAGACAAACATGAGCGAAGGTGTTCTTAAGGACCTAATAATAGACGGAGTAATAGCTGGAGTTGGAGGAGTGATTGTATTCCTACCAAACATTGCTATACTATTCTTTTTCATCTCTATACTCCAATCATCTGGCTACATCCTACGAGCTGCCAAGCTTATGGACAATGCGATGCACAGAGTTGGGATGTCGGGCAACTCTTTCATCCCTTTAATTATGGGATTTGGATGCAACGTACCAGCTATTATGGCAACCGAAACTATCAAAGATAGACACAGTAGGATAATCACTATTTTGGTGAATCCACTTATGTCTTGTAGCGCCAGATTACCCGTATACCTACTCCTCTGCGCGGCATTCTTCCAGCAAAATGCAGGGTTGGTAATCTTCTCTATTTACCTTTTAGGAATACTACTTGCGATACTCCTTGCATACCTCTTCAGAAAATTCATCGTAACCGATGAGGATATAGATTGTGAGATATACCTCACTCCATATCAAATGCCATCATGGAAAAATACATATAACGAAATATCTCATCAAGTAAATCAATACTTAAAGAAGATGGGAGGAGTTATACTTTTAGCGTCAATACTAACATGGTTTCTGGGATACTTCCCAAAAGATCATGTTCGCGAACAAGCAACTCTTGAGATGGTAGCAGAGGTAGACAACAGATACAACGAACTAATTGCTAACAATCCAGAAAACAGCCAAATATTCGAAACAACAAGAGACAGCATTACACATATTCTACGCACAGATTTCCAACGTCATATTGCTGAAAACTCATATATAGGCCGTATAGGTAAGGCAATAGAGCCTGCAGTTGCCCCTCTTGGATTCAACTGGAAACTCAGCTCTTCACTCCTTTGCGGCATAGCTGGTAAGGAACTTATAGTAAGCACAATGGGAGTCCTCTATGCCGGAGATGATAGTGGAACAACATTAATAAAAGCACTTGATAGAAATAACCAAGATGCATTAACTCCACCAATAGCACTAAGTTTCCTTGTTTTTGTGTTGATATACTTCCCTTGTATACCAACTATAACAACTATAAAGAGCCAAACAGAGAGCATAAAGTGGAGTATTTTCACCATATTGTACACCTCTGCACTTGCTTGGATTGTTGCATTCATAACTTATAGGGTATCTTCCCTATTCTTTTAAAACAGATAGATTATGATACAGACAATTATTACATACTTGATTGTATTCATTGCATTCGGTATTGCATCAAGAAGAGTATGGATTTCCCTTTTCAGAGCAAAGTCTTCTGATTGTGAAGGATGCACAGGGTGTGACC
The DNA here is from genome assembly GCA_051652645.1 of Bacteroidales bacterium. GTDB lineage: Bacteria > Bacteroidota > Bacteroidia > Bacteroidales > UBA7332 > UBA7332. Next base: position 2,095 of record JBOFUP010000073.1, read on the forward strand.
TAAAGAAAGAGATTATTAAGAATAAAGCAGCCAAAGCCAACTGCTGCACTTCACCTATCAAACCTATTGTACCACTGAAAACAGAAATTAATAATGAGTAGAAAAAGTACCTTAGTTGTAATCATCACTCTCCTATTCTTGAGCATAAACAACTCATATGCCCAAGATCAAGCCGAAAGGGTCACGGCATTAGCCGTAGCTAAACTAAGGCTAGGAACTGCCGACAACGACTTCTCGGCGCCTTCTGGTGAGGAGAAACTATTCTACGCAACAGAAATGCAGGAGTACGACTCTCCTGTAAGCATAGAAGGCTCTGCTCCTATGGAGTTGGAGCTTGTGGCTATCTGCAACTACCCTACTGCACAAAACTACACTTGGGAGATATCTAGAGATGCTGACTATATGAACCTCGAGGCACAGTTCACACTCTCGCTATCAGATACCATATCCTCACCTCTTAGATACACTTTCGACGAATCAGGAACATACTATGCAAGACTCATTGTAGCAAACATAGACAATAGCGATGAGACGACGACAAATAGCTTTAAGATTGACATCTCTGAGTCTAAGCTAGAAGTACCCAATGCTTTTTCACCTGGCAATGATGGCATAAATGACACTTTTAAGGTGGCTTATCAATCTATTGTAAAATTCAGAGGAAACATTTTCAATCGTTGGGGCGTTAATCTATTTCAATGGGAAGATCCATCGGAGGGATGGAATGGCGAATACAACGGTAAACTTGTTAACACTGGAGTATACTTCTACCTTATTGAGGCTGAAGGATCGGATGGCAAGAAATACAAATTAAAGGGAGACATCAACCTTTTCAGAGAGAAATAATCTAAAATCACAATATACTTTAAAACTACAATCTATGGCCCTATCATTCATTAAGCAAGTAGTATCACTCAGCGAAGTAGACAAAGACAACGGTGTAGACATATATGGCGCACTTATGGCCTACGACGAAGAGGTTATATACTCTTACAAATCTGTCCGTGACAGAGCCATCTTCACAAATAAGCGCGTAATAATAATAGATACTCAGGGTATAACAGGCAAGAAGAAAGAGTTTCTATCTATCTTCTACAGCAAAATATCTGCATTCTCAATTGAAACAGCTGGTTCTTTTGATCTTGATTGTGACCTCAAACTATTCGTATCTCCAATGGGAGAAGTAGAACTAGGATTCATACGTGGAACAGACATATATAAGATATCTCAGCTTATGAGTACACATATCAAGTAGTATTTTTAAACCAATAGAGAGATAATAACACTATTTTTACTATCTTTGTCTCTCTAATGGAACAACTAATTGCACATATCGACCTCTTGCTGAACGAACACCAATGCGTAGTCGTTCCAAAACTTGGTACATTCTTAGCTCTGAAAAAAGAGGCTCAATTTATGGAAAGTGGCACCATTCTACCTCCATCTATAGAGTTTAGATTTACCAAAGAAGAGCTTAACGATAATAATCTATTAGTCTCATCAATTGCAGAACTTGAAGATATTTCAATTGATGATGCTGTAAGATTTGTTGATGCTAAGGTAGAAGAGTTGTTATGGGTGATAACCCTAGAAGAGAGAGTTTGTATAGGTAAGATTGGGACTCTTACAATGAGTAGCCAACAAAAGATACAATTCACCACTTGCAAGAATAGGCTATCGATAATGGAGCCCCTTAACTCTTTAAAGTGCACACTTGAACCACTTCCTGCTAAGCCCAAAAACAAGCGACAGGCAGAGGGAAAGATAATTATTGAAAGTGCTGAGAGCATACAAATCTCTCTACAAAAGAAGACAATAAGAGCACTATCTACCTCTGTAGCAGCTATAATTTTCTTTCTTTTATTCTCTACACCAATCACTAATGAGGGGCAAAATTCCAACTATGCCAGCGTTATATCATCAGAGCTATTTCTAAACTCATTTGAGAATAGTAAATCTCTAATTATGCCTGATGCGGAAATTAGTGTGGAGGAGTTAATGGAGCAAACTCAATTTACAGAACAAGAAGTAGAGTATAAAGAGAGTGAAGTGGTAAATAATCAAATTGAGGAACCTCATCACTACTATATCGTTGTATCATCTATCCAAGCCAATGCGGACCTAACTCGTGAAGTTGACAAACTGCACAAAAAAGGATACGACAAAGCTGGTGCTCTAGTAAAGAGTAATAAAGTAAGGATATATCTCAAAAGCTTTCCAAAGAGTGAGAGAAATATCGCACAGAAAGAACTCAATAAAATTAGAGAAGAGAGTGCATTTAGTAGTGCATGGCTTTACGCATCCAACTAATATGAGTACTAAGACAATAAATAAGAACAACAAAACCCTAATTGCTATTGCAGTTGGGGTTTTAGTTTTTTGTGCTATACTTCTACTATTACTCCTTGTGCCAAGTATAATTGAAAGAAAAATTAAGGAGATCACACCTTCGATGAGTAGCAAAATAGAGAACTTTGATTTTAAGAAATTAACGATAAACTCTCTTTCGTCGGCACAAATAGAGGAGATAAATATTACTACAAACAACAATATAAGGCTATTGTATGCAAGGAGAGTCGCTATCGAGTTATCTCCATGGAAAGCACTTCTCGGTAAAGCCGAGATAGAATCTTTAGACATAGATAGTATGGAGATCTTTTTATTAAAAAACGACTCCATAAATAATATACCATCAATGCTAAGTAGCAAAGAAGTAACACAATATGACATAGATAGCACAAGGAAAGATTGGGCTAAGAGAGTCTATAAATTATCAACTTTGGCATTAAGCAGAATACCTAAAACTGTAAATATTAGAAACCTAAATATAAAATATTCCATCTACTCTGATAAAGGAGAAATATATATTGACAGTGCAGAAATAGAGCAAAAAGAATCCAATAAAAGAGTATATAAAGCAAACATCACTACTTGCACAGACACAACAAGACAACAAGCCAATATAGAGGGTGAAATAATAAGCAGCAATACACCATCCTTCTATGCACATATCTATAAAGCTGACTCTACAAGTCTAATACAGATCCCTAAAATATCGAGAGCTAATAATATTGAAGGTGAATTCAGTGAGATGGAGCTTAGAGTTAACTTCACCACCCTATCATCTGACTCCTCAACAGTAACCTGTAGTTTAAAAGCAAAAAATCCCTCTATTGACTATTGGCGGATATCTTCAAAAAAAGTAACAACTCCTGAGCTAGCATCTGAGCTCTTGATATCTATACTACCATCTGAGATTCGACTTGAGCCTAATAGCTCAATAACAATAAATCGACTAAAGATCCATCCAACAATGAAGATTGGATATAAAAAGGATTGGTACATGAGAATATCTATCGACGAACCTCTCTTCGATGCAAATGATATGATGAACGCTATACCAGAGGGGCTTTTTCAGAGCTTCAGTACAGTGAAACTATCTGGAAACTTAAGCTATCATCTACTTGCAGAACTAGACCTCTCTATGCCAGACTCTCTACTCTTTGACTCAAAACTAACTAGGGCCCCAAATTTCATTATTGAGGATATAGGAATTCTAGATAAGATGAATAACACTTTCATTTACAATGCATATGATAATGATGTTGTTCTTCGAAGCTTCTCAATAGATAAGAGTAACCCACAATTTCGTAAAGCTTCAGAAATATCTCCACTTCTTCGTAATGCTATACTTCAATCTGAGGATGGGCAGTTCTTCCTTCACCGAGGTTTTAGAATGGATGCCTTAAGAGAGGCTCTAATATATGACATCAAACAAAGACGATTTGCAAGAGGGGGCAGTACAATCTCTATGCAATTAATAAAGAACGTATTCCTAAATAGGGAGAAGAGTATTACCCGAAAGATAGAGGAAGCTCTTATCGTTTGGTTGATTGAAGAGAATAAAGTAACCTCCAAAGAGAGAATGTTCGACACTTACATAAACATCATAGAGTGGGGTCCAAATGTTTATGGTGTAACAGAGGCTACTAAGTTCTATTTCGACAAAAACCCCAACGAGACAACTCTTGATGAAGCTATATTTCTAGCTAGCATCATCCCCCGCCCGACAAAGTATAGATGGTCATTCACCTCTGATGGACAACTTGCAGAACATCAATATCCTCACTTTAGAATAGTGAAAGAGAGACTTATCCAGAATGGTATTATAGATTCTTCTATCGATGCAAACGAAAAACCATTTATACTTTTAAGAGGAAAAGCTAAAGAGGTATTCACAAAATAGAACACCTCAATATTACCTACTCTCGAACAATAACAACCAAACAGATTACACAACCATATGTAAATCAAATTAAACGAACCTATTATCCCTCACACAATCAAACAGCTAGAAATACCGTGTGACTATGTTTGGGGGTAGGTAGAAATTATACATAAAAAAGATAGGGGTGACTACGTTTTCTGTAGTCACCCCTATCTTTTTTATACAAAGAAATAAAATCAATAACAATACCTTTTTAATTGGCACAATACCAGTCATAAAGCATCTTTACTCCCTGATCTATCTCGATCTTGTGTTTCCATCCAAGAGCATTAAGTTTGGATACATCTGTCAACTTCTTCAAAGTTCCATCAGGCCTTTCACTATTGAAGTACAACTCTCCATTATAGCCAACACAACTCTTTATCAATGCCGAGAGCTCTGCAATAGAGATATCACGTCCCGTACCGACATTTATATGACAGTTGCGGATCTCCTTTTGTCCTTTATAATAAGTATCCTTTGCATCTACTCTCTGCATAATGTATACACAAGCATCTGCCATCTCCTCCGACCACAAAAACTCTCTCATAGGACGACCAGAGCCCCATATCTCAATACGCGAAAGCTCTACTCCATACTTTGATAAAATAGCTACTATCTCCTGCTGGGAAGATTTGCCAGAAACACCCTCTATTGGTCTGGCCTCTAGATCACGGCGAATAGTTTGCCAATCTCCACTCTCGAGAGCGCGTCCGAGGTGTATCTTGCGTATCAAAGCCGGCAGCACGTGACTCTTCTCAAGATCAAAATTATCATTTGGCCCATAAAGATTGGTAGGCATAACAGATATGAAGTTTGTACCATACTGTATATTGAAGCTCTCACACATCTTTAGACCAGCAATTTTAGCTATTGCATATGGTTCATTTGTATACTCGAGCGGACCAGTGAGGAGTGACTCCTCACGCATTGGTTGAGGAGCTTCGCGAGGATATATACAAGTACTTCCAAGAAATAGTAACTTCTTAACCCCTATTCTATGTGCTCCTGCAATTATATTTTGCTGAATAGCAAGGTTGTCATATATGAAATCTGCTCTATAAGTATTATTGGCAACAATACCCCCCACCTTTGCAGCTGCAAGAAATATATATTCAGGTCGCTCCTCTTGTAGGAAACACTCTACGGCTGATGAATCACGCAGATCGAGTTCTTTGGAGGTACGCCCCACTAAATTCTTATATCCTCGGCTCAAAAGGTTGTTCCATATTGCAGATCCAACTAGTCCTTTATGACCCGCAACATATATTTTGGAATCTATATTCATCTTCTAAAAATCTTATTCGAAGTAGTTCTGTGTTTGGAATCCTCCCTCTTTGAGGTAAGTATCCTTTTTCACAAGTTTAATATCTGACTGCATCATATCAGCACATAGCGATGCCAAATCATACTCTGGCTCCCAACCGAGTACAGTTTTTGACTTCGTAGGGTCGCCAATCAGTAGTTCAACCTCAGTTGGTCTGAAGTATCTACTATCAACAGCCACCAAGACTTGTCCTATCAAGCCTTCAAATCTATCATAAAACTCCTCTCCTACAGCTGAAATAAAGGTATCTCTATTCACTGACTCAAGTATGCCTACCTCATTTAGACCTTCTCCTTCAAATCTTATTTTAGCACCAATAAAGTCAAAACTCATACTAACAAAATCGCGAACAGTTGTTGTCACACCTGTGGCGATAACATAATCATCCCCTATTGGCTGCTGCAAAATTGCATGCATAGCTCTTACGTAGTCCTTAGCATGCCCCCAATCTCTTTTGGCATCCATATTACCTAAGTACAGCTTCTCTTGAAGCAACATTGCAATGCGCGATGCTGCACGAGTAATCTTGCGAGTAACGAAAGTCTCACCACGAAGAGGCGACTCATGATTAAAGAGAATGCCATTAGATGCGTGCATATTATACGCCTCTCTATAATTTACTGTGATCCAATATGCATACAACTTAGCTGCTGCATAAGGAGATCTAGGATAGAAGGGTGTTGTTTCACGCTGTGGCACCTCTTGAACTAGTCCATAGAGCTCTGAGGTTGAGGCTTGGTATATTCTTGTCTTTTGAGTTAGCCCAAGCAAGCGTACTGCTTCAAGTATTCGCAATGTACCCAATCCATCAGCATCTGCAGCATACTCTGGCGATTCGAAGCTCACTTGAACGTGAGACATCGCACCTAGATTATATATCTCATCAGGCTCTACATCCTTGATAATGCGAGTTATGTTCATCGAGTCAGTCAAATCACCATAGTGCAGAATAAACTTCCGGCCATCCACGTGAGGATCCTGATATAGGTGATCTATTCGTTCAGTATTGAAAAGTGAAGCACGACGCTTGATACCGTGAACTGTATACCCCTTTTTGAGAAGGTACTCTGCCAAGTATGCACCATCTTGTCCTGTCACTCCTGTTATTAATGCTACTTTACTCATAGTGGTGATATATTAATTATGAGGAAATATTGTTGTATAAAAAAATAGAGACGAGAGTAGTACTTCTAAGAAGATTCACTACTCTCGTCTCAAACGTGTGGGCCGTATAGGATTCGAACCTACGACCTCTTGCCTGTCAAGCAAGCGCTCTAAACCAGCTGAGCTAACGTCCCTATTACCCTACAAAAGTAGGATAAATATCCGATAAACGGAGTATAATTATTAAGTATTGTATCAAAAAGCTATTATGCCATACCAAAAAGCTCCTTGTCCTCTGTGACAGAAGAACCTATAGTGGTAAGCAAGTCACCAACGATAGCGGAATTAATACCTATCTCTATGGCTTTCTTCTGTAATTCACGACTCATAAGCATGCGCCCTCCCGAAAAACGAAGATATTTGTCTGGATGTATGAGTCGGAAGATGGCTATTGTAGTGAGTATCTCCTCATCCGTAAGCTTTGGAGTACCCGCTAGTGGTGTACCCGCTATTGGATGAAGTATGTTAATAGGTATGGAGAAAAGTGGTAACTGCTTTAAGGTAAATGCAAGTTCGACACGCTGCTCCATGGTTTCTCCCATTCCGATAATACCCCCTGAGCAAAGTTTCATACCCACCTCATGAGCCCACATCAACGTATCTATCTTCTGCTTCTGCGTATGAGTAGTACAAAGTTCTGCAAAATGAGAAGGAGATGACTCCAAGTTGCAATGGTAAGTCTCAACACCTGCATCTTTGAGAGCCTGAAGATCCTCTTTGCGTGCCAATCCAAGCGAAGCACAAAGTCTTATCGAACTCTTCTGTTTGAGTAAGGTATAGGTTTCAACAGCCTTTTTTAGTTCACTCTGTGAAACTCTTCTTCCACTAGCAACAAGAGAGAAACGTCTTACTCCTTGTGATTCGTTATAAAGAGCATGTCTTAGTGATTCAGACTTATCCACAAAGGTATACTCCTCAGCCGATGTATTGTAGTGAATTGATTGAGCACACCACTTGCAATCCTCGGGGCATCTTCCAGATTTGACATTAATAATAGAGCATAGATCGACATCATTAGGAGCTTTAGACTCTGTTATCTCCTGAGCTAATTTATATAGGAGGCTCTTATCTTGAATATTAATCAATTCAAGAGCCTCTTGAACTGTTATTTCCCCACCTTCCATTAGGCGAAGCCTTATATTATCTATCATAGTGTATCGTATGTATAATGACTTTGACGGACTAAGTTATATCATTTTTCTATAGAGTACCACAATAGAGCAATAAAAGTTGATCTTTTGTGTAAACAGATGTAATGAATTTTGATAAAAAATCGTTTCTTTGCAATATTAGCAATAAAAGATAAATGGTTATGAATAAAGCAATATGTGTATATATGACTACATTGATGACACTTGGTGCTTGCAGTAGCAGCAGTGACAACAAAACGATGGGAAGAATGATTGAGAAGCAAGAGATTGTTGTTGAAAATGGAGTAATGACCCCAGAGGTATTGAATAGTTTTGGGAGATTATCAGATGTACAACTATCGCCAGATGGAAAGAGTATCCTCTATGGTGTAAGCTATGTTAGTATCCCAGAGAATAGTTCAAATAGAGAACTATTCACAATGAGAGTAGATGGGAGTGATAAAAAACAGATAACAAAGAGTGCAAACTCTGAGTCGCAGGCTAGATGGATTAATGGAGGTAAAGAGATAGTTTTCATCTCATCAGAAGGTGGCACTAGGCAATTATGGGCTATGAATAGCGATGGGACATCAAGGAGGCAAATCTCTAACGAAGAAGGTGGTGTTAATGGATTCATTTTCTCTCCAGATGAAAAGCAAGTTATCTTGATTAAAGATGTTAAGTTCGGAGAGCGCATTGCTGACAAACATCCAGATCTTCCAAAAGCCAACGCTCAACTACATAGTGATGTGATGTATAAGCATTGGGATGAATGGGTTGAGTCAATACCCCACCCTTTCATTGCTAAGTTCGATGGAGAGAGAATTACAGAAGCTGAAGATATTTTAGATGGTCAACCTTTTGAGTGTCCTACTAAGCCTCATGGAGGTGTAGAACAACTAAGTTGGTCACCTGACGGAAAGCTGATAGCTTACTCTTGTAAAAAGAAGATTGGGTTAGCCTACTCTCTTTCTACTAACACTGATATATATATCTATAACCTAGAAAGCAAAAGGAGTACAAATATAAGTGAGGGAATGTTGGGTTATGACACTGAGCCTAAATTCTCGCCAGACGGCACTCAGATTGCGTGGTTAAGCATGGAGAGAGACGGGTATGAGTCTGATCTCAAACGTCTATTTGTTATGAATCTTTCAGAGGGAACAAAGAGAAATGTTCTTCCTAAGCATGACTATAATATTGATGCTTTTCAATGGAGTAGTGATTCAAAAGAGATGGCTCTAATCTCTTGTAAGAATGCGAGAACACACATTTGGCATCTTGAATTAGATAGTTCTACGCTTAGACAAGTTACTGATGGTGATTTTGACTATGAATCAGTAGCTATGGCTAAGGATAATTGGATAGCTGTTAGACACTCTCTATCTCAACCAAATGAAGTGTATAGCATTAATCCTAACACAGGTGAAGCTAAGGAATTGAGCTTCGAGAATGTAGATATACTAAAGCAAATCAACATGGGTCGTGTGGAAGAGAGATGGATTGAAACGACCGACAATAAGAAAATGTTGACATGGGTAGTATATCCACCAGACTTCGATCCTACGAAGAGTTATCCAGCAATTTTATACTGCCAGGGTGGACCACAAAACACCGTTAGCCAATTCTTCTCATATAGATGGAACCTCCAGTTAATGGCTGCAAACGGTTACATAGTGGTGGCTCCAAACAGAAGAGGTGTTCCAGGTTTTGGACAAGAGTGGAACGAGCAGATAAGCGGAGACTACGGCGGACAGAATATGAAGGACTACCTTAGTGCAATTGATGCTGTTGCGGCTGAACCTTTTGTTGATAGTAGCCGCTTGGGTGCAGTAGGTGCTAGCTACGGAGGATTCTCTGTCTATTGGCTTGCAGGTAATCATGACAAGAGATTTAAAGCATTTGTCTCTCACGCAGGAATATTTAATCTTGAGGCTCAATACTTAGAGACTGAGGAGTTGTGGTTTGCGAATTGGGATATGGGTGGTGCTTATTGGGATAAAGAGAACAGTGTGGCTCAAAAAACCTATTCGAACTCACCTCATCGATTCGTTGATAAATGGGATACACCTATTCTTTGTATTCACGGAGAGCTTGATTACCGAATACTTGCCTCACAAGGAATGATGGCTTTTAATGCTGCAAAACTGCGTGGTTTACCTGCAGAATTATTAATCTATCCTAAAGAGAATCATTGGATAGTTGAGCCACAGAACTCTATCCTTTGGCAAAGAACATTCTTCGGTTGGTTAGATAAGTGGCTAAAACCAAAGAACTAAATAGCTGAATAGCTACGTATAGATATAAATCGAGAGTGATTACTCAACCTTTCATAGAACAAATATGTTCTAATGGTTGAGTAATCACTCTTAATTTATATATGCTATTATGAAATACTATTTTGAAAAAGAGATCAACTGCACATTTTCTCAAGCTAAAGAACGAACACTAGAAGCTCTAAAGAGTGAAGGCTTCGGTGTGATTTCGGAGATAAATATCACAGATAAAATAAAGGAAAAACTCGGCAAGGAGTTTCGTAACTACATTATCCTAGGAGCCTGCAACCCATCTTTTGCATACAAGGCCCTTCTTATTGAAGATAAGATAGGGACTATGCTACCCTGCAATGTCATCATACAAGAGATAGAGACAGATAAAATCGAGATAGCTGCCGTCGATCCAATGGCATCAATGATGGCCATAGATAACACCGACCTTGCAAATATTGCTCATGAAGTAAGAGCCAAGCTAGATAGAGTCATTGAGTCAATCTAGTAGATGCCCTATTCAAAGCTACGAAGAAGCTCTATCTCCTCCTTCCAAATAGTCTCATCTGGAGTCTCTAGTATGATAGGGATATTATCGAATCGGCTATCTTTCATAAAACGCTTAAAAAACTCAATACCAATGAATCCTTTGCCTATGCTATCATGTCTATCAACACGTGTAGCAAGTGCTTTCTTTGAATCGTTAAGGTGAATAGCTTTTAGATACTTAAAACCTACCACTTGATCAAACTCCTGCCACACCTTTTCGTAGTTGTCTGAATCAACAAAATCGTAGCCCGCAGTGAAAGTATGACACGTATCAAGACAGATCCCCACTCTACTCTTGTCGTTTACTCTTTCGATTATATATGCTAGTTGCCAGAACTCACTACCAAGATTCGTACCTTGTCCGGCAGTATTCTCTATTACAGCCGTTACTCCGTGCGTTCTATCCAATGCATAGTTTATCGAATCCGCTACCCTATCAAGAGACTCCTCAATAGTTATCTTTGACAAATGGCTACCCGGATGAAAATTAAGCAACTTAAGTCCAAGTTGCTCGCATCTTTGCATCTCATCAAGAAAAGCATTCCTCGATTTCGTTAAACTCTCATCTTCTGGATGACCCAGATTTATCAAGTAACTATCGTGTGGAAGAATGTAATCTGGCTCTAATCCTGCATCCAAACAGTTCTTTTTGAATTGGGAGATACTCTCTTGTGTAAGAGGTTTAGCCACCCACTGACGCTGATTCTTTGTAAACAGAGCTAAAGCGTTGGCTCCTATCTCTCTTGCGTTCAATGGTGCATTCTCAACTCCACCTGATGCACTCACGTGCGCTCCAATATATTTCATTATTATCTATCTATAAAAGTTATATTAATCTATACTCTATCATCATTTGTCAAACATAGGAGCTAAAGCACTATTATCTAGTAAATACTCAACACCATCAATCACAACTCGCTCTCGCATATCCTTAACCAGATCGCTCTCCAAGAGATAGTGATGACAATCTATTCTCTGTGAATAGCGGCCAACTCTGAGCATAGTAGATAGCCCTTTAACATTGTCAATCAATGGCATAGCCCTAAAATGTGCAGCTCCCGCTATACCAATCTCACTAGCCAATGAGATTTGGCTCAATATACTATGCTGGTCCCAATTCTTCTCTTTTGGGTCAATCATAGAGGTATATAGACCAGCTACCACTCTTTTAGGTGATACATTCTCTATCCAATCATTTAGATTGTCAGCAAATCTATCTGTGTTATAATATAACATAGGAACAATAAAGTCACACTTCCCTCTTTTTATCCACTCAACCGGATCTTGATAAACATCATCATAGGCTCTCCAACCAGGATTACGAGAGGCTCCACTGCTATAACGCCCAATTACAGCACAGCTAACCCTCACCTTGGAGTCTATGCTCTTTACTCTATCATAAATTGTAGAAACTACATTTGTGATGTTATCCCTCCTCCAATCCTCTATCTTCGTTGCCCCAGATCTTTTAAAAAGATCTGAATCTGGATATCCTTGAGGCCTATCAGGATATCTTATATAGTCAAGATGTATTCCATCTATGGCATATCTCTCTGTTATCTCTTGGGCTATACGCGCGAGATAGTCAGCCGTAGCTGGATTACCGGGGTTCAAGTACCACTCTCCACTATGTCTAACAGCTATATCAGGACGTCTTTTTGACAAAGCATACTCCCCCTTATCCCTCTCTGCTCTTACACTTCCTATAGGAAGACAGACAAGCCAGGCATGAAACTCCATACCTCTTTTGTGTGACTCCTCTATTGCGAAAGCCATAAGATCGTATCCTGGATCTGCACCCGTTTTACCTCCAAAAACATAATGCCAAGGTTCTATTTCAGATGGATATGCCAAATCAGCTCTTATTCTTGTTTGAAAGAATATTAGATTGATATTTAATCGCTGAAGAGAGTCCAGCTTACGCACGAGCTCCCGCTTCTGTCTCTGGGTTGTTGAGGCAGAAGTAGCCACTCTGCTAGGGAAGTCCAAACCCCAAGCTGTAGTAAACCAAACAGCCCTAGTCTCTCTTTGTGCTGCCATTGAAGGCAAAGTAAACAGCAAAAGCAACAAACAACTAAATATACGCATCTAAGACTCCTATTTTATAATAAGTTACACCCAAAGAGCCCTATCACTCGAGCTCTCTATCTCTACAAATATACTGCTTTCCACTCAATAGTTCAATTTACAGACTTGCGATAATTCATTATTGCAATCATGTTTACGCTAAGTGAGAAAAGAATTAGAACAACAATTTCATGCCAGAGATCAATAATTCCTGCACCCTTGAGAACGATCCTTCTCATTATATCAACCATATAAGCCAAAGGGTTAGCCCTATTGATTAACTGTGCCCAATTAGGCATACTCTCCACTGGGGTAAGCAATCCACTCATAAGTACAAAAATAAATATCAGAAAAAGAGTTGTAAACATTGCTTGTGATTGATTATCCGAGAGCTCTGATATAAGAAAACCAATTGATAGAAGTAAGGATAAATAAATTACAGCAACACAATAAAGAAGAACAACAGAACCCTCTATAGGCACAGAAAAGCCAAAACGTATAACTAGAAGACCTATGGTAAACTGCACTAGCCCTAACATACCATATGGAATAACCTTACCTAGAATAAAAGTAACCTTTGATATGGGCGTAACATTTATCTGTTCAATATTACCCTTCTCTCTCTCTCTAACTATATTGACAGATGATAACATTATTGCTATTACCGTGAGTAACATCCCAAGAATACCCGGTAGCATATGGCTCTTGTGATCCCTCAATGGATTGTACCACTCGGAATAAGTCAGAACTACTTGCTCTGGCTTATTATTTCTATTAACTAGAAACCTCATATCTAACTCTTTCATAGACATGAGTAACGACTCTTGAAGATAATTTACAGCCAACATGCCTTTTATCCCATTGACAGCATCTGCACTAATCATAACTGATGGAGAGCGCCCCAATAGGAGTTCTCGCTCGAAGGATGATGGAAACTCTAATATGACATCTGCATCACCACGCTCCAATGTTGACTTAGCTTGCCTACTACTTAACAGAGGCTCTACTCGTTTGAAATAACCCGAAGAGTAACATCTATTAGTTATCTCCTTCGATAAGTTAGATTGATCACTATCAACAACAACAAGTGCGATATTCTTAACTATAGGATTGGCAGCAAACACTAGAACTACAAGCTGAACTACAGGAATAAGAAATATAACAAGTAGCATCATCTTATTGCGCCTAATCTGCAAAAGCTCTTTACGAACAAAAGCTAACAATATATATATCATAACTATTACATCATATTTCTGAATCTATATATACTCAATCTTATGAATAGAATTGCCATTAAAGCTAACACTACAAGCTCCTGCCAGATCACCTCAACCCCACTTCCACGTATCAACACAGAGCGAAGTGCTGAGATAAACCACCTAGCAGGGGTCAATTGTGCCAATCCTTGGAGGAGAAGTGGCATATTCTCTATTGGGAAAATAAATCCTGAGAGAAGTGTCGTTGGTAAAAATAGAGAGAGAATAGATACCATCACAGCAATCTCTTGTGAGGGTGAAGATAGACCAATGAATATACCCAAAGCTATAGCCATTACTATAAATAAAAGAGACAAGAGAGAAAGAAGCAGATAACTACCTCTTATTGGCATATCAAAAATAAGATTACTCATCACTATGATAACCATACTGTTGATTACAGACATCACAAGATAAGGAAACGACTTACCTACTATTATTGTAATTGGGCTCATTGGTGTGACAAGCAAAAGTCTCAAGGACCCACTCTCTTTTTCTCTAGCTATTGAGATAGCACTCATCATCGCAGATACAATGAGCATAATTAAAGCCAATAGACTAGGTACAAACATAAAAGCACTCTTAAGTGAGGGGTTATACAACATACGGCTATCAATTCTAAAGAGCTCGGCTCCTATTCCTGTAGAGGATTGATAGTTCGAAAGAGTTGATCCAATTACACTTCTAGTATAAACCACTAAGCTCTGAGAGCTATTCATATCTGACCCATCGAGTAGTAGCTGAATGGTGGGCACCAAACCCTTTCTGAAGTCACTATCAAAATTATCGGGAAATATTAATGCCATATGTAGCTTCCTCCTAAATTTTTGCTCCAAATCTAAAACATTTTCAAGGGGGTCTACCTCTATTACATAGCCCGATGAAGTCAATCCATTAACTATAGATCTGGATAGTTCGCTAGGATGGGGGTCATACACGGATAATGAAATGTTTTTCACCTCATTATTTATGGCATAACCAAAGAGAATCATCAAAACTATAGGCATAGCAAAGATAATTACCAATGTTCGGCGATCACGTAATACGTGCCACCACTCCTTTCTCACGAAGGCCATCAATGATTTCATAACTTTTCACCTCCTCTTGTAGCTAGAAGGTAGAATAGATCATCAACACTATCAACTCCATGCTCTCGACTAATCTCATTCGGAGCACCTATCACCCTAATCTCCCCATCTACCATTATAGAAACCCTATCACAATATTCTGCCTCATCCATGTAATGTGTTGTTACAAATATAGTAACCCCAGAAGAAGCTGTCTCACTTATCATCTCCCAGAATTGTCGCCTTACTATAGGATCAACACCCCCTGTAGGCTCATCCAAGAAGACAACACTTGGTCTATGAATAAGAGCAAGAGAGAAGGATATCTTTTGTCTCCAACCTAGTGATAAAGATGAAACCAACGAATTGACCTCAGAACCAAGCCCCAAAGAGCTGTACATCTGCTGCATCCTCAACCTACACTCCTTAGGAGATAATCCATAAATAGATCCAAAAAACTCAATATTCTCTCTAACGGTAAGATCCTCATAAAGAGAGAATCTCTGGCTCATATAGCCTATACTCTTCTTTACTCTATCTCTTTGCCTATAAACATCATACCCTGCCACAGAAGCCCTACCCTCGGTAGGGTCTAACAGCCCACAAAGCATACGCATAGCTGTACTCTTTCCAGCGCCATTAGCACCAAGAAAACCAAACACTTCACCTCTTGCAACCTGAAAATTCAGGTTGTTTACAGCTGTGAACTCTCCAAAACGCTTTGTCAACCCTATTACCTCTATTGTATTCATTGCTCCCTCTGCATTAAGTAAATAAATACATCCTCAAGAGTAGGCTCTACGACTCTCATCTTAGCACCATTAAGAGTGTCGCTTGAAGCAACCCTCTCAACCGTATTCCTATCGCCAGAGGCCACTGACCAATGAATCGAATGTCCAAATGCAAAGCAAGAGATAGTTCCCTGTTCGGCCCTTAGATATCTCATTAAAGTATGACTATCATTTGAATATATTGAGTATATATCATAAGGATACTGCTCTATGAAACTCCTCGGAAGATTAACCCCAAGCAACCGACCTTGTTGCATAAAGGCCACACGATTACAATTAAGAGCCTCATCCATGTATGGAGTTGATACAACAATAGTCATTCCTCGACTATTTAGCAGCTTAAGAATATCCCAAAACTCCTTTCTAGAGACAGGGTCAACACCTGTAGTTGGCTCATCAAGAAACAATATACTAGGGCGATGTACCAAAGCACAACATAGAGCCAACTTCTGCTTCATTCCTCCAGAGAGTTTCCCCGCTGGGCGATCCCAAAAAGATGATATCTGGTCCCATATAGGTGAAATAACTTCATATCCTTGATCAAGAGAGGTGCCATATAGAGTAGCGTAAAAGTCCAGATTTTCCTTAACACCCAGATCATTATAAAGAGAAAAACGACCAGGCATATAACCCACACTAGAGCGTATTGAAGAGCGCTGATTCACAGAGTCCATCCCATTTATTGTTATGCGACCAGCATCTGCTGAGAGAAGAGTTACCATCAGCTCAAAGAGTGTACTTTTACCAGCACCATCAGCTCCAATAATACCAAAGAGCTCACCCTTCTCTATCTGAAGAGATAGAGAACTAAAGAGCGATAATTTACCGTAGCTCTTACTTACTGAGTCTATGTCAATTATTATACTACTCATATTAGTTAAAATATAACCTCACCTGGCATACCAATCTTCAGTGAGCCATCATTTGTAACAGAGATCTTTACGGCATAAACAAGATTTACCCTCTCCTCATTAGTTTGAACAATCTTTGGAGTAAACTCAGCCTTAGGTGAAACCCAACGAATAACACCATCTCTCTCTATCAAGTTTCCACCTTCGCTATCTACCCTTACCCGAGCTCTTGCTCCTAATTTAATGGATGTCAACTGAGTCTCTGATACATAAACCTTTAGTATCAACTCCTCTAGATTAGCAATCAAGAATATTGGTGAGCCATATGCTGCCAACTCTCCCCGCTCAACATATTTATTCAACACCACACCACTGATAGGCGAAACTATCCTAGATCTAGCTATATGATCATTTACTAACTCTATCTTAGCCTCAAGAGGCGCACGCTGAGCTATCAGACTCCTAGTCTGGATATTTAGTCCCGAAAGAAGAGAGGCCCTCTCTCTTTTTAGCAGCTCCAACTGAGCTGACACGTCATCCATCTGCTTTTGAGTTGCAGCTTCGGATAAGAAAAGAGCCTCAATGCGTCTCTTATCTAAAAGCACTTTCTGCATCTGTTCATCTATCACATCCAATTGTGATGATATATCAGGCATTTGTGCAGAAATAGCTTGTAGTGATGCTTTTAACTCCTTTCTATTAATAGTAAGTTGAAGAGTATCAATCACACCCACCTCTTCTCCTATCTCTAGTTGATCACCCTCTTGTATATCTAGTCTAACTATTACACCATTAGCTTGAGAGGATACCATCACTTCAGTAGCTTCAAAATTTCCATAAGCATCTGCTCTCTCATCTGCTAATCCACAAGAGACAAAAGTGAAAGTAAGAAGCAGCATCAATATATTTTTCATAATGAACATAGTATATCTAATTTGAAATGGTTAGTCAACTAGTAACATTCGTAGTCTAAGAACAGAGCGAATCATCTCTATGGAGTTTTTCTCCATATCCAGACGAGCTAATAGTTCGTTATTGAACTCTATAAGATAATCCGAAGTAGTAATAACACCCTGTTGAAGCTGTGCAAAAGCCTCTCTCTCTATCTTTGATCTAATATCAAGAATCTCTCTACTTGAAGATATCAACCTCTTGAATCGATCAACCTCCACATACTGCCTATCAATCTCAGCATTCAAGTTAATAAGATACTCCTCACGCTGCTGTGATACAATCTGTCGCTCATATTCAAGACCCCTCTTCTCTTTACCTCCAATTATCCAGCCAGTAATAGGCACAGACAACCTTAATCCCCCTATATAGAACCAATCGAAGTTACTATTCAACATATTAAACCCTGGCAATCCATATCCAGCTGAGGCAAAAAGAGACAGCTTTGGCATAAACTCCCCCTTTATTACCGATATTGATCTATCAATAGACTCTCGATGAAGATCATATAATCGTATCTCTGGACGTTTGGACTCAATTCGTCCCATAGGTGTATACTCAATATTTGGCAGTGCAAATTGGCTACTTTCATCAACATCCATAGCCGTTAGCCTATTTAGACTCTTAATAAGTGCAAACCTCGAGGAACTACAATCACCTATGCTCTGCTCAATACGTAACTTCTCAACCTGCAACTTTGACAGATCACTAGGTAGAGAAACACCATTCACGATCAAATCCTCAAGCATCTGCGATCTACTTTGAAGTGTTTTCATCTGAACCATTAAAGCCTCCCTCTGCTTCTCAACAAGAAGAATAGACAGATATATCTGTTCTATATTCTCCTTAAGCCTATAAAGAGAAACAACTGCTTGTTGCTTATCGACTGAGCCTCGAGAGGAGATTAACTCTCTTTGCGAACGATTAACTCCACCATCCCATATAATTTGACTCATATCCAAGCTAGTTCTGTATTGGTCCTTTGATAGTACCTCAACATTTGGAATATATATAGGTATACGAGTAACATCAGACTGATAAGAGACTTGGGCATTAAACTGGAGCTGAGGAGTCAATCCAACCCTTTTGGCAGACAACTCCTCCTTTACCCTCTCATCAACGAGCAGCTTCTGCCTTGCCAATGGAGAGATATCTATTGCAGAATTCTGACACTCTTCTAGTGTTATCACTCTCTGTGAAGATAAGGAAAGAGGGAGTAGTAAGAATAAAGTAGATGATAGTACTCTGATTTTCATAATATCAATTAAAATAAATGATAGATATAAAATAGAACACTATCTTTCGGCAAATGTTCAGCCCAAGGGATTGGAGTGTATATAATATTGAATGCTAGATTTAATATTATAAATATCCCCCTTTCATGATATTAAAAACAAACAGACTATTAACCAATCATTTTGATCTAGTTGGCTTTATATATATATGATCTATAAATAAAAAAGAGCGGGTAATACTCATAATGAGTACTACCCGCTCTTTTTTATTATTATCTAATTAATTCTCTGTTGAATCTTCAGGAATATAGAATGTAACTGTTTGTGTACTTACAGTATTATCCAAACCAATAAAATCTATAGTCATAGTAATTCTGTTTCCTTTTTCAAACTTAGCCACCAAACTAGTTATATCATATGATATATTAGTTCCTGTCAACTTCTTCTTCTCTGTATCTCCTTTTGCATCGTGATAAAGAGTAAATCTCAATCTATTCTCATCTGTTGATCTTGTCAAATCTTCCCAAAGAGTAAATTCGTGTGCGTGATCGTCAGTCTTATAGTACGACAAGTTTACGTTAAAATACCACTTGCTTGACGTTCTCGCAAGACTAGTTACAGATACATATCTCAACGGATCATTCACAAGCCCTAGAGTATCCTCAGAGGTTGTGAACTGCATGATCTTATCACGTCCATCAAGTCTAAGCTTTGTGATGTTAGTTAGGTCAGCAACCATATACTTACCACCCGTGTTAGGCTGGTTGTCATAGTCGATTGATATATCAGACAATACTCTATCTCCTGCTGAAAGATCCTCCAACATTGCTTTCGAAGTAGGTGAAATAAGTGAGCCGTCGTCTCCTCTAAAGTACAACTGATCCCCTAGATATCCTCCAGCCTCAATTGTCCCAGGAAATTGGCTATAATTAGCTGTATTACCACCCTCAAGGCAGCTAGTTAAAATTAGTGTCATCATAATGGCTGCAATACCAACCACTCTTTTCATTAGTTTCATCGTTGTTTGATTTATAATTATTCGATTAATAAATATCAGATCAATTACCTATTTAGAAAGCAAATCTACCTCCTAGTTGAAGCGCAAAATCTGTTGGTCTCTCTTTTCTTACATTTACAATTCTACTGTTATTGTCAAAGTAGTGCGCTATACTAGGCTCTGCATAAAGTTCAAATTTATCCCACACATCCAATGAAACTCCCGCAGAGATAGCAAGAGAGAACTGTGGTCTCTTCTCCAACTCTCTAGAGAATGACTCTATTGTTCCATTGCCATAGTCAGCATCGTACTTCATCCTCTCACTCCACTTTCCTGCTACATTAAAGTCCACCTGAGCTCCTCCCTTAGCATAGAAATCAAATCGTCCACTCTTGAATATTGAGTAGTTAATACTCAAAGGGATACCAATGTAATGAAGATGCTGCTCCTCTTCTCTATTCTGAGTCCTATTTTTTAGGTCGCTCTTCATGTAAGTGTAAACCACACCACTCTCAATACTCAACCTATCCGTAAGCGACTTCTGTAATTTCATACCGACAGACAAAGGCATATGATGAGTGATCTTTGTTTCACTCTCTCCACTGCGTGGATCAACCAATGCTGAAGCTATTCTGATATGCTCATTATTATGGCTACTTCTAAGAGTGGCAAAACCATCATTCATTCTTTCGCTTGAGCTTGCTCCATTCTTCAATTCAAAAGCCAAGCTTCTTGAAGAATCGTTTTTATATCTCGATTTTCCTCTACTAGCCAATATCTGATCTTCAAAAATAGTATTAGCTTTTCCTAAAGCCTCAAACTCTCGTATGGCATCCTCTAGAGATGATTGATCTGAAGATGCTTCACTATTTACTATTTCTTCTTGAGCGGACAACTCATCTTTTATTGAGCTAACAACCGCCGTACTAATAGGATTAGATGCCAATAACGACTCTACCTTTTGGGATATAGTTGATAAACCAACCACCCTTGCAGCAGCCAACTGCGCACTTCCCTCTAACTCCTTGACTCTTGTTGAGATCTGTTCAATCTGCTTAGTAACTTGTGGTTCATCACCTAAAGCTACAGGTGGGTTATTCTCATTTTTTGTCAACTCATAAATGAGGAATGATGATGAAAAGAGTAGCATAAAAGACGCTGCAGCAACCCATCGACGTTGCCATAATGGCACCCGCACAGGTTTAATCTGCACCGGAGGCAGGGACTGTTCTATAGAAGCCCACAACCCCTCTGGAGGAGGAGTTGCGTGATCATAGATCTTGCGTCCTATTTTATCTTCAAAGTTATTTCTCATCAATATTAATATATCCTGTTCTTTACTCTAATACAATTTTTTAACTCTCTCCTGCAGATATCTCTTTGCCCTAGTAAACTGCGACCTCGAAGAGGCCTCAGCGATATTAAGCATATCTGCAATCTCTTTGTGGGAATAGCCCTCGATGGCAAACAAGTTAAATATTGTTCTAAAACCTGGGGGCATCTCCGAAATGAGTACCATAAGTTCGTCTGCTGATATCTTATCCAATACAGAGTGATCATAATCCTCTATCACGTCAGACTCCTCAATAGCAACTCCTTGGCGAAGTATATCCACTTGCCTAATATTCTCCAAACATACATTCACAAAAATGCGCCTCATCCATCCCTCGAAGGAGCCAAGATTACCGAACTTATCGATAGATGTAAACACCTTAATAAAACCCTCTTGAAGCATATCGGAGGCATCGTCCCTACTCTCCATATATCGGAGGCAAATAGAGAACATCTTTGGTGAGTAGCGATCATAAAGCTGACGCTGAGCAGTACGATCATTACGCCTTACTGCCTCAATCAACTCTTGTTCATTTATATTCATCTTCTGAGCCATATAGTCTCCCCTACTCTTAATGACGGTATTTATACTAAAAACGCTGCATCAATATAGACAAAAATATCAATTAACATATTGCTATTCATCTATCGAAGGCAGCTGCTTCTTTGTCTTAAGACCCAGCTCCTTCATCTTCTCTACTCGAGAGATAATATTACCCCTTCCGTGAGATAACTGAGCGAACGCCTTATCATACTCCTCCTTTGCCTTATCTATACCACTACCAATACGCTGCATAGATTCCACAAATCCCGCAAACTTATCATATAGATTAGCACCAGCCTCGGCTATGGCCAACACATTACGATTCTGATTCTCCTGCTTCCAAAGAGAAACTATAAGCTTTAATGCTGCTATTAGATTAGTAGGACTAATTAGTAGTATCTGTTTTGAGTATGCATACTCCCAAAGAGACGAGTCTCCCTGCAAAGCAAGAGTATAAGCTCCCTCATTGGGCATAAACAACATCTTAAATTCAAGGGATCCATCTAGCATCTCATATCGCTTTGCACTCAATTGGTCTATATGACTCTTCACAGAGAGAACTAATTGCTTGGAATAAGTAACCCTATCCTCCTCGGTGGTTGACTCTAAATAGCGAACATAAGATGTTAGCGAAACCTTAGAATCGACAACGAGAACCTTATTATCAGGATATCTGACCACAACATCTGGACGAAGAGCTTTCCCTGAATCATCCCTCAAGAGCTCACCAGAGCTACTTCGCAGAGTCTCCTGTATAAAGTACTCCTGGTTACGAGTCAAGCCTGATTGTTCTAATATTCGTTCTAATATAACCTCACCCCAATCACCCTGCACCTTAGAATCACCCTTAAGAGCACGTGTTAGATTCTGAGCATCCAAACTCATCTGTTCATTGAGCTTAACAAGATCCTTTATCTTCTCTTCAAGAGAGAACCGCTGCTTAGACTCTTTATCATAAGTATCCTCCACCCGTTTCTTAAACTCACTTATCCTTTCGTTAAGTGGATTCAACAGCTCCGTTATATTTTTTGTATTAATATTGGTTAGCTGCTCACCCTTCTGCGTCAACAAATCCGAAGCAATAAGCTTGAAGTCACGCTGCATATTCTCACGCAAACGATCCGACTCCTCTCTGCTCCTCTGACTCTGCTCCTTCACTAAACGCAACTCAGTGGTTAACTTACTATTCTCAATCTCTAACTTCTGATTAATCTCATTAAGATTAGCCTCTTTGGAGATTAACCCAGATATAGTTCTATTTGCAACATTCAGACGAAATATAAGAAATAATAGGAGCACAACGACAACACCAAATATAACATTAATAAACTCCATCAAACATATCTTTTTTGTTATAAGAGAGCAAAAATATAAGATAAGGGGCTTCACACCAAACTAAAACAGCTATATTTTGCAGAACACGAAGGTGCACGGCATATTATTTCAACCCCAACAACACATCCCAAGCAAAGCTGTATAGAGATTACAACTTGTTATCAAAATAAGCATTACGCCACTCAAAATGTCAAAAGCCAAACTCTCCAGAAGAGGCTTATACAGAAACATTTGGAAATCAAACCCAAATAGCCAATCCTAGAGCGATTAAACCACAAACAACCAAATAACTACAAATCAACCAGTTGCAACCTACTCAAACAAAATCAACTATTACAAAACTACAAACACGAGAAAAACTCACTGCAAACACCACATCTTCTCACTGCCATTTAGGGTAAAACCCTGAGAGTTTTCACCCTAACCTCAGTGAGAAATGACCAAAAACTCACCATCAAAAAGAATAAAAGGCAAACAAAACATCATTTAGACACAAAAAGACTCAATAATATGCTCTTATACTGCTACTAAACTATACAAAAACAAAACTATCATAATGCAACCCAAACAGACGATATACATTAAAATTGTAATGAGACTCGAGTAAGAAAAACCAACCTAAAACAGCTTTTACTGAGCTCATTTTTACTAGTTATAATATTTTGGAGTGAATCAAAATTAGAGCTATCTTTGTACATTATGAGACAGGATTTAAAGCTGTGGTTACCTACCACAAAGAAAGAGGTGGATTTGAGAGGATGGGAAGAGATCGATGTAATCCTTTTTTCGGGTGATGCATATATTGATCACCCATCATTCGGTGCGGCCGTTATTGGTCGAATACTCGAGGCTGAGGGGCTAAGAGTGGCCATCGTTCCACAACCCAATTGGCGTGACGACCTACGAGACTTCAAGAAACTAGGCAAACCGCGTCTATTCTTCGGAGTATGCCCAGGAGCTATGGACTCGATGGTAAACCACTATACAGCAAACAAAAGACTCCGCTCTGACGATGCTTACACTCCTGATGGTAGAGCTGGCATGAGACCTGACTACCCTTCAATAGTGTATTCAAAGATACTCAAAGAGATATACCCCGATGTACCTATTGTATTAGGAGGCATTGAGGCATCGCTGCGTCGTCTAACTCACTATGACTATTGGCAGGACAGAGTCAGACCTGGTATCCTTGATGATGCTCCTGCTGACCTTCTTATATATGGACTAGGCGAAAAACCAATCATAGAACTAGCAAAAAGAGCCAAGGAGGGCAATCAAGATTGGCAATCAATACCTCAGACAGTATACAAAACCAAGGAGAAACCACAAGAATTAGAGGGTGTGGTAACACAAACCCTCTTCAGCTTCGAAGAGTGCCTCAAGGATAAAGTAAAGCAAGCTAAGAACTTTAAAGTAATAGAAGAAGAGTCAAATAGATATCATTCGGACAGACTAATACAAGAGAGCAACGGATCTTGGAGTGTTGTAAACCCTCCATACCCTCCACTTTCAACAGAGGATATAGACCACACATACTCTCTTCCATACACAAGGCTACCCCACCCTAAATACAAAGGCAAAAAGATTCCTGCTTACGAGATGATCAAGTTCTCTGTAAACATACACAGGGGATGCTTCGGTGGTTGTGCTTTCTGTACGATTGCAGCACACCAAGGAAAATTCATATCATCCAGATCAAAAGAGTCCATACTTGAAGAGGTACGTCAAATAACCCACATGGAAGACTTCAAAGGATATCTTAGTGATCTCGGAGGACCATCTGCTAATATGTATAAGATGAGAGGTAAAGATGAGTCTATATGTATGAAGTGTAAGAAACCTTCATGCATATTCCCTCGTGTATGCCCCAACTTGAACAATGACCACACCCCTTTGTTAGATATATATAAGGCCGTTGACTCAATCCCTGGCATTAAGAAAAGCTTCATTGGTAGCGGTATTCGTTACGACATGATACTACATCGCAACAAGGAGGATGAGCATAACATTGCAGCCCGCAAATATGCCGAAGAGGTAATACGCAATCACGTCTCTGGTAGACTTAAAGTAGCTCCAGAACACACCTGCGACTCAGTATTAGAGTGGATGAGAAAACCATCCTTCTCTCTCTTCGAGCAGTTTGTTCGTGACTTTGAGAGAATAAACCGACAAGCTGGGCTCAATCAACAACTCATCCCATACTTCATATCTAGCCACCCTGGATGTACAGAAGCTGATATGGCAGAGCTTGCAGCTGAGACCAAACGCTTAAATTTCAAGCTAGAACAGATACAGGACTTCACTCCTACACCTATGACTCTAGCCACGGAAATCTACTACACAGGTATTGACCCATATACACTCAAGCGACTATTCACCGCAAAGAGTAAACCCGAGAAGTTGGCTCAAAGACAATACTTCTTTTGGTATCAACGAGAGAACAGACAACAGATCACACAAGCTCTCAAACGTATTAAACGTGATGATCTGATAAAGAAACTATTCTAAAATCAACTGAAATACAGAGATGATAAAAAGAGCACTTTTTCTCCTTGCCCTGGCAGTGGGTGGAACAATCACCCTAGAGGCTCAATCTCTTGATGCTGGCAAACAGCTTTTCCTTAAGGGAGAGTATGACAATGCGAGAGCTATATTTGAGAAGCATATAAAGCAGCGACCAAACGACGCATCGCTAAACCACTGGCTTGGAGTTTGCTACTTCGAGGCTCAAGAGAGAACACTCTCTGAGAAGTATCTTAAAGTGGGAGCTCGTCGTAATATTCAAGAGTCATACAGATACTTATCTATGCTATATATGCAGGAGTATCGATTCGATGAGGCAAAGAAAGCAGCAGCAACTTACTCTGCATTCAGAAACCTAAATGAAGCGCAGCGTGACGATGCGGCTATTCTACAAAAGAAGTCCGAAATGGGTGCTCGTATGTTGAATGGTGTGGAGGATGTAGTCATACTTGATAGTATGATTGTTCCTCGTGAGACTTTCCTTAAGGCATATCGTCTATCTGAGGAGAGTGGCTCGCTAAGCCCTTTCAACGAGTTTTTCCCTAATCAGGATAGATACTTCGGGGCTGTATATGTGAATCAGAGAAAAGATAAAGTAATACTATCTAAGAAGATGGAGTCGCAAGATGAAGCTATTTTCAGTGCTTCTTTAAATAACGACAACACACTTAGTGACATCACCAAGCTCGACGAACCAATAAGCCAAGAATCGAACAACAATAATTTCCCTTTCCTTCTTTCTGATGGTATGACTATATACTTTTCATCTGATAGAGAGGAGTCGATTGGGGGATTAGACATATTTGTCTCTCGATACAACCCAGGAAGTGGAAACTATCTAAAGCCTGAAAACGTTGGCTTCCCATTCAACTCACCATATAACGACTATATGATGGCTATTGATGAACTCAACGGATTTGGCTGGTTCACAACTGATCGCTACCAGCCTGAAGGGTCGGTAATTATATACACCTTCTTATATAACGAAACAAAAAGGGCAATAAACAGCGAAGAGGATGATTACCTTCGTTCACGAGCAGCTATTAGATCAATCAAAGAGAGCTGGGAGAGTGGTGCCGATTATTCAAAAGAGATAGCTCGTCTTAAACAAGTGGGTGCTATAACAAAGCAAAAGGATGATGGTTTCTTCTTTGTTGTAAACAACGATATTCAATACAAACGTTTTGAACAATTCAAAAACAAGCAAGCCCTTGAACTATTCAAACAAAGCCAAGCTCTGAAGAATAAACTTAGTGCGGCTAACAATGAATTAGATACTCTTCGACGTGAACTGGCTTCATCCACGGGGTCAAAAAGAGGAGCTAATAACTCTAGAATTGTACAGCTTGAGGCTCAATGTTCAAAAATGTCGGCTGAAATAAAGATAGCAGAGGCACAAATTCGTTCATTAGAGCTAAGCAATGTAAGAGGAAGGTAATAATATTTTTTTTATCTACTTAGTTGATATGTGATATAATTAAATATCTTTGTGCAGAGAGTGTGTTAAATAACTAATAATAGAATATGCTATGATAGCAGATATAATAATAATAGCCGCCATATTGATAGTTGCGATACTCTTGTTCGTATTAGAGATGTTCGTCCTGCCTGGTATCACTTTTGCCGCTGTTGGTGGGATAGCTTGCTCTATTGCCGGACTTACTTATGCATACTACAGCTTTGGAGTTAGTGGTGTTATTATAGCTCTAGTATTAGGGGTTATTGTTTTTTCAGCCACAATATACATAGCAGTTAAGACTAAAGTATTTAACAAATTAGCACTAGAGAAAGAGATAGACTCACAAGTTATTGCTGAGGGTATACTTAATGTAACTCCCGGTGAGATAGGTGAGACTGTAAGTCGACTAAACCCTATGGGTAAGGTTAACATAAACGGGGTTATCTTCGAGGCTAAATCGGAAACTGGCTTTATTGACGAATATCAAACTATTCGTGTAGTAAAGATTGTTAGTAACACAGTTATCGTTGAAGCTTGTTAACTCTCTCAAAGCACAATGATGTTTTAATTTAAATCAAATATGCCAATGTTAGAATTAAGTATCTTCCTGTGGGTAATCATATTTATTTTGGTAACCCTGCTTTTCTACTTTGTTCCGTTCCCGTTGTGGTTCTCGGCAAAGGTATCTGGAGTAAACATCTCCCTTCTTCAATTAGTTCTGATGAGATTCCGTAAAGTGCCTCCATCAACTATTGCAAGAGCAATGATCGAGGCTCACAAAGCTGGGTTGAAAAACCTTACTCGCGATGAGCTTGAGGCTCACTACCTTGCTGGTGGACACGTTGAACGAGTTGTTCATGCTTTGGTTTCGGCTTCAAAGGCTAATATAGACCTATCATTCCAGATGGCAACAGCTATTGACCTTGCTGGTCGTGATGTGTTCTTGGCGGTTCAGATGTCTGTAAATCCAAAGGTTATAGATACACCTCCAGTTGCCGCGGTAGCTAAAGATGGGATTCAGCTTATAGCGAAGGCTCGCGTTACGGTTCGTGCAAACATTAGGCAACTTGTCGGTGGTGCAGGAGAAGATACTATCTTGGCTCGTGTTGGTGAGGGTATAGTCTCTTCTATTGGTTCTTCTGAGTCTCATAAAACAGTACTTGAAAACCCAGACTCAATCTCCAAACTTGTTCTTCGCAAGGGATTAGATAGTGGTACAGCTTTCGAAATACTCTCTATTGACATCGCAGATATTGACATAGGTAAAAACATCGGTGCTGTTTTGCAGATGGATCAAGCTCAAGCAGACAAAAACATCGCTCAAGCAAAAGCTGAAGAGCGACGAGCTATGGCTATCGCCCTCGAGCAGGAGATGAAAGCCAAAGCACAAGAAGCTAGAGCTAAAGTTATTGAAGCTGAGGCTGACGTTCCTCGCGCAATGGCTGAGGCATTCAGAAGTGGAAACCTAGGCATCATGGACTACTATAAGATGAAAAACATAGAGGCTGACACCTCAATGCGAGAATCTATAGCAAAACCTAATGCAGGCAAATCTGGACAATCAAAAATAGAGCAATAATACAAGAAGGCTTCACAACAAGTGAAGCCTTCTCTAGTCATATAATAACTATAAATGAATTAATTATGAAACGCTATCCTGAATCGGAACTTATAATTAATGGTGACGGTACTATCTTTCACCTTCATCTTACTCCTGATCAGATTTCTGATAAGATAATACTAGTTGGCGACCCTGGACGTGTGGCTCTTGTGGCTTCGTTCTTTGACTCTATTGAGTGTGAAGTACAGAGCCGTGAGTTTTGCACTATCACTGGTAGTTACAAAGGCAAACGACTCACTGTTCTCTCGCACGGTATTGGTACAGACAATATAGATATCGTAGTCAACGAACTTGACGCTCTAGCAAACATCAACTTTGCAACAAGAGAAGACAATCCTGAATTCAAACAACTGACAATGGTTCGCATAGGCACATCTGGCGGACTTCAAACACACGTACCTGTTGGCACATTTGTAATCTCGGAAAGATCTCTTGGCTTTGACGGCGTCTTGAACTTCTATGCCGGAAGAGAGAAAGTTGTAGACCAAGAATTTGAGGATGCTTTCGTTTCTCAAACGGGTTACTCAAAACTGTGGGCTGCGCCATATGTTGTGAGCTCTGACAGCGATCTAGTTGAGCGCATAGGCAAGGGTGAGATGGTACGTGGTGTAACGATATCTGCAAATGGATTCTACGGACCTCAAGGACGTGAGCTTCGTCTTCCTCTGGCTGACCCAAACCTAAATGAAAAGATAGAGAAGTTCAGCTTCAATGGCCACTGCGTAACGAACTACGAAATGGAGAGCTCTGCTCTGCAGGGTCTTGCAAAGATGATGGGACACAAGGCGATGACGGTATGTGCAATCATTGCTAACAGATTGGTTAAAACAGCCAATGCAAACTATAAAGACTCTATCAAGGTATTGATTGAAACCGTTCTTGAGCGTATATAAAATAAAAACCGAATCAACAGTTATATATGGGTAAACTAATATGGATCATCTTGGCTCTAGTAGCTGGTGCAACACTTCCATTCCAAGCTGGAGTTAATGCTAGACTTAGCAAATATATAGATAGTCCGATGTACGCGACTCTATTTACTTTCTTGTTAGGCTTTCTTACTGTAACACTTTATCTACTTGTGACACGACAAACAGTAAGTATAGAAGCATTAAAAGCCGCTCCTGCTTACTCATGGCTTGGTGGTCTTCTAGGTGCTTTCTACGTTGGAATGCTAGTATTCTTGTTTCCACAACTAGGAGCAGGATTAACATTCGGACTGATTGTTGCCGGGCAGATGATAGTGTCTCTAGTTCTTGACCACTTCAAGATCTTGGTTGAAGACCCTCAACCAATAACAATTTGGAGAATACTTGGTGTCGTAATGATAGTAATTGGAGTGGTTCTCGTACAGAGATCATAGATGATCTAAGATAAACTATAATAATGGCGGTTAGAAGGGATTAAAAATCCACTCTAACCGCCATTGTTGTATATACTTCACAGCTAAAGTCCTAATATGAAACTTTCTTAATATTAAACTCTACACATAATAATCAAATAAATACTATAACATTCGAATAGGTTTTATCAATTAATGTTGGTAAATTTGTAATAATAACTAAAATGGAAAGATAGATGGTATCTTGGAATAGAATAGATAAACTATATAGCACTGTGGGTGAATGCTTCTACCTATTTGAGGAGGATCTCTTCAGAGATAATCTACGTAGGATTAAGAGAGAACTCACCAGTGACCTATGCAGTTTTGATTATGCCTATTCGTTCAAGAGTAACTACCTGCCTCGTGCATGTAAAATTGCTAGACAAGAAGGGTTCAAGGCGGAAGTGGTCTCAATCATGGAGTATGAGATAGCCTTAACTGTGGGCTATACACCTGAAGAGATAATATTCAATGGCCCAATAAAGAGAGATAATGATCTCATTAGAGCTATCAATGATGGGGCTCTAGTTCACCTTGACTCTCACTATGAGCTAGAGGTTATATGCTCTGCTGCTGAAAATAATCTTCTAAAACCAGGAAGTTCCGTCGGTTTGAGAATACAAGTTGGAGACTGCTCTCGTTTTGGATTTACAAGAGCTGATATAGGTAATGTAATAAAACGCGTTAATGACTCTGGCCTAACCATTGTATCGCTTCATGGGCACCTCTCTACTGCAGATAGAGCGGCTCATCACTATGGCTCTATTACCCAAGAATTACTTGAAATAGCAAATCACTTCTCTCTAGACTCGCTCAAAAGCATTGATGTTGGTGGTGGATTCTTTGGTGCTTATCCTCAAGGCGTAGATCCAAGCCTCTACCCTAGCTTTGATCACTACGCTAAACAGATTACCGACTCACTCTCGACCTCAGAATGGTTTAGTCGTATAAAGCCCAATATTATTGTCGAACCAGGAGTGTCCGTATTGGCAAATAGTAGTAGCTTTATAACAAAGATTTTTGATGTAAAGAGTGTTATGGGTAAAAGACAACTCACCGTTGATGGATCTGTTTATAACATTAAACCCTCAGGACCTGAGAGAACTCCTCTCTTTAGAGCTATTACCAAAGTGGAGGGCTGCGATACGACATCATCATCAATTGTTGGATCTACTTGTATGGAGCGAGACGTGATTGTATCTTCTTCGACTTTTGAAAAGGCTGACATAGGTGACTTCATAGTCTTCTATGGAATGGGAGCATACACAAATGTATTAACCCCTAATTTCATTAACTATCAACCTCCTATCTACTCTTTAGATTCTAATGGAGAGATGGAGTGCGTCAGAAGGAAGCAAACAATATCTGACCTATTACTAACATACAAAGTCTGATCCAATGAATATACTCTTCACTTCCGCTGGTCGTCGTGGCTATCTTCTATCATACTTCGCTGAGGCTATGAGGGAAGAATCTATCATTGTGGCTGTTGACAACAACCCTTTGGCTTCTGCTTTGAGTTATGCCCACAGATCATATATATCCCCAAAAATATTCGACTCTAACTACGTTGACTTCCTTATAATGGTAGCTCAACACAATAACATCGAGCTACTTATACCACTTAATGATCTTGAGATTGATTTACTAGCAGATTCAGTGGATAGGTTCAATGCTATTGGAGTAAAACTACTTCTCCCCTCAAAGAGAGTAGTAGAGATCTGTATGGACAAGATGGAAATGAGTAGAGTATTGAGTGAGTTAGGATTCCAAACACCTACTACTTTTTGCAACCTTGAGGATGCTACCAATGCTATACTTGATGGATCTCTTTCATTCCCTATATACCTCAAGGCTAGATGGGGTGCAGGATCACAGTTTGTGGAGAGGATTGAATCTATCGAGGAACTTAACCTGGCCTACCCTCTTATGAGGATGCAGATAGAGCGCTCTCTCTTCTCAAATCTATCTAGGTCACAAGATCCTATAATCATTCAGCAAGCCATAGATGGCGTTGAATATGGTGTTGATGTAATATCTAATCTCTATGGTGAATATCAAACGTGTGTCATTAAAAAGAAACTAGCTATGAGATCTGGTGAGACAGATAAGGCTACCATAGAATCACACGCCAAACTTGAGGCTCTATCTTCAAAAATAGCCTCTACCATATATGGAGCTGTAATTATTGATTGTGACATCATTGAGAAGGACGACAAATTATATATCATAGACATCAACCCTCGTTTCGGAGGTGGGTATCCTTTCTCACACGCCGCCGGTGTGAACCTTCCTAAGGCTTTAGTAAATTGGATGAATGGTAATAGCGAGTATGAGATTGAAATACCCCAATATGGTGTTACAATAATCAAAGAAGAGAGGGTGAGAAAATTATAAGAGTCACTACTTCTACTATTTTAAAGATAGATATTTATCTCTTCACATAGCAATAATAGCCACAACTCGGCCTCATATGTTTGATTAAATTTCGATCTATAAGATTTAACAACTGACAATATAGGGTCTGTCTGGTTAAAATTGTACGTTTCGCTCATGATTGAAATATTTGGAGTCTAAAACCGTATTGTATATCAAAAGGTCTGAACCCTATTTCAGGATTCAGACCTTTTCTTTATCATCGAGTAACATTTTACCAGCCAGCAATAATTTCTAATTATCTCTTATCAATCACAACACTAATCAACAAACTTAAATACTTGCCATTTATCCCCATCAGAGAGGGCTTTAGCTTTGATAGTGTCGCCTTTGCGATGGAGGTGAGGCTTGAGGAGCTCTGCAGGAATGTAGCAGTTATCAATAAACCCAAAGGAAAGGTTGTTTGTACCATCATTCTTCTCAATGACTTTTAGTTCGCCTTGTACCTCTTTGACAAATGGGGATTGGACCGAGAGATTCTTCTTGGCACGTATAACATCTAGCTTTTTTGTCTCTACATTCTCCTTATACTCTTTGCGATAAATAAAATCAATACTAACTGTATCGCCTATTTGCCACTTCTCACTAATTTGATTGGCCGAGAAATAACAATACTGATCTTTGTGTAGTATCACTTTATAATGTCTCTTCTCTTGGTTGAAATAGACCACTGTTCCATTCTGTATGTAAAATGGGTGCACTTGAGAATGTGGAGTTTCTACTTTACGTAGTGTGAGTGCTTTATAGTATGTTCTTGCTCCTACACCATCCTTAAGTATACGACACTCAAATATGTCGTGTTGCTTTGCTTGGAGAAGATCATGATAACGTTTTTGATGCACAACAAGAGTTATGTCTCCACTCTTATCTGAAAGGCGACACTTAATTTTATCTTCTTTATCTTTGTATATGCTTAGCAAGATTAGATGGTCCACGGGGAGATCGTGATAAATCAACTCCTCGCACTCACTAGTAAAACTAAGATAGTTGGTAATCTTCTTTGTCAGTTGTTCTGGAATAGCAATCTCTCTGACTAGCCTCGTGAAAGTACTACTCTTAGACCAGCCCTTCAACTCTCTGTTTTTATTGTAATAGTAAAGTTCTCTTTGAGCTTCTTCGGTAAAATCAAGTGAGAGGAATGCCTCGGCTGCATGCAAGCGAAGATCTCCTATAAAATCCTCATTCTTATTCAGACTAAGAGCTTTGCACAAACAAGATAATTTGATTGTACCATCAGTGGAAAGCATCCCGATCTCATGCCAAACATACCACTCATTAAGTGATTTAATCATTTCCAAATACAACTTGTACGCTTCTTCTTTTCGACCAATACCGCTAAGCATAAGTGCATACTTACGTTTAGCAAATTTAGATTCGGTTAGCTTCTCTGCTCCTTGGGCAAATAGTGGTAGTAAATCTTCAACATCTTTGAAGTGTGCGGATTTAACTGCATCGAAAAGTCTATCTAAGACCTTCTGTGCTCTTGGAGGATAACTCTGACCCTCTTTTTGCATAGGAAGCCAATCATCAGATGTGAAATTCTCTATACCCCACATCCTAAAGAATGGTATGAGCTTAAAATCTTCGTGTAAAGCAGCAATGCGAAGTGCTTGTATCAAGATTAGTGTGTGAAGCCTTGATGGACGACTATTGTCTAGATTGATATAATCATAAAGAAGAGTACGGCTTGTAAGAGAGCTGATATTCTCAATCTCTTTATGAAGATATTTGAATATTGCCCACCCATAAGCCTCATGGAAGCCTTTCGGAAGAAGACCTTGTTGATTTATTCGATGAAAAAGAGCTATTGCATCTTGATTCTGATTCTCTTTGCTAAGCTTTACAGCCTCGATTATATTATTATACTCTGGATTACTCTTTCGATGGAGTGCATCTAGACATTTAAGAGCAATACCTTCTGAATCATCCATCAATACGTGGAGATTATTCATCTCTTCTATCTTCACATCAATAGCCTCTGTTTGATTGCTTTCAATCAATAATTTGCACTGATCATTTAAAACCCAAAACAACGCATTTGCACTCCACTTATTCTGATCACTCTGAAAATCTTGCATTGCCATTGCGTATGCTTGATCTAACTCTCCTGCTTTTCTTAGACTAGTTACCTCTTTGTAAGACATGGTTATGTAAGTTATTAGATTAATAGTTGAATTAGTTTATCTTGATCATCAAGATCAGAATTGCACATAGCTCGAGTTGTTGTTTTTGTTTCTCATTGTTACTATAAAGCCAAGATTCAAGCCATACAGATGTAACAAATAATAACATAAGCAAGTTCACCTATTGGTGCTAATCCATTAACGAATAGGTTGATATAGATAATTCATGAGATGTATATCTATAATAATAACTATCCGCACAGCTAAATATTTAAATATCTGCTTATATTTGAATACCATAGTCGTTATACTATAAATAATATGCTCTATGGATATCTAACGATATAAAAAGTAGTAATAACTAACTCAAACAACAACTGCCAATATGAAAAACCTAAAAAGTAACTTTACTATTATTGCCTCCTCGGTTCTTATCTCGCTCACCTCACTATCAGGCGTAATTGCTCAAGATAAAGCGCTAAGTTCAATCGAGATGAATGCACTTCCCACTTACGATTCAAATGATCTGGGATGTACAATAGACAATCGAGGTTATAACTTTAAGATATGGTCCCCAATGGCAGAGGATGTGAGGGTTAATATATATGATAGTGCACGAGGTGGTCAAGCGACATTTACCTTCAAGATGTCCATAGAACCTTCAACTGGAGTATGGACCTATAGCACCTCAACTCCTTTAATGGGTAAATTCTACACTTTTCAAATAAAGCACAAGGGTAAATGGCTTAATGAGACTCAAGGTATTTGGGCTAAAGCTGTGGGTATAAATGGTGATAGGGGTGCTATCTTTGATTTAAACAGTACTAATCCAGAGGGGTGGGCTAGAGACAAAGGGCCTCAAGTGAAGAGTATTACCGATGTCGTGATATACGAGATGCATCATCGTGACCTATCTATGCATACAAACTCAGGGATAGTCAATAAAGGTAAATTCATCGCACTCCTCGAAGAAGGGACACTCTCTATTAATGGACAGAAAACAGGAATTGATCACCTAAAAGAGCTTGGTATTACACACGTGCATATACTTCCTTCATATGATTACAACAGCGTGGATGAGACTCAACTGCCATCGAACGTATATAATTGGGGATATGATCCTATAAATTATAATGTTCCAGAAGGATCATATTCTACCAATCCTAATGATCCACTTACGCGTATCAAGGAGATGAAGCTAATGATACAGGCACTTCACAATGCTGGGATAGGTGTAATAATGGATGTGGTATATAATCACACAGCACTATCCGAGGGATCTTCATTTGAGCTGTCTGCTCCTGACTATTATTACCGCAAGCGTGCAGATGGTTCATTCTCTGATGCTTCAGGTTGTGGCAACGAAACTGCATCGGATCGTCAACAAATGAGAAACTTTATAGTCAACTCAGTTAAATACTGGGCTAAAGAGTATCATATAGATGGATTCCGTTTTGACCTTATGGCCATACATGACACAGAAACAATGAACGAGGTAGCTAAAGAGCTTAAAGCTATTAACCCCTCGATATTCGTGTATGGTGAGGGATGGACGGCAGGTGACTCACCTCTTCCTATTGACAGAAGAGCTCTTAAAGAGAATGTTGCGAAGATGAAGAATATTGCTGTATTCAGCGATGATATTCGTGATGCTATCAAGGGGCACTACACTGATGGAAAGAATAAAGGATTTGCTACGGGAGAGCCTGGTAATGAAGAGACAGTTAAGATTGGTATTGTTGCTTCCACAGCACATCCACAAGTAGATTATTCCAAAGGCAACAATTCAAAGTTCCCTTATGCTTCATCCCCAGAACAAATTATTAACTATGTATCGTGTCATGATGATCTTACCCTCACCGATAAGCTAAATATATCAATGCAGGGAGCAACAATAGAGGATCGTCTAAGTGCTGCTAAACTAGCTCAGACTATTGTATTCACTTCACAAGGAACTCCATTTATGTTTGCAGGAGAGGAGATATTCCGTGATAAAGACGGTGTGCACAACTCATATAAGTCTCCCGATTCTATCAATGCTATCGATTGGAACCAAAAAGCTGAATATCGAAATTTATTTG
The DNA here is from genome assembly GCA_051652645.1 of Bacteroidales bacterium. Lineage (GTDB taxonomy): Bacteria > Bacteroidota > Bacteroidia > Bacteroidales > UBA7332 > UBA7332. The sequence continues at coordinate 38,852 of JBOFUP010000073.1, forward strand.
ACTACTACCGCAACTTGATTGCTTTGCGTAAAGCTCATCCTGCATTCAGAATGAGAACTGCCCAAGAGATTGCTAATAACATTGTCTTTGACAAAACAACTCAAGCAAATCTAATCTCATACTCTATAAAAAATAATGCTAATGGTGATATTTGGAGGGAGATTAAACTTATTTTCAACGGATCATCTGAGACAACTAAAGTAAAAGTACCAAAAGGCAATTGGATTATTATTGCTCAAGATGGGGAGATCAATAAGGATGGACTAGGATCATATAAAGGTGGAGAAATCACAATACCAGCTTACTCGGCTTTCATTATTGCAAAGCAAAAGTAGGAATATTTGATTGAATAAGATATCATAGTTAATTGATAGAATTACAAATTGCTCTTTAGAATCATCTCCCAGGTGAGATGATTCTAAAGAGCAATTTGTGTAGTAGTCATATCTATTACTTCTTTGATTAAAGAGTAATAGAGTCTATTTTAGATAGTGAAAATATTGTATGGTTTATTAATTAATATATCTTTGGGGTTGCTATATATTTACTCTATTAACACTAAACAATCTAGAAATGAGAACTATGAAACTATTGATTCTACTATCTATTATCCCTGTAATTGGATTCGCACAGGGAAGGAGCAACCCACAACAATTCTTCGATAATCTAAAGAAGCATCAAGGTAAAGCATACGAGGGTACTATCACCTCTGGTGCAAGAGAGGGAGATGACTTTAGTGGAAAACGGTTGGTGATGCACGTTCGTTCATGCGAAGATAACCGAATCCGCATCCCCTTTTTTGTGGGTGATGATAAATCCAGAACATGGGTTTTTTCTTTAGACAATGATCGTATACTCTTAAAACATGATCACAGACATTCAGATGGAAGCGAAGACAAAGTGACTATGTATGGAGGATGGACACCAAATGCTGGAACTCCAAATATGCAGATATTCCCTGCAGATCAATATACTTGTGATCTTATTGAATATGCCACATTCAATACCTGGTGGATTACTATTGATGATACATCGTACACATACAACCTTCATCGACTAGGCACATCTAGAACATTTTCAGTCCGATTCGATCTAACAAAACCTGTCGAAGTTCCCTCTGCTCCTTGGGGTTGGAAAGAGTAATAAAAATATATTCGCAAGAATACATAGCGACTATTTAATAACAATACTTCGGTAAAAACTATAATAAAAGCTTGAAAAACAATGATATATATTGAAAAGTAGTCATTGAAAACATTGGTTAAGTCGCTGATTTTTAGTATATTTAAAGTATCTAACCCCTTTAATTATAACTATTGAAA
>JBOFUP010000074.1:0-11137 GCA_051652645.1 Bacteroidales bacterium
ATTGGTTACAAATCAGATGGTATCATCTCAATGACTGAATTCCGTTACAACCCAGAACTTAAAGTTGGGGATGTTGTAGAGGTTTACATTGAGAACCAAGAAGACAAAAAAGGACAGCTTGTGCTTTCTCACAAAAAAGCTCGTGCGACTCGCTCATGGGATCGCGTTAATGAGGCTTTGGAGAAAGACGAAGTTATCAAAGGTTATATCAAGTGTCGTACTAAAGGTGGTATGATCGTTGATGTATTTGGTATCGAAGCGTTCTTGCCAGGATCACAAATTGATGTGAAGCCTATCCGTGACTACGATGTATTCGTAGGTAAAACTATGGAATTCAAAGTTGTTAAGATCAACCAAGAGTTCAAAAACGTTGTTGTTTCTCACAAAGCTCTTATCGAAGCTGAACTTGAGCAACAGAAGAAAGAGATTATCTCTAAACTTGAAAAAGGACAAGTTCTTGAGGGAACTGTTAAAAACATCACTTCATACGGTGTATTCATCGACTTGGGTGGCGTTGATGGTTTGATCCACATCACTGACCTTTCATGGGGTCGTGTGTCACACCCAGAAGAGGTTGTGTCATTGGATCAGAAATTGAACGTTGTTATCCTTGACTTTGATGATGACAAAAAACGTATCGCTCTTGGTCTTAAGCAGCTTACTCCTCACCCATGGGATGCTCTTAGCGAAGGATTGTCAGTTGGTGATAAAGTTAATGGTCGCGTAGTTGTTATGGCTGACTATGGTGCTTTCATCGAAATCGCTGCTGGTGTTGAAGGTTTGATCCACGTTTCTGAAATGTCATGGTCACAACACCTACGTTCTGCTCAAGACTTCATGAAAGTTGGTGATCAAGTTGAAGCAGTAGTTTTGACTTTGGATCGCGAAGAGCGTAAAATGTCTCTTGGTATCAAGCAATTGAAGCAAGATCCATGGGAAAATATCGAAACTAAGTATGCAGTTGCATCTCAGCACACAGCTAAAGTACGCAACTTTACTAACTTCGGTGTATTTGTAGAGATCGAAGAGGGTGTTGATGGTTTGATCCACATCTCTGACCTATCTTGGACTAAGAAAATCAAACATCCATCAGAGTTTACTCAGATTGGTGCTGATATCCAAGTACAAGTATTGGAAATCGACAAAGATAACCGTCGTTTGAGCCTAGGTCACAAACAACTTGAGGAGAACCCATGGGATGTATTCGAAACTGTATTCACAGTTGATTCAATCCACGAAGGTACAATCATCGAGATGTTGGACAAAGGTGCTGTAGTTTCACTTCCTTACGGTGTTGAAGGTTTTGCAACTCCAAAACATTTGGTAAAAGAGGACGGATCACAAGCTCAAGTTGAAGAGAAACTAGACTTTAAAGTTATCGAATTCAACAAAGACGCAAAACGTATCATCGTTTCTCACAGCCGTATTCACGAAGATGTAACTCGTGCAGAGCGTGGCGAATCTAAACCAGCTCGCAAATCAGCTCCTAAGAAAGAGTCTGCTCCTGCTCAACCAGCAATGGAGAGAACAACTCTAGGTGATATCGAGCAACTTGCTGCATTGAAAGACAAAATGTCTGGTAAGTAATTGATAGATATATTGAAAGGCATTCCCCACAAAGGAGTGCCTTTCTTTTTATGATACAACATAAGCCGTTCAGTCCAAATGAGGATTGAGCGGCTTATGTTATATAATTAAGTATAGCGCTAAATAGTAGTTCTCTCATCAAGTCAAGTGCTTTCAAGTTATTGTGTATTTACAAGTCGAGGTATAGTTATAATGTATAGATAACCCTTACTTTTACATACTATGCGAAAGCATATATTGCTTAAATAGGGGTTGATTAAGAAAAAGGCAGTGAGATAATGGTCAAACCTCTGAGGGTTTTGGGTGTAATCCCTCAGAGGTTTGACCATTATCTCACTGCAAAAGTGATGTGATGCCACTGCGTTTTTCGAATTCGGCTGTGAGGATTGGTTAGTTTGTCTGTGTATAATTATCTATAAGCCTTAGGGGAAGCGATTGTTCGGTGGTAGCTGAAGGCTAAAAAGGGGCCTATAAGGGTGAAAGAGTTAACTAATTATTCTATTTAACAAATCACTATTAATAAAACAGCAAAATCATCACACAGAGTCTTAATTTTGATGTTTTCTATTGCCACATTGCAACACTCTCTTATAATCAGAGGTTTAAGGGTGGCAATAGGGCGTGGCAATAGGTGGCAATAGGATTCTATTGCCACCTGTATAATTTAGCTTAAATACTTTGTGATCTTTATGTTATTTGGGCAATTACAGTGTGGTTAAAAGCCATAAAGATGTGGTTGATGTAAAATAATGACCTGTAAGTGTTAATTGCAAGAGGTGTATATAGAGAAAGACGAATTTTTTAGCCTCAGAGTTCCAAATTCCCCATTATGAAACCAATTTTACAAAACAGTGAGCCGGAGTTATATTATTAAATTTAGAAAAATATTTAATCCAACCTAGGTTCAAGGGAGGATTCTAGGAAGGTAATGAAGTTAAGCGGAGGCTTCTATTTAACAAATCACTATTAACGAAACAGAATAATTATCTCATAGAATGTTAGTTTTCATCGTTTCTATTCCTGAATAGCAACACCCTCTTGAGATTAAAAGCTATTGTTGTTAGTCTCTACAAGGTAGAATTACAACAGATATATTGATCTTAATATTCAAAGTGATATTAACTCAATTCAACTATCCTCAATGACTATTTTCGAAAAGAGAACCTATATAGCAGTCATTTGTAAATAGTAGTGAGTTTATTTGTAGAACTGCTAGGGTTAGATTGTGAGTAGGAAATATCTTGACACAGAGTTGTACATTACGACTCCTCATGCTGGTTCTACAATATTGAAGTATATTGACAACAGATCACCTATATGTTGTATTTTTCATCATTAGTATTATGAACCTGTGTATCCCTTCTATCATGAACACTATCTTCAATCTCTAATGAATCATAGTAATCATCACTCTCTGTTTATTCCAGGCACAATTACCCTATATATAAAAGTATTATCAAAAACTTATCCTCATATTACCAACCACTCTTGAACCGTAAACTAAACTTAGTTCTCTTTATTGATCTTATTTTTGTTATTGTACACATAGAAAGCTCTTTGATTCTTCAATAGAGCAGCAAGGTGTATTGTAAGATAACTACTTTGGTTCAGTATTGTTAGATAGAGCATACTTCTTCGAGTGGAAACGTGATTCTCGCGCAAGAAACGAAGATGTTCCTTCTGCATTTCTCCGATTGAATCATTGATCTTATCTCTAGAAGACATTATTTCATCAATATATTCAAATCTCTCATTCTCGATTTCTAAGACTATATTATCTGCGTAGGACTTGATCAAGGTTCTGAGTTTTGTTATTGCTCTTATTTGATCATCGTGAAGAGGTGTGTGGTTGTTGCTGTAGTGCTCATGTATTGGTTGAGAGGTGTTTTGTAGAGCATGTACAACTTCTCTTAGTTGTTCGAGTAGTTGTATATAATGATGTCCAGTCTCAATAGATTCCTCTTGAAGGTTTATCATTACAGTGGGCAGGTTCCTTTTTAGGTTCTTGGTGAAAGAATTAAATTCTTCAATCTCTTTTTTTACTGCTTTCAGAGCCTTGTTGTCTTTTGCTATTAATGCATCAATTAGCTCACCATGTAGCTTATTGAGCGTTTTTATAGAGCTCTGAATTTGTCTATTACAGCTCATGAATATTGTTTCTTTATCAACTCTTATCATATCATTTATATGATCTTTGTGAAGAGTCTTTTCCTCCCCATTTGAATCTAACTCAGACTTTTTAATGAAGTTTTCGTTGATGATTATATAAACAACTATAATGGCTAATGCTAGTCCCACATATATGCCACCCCACATAATAAGGAGTCCAATAATAAAAGATAAAGTAAAAGCACTAAGACCAGTGAAAAACCAACCACCAATTATTGTAATTACCCCAGAGACTCTGTAAACTGCAGTGTCTCTACCCCATGCACCGTCAATGAGAGATGTTCCCATTGCTACCATGAATGTTACATATGTTGTTGATAGGGGAAGCTTAAATGATGTTCCCAAAGCAATTAATATGCTTGAGACAACTAGGTTTACAGCTGCGCGTAATTGGTCAAATGCTTGTCCATCTTCAAGTTGGGTCTCTTTTGATTGCTCAAATCGACTATCAATCCATTCCTTTATTTTTTGAGGGATAAAAGAGTACATTAAATCGTTCAGTCTTATAGAGACTCTAACGATAGCTCTAGAGAGGGGTGTGGATTCAAACTTCTCGCGGGTATCTTTCTGGTTAGTTGTCAACTTTATCTCTGTCTGTATTACTCTTCTTGCTTTCCTGCTAAGGTAAAGAGTTGCCACCATTATAAGACCAGCAAATAGAAGATAGACCAGAGGTGTTTTGAAGCTTTCTCTCAGAATTCCCATAGACATATCCATAGACCCATTCGCAGAGGTATAGGCTTCAAAAGATGCTAGACCTGCTAGAGGTACGCCGATAAAGTTAACCAAATCATTACCAGCAAATGCAAATGAAAGGGCGAAGGTGCCAAGTAGAATAATTACCCGGAAAACGTTTATATTAAAAAGAGAGATTAGTAATTGGAAAAGACATATAGATAAAAAGAGTGCATATGACAGAATAACTAATGTGTTTGACTCTATCCATTGAAATGTTTCAGGGCTAATTAAACTAGATCCTTTTGCTCCCTTAATAATTAGGAAGTAGAAGATAGCGGTGACTGAAACTCCAGCGAAAAGTCCGCCAAAGTACTTAATACCTCTTCTAATATTAAAGGAAAATATTAATCTGCAAAACCACTGAATTATAGCACCAAGAGAGAAAGCAATGGCTACTGATATTAATATGGCAGAGATAACAGTAAGAGCTTTGTCTGAATTGAGAAAATTAGTTATAGATTCGTTGCTATTACCTTGCATAACCTTGAATGTTGCAGCTGCGACAGAAGCACCTAAAAGCTCGAAAATAAGGGATACGGTAGTTGAGGTAGGGAATCCATAGCTGTTGAATATTTCAAGCAGTATTATGTCGGCAATCATTACAGCCATAAATATTGTCATAACCTCATTGAAAGAGAACATCTCAGGGTTGAACATTCCATTTCTGGCTATCTCCATCATACCGTTTGAGAATGTTGATCCAAGAAGAACGCCAAGAGCAGCAATGAGTATTATGTACTTGAAAGGTGCGGCTTTAGAGCCAATTGCTGAGTTCATGAAGTTTACAGCATCATTGCTTACGCCAACTACAAGATCTGAAATGGCAAGAAGGGCCAAGAATATTACAATAATAAAGTAGATTGTTTCCATTTAGTGCTAATGTTTTATACTCTATGTTAAACAATTATTTTGTACTAAAGTTGAAATGTGATATTATTTTTTTCTATCTGAACTATTTTATTATTTCTAATGTTATAATGATGGATAGGGCGATATGCCTTAAGCCAAGCAACAAGCAGATTGTAAATAAGTAAGGGTTTTGATGAAACAGCGGAGTCGGATCACGTGAGTGATGTAGGCTCCGCTTATTTTTTTATTGTAACGGAATAGAAACATTGTTTATTGGAACTAGTTTTTATCTTTGTGGAAACAATACGAATCAATTGTAATTATGAGTAAATACAGAATATTAGTCGTTGATGACGAAGAGGACTTGTGCGAAATCTTGCAATTCAATCTTGAGAATGAGGGTTATGATGTTGATGTTGCTTATTCAGCTGAAGAGGCTCTTGAACTAGATCTTACAAAATACCAGCTTCTGCTATTGGATGTCATGATGGGTGATATCTCTGGTTTTAAGATGGCTAGTATGTTACGCAAAGAGGAGCGTTTCGAAAAGCTTCCTATTATTTTCTTGACAGCCAAGGATACTGAGAACGATATGTTGACTGGCTTTAATCTAGGGGCAGATGACTATATCTCTAAACCCTATTCTATTAAGCAGGTGGCAGCAAGAGTTAAAGCTGTCCTTCGTAGGGTTGTGACAACAGAGGATAGTAGTCAACCTATATCAAATAGTACAGTCTTATCGTATGATAAGATGCAGTTAGACACAAAACAGAAGAAACTTTTCGTAGGTGAAGAGGAGGTCTCGTTGACAAAAAAAGAATTTGAAATACTTAAACTATTAATGAAGAACTTTGGGCAGGTTTATTCTCGTGAGGAGATATTGTCTCAAGTTTGGAGTGATGAAGTTTATGTCTTAGACAGAACAATTGATGTAAATATTACTCGCTTGCGTAAGAAATTAGGAGTATATGGTAAGAATGTAGTAACTCGCGCAGGTTATGGTTATGTTTTTGAGGATTAATCATGTTGTTTACTTTATGGGATAAAACCAAGGGGATGATTGCTTTCCACAAAAGACTATTTATTTCAATAGCATCATTATTCCTCTTGTTTGTCATATCAGTATTTATTTTTCAAAACAAGAGAGAGAAGAAGTTTCGTGAGGTTGAGTTGAATGCCTATTTGACGGAGTATAACGTTTTAGCCTATCACTCTTTTAGGCTTTCAGGGTTCTCTATTGATAGCTTGTCGATGATAGTTGATCAGATTGATGATTGTCCAGGATTGAGAATCACGGTTATGGATACTCAAGGTTTGGTACTCTTTGATAATGAGTATGAGTATGTATCCTCAATGGATAATCACGGTCTACGTCCTGAATTCAAAGATGCTATGTCAAAGGGTAGGGGGTACTCTATACGTTATTCGGAGACCACAAGAGGTTATTTCTTCTATTCAGCACGTAGATTTGATAACTATATTGTACGTAGTGCACTCCCATATGATATATCGGCAGGACTACTGCAGGCAGACAAACAATATATATACTTTCTGTTGGTCACTTCTTTGATAGTGATACTCACACTATTCTACTACTCCTACCGCCTTGGAGCAAGTATCTCGAGGTTAAAAGAATTTGCTCTTAGTGCAGAGCAGGGAGAAGCACTTGATTATACAGAGACCTTCCCGGACAATGATATAGGGGCTATATCTAGTAATATTGTTGAGATATACAAGAGGCTAGCTATTACAAAAGATGCTTTGAATATTGAGAGGGATAAACTCTTTCAGCACCTTCACGTATCAAAAGAGGGTTTGGCTATATTCTCAGAGGATTGGAGATGTATATTTGGAAACTCTCTTTTCAAGCAGTATTCTGATTTCTTGGCTGACTCACCTCTTGAGAGCGAGGACCAAGTTATTTTCATACCAGAGCTATCATTCGTGAGTGATTTCCTTCAGGAATACTCCCTTAGTAATAGTAGACCTACAAGAGAGTTTGTCGGTGTTAATCGTGTGGTAGGTAAGAATGGTAAAACATTCCAAGTAAACTGTATCCTTTTCCAAGATAGGACTTTTGAACTATCAATAAGTAATATAACACAGATGGAGGAGGAGAATCGAATCAAGCGTCAGCTGACTCAAAATATTTCTCACGAACTCAAGACGCCGGTGAGTAGTATTAGAGGTTACTTGGAGACAATCCTAGAGAGTGATGCTGAGATTCCAATAGATAAACAGCGTTTTTTTCTTGAGCGTTGCTATGTTCAAGCTAAGCGTCTGGGTGAACTCCTGGCTGATATATCAGTTTTGAATAGATTAGATGAAGCAGCCAATCTTTTTGATCTTCAAAAGATCAATATTAATCAGCTGATGAATGATATTCGTAAGGATTCACTTCAGGAGGTTGAACGCAAAGGTGATTCTGTGAATATTTTTATTCCTCAAGAGTGTGCTATTGAGGGGAACTACTCTTTGCTTTACTCAATCTTTAGGAATCTTCTAGATAATGCCATAGCTTACGGAGGAGATAATATTTCGATCAACGTACATTGTGTTCGTGAAGATGAAAAATTCTATTACTTTAGATTCTCTGATAGTGGAGTTGGGGTAACAGAAGATCACCTTAATCGTATTTTTGAGCGTTTCTATAGAGTTGATAAAGGGCGTTCGAGAAAGATGGGAGGAACGGGTCTTGGGCTTGCCATAGTCAAGAATGCAGTTCTTTTCCACAGTGGTGAGATCTCGGCACGACGTTCCGTGTCAGGAGGATTAGAAATACTCTTCTCGTTGGCTAAATTTAAGCACATAGAGGCATAGATATACTAATGTCCGTATAAGGTTAGTTATATTACATATAATGGCTAACTTTATACGGACAATATATTTAATATTATATATGGATTACTCTTCGATTCGAATAATTGCATCCGATATGGATGGCACACTCCTAAACTCAGAGCATAAATATAGCCCTTTATTTCCGAAGTTGTTTGAGGAGATGTACAATAATGACATACTCTTTGTAGCAGCTAGTGGCAGACAATATCACAATCTTATATACCTTTTTGATGAGTATAAAGACCGTATGGCATTTGCTGCAGAGAATGGTAGTTATCTAGTATATAAAGGAGAAGAGCTATTAGTTGAAGCACTTGATCACTCTCTTGTTCGCAAGATGGTTGAGGTCTCTCGGACAATACCGGGTGTGTATACACTACTTTGTGGTAAGAAAAAATGTTATATTGAATCCACAGAAGAGGAGTTTATGGAGCATTTTACTCAGTATTTTCACCAGTATGAGGTAGTGAGTGATCTCCTTGATATACCCAATGATGATATACTTAAAGTGACAATATGTGATATAAGAGGCTCTGAAGAGTATACATACCCACACTTTAAGGATTATCAGGATAGCGTCTTAGTAAAGGTGTCAGGGCAGATATGGTTAGATATATCATCTTTAAAGGCAAACAAGGGGAATGCTATTAGATGTCTTCAAGAGTATATTGGAGCTACCGCAGAGCAAACAATGACATTCGGAGACTATCTCAATGATCTTGAGATGTTGTCAAGTTCATATTTTAGCTTTGCAATGGCAAATGCTCATCCTGAAGTTAAAGCCACAGCTCGTTTTATGGCAGAGGATAATGATAGTGATGGTGTGGTAAATGTTATTAAAGATGTAATCGCAAGTAGGTCGCTTAAATAACTAATTTTGCTTTTAATATATGCCCCTTTATTAGTGAGGAGAATCTGTTTTTTACATCTTATTGCTAGTATATCTATTGATTGATATGATAAAGAACACGCATTATTATATCAATAGATTAACTATATTATTTAGCGTGTTGTCTAATTCAGTAGTAGTAAATCGTTTTCGGTTAACACATGATAGGTTGGATGAGTATATTCTAAAATGTCAAGTAATGTTTTGGAATTTGATTCTTAATCCAATAATCTCCAATAACTATAGCTTATTTTCTACTTGATTGAGATGTATTATAAAAAGATAGAGGTGATTCAATTGAATGAATCACCTCTATCTTTTTATAAATTACAACTTAAACTTACTTAGCTTGTTCAAGTGCAAGAGTTTTAGTTGGTTGGTCACATACCTCTGTTGGGCCAAAGTATTGGATTGGACCTGGGTAGATGTAAGCAGTTTCTTGTGCCCACTCTTTGCGGCATGCCGCAAATTTAAGGAATGGTGCTCCATCAAGGAGAACAAGAGCTTTCTGGATTACAGGCTTCATGTGTCCGTGACGACGCTCCATGTTCATCATCATAGTAACAGGTACACCACCAGCGATCCACTCATCAGCAGGAGCTGTAGTATTGCGGATAGATGACATATAACCAGTTTTTCCTTCAGCAATTAGAAGAGATGCATTGAATCCTAGAGCATAGCAGTAGTCCGCATCGAAATTAGAAGGAGCAGCACAACGTCCTTCGTAACCGAAGAAGTGTCCTAGAGCAGCAAATTTGCCATTATACTCTCCAGCAGCTTTCATTTCTGCAAGTCTCTTACCTACCATTTCGATAAGTAGTTTTTCTGTCTCGATTAGTGATACTTGAACGTTACCGTGTGGGTCACGATCAAGAGTCAACTGCTTAGCAACACCTTCTGGAAGTGAAGCGTAAACTTCAGCATTCTCTTTTGAGATGTTGTTGATGATATATTGACGTTGCTCAGCAGCAGGAACAGCTTTGAAAGCCTCTTCGTGGTGAGCTAGGTAGTCGTTAAGTTCAGCGATAAGCTTTTTAACAGCAGGAATGAACTCAATAAGTCCTTCAGGAATAAGAACAGTACCGAAGTTGTTACCTTTAGCCGCACGAGCTGCAACAACTTGAGCTATATCGTCTACCACTTGTGCTAGAGTCATTTGTTTAGCTTCAACCTCTTCTGAGATAAGACAGTAGTTAGGTTGAGTTTGTAGAGCACACTCAAGAGCTATGTGAGAAGCCGAGCGACCCATAAGCTTGATGAAGTGCCAGTATTTACGAGCTGAGTTACAGTCGCGTTGGATGTTGCCGATAACTTCAGAGTAAACCTTACAAGCCGTGTCAAATCCGAATGATGTTTCGATCATCTCGTTTTTAAGGTCACCGTCGATAGTTTTAGGACAACCAATAACTTGGATTCCGCTATTGTTTTGTTTGTAGTATTCAGCTAGTACGCAAGCGTTAGTGTTTGAGTCATCACCACCGATGATTACCAAAGCTTTGATGTCAAGTTTCTTAAGGATCTCAAGACCTTTGTCATACTGCTCAGTCTCTTCAAGTTTAGTACGTCCCGATCCAATGATGTCAAAACCACCAGTGTTACGGTATTCGTCGATAATCTCAGAAGTTAGTTCAATATAGTTATGATCAACCAAACCACCTGGTCCCATAAGGAAACCATAAAGTTTTGATTCGCTATTGATAGATTTCAATCCATCAAAGATTCCAGCAATAACATTGTGCCCTCCTGGAGCTTGTCCTCCAGATAATATTACACCTGCGTTGATAGCAGGCAATTGGCGTTCTTCGTTTGTTGCTTCGAATGTCAATACAGGCATTCCATAGGTATTCGGGAATAGTTTTTCTATTTCCTCCTGATCTGCAACAGACTTCGTAGCTGCACCTTCAACTAATTTAACGCTACCGCGAAGAGCTTTAGGAAGCTTAGGTTGATAGGCTGCACGAGCAATTTGTAAAGCACTTTTTGCCATTTTGTTTAGAATATTATACTAGTTAGAAATGTGATTTGTCTATTTAAGACATGCAAATTTCGCTCTTTTTTTTTAGA
>JBOFUP010000075.1:0-7238 GCA_051652645.1 Bacteroidales bacterium
ATGAGTTCGAGGGTGTAGCTGGTAAAACATCAAAACTTACATTCATAGCTCGCACTATGCCTCTAAGCGTTGAGGATGCTGTTTCACAAAAAGTGGTGGTTTCTCAAATTGGGGATGCTATTTCAATCTCCGCTCCTGAAACAATAGAGAGCGTGAAGATTTTCAATCTTAGTGGGGCTGTAGTTAACAACTCTACTCCTATGAGCGAAAACTTCAACTCGCCTTCATTAATCAAAGGTGCATATATAGTAGAAGTAAATATGACAAACTCTCGTGAGGTTGTTAAAGTAGTAATCCAATAAGAAAATAGAGAATATGAAAAAAGTAATATATAAATTATCTATTGTAGCTCTCATGCTTACTTTTGATGCTACTCAAGCTAATGCTCAATTCAGCGATGGGCAGTACACGCCGTTCAGCAATAGCGCACCATATGCTGCCACTATAGCAGACGACGATCTAAATGATTTCGGTGATGATGTTGGTGGTCCAGGGGCCGTAGATAATACACCCATCACAGATGGTTATCTAGCAATTATTCTTCTTGCTATTCCTTATGCTATATATCTATATAATAAGAGAAAAAGAGCTGCTAAGGCATAATATCTCTATTTAAAACGGCGAGGAGCTACATCAGTTAAAAGGTGTAGCTCCTCGCCGTTTAATATATCATCTAGAGTGAGAGAAGTAAAACGTTGTACCCTCACCTTCTTTGGACTCCATCCAAATCTCACCCCCCATCTTTTCGACAAGCAGTTTGGCTGTAGATAATCCAAGACCTGTTCCTTTAGAGTTTGTATCAACCTTGTATAGTCTCTCAAAAATCTTTTTATGATGATGCTCTGCTATTCCAACACCAGCATCTTTCACAAAGAAAACCAATCTATCTTTATCAATAGTAGCACCAACTTCGATCTTATCACTTCCGCTATGGTCTATCGCATTCTCTAGTAAGAAGTGCATAACTTGCAATAATCTTAGTTCATCACCATTAAATGATATCTCATCATTAGGTAAATTGACTTTAATATCAGCACTACTGCTATTGACGGATTGGGATGCTAGAAGTAGAAACTCTGATAAATCGATATTCTTTACCTCTAAGGTTATTACTCCTGCTTCAATTAAAGAGAGCTCATTGACCTTTATGAATAGCTGCATGAGCTTCATAGTATTCTCATTGATTAATTTAGCAAAGAGTTTTCTATCTTCTAAATCAAGATCATCTTGGGTTAATAGTTCAGAGAATCCCATCAATGCATTTAGAGGTGTACGAACCTCGTGATTGAGATTATCCATAAATATACCACGAAGTTTGTTTGCAGAATGAGCATACTCTATTGCTTTCTCTAGCTCTTCATTATGGAGCTGTGCTTGCCTAGCATATAACTGATGCACCCTATTTTTGGTTATAAAGAATATAAGCGCTGCTAGTATAATAACAAAAAGAATAATAATTTCATCCTCATACTTAGTTATCATAGAGACTGGACGATTAGTATAAACGATCCTTCCATTGAAGAGTTTCATATTCAAACCAAACCTTTCAACAGTGTTATATTTAAGGTCCCAATATGGCATCCACGACATAGAGAGGTCGTTCTTATACTCTCCTCTTAGAATCTATCTAATGATATGGACAGAACTATTTACAAGTGTTGCATGGTCAGCAAAGTAACCACCTATACATCTATCCCAAGCTAGGGGTTCACGAGTAGCTTTATATAGAGGCTCAGTATACCTAGCATCTTTCTCCAACATCGGTTTTGAACTCCACTTAGAATAACTATTCCATGAGATATATAGTATTGCTCTGTTAGGCATTAGTTGATCTAACTGATTATTGAGATACTCTGAAGATGCGAATCTCCCATCTATGCTCCTAATATCTATACTTGGATACTTACGTTCTAGAAACTGCTGCGCAACGACATTATTGTATACACCATCATAATTCCATCCTGATATTAACAGTATCTGTTCTAGCTTAGGATTTTGTGCTAACATCATATCAATGTTAGTCTCTATTGTCACTTCTATCTGCTCGTAGAGAATAGATAGATTTGAATATCGACTAATAATTGAATCAGTAGGGAATAGATCATCTTGTGTGAAACTATTTAGATTCAAGAAGGTGCTGCATGATACCATCTGTTTGTTAATTCCACACAGTAATATGGGTGCATTTGTCATTCTACCATTCTCCACTTCATTAAATAGTATCCAAGGGTCATCTCCAATTATCACAAGAAGCCTTAAAGAGTCCATCTCTGAGAGAGAGGATACGATATCCTCCATCTCATCCAGCCACACCTCTGAAGGCTCCCCTCTTGTTGGAAGAAGGTAGTTAATTTGAAGGTTACAATCAGGAGCTAAACGCCTTGTCTCAAGATATATCTCTGTAACAATAGGATCCAAACGACTATCGCTTAACGCAATTATAACTATGTCCCCCTCATTTTCCTTATTTTTTGCACCAATATGATGTGTATGAAAAGTGGTTAGCAAAAGCAACATAACCCATATGGCTCTTATAGAGCAATTTAAAAAAGTCATATCTTAACAAAGTTATAATTACAAAATATCAAATTGGGCACAAAAGTAATAAAATATGAGCTCTTAAATATGACAAGATTACAAGAGTGTATTATTTACAAAAAATAAAGCAATCCAACCTAAAGAGTTAAGATGGCTGAAAAACCACATATTATAAGTATAAATATAAGAGTAGTTCAAATCATACTATTAAATGTAAATTGGATTAGTTATATTAAAACTATATCAATATAGATAACAAACACCTTATTTTACTTACATAAACACATTAAATT
Organism: Bacteroidales bacterium; assembly: GCA_051652645.1. Taxonomy (GTDB): domain Bacteria; phylum Bacteroidota; class Bacteroidia; order Bacteroidales; family UBA7332; genus UBA7332. The sequence continues at coordinate 2,832 of JBOFUP010000075.1, forward strand.
ACACTTATCATGGCCTAAAAGTCAGATATGTTAAGAGCGAATATTAATACAAAATTAATCAATCAGCCATGAATACAGTTACACCTAATAGAGCAATATAAATATACATTTAGGAATACAAGAGAATACACTACTCCCTAAAATCATACAAAAGCATTACTTAATACATATAATTAGGTACTATTAACTTCATACTACGTCAGTGAGCCTTAAAATATAAATAGCTTAGCACTACCTTCAGAAAGTAAATATGCTAAGCTACTATATTAATATATCAAATGAGTGTTAATTCTTAAGTTCATAGTCAACTGTTGACACCACTCTTATTAATTTCTTCTCGGGAGTGTTAGAGTTTAAATCACTAATGGAGAACTGTCCTTGAGAAGCCCGACGTATCTTACCTATCTTACTATCCGAATCTTTAGCAAACTGTTCGGCAGAGGCCCTTGCACTCTTAGTTGCTTGCTCTATCATTTGAGGCTTAATGCTATTCAAACCTGTATATTCATAGTTGATAGCAAATCTGTAATCGCCTGCCAACAAAGCAATACCCTTTTGCAGAAGATCTCCTTGTTGATTAATCAACTGCTGAACCTGAGATACCTTGGAGCTAGAGACTGTTAATACAGATGTTAATGTATATCGATAAGTGAGATTTTGGTTAGAGTACCTATCTGCTTTTGTATCTACAACAGCAGGTGCAGAGAGTGTATAGTCTGCTGCATCTAGAGTGCCTTGATGTAAGAAATCTACAATAGTCTTATCCTTTTGTTTCATCTCTGAATAGAGTGATAGTAGGTCATTTCCTACTATGGTGTATGCTATTGGCCAAGTAACCCTATCAGCTGAGACCTCCATCTCAGCCAGACCTTTAACACTAACTACTCTGTCCATCTTCTTAAAATCCACAATGCCTTGACGAATGAAAAATCCTAAAAGGATTAACCCCACTGCTATGAATATTGACTCAACGACTCTACCTTTCATAGATAATTAAATTTTGATTTATACCTATATAACAAAGTGAGGAAATATATGTTTATTTCAAAAAAATAGCGACAGCTATGATATTGTAATATCATAGCTGTCGCCAATATAGTTAGATAGTCAAAATCTATTACTTACAAACAGCACAACGAGGCTTCAATTGTTTGAAGAAGTCATTTCCTTTGTCATCAACAAGTATGAATGCAGGGAAATTCTCTACTTCAATCTTCCATATAGCCTCCATACCCAACTCAGGATATTCAACAAGTTCAACCTTCTTGATATTCTCTTGGGCAAGGATTGCGGCTGGGCCACCAATAGAACCTAGATAGAAGCCACCATGCTTGTGACAAGCATCCGTAACTTGCTGTGAACGGTTACCCTTAGCAATCATAATCTTACTACCACCTTCACTCTGGAACAAGTCAACGTATGAGTCCATACGTCCTGCTGTCGTTGGCCCGAATGATCCCGAAGCAAAACCAGCAGGAGTCTTAGCTGGTCCAGCATAGTATATAGGGTGGTTTTTGATATATTCAGGTAGTCCCTCACCTTTGTCAATACGCTCTTTTAGTTTAGCGTGTGCTATATCACGACCAACTATGATAGTTCCACTTAGAGATAGACGAGTGGATACTGGGTATTTTGATAGCTCCTTTAGTATCTCATCCATTGGGCGATTAAGATCTATCTTCACTGCATCACCTTCACCAGCATTGCGAAGCTCCTGAGGAATGAATCTAGCTGGGTTTTGCTCTAGCTTCTCAATCCAAATACCATCTTTATTGATCTTTGCCTTAATATTTCTATCAGCAGAACAAGACACACCCATACCTATTGGACATGAAGCACCATGACGAGGCATTCTGATAATGCGAACATCGTGAGCAAGGTATTTACCACCAAATTGAGCACCAAGACCAAGATTATTTGCTGCCTCTAGAACCTCTTTCTCTAGCTCTATGTCGCGGAAACTCTGACCAAACTCATTTCCCTCTGTTGGTAATTGATCAAAATATTTTGCTGAAGCAAGCTTCACTGCCTTTAGGTTTACCTCAGCCGAAGTCCCACCAATAACGAATGCTATGTGGTAAGGTGGACAAGCAGCAGTACCCAAAGTCGCTATCTTTCCAACTAAATATTGCACAAGCGACTTTGGATTGATCAATGCCTTTGTCTCTTGATATAGATATGTTTTATTAGCAGAACCACCACCTTTAGTCATCAAAAGGAACTTATATTCCGAGCCTTGTGTTGAGTACAGATCAATTTGAGCAGGAAGGTTGGTTCCTGTATTTACCTCGTCATACATATTAAGTGGAGCATTCTGAGAGTAACGAAGGTTCTCCTGTGTGTAGGTATTGTAGATACCTTGTGAAAGAGCCTCTTCATCATTACATCCTGTCCATACATTCTGCCCCTTCTTACCCATTACGATTGCTGTACCTGTATCTTGGCATGTAGGGAGAATTCCCTTTGCTGCAACCTCTGAATTGCGTAGCATAGTCAATGCTACGTATTTATCATTACTTGAAGCCTCAGGATCGTGAAGGATCTTTGCTACTTGCTCTATATGTTCTGTACGAAGAAGGAAAGATACGTCTCTCATAGCTGCTTGAGCTAGCTTTGTTAGAGCCTCTTTCTCAACCTTAAGAATCTCTTCTCCCTCGAATTGAGTTACAGATACATGCTCCTTTGTCAGCAAGTAATACTCCGTTTGATCTTTACCAAGAGGGAAAAGCTCTTGATAGTGAAAAGGTTTTGTTGCCATAGTGTGTGTATAGTTTAGTTTCTCCTATTATGGAGTTATATTAATTCTCTTCGTTGTTCCATATCTCCCATGATGCTTCTGCTTGTAGTAGTAGCATCTCAAGACCATTGACAGTTTTTGCTCCTTTGGCCTTACCTAATTGCAAGAACTTTGTCTCACTAGGATTATATAGGAGATCATAGAGTAAATGGTCGTCGCAGAGATACTCATAAGGTATACTTGGAGCATCATCAACCTTAGGATACATACCCAATGGTGTTGTATTTACGATCACTGTATACTCTTGGAGCAGCTCTTTAGTTATCTGCTGATAATTGATCTCACCCTGTTGAGGGTAACGACTAACGCTAAGTGTCTCTAAGCCCAACTTCTCGAGAGCATATTTAACAGCTTTAGAAGATCCCCCAGTACCAAGTATTAGTGCAGCCCTGTGATCGCGCTTTAATTGGTACTCTATAGATCTACTAAAACCAATGACATCTGAATTGTATCCCTTAAGTATTCTTTTACCATCTCTATTGATGAACTTAACTACATTAACTGCTCCAATCTCGGCAGCTACTGGGTCTAGCTCATCAAGATAGTTTATTACTTGCTCTTTATAGGGTATGGTTACATTGAGACCTCTCAACTCTTGATTGTTAGATATCAGGTTCTCGAACTCCATAATTGAAGGAATCTCATAATTGTCATATCTTGCATCAATAAGCTCAGCATGAAACTTATCATTGAAGAAGCCTTGAGAAAATGAATGAGTGAGAGGATATCCTATGAGACCGTATTGATTCATATGAGTAAATCTATTGGATTTATATACTAGCTTAGTCGACAATATAAAAAATTGCCCCTACAAATATACAATTTCCACATGAGAAAAGGTATTTATTTGTAGGGGCAAAATCCTTTTTATAGAGCTAAATTCTATCTGTTAGCGAGGTAACGTATTACATTCTCCTCTATTCTATTAGATATATCCTCTTTGTCAGCTGGCACGAACTTCTCTCCACTAATTCTTTCGAAAAGTTCACAGTAGCGATTGCTAATTTGATTAACTATCTCTTGGGTCATCTCAGGCATAATATCTCCTTCTCTTCCTTGGAAGCCATTCTCCATAAGCCACTCTCTGACAAACTCCTTAGAAAGTTGTCGTTGTGGCTTTCCACTCTCAAATAGCTCCTCATATCCCTCTGCATAGAAGTAACGAGATGAATCTGGTGTGTGAATCTCATCGATAAGATAGATAACACCATCTCTTTTACCAAACTCATACTTCGTATCCACAAGAATCAATCCTCTCTCTTGTGCCATCTGACTACCTCTTTCAAAAAGAGCTAAGGTATATTTCTCTAGTGTTGCATACTCCTCTGGAGTAACCAAACCTTGACGCAAGATCTCCTCTTTAGAGATATCTTCGTCATGAAATCCATGCTCAGCTTTTGTTGTTGGAGTAATAATTGGTGTTGGGAATTTCTGGTTCTCTCTCATCCCTTCTGGAAGTTGAACTCCGCAGATCTCTCTAACACCAGATTTGTAGGTGCGCCATGCACTTCCGCATAGATAACCACGAACAATCATCTCTACTGGGAATGATTTGCACTGGACTCCAACAGTAACCATTGGGTCGGGTGTCGCCATTTTCCAGTTTGGAC